>NZ_JBKISU010000004.1:0-169611 GCF_050266975.1 Aeromonas sobria
ACAATGGCTATGGGTTTATAACCATGAGCGGCCCAATATGGCGCTGGATGGTTATACCCCAAAGCAGCATCTGACAAAGGCTGCATGACCTCTACTTTTGAATGCCCCTAAAAATGGGGGGATTACCACGCCGCTGTCAAAAAGGTGGGCAAAAAGGTGGGTGTCCCAGTTTTCCCCTATCCCAGTTTTCCCCTATCCCAGTTTCCCCTACAACCTGTTTTCGCGATCGTCTGATTACGTTTTATGAATCAGACATCATTTATATTTACCAACTCAGTTATCAAGAATAATTTGGTGCGAGACATAAAAGCAGATCTAGATCACGATAAAGTATCACTTTATGGTGTTAGCCTTCGACAATTAATATTAATCATTAAACTCTCTTACTGTATAAAGCAAAGCGACAATTTCTCAAACATATATTATAAAAATGTATCTAGCCACCGAAGCTATAATGAAAGAGTAACCATGAAAAATACCATTACATTACTGTCATTGTTTCTATTGCTGATCAGCCCGGTCCATGCCAAAAACTGCAAGAAGGGGCAACTATGTGGAAATTCATGCATTTCATGGAGTAAAACATGCCGTATAAACACACATAACTACCAATTAGCTACTCCATCGACTTCATCAACATTATCCACGCCAAGAAATCATGAAGAAAAAGTGACCGAATCGAAGTCTAGTAATTACTTATCAGATACGTTATACCCTTGAAATTGAATGTCCGTACGAAGCCAAATACGTCATCATATATTGCGACAAGACTTATAAAAGGGGATTTTGTCTTGCTATATAAAGTAGAGGGAAGCTGGGCTTATATCAGTAAGCAAGGGATTTATGGATGGGTTAAGGATGAATACCTTTCTTTGTCCCCGGTCACCTGAATTTAGAAAAGAAAGGAGCGATTATATCACTCCTTTCTTTTGGTAGTACGTTCTTACCCTTCCTGATTTTCCCCAGTTGCAGGCTCGGCACCGGCGGCGGGTTCAATCTCTATCCTGTCCACCCGCTGCAAACCGCGGGGCAGCTTGGCACCACGGCGACCGCGCTCGCCACGGTAGTAGTCCAGATCCGAGGGCTTGAGGGTCAGCTTGCGCTTGCCGGCAAACAGGGTGACATATTGCCCCTGCGGGATAATGGCGGCCATCACCATAAACTCTTCCCGTGCCTTGACCCGCGCCGACGGAATGCTGATCAGCTTGTTGCCCTTGCCCTTGCCGAGCACCGGCAGTGTGCTCAGCGGGAACAGCAGCATGCGGCCCTCGTTGGAGATGGCCATGCAGAGATCGGTCTCTGGCGAGCCAATCTTCTGGGGCGCCATCACCAGGCCCCCTTCCGGCACCGTCAGCAGCGCCTTGCCGTTCTTGTTCTTGCCAATCAGGTCGTCATATTTGCAGACGAAGCCGTAACCGGCGTCACTGGCGATGAGATAAGGCTCGCCCTCGTTGCCCATCACCAGATGGCGTACCTCTTCCCCCGCCCCCAGGGCGAAGCGGCCGGTGAGCGGCTCCCCCTGACTGCGGGCGGAAGGCAGGGTGTGCGCCTCCAGCGAATAGGTGCGACCCAGGCTAGAGAGGAAGACCGCCTGCTGGTTGCTGCGCCCGCAGGCGTGGGCCAGATAGCCATCCCCCGCCTTGTAGGAGAGGCCTTCCACGTCCACCTCGTGGCCCTTGGCGGCCCGCACCCAGCCCTTGTCGGACAGAATGACGGTCACCGGCTCGCTCGGGGTGAGCTCTTTTTCGGTCAGGGCCACTGCGGTGGCACGCTCCACCAGCGGGGTGCGGCGATCATCGCCGTACTTCTCGGCATCCGCCAGCAGCTCTTTCTTGAGCAGGGTGTTGAGGCGACGCTCGGAGCCCAGCAGCAGTTCGAGCTTGTCGCGCTCTATGGCCAGTTCGTCCTGCTCGGCGCGCAGCTTGAACTCTTCGAGCTTGGCCAGATGGCGCAGTTTGAGCTCGAGGATCGCCTCGGCCTGGGTCTCGCTGATGTTGAAGCGCTCCACCATCACCTTGCCCGGCTCATCCTCGGTGCGGATGATCTCGATCACCTCGTCGATGTTGAGGTAGGCGACCAGCAAGCCTTCGAGGATGTGCAGGCGAGCCAGCACCTTGTCGAGGCGATATTGCAGACGGCGGCGCACCGTCTCGCGGCGAAAGACGATCCACTCGGAGAGGATCATCTTGAGGGTCTTCACCTGGGGGCGGTTGTCCAGCCCCAGTATGTTGAGGTTGACCCTGTAGTTCTTCTCCAGATCCGTGGTGGCGAACAGGTGGGCCATCAGCCCCTCCACATCCACCCGGTTGGAGCGGGGAATGATCACCAGACGGGTCGGGTTCTCGTGGTCCGATTCATCCCGCAGGTCGGTGACCATGGGCAATTTCTTCGCCACCATCTGGGCGGCGATCTGCTCCATGATCTTGGCGCCTGAGGCCTGATGGGGCAGCGCCGTGATGACGATGTCGCCATCCTCCTCGCTCCACACCGCCCGCTGCTTGATGGAGCCCTTGCCGGTCTCGTAGATTTTGCGTATGTCGTCCCGGGGCGTGATGATCTCGGCGTTGGTCGGATAGTCCGGCCCCTGAATGTGCGTCATCAGCACATCCAGCCCCGCATTGGGGTTGTCCAGCAGCTCGGCACAGGCAAGAGCCACTTCCCGCGCGTTGTGGGGCGGAATGTCGGTTGCCATCCCCACCGCAATACCGGTCACCCCGTTGAGCAGTATGTGCGGCAGGCGGGCGGGCAGCACCACCGGCTCTTTCATGGTGCCGTCGAAGTTCGGCGTCCACTCCACCGTGCCCTGGCCGAGCTCGGAGAGCAGCAGCTCGGAGAAGCGCGACAGCCGCGCCTCGGTGTAACGCATGGCGGCGAAGGATTTGGGATCGTCCGGCGCACCCCAGTTGCCCTGACCGTCCACCAGCGGGTAGCGGTAGGAGAAGGGCTGGGCCATCAGCACCATGGCTTCATAACAGGCGCTGTCGCCATGGGGATGGTACTTACCCAGCACGTCACCCACGGTACGGGCGGACTTCTTGTGCTTGGAGAGCGCGGAGAGCCCCAGCTCGCTCATGGCGTAGATGATGCGCCGCTGCACGGGCTTGAGGCCATCGCCGATATGGGGCAGGGCCCGGTCCATGATGACGTACATGGAGTAGTTCAAGTAAGCCTGCTCGGTGAAGGCGCGCATGGGCTGGCGCTCTACCCCGTCCAGACTGAGCTCGATAGCATCACTCATATGTTTTTCTCTTGCTATGGCGCGCCCTCAGAGGGCACGCCGGAAATGCGGGTCGGCTGGCGGCCGACGGTGAATCACAAGACCCCATCCCAACCTCCCCCCTCCATGAGGGGGAGGAGAGGCTTGGCCCCCTCCCCTTGCGAAGGGGAGGGCCGGGGTGGGGTACTTGCGACTCGCTTTAGATGATGGCGAGGTTGCCCTTCTCTTCCAGCCACTCACGGCGATCCGGGGCGCGCTTCTTGGCCAGCAGCATATCCATCAGTTGCAGGGTCTCGTCCCCCTCCTCCAGCTCGCCCATGGTGAGCTGCACCAGGCGGCGGGTATTGGGATCCATGGTGGTTTCCCGCAGCTGTTTCGGGTTCATCTCACCCAGCCCCTTGAATCGGGTCACCATCACCTTGCCCTTCTTCTTCTCGGCCTCAACCCGCTGCAGCACGCCGTTCTTCTCGTCCTCGTCGAGGGCGTAGAAGACCTCTTTACCGATATCGATCCGGTAGAGGGGCGGCATGGCGACATAGACGTGGCCCTGATTGACCAGCGCGCGGAAGTGCTTCACGAACAGGGCGCAGAGCAGGGTGGCGATGTGCAGACCGTCCGAGTCCGCATCCGCGAGGATGCACACCTTGCCGTAGCGCAGGCCGCTGAGATCCTCGGAATCGGGATCCAGGCCTATGGCCACAGAGATGTCGTGCACCTCCTGCGAGGCGAGCACCTGACCGGCCTCCACCTCCCAGGTGTTCAGGATCTTGCCGCGCAGCGGCATGATGGCCTGAAACTCGCGATCCCGCGCCTGCTTGGCACTGCCGCCCGCGGAGTCACCCTCCACCAGGAACAGCTCACCCTGCATGGGGTCGGCACAGTTGCAGTCGGTCAGCTTGCCGGGCAGGGCCGGGCCTTGGGTTATCTTCTTGCGCACCACCGTCTTGGCGGCGCGCATCCGGCGCTGGGCGCTGCTGATACAGATCTCGGCGATCTGCTCCGCCAGCTCGGTGTTGCTGTTTAAGTAAAGGCTGAAGGCATCCTTCACCACACCCGACACGAAGGCCGAGCTCTGACGGGACGACAGCCGCTCCTTGGTCTGACCGGCAAACTGGGGATCCTGCATCTTGACCGAGAGGATGTAGGCGCAGCGATCCCAGATATCTTCCGGCGTGAGCTTGACCCCGCGCGGCAACAGGTTGCGGAACTCGCAGAACTCGCGCATGGCGTCCAGCAGGCCCTGGCGCAGGCCGTTGACGTGGGTGCCGCCGAGCGCAGTGGGGATCAGGTTCACATAGGATTCGGCGAGGCACTCGCCCCCCTCCGGCAACCAGCACAGGGCCCAGTCCACCGCCGATTGATCCGTGCTGAAGGCGCCGACGAAGGGCTGCTCCGGCAGGCAGGTGAACTGCTTGACCGCATCGATCAGGTAATCCTTGAGGCCATCTTCGTAGCACCACTCCAGCTTGATGCCGGTGTTCTTGTCGAGGAACTTGATGGTGAGGCCGGGGCAGAGCACGGCCTTGGCTTTGAGCAGGTGCTCGAGCTTGGAGACAGAGAAGCGGGGCGAGTCGAAGTAGCGCGCCTCTGGCCAGAAGCGCACCCGGGTGCCGGTGTTGCGGCGCCCGCAGGTGCCTGTGATGGTGAGCTCCTGCACCTTGTCGCCGCGCTCGAAGGCGATGTCGTAGACCTGGCCGTCGCGACGCACCGTCACCTCGACCCGATCGGAGAGGGCGTTCACCACAGAGATCCCCACCCCGTGCAGACCACCGGAGAACTGGTAGTTCTTGTTGGAGAACTTGCCCCCCGCGTGCAGCTTGCAGAGGATCAGCTCCACGCCGGAGACCCCTTCCTCCGGGTGAATGTCGACCGGCATGCCGCGACCGTCGTCGATCACCTCGAGGGATTGGTCCTCGTGCAGGATCACCTCCAGATTGCGGGCGTGACCCGCCAGCGCCTCGTCGACGCTGTTGTCGATGACCTCCTGGCCGAGGTGATTGGGCCGGGTGGTGTCTGTGTACATGCCGGGGCGACGACGCACCGGTTCGAGGCCATTGAGGACCTCAATGGCATCCGCATTGTATTGAGTGGACATGGAGGGCCTTGCGAATTGACGTTTGGGGGGGATCTTACTCGCTGGGAGGGCCTTGGACAAATAGGGCGGTGGCAAAGGGTGATCCAGACCGGAGAGGAGGCCCCGGGAGAGGCTCACCATCCGGCCATGGTCTGGCCCAGCCCTATGGTGCCCCCTTGCCGGCCATGCGGCATGGGACGGATGACGCCTTGTCAGCCGTCTAGTCGAACAGGGTATGACGCCGCCCCTGCCGCACATGGTCGTGAAGACTGTGCAATTGGGACGCCACCACCCGGTGACAGGAGAGCGGGGGCAAGGCGTCGATGGGGAAGTAGGCCGCGCCCCGGGTCTCGTCGGTCTCGCTGAGCAGAGCGCCGCCGGTCACCTCGCACAGGAAGAAGGCCTTGTGGGCATGGGGCAGTTGCGGAGGATGGGGATGCTTGAGCTTGTCGAACAGGGCCAGCAGTTGCACCGCCCGGCAGGCGAGGCCGGTCTCCTCCACCACTTCGCGCACCACGGCAGCCGCTGGCGAGTCGCCGATATCGCACCAGCCGCCGGGCAGGGTCCAGAGCCCGTCGCTACGCTCCTGCACCAGCAGGAGATGGCCGTCATCGTTCTGAATAAACGCCCGCACATCCAGCTTGGGGGTGGGATAACCGTTATCCAGGGCGATCCAGTCGGCGATGGCTTCGGGCGCCAGCTCGCTCTGGCTGGCGATAAGCGTGGCAGCCGCGTTTCGCAGCGCCTCGAAGCGGGCGATATCGAAGGGATCTTGGGAGTAGGTGAGCCCCGCCTGTGCCGTGGCCAGCACCTGTTCGAGGAAGGCGGCCAACGGCGGTTGCACGGCTAGAGCCCGAGGAAGCGGACGATCTGGGCGGGGTAGCGCTCGAAGCCTGTGAAGGCGTGGTCGCCACCGCACTCCAGGGAGAGGCGGGCAAAGCGGTATTCGTCCAGCGCCTTGCGATAGTCGAGCACCTCGTCCTCCTGCTGTTGCAGCACCCAGAGCCGCTCGGGAGCGGTCACCGGCACCGCCAGCGCTCGCAGCTCGTCCATGTGCTCAGGCAGCAGCTCATAACGCTCGCCGCTGTAGGGGTTGGTCTGGGGACCGAGGTAGTCGCAGAGCAGCTCGTGCGGGCGCACCGCCGGGTTGATGAGGGCGGCGCGGCAGCCATGCAGCTCACTGACTCTCGTCGCCATGAAGCCACCGAGAGAGCTGCCCACGGCGCCGAGCCGCAGCGCGCTGCCGTGACGGGCCTTCAGGTCGGCGATGGCCTGCTCGATGGCAGACCAGGCGGCGGCCGGCGTGCTGGGCTGGGCCGGGATCACCACCTCGATATCGGGCCTGTGCTCGGCCACCCAGGCGGCCATCTGCTGCGCCTTGGCGGAACCGGGGGATGAATTGAAACCATGCAGATACAGGAGAGCAGGCTTCATGCAGGCCTCCTCCCTTGCTGCGCCTTGGCGGAACCTGGTGAGGAATTGAAACCGTGCAGATACAGGAGAGCAGGCTTCATGCAGGCCTCCTCCCTTGCTGCGCCTTGCCCGAACCAAGCGAGGAGTTGAAACCGTGCAGATAGAGCAGGACGGGCATCATGGCTGCTCCTCAATACCCGGTGGCATCGGGGTCTGGCACGAACTGCCCCAGCGGCAGGCGCCACACCTGGCTGGCGATGCGACCATCCGGATGCAGGGTGAGATAGCGCCAGCCCGGGCCGGACTCGTCGAGCGTGAAACCATCACAGAGCGGCTTGAACTGGATGCAGGTGGAGGGGCTGGCGATCAGCCTCACCCCGCGATGCACCTCGTCAAACTCCTGATGCACATGGCCGAACAAGATGGTCTTCTGCTGGGGATGGCGGGCCAGCACGGCGAAGAGATCGTCGGCATTCTTGAGATTGTGCTGATCCAGCCAGGCACAGCCCACCGGCACCGCCTGATGGTGCAGGGCGATGAGGACATGGCGCTCTGGGTGCTGACGCAAGGCCTGATCCAGCACGGCCAGCTGGTGATCGCCGAGCACGCCGTGGGGTTTGCCGCGCACCTGGGTGTCCAGCAGGATCACCTGCCAGTGATCCCCCACCAGCTGCTTGGCTTCGCTGATCCCGGCCGCGTGGAGGTATTCGGTCATCAGGGGGCCGTCGTCATGATTGCCGGGCAACCAGTAGATGGGGCGGGCCAGGGTGGCCATCATGGCGGCGAAGCGCTGATAGGATTCCGGGCTGTGATCCTGGGAGAGATCCCCGGTGGCGAGGATGAGATCGAACGGGTGCGCGTTGACACGCACCTGGTCCAGCACGGCGGCCAGGCTGTCTGCGGTTCGCACGGCCAGCAGGCTGCCTTCGCCGCTGGCAAAGAGATGGGTGTCGGTAATCTGTAACAGGCGCACACTGCCGTCGGGCGCCTGAGGTAGCTCTGTGTCCAAAATCACGCTTCTTTTTTATGGGTTCGACTAGAGGATGTTAATCAGGCTGGTGCCGTGTCTGAGACAAAACTTGAGCCAATCGGCGAGGAACAGATTTACCTGCTCTTTTTCATCCCGCTGGTGCATTTTTGTATTGGGGTAATCATAACGTGGTTGCAACCTGGAAATCTGTTGCGCCGCACACACTTCCGCCATCCGCACATCGTGATACAAACGAATCTCTATCCGGGCCTGCAAGTAGCTCGGCAATTCGGGGTTGTGCTGGGCCAGGATCACCTGGCTGGTGAAGCGGCTCTCCTCGCTGACGGTGAGCTGGAACTGCAGGCCGTTGCCCACCTGATAGCGTCGCTCCGCCCCCACGCTGCCGCCGGGGGGCAGCAGTTTCATCAGTGCCATGTAATTGACCTCGCAGGTACGCTGCAAGGACATCAAATCAGGCACATAACGCTTCACCGGGCTCTGGACTAATGGCATATCGCGGCTCCATCAATCAGGGTCCATGGATAATTCACCCCGCAGGTACGCTGCAAGGACATCAAATCAGGCACATAACGCTTCATCGGGCTCTGAACTAATGGCATATCGCGGCTCCATCAATCAGGGTCCAAGGGTCACGGGTCTCGCGAAGGCGCGGCCAGGTGATCCAGTCAGGCACACCGCACCTGACTTGGGTCTGAACAGGCGCCACCTCAGCGCTCCGCCAGCCAGCGGGCGCGCAGCTCGCCATGGTTGAGGGCCAGCCATTGCAGGGCGATGACGGAGGCGGCGTTGTCGATGCGCCCCTCCTTGAGCCAGGTATAGGCCTGTTCGCGGCTCACCCTGTGCACCCTGATGTCTTCCCCCTCCTCCGCCAGACCGTGGATCCCCTCGGCCTGGCTGGCATCCACCTCGCCCACGAAGACCTCGATGCGCTCCGTGCTGCCACCCGGGCTCACTAGGTAGCTGATGGCGTGTTCGCAGCGACCCACCTCGATGCCCGCCTCTTCCACCGCCTCGCGCCGCACCACGGCCTCGGCGGTCTCCCCTTCATCTATGATGCCGGCCACCAGTTCCAGCAGCCAGGGGGTGGGACTGGTCTCGATGGCGCCGATGCGAAACTGCTCCACCAGCACGATCTCGTCCCGAACCGGGTCATAAGGCAAAAGAGCGGCGGCATGGCCACGCTCGAACAGCTCGCGCACTATGGGCTCATTCCAGCCCCCAGCAAATAACCTGTGCTGCAAACGATAGACATTCACCTTGAAAAATCCGTTATATCCAGCTGATTTTTCAATGATTTTTATATCTTCCACGCCGTAGTGGCCGGTTTCTGGCAAGGCTTGCTGCGACATCCGCGACTCCCGTCGGCTTGACTTGGCCCGGTTAGACCATAAAATCCGAGTTCATGAATGAACATTCATTCACTCACGCTCGGCATCGATGAGCGATGGATTTTAGCAGTCACAGGGCATTTGGCTAGGCGTTGGAGGGAGAAACCCCTGCCGCGTCTGCCCGGCGTCCCCGACCAGAACCGGATGGCTTTCGTTAAATTTTGCGGATACTGACTCGATTAAGCTGAAATCCGGCTTGGTTGGTGACAATATCTTTCCTACATCCAGCGGCAGCTTCGAGTTAATACATAAGGTTAAGAGAATCTATGAACAGAACACTCCTGTCAGTCATGGTCCTGCTCGGCCTCAGCGCCAGTGCCCAAGCTGAAAACTTGCTCGACATCTATACCCAGGCGCAGCAGAAAGATACCCAGCTGCTGGAGTCCAAGGCCGTTCGCGATCAGGCTTTCGAGAAGATCAACGAATCCCGCGCCACCCTCTTGCCGCAAATCAACCTCGGGGCCGGGCTCAACTACCTGGACAACAAGAACGACACCCAGACCAACAGCAATGCCACCGGCAGCCTGTCGCTGGATCAGTCCATCTATCGTCGCAGCAACTGGGTCAATCTTGACCTGACCGAGAAGAGCGCCACCCAGTCCGACGTCGCCTATAACCTGACGGTGCAGCAACTGATGGTGCGTACCTCCCAGGCGTACTTCGATGTGCTCAAGGCCCAGGACACCCTGGAGTTCGTGCGCGCCAACAAGGCGGCGGTCGAGCGTCAACTGGAACAGACCCAACAGCGCTTCGAGGTGGGTCTGACCGCCATCACGGACGTGCATGAAGCGGAAGCCTCCCGCGACCAGGCCCTGGCCGACGAGATCAGCGCCGAGAACACCCTGGACAACAGCTACGAAGTCCTGCGCGAGCTGACCGGGGTCGATCACCGCAACCTGGACGTGCTCAACACCGAGCGCTTCACGCCGCAGAAGACCGCCTTTGCCTCCGACAAATGGCTGGAACTGGCCCTGGACAAGAACCTGGAGCTGCACAGCGCCCGCATCGGCAAGGACATCGCCAAGGAGCAGATCGATCTGGCCAAGACCGGTCATGAGCCCACCCTGGATCTGGGCGCTGGCCTCAGCACCGGCTATTACGACTACAAGAACGAGAACATCAACTCGGACGGCAACACCCATCAGGCCAACGTCGGGCTCACCTTCTCGCTGCCGCTCTACAGTGGTGGCGCGACCAGCTCCCAGGTCAAGCAGGCCCAGTACAACTATGTCGCCGCCAGCGAACAGCTGGAGCGCAGCTTCCGCTCGGTGCAGAGCAGCGTGCGTTCCTCCTATAACAACGTCAACGCCAGCATCGGTTCGGTCCGCGCCTACAGCCAGTCCGTCATCTCCGCCGAGAGCGCCCTGAAGGCGACCGAGGCCGGTTACGAGGTGGGGACCCGTACCATAGTCGACGTGCTCGACTCCACCCGCAAGCTGTATGAAGCCAAACAGAAACTCTCCGAGGCGCGCTATGACTACATCCTCAGCATCCTCAGCCTCAAGCAGGCCGCCGGCGTGCTGGAGCAAAAGGACATAGAGGAGATCAACCAGGGGCTGATGCTGGCCCCGGCGGATGCCCCCAAGAGCAGCAACCGCAGCTACTGATCCGGCTCCTCCGAGTGAAAAGGCGACCCCAGGGTCGCCTTTTGTCTCTCTACTGGTCAGGTTTGGCCGGATGCGTCACGCCATGCCATATTCCCGCTCCACCAGGGCAATGCGCACCCGATAGGCGCTGTACCAGTCCTGACGCCCCCGCCGCTGGGCCACACCGTGGTCGACCTGCCCCTTCCACTGGCGGATGGCGTCCAGACTCTGCCAATAGGAGACGGTAATGCCGAGCCCGTCCCGGGCCGACTCCATCCCCAGAAACCCCGGCTGCTCCCGGGCCAGGGCGACCATCTGCTCGCTCATGGCGCCATATCCCGCATCCCCCTCCCGGCGCAGGGAGCTGAAGATCACCGCATAGTAGGGCGGGGTCAGTGCCAGCAGGCCGGTGTCACTCTCGCTCATCGCTCACGTCCTCTCTCCTTGATAAAAGCGGGTCATAAAAAAACCCGGCCGGGGCCGGGTCTGGTTGACTCATCCGCGCTCGCGGATGGTCTTGATGATGTCGCTGGTGGAGCAGCCATCCTCGAAGTTGAGGACCCGCACCTCGCCACCGTTGGCGGTCACCTCGTCATAACCGGCGATCTCTTCGGGCTGGTAGTCACCGCCCTTGACCAAGAGGTCTGGTAGGATCTCGGCGATGAGCCGCTGGGGAGTGTCTTCGCCAAAGGGCACGACCCAGTCCACGGCGCCCAGGGCCGCCAGCACCGCCATGCGGCGCTCGGTCGGGTTGACCGGACGACCCGGCCCCTTGAGGCGGCGCACCGACTCGTCGGTATTGACCGCGACGATCAGCCTGTCCCCCAGCTTGCCGGCGTTGGCCAGGTAGGAGACGTGACCGGCGTGCAGTATGTCGAAGCAGCCATTGGTCATCACCACCTTCTCGCCGCGGCGGCGGGCGGCATCGACCGCAATCTTGAGCTGCTGCTCGGAGAGCAAGCCAAAGCCGGTCTCGTGCTCGTTGTAAAGAGCATTGGCCAGCTCGACCGGGCTGACGGTGGAGGTGCCCAGCTTGCCGACCACGATACCGGCGGCGGTGTTGGCCAGGGCGCAGGCCTCGTCCAGGCTCTTGCCCGCGGCCAGGGCGGTGGCCAGGGTGGAGATAACGGTGTCACCGGCACCGGTCACGTCATACACCTCGTGGGCCTGGGCCGGCAGGTGCAGCTCATCCTGGCCGGCGCGGATCAGGGTCATGCCGTTCTCGGAACGGGTCACCAGCAGGGCATCCAGTTCGAAGCGCTCCACCAGCGCCAGGCCGCGGCTGACCAGCTCCTGCTCGCTCTTCACCTTGCCCACCACGGCCTCGAATTCGGACATGTTGGGGGTGAGCAGGGTGGCACCACGGTACTTCTCGAAATCCGTCCCCTTGGGGTCCACCAGCACGGGAATGCCGGCGGCGCGGGCGCGGGCTATCATGCCGGGCACGTCGTTGAGCGCGCCCTTGCCGTAGTCGGAGAGGATCATCACATCGGCCTGGGGCAGTGCCTGCTCCACCTTGCTCATCAGCAGGGCAGGGTCGACGGCGTGGAAGCCCTCCTCGAAATCGAGGCGCAGCAGCTGCTGGTTGCGGGACAGCACCCGCAGCTTGGTGATGGTGGGGTAATCGCCGAGGCGCACGAAGTCGCAGGCGACCTTGACCCCGGCCATCTGGCCCGCCAGCGCGTCGGCGGCCTCATCCTGCCCGGTCAGGCCCAGCAGCACGGCGTGGGCGCCGAGCGCAGCCGAGTTGAGCGCCACGTTGGCCGCGCCACCCGGGCGCTCCTCTATGTGCTCCACCTTGACCACGGGTACCGGCGCCTCCGGGGAGATACGACCGGTGGGGCCATGCCAGTAGCGATCCAACATGACATCGCCGACGACCAGGACGCGGGCTTTTTCAAAATCGGGCAGGGTGATCTTCATCTGTATCGACTCTCAAAACCTGAAAAATCAGCAGGGGATTTTATCACACTCTCCGGCGCCGTGTTAAAAAAGCCATGGGGCGCACCATTCGCCAGCGGCACGGCTTTTCGGCTAGAATCCCCCGATTGCGAGTGACCCATTCGCACGGGCAGCCATCCCCCGTGCCGGTTGGGCTCCCCTAGTGTGCATCTGCGAGCGAGAGACTCTTCATGGCCCAAGACAATGTTCCCCGCCTCACCCCAAGGCTGTTTCATCCCCGCTACTGGGGCAGCTGGCTTGGCCTGGGCCTGCTCTGGCTGCTGGTGCTGCTGCCCTGGCGCAGCCAGATGTGGCTCGGTCGCCAGCTCGGCACCCTGGCCCGCAACGTATTGAAATCCCGTGTCAAGATTGCCCGCCGCAATCTGGAGCTGGCCCTGCCCGAGCTCAGCCGCGATGAGCGTGAAGCCCTGCTCAGGCAGAACTTCGAGAGCGTGGGCTGCGCCATCTTCGAGGTGGGCATGGCCTGGTTCTGGCCCGACTGGCGCATGCGCCAGCTGATGACGGTCAAGGGGGAGGAGCATGTGCAGGACGCCGTGGCCCGGGGCCAGGGCATGCTGCTGCTCTCCTGCCATTTCCTGACCCTGGAACTCAATGCCCGCTGCTTCGGCCTGGTGCGGCCCGGGGTCGGCGTCTATCGTCCCAACACCAATCCCGTGCTGGAATATGCCCAGTACCACGGGCGCTGCGCCTCCAACAAATACCTGGTGGATCGCACCGACGTGAAGGGGATGATCAAGGCCCTGCGCAACGGCGACGCCCTCTGGTACGCGCCGGATCACGACTATGGCAGCCATGCCAGCGTGTTCGTGCCCTACTTCGCGGTGGAGCAAGCCGCCACCATCACCGGCACCGCCACCCTGGCCCGGGTCAAGAACAGCGTCACCCTGCCCTGCTACAACATCCGCACCCGCCATGGTTATGAGCTGCACATTGGCGCGCCGCTGACCGACTACCCCAGCGGTGACGAGGTGGCGGACGCCACCCGGGCCAACCGGGAGATAGAAGCCGCCGTGCGCCAGGCCCCCGAGCAGTACATGTGGCTCCATCGTCGCTTCAAGACCCGGCCCAGCAAGAGCGACCCCGGCTATTACTGATGCATTCAGTGTTGAAAAAACCGCCACGGCGGTTTTTTTTAACATTTTTTGCCGTAAAAGGTTTTCAATCGCAGCCTAATATTTTATTAATAATCAAAGTGATAAGCAGGGCCTGGCCCACGAAGGGAAGCAAATGCACATGATGAGAAGCCTGTTTCTAAGCGCCGCCACCCTGATGGTCTGCGCCTGCAGCCAGCAGTCTCCCCCCCTGGATCTCGGCCCCAGAGCGCTGAGCACCCCCGCCGAGATTGCCGCCCACTGGCAAGCCAGCCGCAAGATAGAGCCCCGCTATCCCAGGGACGCGGTCGCCGCCGCCGAGATGGGCTGCGCCACCCTGGAGTACCTGATCACCCCGACCGGCGAGGCCGCCCAGGTGCGCATCGTCTCGCGCAGTGATGAGCGTTTCTCCGACGCCGCCATCGAGGCGCTCTCCCGCTGGCAGTGGCAAGCGACCGAATTCAACAAGAGCCATCAGGCCCTCAAGGGCCAGACCCGCTTCGACTTCTGCATCGAGGTCAATGGTCAACCCTGCGAGCAGGCCCCCCTCGCTCAGACCTGTCAGGGCAGCGACCCCGTCATCAGCACGGCCCGGATCTATACCCAGGTGCGCTGAGCGCCGGACTCGGAAAGCAAAGCGCGGGGCCCAAGGCCCCGCGCTGCTTTTACCCCGCCCTCGCCTGCGGCCGGCGCTGACCTATTGCCGCAACCAGGCGATGATGGCGAGCTGCAACACCACATAATCGGCCCGGGCCAGCCAGCGGCGGCGCCCCGCCTCATCGAGCTGTGCCAGCTCGGCCAGCAGCGGCGCCATCTCCTTGCCCCACTCGGGGGCCGGCTCGCCCATGGCGACGCTGTGCGCCACTGCCTGGCCTATCAATGCCAGACCCGCCACCAGGTCGGGCCAGGCGCTCATATCTTGTTGCAGCGCACAGATCTGCTCGTGATGTTGCCACTGCTCCAGCCCCAGCTGTATCCGTTGGCGCGGCGAGAGTGCATCGAGATCGCCTGGCTGCGGCAAGACCCTGGCCACCAGGGCCTTGCCGAGTCCGGCCAGCCGATAGCCCCGCTGCGCCTTGGACTGTACCCCCAGCCGCAACCCGGGCATGGCCCCCAGGCGCTCTGCCAGGGCGAGCAGGGCCGCCGGCGAGCCGCTCTTGAGTTCCAGTTCCAGCTCGTCGATGGCCTCGCGCCCCTCCTGGCCGACTATCTCCCCCCTGTCCCAGGCCAGCTCTATCTCGGCCCCCTGCCAGGCGATCAGCCAGTGGCGGCGCAGGAAATCGGTCCGAAACTGGGGCACCAGGGCCACCTGCAACGCGGCCAGATCCTCTCCTTGCGGCCAGATGCTGGCGGGAAAATCCGCCAGGCAGGGGCGTTCCCCTCGCACCGGCCCGTTGTATTCGGGCCTGGCGTGCAAGCCGCCCAGCCCCTCCCCCCGGCACTTGATGGTCTGTTCGGCAAGATCATCGCTGCGGCGAATGCGCAGCCCCATGTCGAGCCGGCGCAGGGCCAGGTCCCGGGTATCGAAATAGATGTTGCCGAGCTCAACCTCGGAGTGAGAGACAATAGTGAGTGAATTCAAAAAGATATCCAGCTTGTTCGCCATGCTGTCGGCGGGGTCGCCGAGGGCGGGATCGGCGACGAGGAATTTGATTTCAATCTCGGTTTGCATAGGTTTTCCGGGCGAAAAGGGTGTTGGGGGAGGCGATGGCCACAGGCCGCGGATATAATGCCTGCGTGACGTTAAGATGAAGTTCGCTGTTTTATTGGTCGCGCAGTTCGGTTACCATGCGCGCCTCATAGAATCGTATCGAGTGTTTTTTCACCGACACAGGTTTGACCATGCCAGTAAATACTATTTTGGGCCTTTTTGCCAAGTCACCCATCAAGCCGCTGCAAAAGCACATAGTGAAAGTTCACGAGTGTTCCCAGCAGCTTATCCCCTTCTTTGACGCCATCGCCGATGGTCGTTGGGACGATGCAGAGCGGATCCGCCAGCAGATCTCCCAGCTGGAAAAGGAAGCCGACATCCTCAAGCGCGAGATTCGTCTGAAACTGCCCCGTGGCCTGTTTCTGCCGGTGGCGCGCACCGACTTGCTGGAGCTTTTGACCCAACAGGACAAGATAGCCAACCGTGCCAAGGATATTTCCGGCCGCATGCTGGGCCGTCATATGGAATTCCCCTCCGAGATGCGTGCCGACGTCATGGCCTATCTCAAACGCTGTATCGATGCGACCGCCCAAGCCGAGAAAGCCATCGGAGAACTCGATGAGCTGCTCGAGACCGGCTTCAAGGGACGTGAAGTGGAGATGGTTGCCGAGATGATCCATCAACTGGATCTGATCGAGGACGATACTGACACCATGCAGATTGGTTTGCGGCAGAAACTCCAGACCCTGGAGCACAACTACAACCCGATCGACGTTATTTTTCTGTACAAGATCCTCGAATGGGTAGGTGATCTGGCGGATCAGGCTGAGCGTGTAGGCGCCCGTCTGGAACTGATGCTGGCTCGTTCCTAATCGACTGACTGGGTAAAAATTACTAATGGACATTATCGCGAATTACGGCACCACTCTGGTGCTCGTGGCGGCCTTGTTCGGCTTTTTGATGGCCTGGGGCATAGGCGCAAATGACGTCGCCAATGCCATGGGCACATCGGTCGGCACCAAATCCCTGACCATTCGTCAGGCCATCATCATCGCCATGATCTTCGAGTTCGCCGGGGCCTACCTGGCCGGTGGTGAGGTCACTGCGACCATACGCAATGGCATCATAGACACCACAGCCTTCACCGACAGCCCGGATATCCTGGTGCTGGGCATGATTGCCTCCCTGCTGGCGGCCGGTCTCTGGCTGATCCTGGCCTCCTACTTCGGCTGGCCCGTCTCCACCACCCACTCCATCATCGGCGCCATCGTCGGCTTCGCCGTGGTGAGCGTGGGCCCGGAAGCGGTGCAATGGAGCAAGTTCGGCGGCATCGTCGGCTCCTGGGTGGTCACGCCGGCCCTGTCCGGAGTCATCGCCTACTTCATGTTCATCAGCGTGCAGAAGCTCATCTTCAACACCGATGATCCCCTGGCCAACGCCAAGCGTTACGTGCCCTTCTACATGTTCCTCACCTCCCTGGTGATCTGCCTGGTGACCATCAAGAAGGGGCTGTCCCACGTCGGTCTGCACCTGAGCAACGGCGAAGGGATCCTGCTCTCCGTGGGCATCTCTGTGGCCGTGGCCATCGCCGGCTGGTTCTACATTCGCGGTCAGAACTACAACCCGGTCGATGACAACAAGATGCACTTCGCCAACGTGGAGAAGGTATTCGGCATCCTGATGGTGATCACCGCCTGTGCCATGGCCTTCGCCCACGGCTCCAACGACGTGGCCAACGCCATCGGTCCCCTCTCCGCCGTGGTCTCCACCGTTGAGAGCGCCGGCCAGATCACCGGTCAGTCCTCCATCGCCTGGTGGATACTGCCGCTGGGCGGCATCGGCATCGTCATCGGTCTGGCGACCATGGGCGAGAAGGTGATGGCGACCGTCGGTACCGGCATCACCCACCTGACCCCGAGCCGTGGCTTCGCCGCCCAGCTGGCGACCGCCGCCACCGTGGTCATCGCCTCCGGCACGGGTCTGCCCATCTCCACCACCCAGACCCTGGTCGGTGCCGTGATGGGCGTTGGCCTGGCCCGCGGCATCGCGGCCCTGAATCTGGGGGTGCTGCGCAACATTGTGGTCTCCTGGGTCATCACCCTGCCCGCCGGCGCCATCCTGGCCATCGTCATCTTCTACGTGCTGGAAGCCTGCTTCTCCTGACGCGGCCAAGCCAGCCAGCAAAAAGCCCGGGTCACAGACCCGGGCTTTTCTTTATCTGAACCGGCGTCACTCCTCGCCGAGGAAGGTCCAGTCGTCGCGCACCCGGCTGATGGCATCGAGCCGCCGCTTGGCGAGCTGCTGGCGGATCTCCTCCCCCTTGAACCCCGCCGCCACTATCTCCTGCACGGGCACCGCCTGCGCACCAGCCAGGGCCGCCGCCACATAGTCGGGTTCGGCATAGACCCGCTCCTCGAAGCCGGTGCGGCCATGGAAGTCGGCGCGGCAGGCGTCCAGCAGCTGGGCGAACCGCTCGGGCCTGCGCCAGGCATCCGCCTTGTCGAACACCTTGAGCAGGGTGGCCGGCTTGAGCTCGAAGGCGATGTGGATATGGGTGTGCAGATCGCTCACCAAGAGCGCCAGATCCCGGCACTCCCCAGGCACCTTGAAGCGCTCACAGAAATCACGGATGAGGGGCAGTCCCTTCTGGCCATGGCCGTGATGGCTGGGCCAGAACGCGGGCGGGGTCAGCCCCTTGCCAAAGTCGTGGCACAGGGCGGCGAAGCGCACCGCCAGCGCGGGGGAGCGTTGGCAGGCCTGATCCAGCACCATCAGGGTGTGGATGCCGGTGTCTATCTCCGGGTGCCACTTGGCGGGCGCCGGAACCCCGAACAGGGCGTCGAGCTCGGGGAAGAGAGCCTTGAGGGCGCCGCACTCGCGCAGCACCTCGAAGAAGACCGCCGGAGTGGGCCCCATCAGCACTTTTTCCAGCTCCTTCCAGACCCGCTCCGGGGTCAGGTGGGCCAGCTCGCCGGCCGCGGTCATCTCCCGCATCAGCCCCAGGGTCTCGGGCGCCACCACGAAGCCCTGGCCGTGGAAGCGGGCTGAGAAGCGGGCGACCCGCAGGATGCGCAGGGGATCCTCACTGAACGCCGGGGAGACGTGGCGCAGCAGGCGCGACTCGAGATCCGCCAGACCGCCATAGGGGTCATGGAGGTTGCCCTGCTCATCCTCGGCGATGGCATTGATGGTGAGATCCCGGCGCAGCAAGTCCTGCTCCAGGGTAACATCCGGCGCCGCGTGGCAGACGAAACCGGTATAGCCCAGGCCCTGCTTGCGTTCGGTGCGCGCCAGGGCGTACTCCTCATGGGTCTCGGGATGGAGAAACACGGGGAAGTCGCGGCCGACCTGGCTATACCCCAGCGCCAGCATCTGGGCCACGGTCGCCCCCACCACCAGGTGATCCTGATCGCCTTGGGGCAACCCCAACAGGCGATCCCGGATCGCCCCCCCTACCAGATAGATCTGCAAATCGACTCTCCCCTCATGGATCCAGTCCCGATTATATCGGCTTTGCCCCCCGGGTACGATGACCCCACCAGATAGGGTTTCCGGGTCTTTGACATAACCCCGGTGAGGCTTTAACCTGCCGCCATCACAATGGAATGGATCCTTATGTACACACAGTTCTTCGGTCTGTCGGAAGCGCCCTTTTCCATCTCCCCCAACCCCAAGTATCTCTACATGAGCGAGAGACACGGGGAGGCGCTCGCCCATCTCAATTACGGCCTGCAAGATGGCGGTGGCTTCGTGCTGCTCACCGGCGAGGTGGGCACCGGCAAGACCACTGTGTCCCGCTGCCTGCTGCAACAGCTGCCCGCCGACACCGAGATCGCCTACATCCTCAACCCCTCCCTCACCGAGCGGGATCTGCTGGCGGCCATCTGTGACGAGTACCAGCTCCCCTATGACAAGGATGCCAGCCTCAAGACCCTGTTCGACCTCATCCGCGATCACCTGCTCGCCAATCTGGCGGCGGGCAAGCGCAGCGTGGTGCTGGTCGACGAGGCCCAGCACCTGCTGCCCGGAGTGCTGGAGCAGTTGCGCCTGCTCACCAACCTGGAGACCGACGAGAAGAAGCTGCTGCAGGTGATCCTGATAGGCCAGCCCGAGCTGCAGCAGATGCTGCGCCAGCCCTTGCTGCGCCAGTTGGCCCAACGCATCACGGCCCGCTACCACCTGCTGCCCCTGTCTGCCGGGGATCTCGATGCCTATGTCCGCTTTCGCCTGCAGGTGGCCGGCTGCGTGCAACCCATCTTCACCCCCAAGGCCATCGCCACCTTGCACCGGCTCTCCGGCGGCATTCCCCGCCTCGTCAACCTCATCTGCGACCGCGCCCTGATCGGTGCCTTCGCCCGCGCCAATCACAAGGTGAACCACAAGGACATCAGTGTGGCCGCCTATGAGGTGAGCGGCATCCGCGACGAGGGGAGCTGGCAATCCGGTCTGGCGGTCGCCCTGGCGGGGGCCCTGCTGGTCGCCCTCGGCTGGTGGGGCTGGCAGCTGGCTGGCATCTTCCCCGAGCGCCCCCGCATCAAGGTGGAGGTGCCGGTGACGGTCGATGAGACCGCAGAGCAGCAGGAGCAGCTGACCCGCGCCATCAACCAGGCCTTGGAGCCCGAGGTGGCCATGCAGAATCTCTACAAGGTGTGGGGCTATCAGACCAGCCGCGAGGAGGCCAGCTGCGACAGCGCGCCCCGCGCCGGGTTGCGCTGCCTGGAGGGCGAAGGCTCCCTGGCCGATCTCCAGGCCCTGCAATACCCGGCCCTCGTCAGTCTGAACGACGAGCTGGGCGGCCTCTACTACGCCACCCTCACCCAGCTCGGGCCCGACAAGGCCTCCCTGCTCATCGGCAAGCAGAGCTGGCAGGTGGAGCGCCAGTGGCTGGAAGACAACTGGGGCGGCAGCTACACCCTGCTCTGGCGTCTGCCCAAGGGGGGTGTGGCCCTCATTGGCAGCAATGCCGGCGCCGAACAGGTGCAGTGGCTCGACACGGCCCTGAGCCGCGCCCTGCAACAGCCCGAGCGCAAGGTGCGCCGCTTCGATGCACAGCTCAAGGCCAAGTTGCAGCAGTTCCAGCGCGAGCAGGGGCTGACCCCGGACGGCATCGCCGGCAGCAATACCCTGCTGCGCCTCAACGTGATGGCGGGCGAGCCCATGCCCAAGCTGGAGGAGGCCTCCTGATGCCGCGCCCGTTTCGCCCCCGCCCCCTACGTTCGTTTGCTGGAGTGACCGCCTGATGTCGACCCTGCTCAAGGCCCTGCGCCGGGCCGATGCGCCCCAGCATGCCCCCCACATTCCCGCCATGGGCCTGCCAGTCAGCCGGGAGGAAGAAACCGATCGCCCCTGGCTCTGGTGGGCGCTGGTGCCCCTGGCCATCGTCATGGGGGCGGCGGCCAACTACGGTTGGCATCTGCTCCATAACAAGCCCATCGAGGAGCGGGTCGAGGTCGAGGAGCGGGTCACGGCCCCCTTCATGCGGGTCGAGCCCAGGGCCATGGTCACCCGCCCCCTGCCGCCGCCCCTGCCCGAGCCCGTGGTCATCCCCAAACCGGCCCAGGCCCAGGCGAGTCAGACCAGGGACAGCCAGGATCTCGCCCAGCTGCTGCAAAACGCCCTCAACAACGTGCCCCTGGCCCCCGAGCCCAGTCGCCCCGCCGCCGCGCCCCAGGTGATGCCCATCGCGGCCCTGTCACCCGAGCTGCGCCAGCAGGTGCCAAGACTCGCCTATGGGGCCCACCTCTACTCCTCCAACCCGGCCAAGCGCAGCGTGGTGATCAACGGCCGCGAGGTGCGGGAGGGCAATGAGGTGGCGCCCGGGGTACAGCTCCAGGCCATCGCCCAGGATTACATAGTGCTGGGGGTGGGCGGCCAGTCCGTCAGCCTCAAGGCCCTGCAGGACTGGCCGGGCTGATCCCGAGGCGACCGAGCCCCATTGGCGGGCCGAATGACAAGAGTGGAGAGGGAGCCCGAGAGCTCCCCTTTTTAATCAACAAGATGAGAGCCAATGTGGGTCAATTGCGCCACCCGTCGCCCCGGATACCCGGGGCCTGGAGCATGACCCGGTTGGGCTTTTCATCCCTGACATGAGCACAACGTGAGCAATTCGAGCAACGCCACCTTCGCCAGCCGCATCCTCGACTGGTATCAGATCCATGGGCGCAAGACCCTGCCCTGGCAGCAGGAGAAGACCCCCTACCGGGTCTGGGTCTCCGAGATCATGTTGCAGCAGACCCAGGTCGCCACCGTGATCCCCTACTACGAGCGCTTCATGGCCCGCTTCCCCGATGTGCTGGCCCTGGCCGATGCCCCCGTCGACGAGGTGCTGCACCACTGGACCGGCCTGGGCTACTACGCCCGCGCCCGCAACCTGCACAAGGCCGCCCGGCAGATCCGCGATGACCATGGCGGCCTGTTCCCGGAGCGGCTGGAGGAGGTGATGGCCCTGCCCGGCATAGGACGCTCCACCGCGGGCGCCGTGCTCTCCCTCTCCCTCGGCCAGCCCCACGCCATCCTGGATGGCAACGTCAAGCGGGTACTGACCCGCTGGCTGGCGCTGCCGGGCTGGCCCGGCCAGAAGCAGGTGGAGCACGATCTCTGGGAGCTGGCGACCCGCCTCACCCCAAGGCTCGGGGTCGCCCACTACAACCAGGCCATGATGGACATGGGCGCCACCGTCTGCACCCGCAGCAAGCCCGCCTGTGACCGCTGCCCGGTGCAGAGCGATTGCCAGGGGCTGTCGCAGGGCAACCCCACCGCCTACCCCCACTCCAAGCCCAAGAAGAGCATCCCGGCCCGCAGCGGCATCATGCTGATGATCCGCCAGGGCGACCAGCTGCTGCTGGAAAAACGCCCGCCCCAGGGGATCTGGGGCGGGCTCTACTGCTTCCCCCAGGTCGACAGCCTGGAGGCCGTCACCGCCTGCCTGAGCCGTCTGGGGCTGAGCGAACAGCCCTATCGGGAACTGGCCGGTTTTCGCCATACCTTCAGCCACTTTCACCTGGATATTCGCCCCCTGCTCATCGAGCTGACGGCGCCGCCACCCGCCTCGCTCATGGAAGCCGATACCCGACTCTGGTATAACTTGTGCCATCCCGACGAGGTCGGTCTGGCCGCCGCCACCGCGCGCCTGCTGCGCTATCCCGACTTGCAACCACAGAGGTCAACATGAGCCGTACCGTATTTTGCCAACGCCTGAAAAAAGAGGCCCCCGGCCTGGATTTCCAACTCTACCCGGGTGAGCTCGGCAAGCGCATCTTCGACAACATCAGCAAGGAAGCCTGGACCGAGTGGCAACGCAAGCAGGTGATGCTGATCAACGAGAAGAAGCTCAACATGATGAACGTCGAGCATCGCCAGCTGCTGGAAAAGGAGATGGTGAGCTACCTGTTCGAGGCGGGTGAAGTGGACATCGAAGGTTACACCCCCCCCCAGCCAGTAACCAGGCGCCAAACCCTAGAGTGAGCCGGGCCCGTCCCCATCCGGGGGCCTGGCCACCACAGACAAGCAGTACAGTGAGCCAGGAGGCGACGCCTCTGCCGGCTCGCAACCGATGCGTGACGGGCGGCCTGACCGCCCATTTTTGAGGATCCTATGGGCCGAATTTTTTGGTTGCTGTGTGCCACCTTGCTGCTTTTTGCCTGCTCATCCAGCCCCAAGCCCGGCGGCGACAAGGATGAGGATCTGGTCAATGGCAAGGATGTGCGCGGCTTCGAGCACATGATCAGCGCCCTCTCCCATAACGTGAACGAGATATGGGGCCGGGAGGCGCTGTTTGCGGGCAAGTTTGACTACGTCAAATACACGGACGAATACAAGAGCCGGGCCCACATCGACTTCTCCAGCGGCCACATCATGGTCGAGACCGTCTCCGGGCTGGATCCCAAGGCTCACCTGCGCCGCGCCATCATAGAGACACTGCTGACCCCGGATGATCCGGCGGAAGTTGACCTCTATTCGGATCGGGAGATACTGCCCGGCGGCGAGCCCTTCCTCTATGGCCAGGTGCTGGACAACCAGGGTCAGCCGATCCGCTTCGACTGGCGCGCCGAACGCTACGCCGACTACCTGCTCAGCACCGCCATGAAGAAGCGCACCCTGGGCATTCGCAACATCTTCTACGTCGATATCCCCATGGTGGCGAACCACGAGGACAAGCGCGGCTACAAGTACGCCAGCATCATACGGGAGGCGTCGCGCAAATACGGGGTCGCCGAGAGCCTCATCTATGCGGTGATCAAGACCGAGAGCAGCTTTAACCCCTATGCGGTCAGCCACGCCAACGCCTATGGCCTGATGCAGGTGATCCCCGCCACCGCGGGACGGGACGTCTACGTGCGGGTCAAGGGCAAGAACGGCCAGCCCACCCGGGAGGATC
This sequence comes from Aeromonas sobria, assembly GCF_050266975.1. Taxonomy (GTDB): domain Bacteria; phylum Pseudomonadota; class Gammaproteobacteria; order Enterobacterales; family Aeromonadaceae; genus Aeromonas; species Aeromonas sobria_B. The sequence continues at coordinate 23,751 of NZ_JBKISU010000004.1, forward strand.
TGTTCAACCCGGCCTACAACATAGACGTGGGCACCGCCTACCTGCACCTGTTGCAGACCGTCTATCTGGCCAATATCGAGGATCCCCGCTCCCGGCGCTACGCGGTGATCTCCGCCTACAATGGCGGCGCGGGCGGGGTGCTCAACACCTTCTCCCGGGATCGCAAGGCCGCGCCCGGCATGATCAACCGCCTCTCCCCCGAGGCCGTCTACCAGATCCTGACCGAGCAGCACCCCAAGGCGGAGGCCCGTCGCTACCTCTACAAGGTCAATCAGGCCGAGAAGGGGTTCAAGCGTGCCGGCATCAGGCGCGCCGGCTGATCCTGGCCAAGATGACAAAGAGGGCGCTCCAGGAGCGCCCTCTGTTTTTCCAGCCCGAACCGGTCGGTTACTTGGCGATAAAGCCACCCTTGCTCTGGGGCGTCGCCCCCACCTTCTCCAGATGCTCCACCTCGACCTCGGTCTTGTTCCAGCTGTGGTCCACTTCGCCGCGGATACGGATCAGGTCGTTCGGGCCCACTTCGGTGCCGCGCCACACGTCTTCGTCCACTTCCACCTCCACCTCGCCGCTGTCATCGCGGAAGGTATAATTCTCGCCGCCCAGATGCTTGACCAGCTTACCCTCCAGAGTCACCCACTGATCATCTGCCACGTCTTTCAACTGGGCGACCGAGACCTTGTTCTGCTCCTGGGGGCCGGTATAGGCCGCCATGGCGAAAGAAGAGACGGACATCAGGGCCACCAGGCCAATTACCTTTGCTTTGTTCATTTCATGCTCCTGTGGTTTCAGCAATGACCCCGTCAGTGGGGGTATGGGCCCATGATGTCAGGGGGAGCGTGAAACGAACGTGAAGCAACCCATTTGGGTGAAGCCGCCATGAGCGCAATCGCTTTCGGGCTAAACGGTGATTGTTGGATCAAATTCGGCAGGGTTACCATCCTCAAATGACTCGCAACCCTGGCGAGTCCCTGCCCGATGAGATACTCCATGTTAAGAGCCTGTTTTGTCTGCCTGCTGGGTCTGCTGGCCCAGACGGCCCAGGCGGCCGAGCCGCCCGCCTTTTCCCGCATCGTCATGTTCGGCGACAGCCTGTCCGACACCGGCAAGATGTATGGCAAGATGCGCGGTTACCTGCCGTCCAGCCCGCCTTACCACCAGGGGCGCTTCTCCAACGGTCCCGTCTGGCTGGAGCACCTGGCGACCCATTTTCCCGGCCTGAAGATAGCCAATGAGGCCGAGGGCGGCGCCACCGCCGTGGCCTATAACAAGATCTCCTGGCATCCCAAGTACCAGGTGATCAACAACCTGGATTACGAGATCACCCAGTTCCTGCAAAAGGATGCGCTCCAGCCGGACGATCTGGTGATCCTCTGGGTCGGCGCCAACGACTACCTGGCCTACGGCTGGAACACGGAGCAGGATGCCAAGCGGGTGCGCGATGCCATCAGCGATGCCGCCAACCGCCTGGTGCTAAATGGCGCCAAACAGATACTGCTGTTCAACCTGCCGGATCTGGGTCAGAACCCCTCGGCCCGCAGCCAGCAAGTGGTCGAGGCCGCCAGCCATGTCTCCCGCTACCACAACGCGCTGCTGCAAAACCTGGCGCGCCAGCTCGCCCCCACCGGCCTGGTACGCCTGTTCGACATCGACAAGCAGTTCGACGAGATGCTGCGCGAGCCGCAGAACTTCGGGCTGAGCGACACCGAGCACGCCTGCTATGACGGTGGCTATGTCTGGAAGCCGTTCAGCGCCCGCAGCGCCGCGAGCGACGACCAGCTCGCCCCCTTCGCCCCCGCGGAGCGCCTCGCCATCGCCGGCAACCCCCTGCTGGCCCAGGCGGTGGCGAGCCCCATGATGCGCAAATCGGCCCCCCTGAACTGCGAAGGCAAGATGTATTGGGATCAGGTCCATCCCACCCGGGTGGTCCATGCCGCCCTCGGCGAGCGGGCCGGCGCCTTCATCGAAAGCCAGTACGAATTTATCCCCAGATGACGCCTCCTCCCTGGGCAAGGGCCAGCCCTTGCCCGTCCCCGATATCCCCTCAATCCCACCCTGCTGCCATGGGAAAATAACTATCGTTATTTCAGTTAGTTGAAACCTTTTCAAAAGCGACTAACTTTAATGCGTCCTACGGCCATGACCGCCGGACCAAAAAGGGAAGGCCATGACGGCATGCTTCCTTCATATGAAACTGCAGAGGCACGATATGAACAAGTCATTGATTGCATTGATTGTTTCTGGATTGCTGGCGGCAAACGCCCAGGCGGCAGGACAAGACAACACCTGGTATACCGGTGCCAAACTGGGCTGGTCCAACTTCTATGGCGTCGATCACAATGACGCCATCAAGGACGCGGCCGACATCACCAAGGAAGATAATGACGATCTGGGGGCCGGTGCCTTCGTCGGCTATCAGGTCAATCAGAACGTCGGATTCGAGCTGGGTTACGACTGGCTCGGCAAGTACCGCTACGAGGCCACCGACAAGCTGGACTCCACCATGAAGGGCAAGGATGACGTGAGTGCCCAGATGGCGCAGCTGACCATGAAACTGGGCTACCCGGTCGCCGACAGCCTGGATCTTTATGGCCGGCTCGGTGGCGGCTACGCCTGGACCGACAGCCGGGAGCTGGACCATGATCGCGGCGCCGTCTTCGTCGGTGCCCTCGGCGCCGAATACGCCATCGATCGCAACTGGGCCGCCCGCTTCGAATACCAGTACACCACCCCCCTTGGCGACATGGGCATGGACCAGACCGGGGTCGAGCTCGACAACGGTCTGCTCTCGGTCGGCATGCTCTACCGCTTCGGCCAGGAGGCGCCGGCCCCGGCCGTGGTACCGCCCCCTCCTCCCATGCCGCAACCGGTCGAGCACACCTTCAGCCTGAGCTCGGACGTGCTGTTTGACTTCAACAAGGCGACCCTCAAACCCGAGGCCAGCCAGGCCCTGGATACCCTCTACTCCCAGATAGAGGCCGCCAGACCGACGGACGGCACGGCCACCGTCATGGGGTATACCGACCGGCTCGGCTCGGATAGCTACAACCAGACCCTGTCCGAGCAACGGGCCCGGTCGGTCGCCGACTACCTGGTCGGCAAGGGACTGCCTGCCGACAAGGTGCAAATACAGGGCATGGGCGAGAGCAACCCCGTCACCGGCGACAGCTGCGCCAGCGGCAGCAAGCGCGAGCTGATCGTCTGCCTGGCACCGGATCGCCGGGTCGAGGTCAAGGTGGAAGGGGTCTCGGAGATGGCGCAGTAAACGGCGGCCCATCTGACATACAACAACGGGAGGCCTGGCCTCCCGTTTTTCATGGTCGCGTTCGGCCAGGCTGGCGCCGGTGCATCACCCCTTGCGCAGCTCGGCGGCAATCTGGTCGAGCAGCTGCTGCCAGCCCAGACCAAGCTCGCTCACCAGGGTGCCGTAGCCATCGCTTGGCAGCACCCGCTCCAGGTGGAAGGGGGTATCTTGCAGCACACGGCCATCCTCGGCCAGCAGACGCCAGCGCCCGCTCAGCACGGCACGGCCGTCGAAGCGTCCCTGAAAACGCTGGACCCTGATGGTGAGCACAGGCCCCTGACGGGCCCCATCCTGACGCACCACCCAGCCCGGCAGGCGGGCGGAGAGACCATTTTGGGTCAGCTGGTTGAGCTGGCCATCGAGGGAGCCGGCCCAGCGCTGGTACTCGGTGAAGTAGAGCTCCTTGCCCTCCATCTGATAGACCAGCTTGCTGGCGTCCAGCTCATCCGAGAGGATGACAGGATGCAGCACCAGCTGGTGCTGGGGGCGGCTGATGGGCGCCGCCTGGGCTGAACCGTCGGCATCCAGGGAGTAGTAGTGCAGCGCCGGGGCGCTGCTGCACCCGGCCAGCAGACCGGTCAGGGCCAGGGCCGTGATGAGTCGTTTCATTGGGTACCTCGCTTGGGTTCAGGATCCTTGGGTCGGGCCCGATCGAAGATGAGTGAGCTCGGCTGTTCGTTAAGGGAGTGCACCAGGGGCTGCAGTTCACGCATCAGCTGATTGAGAGACTGCACGGACTGACGCAGCTCCTGATTGGTCTGGGAGGCGCCGTCATAGCTGCGCAGCGTCTCCTTGAGCTGGAGCAGGCTGGCGTTGAGGGAGGCCGGCAGCTGCTGGGTCGCCTGCTGGCTGGTGAGCTTGTCCAGATTGGCGCTGAGGGAGCTGACGTTCTTCATGGTCTTGTCCAGGTTCGCCAGGCTGCTGTTGACCTGGGCCAGGGTGGTTTCCATGTCCATGTCGACAAACTTGTCGAGGATGAGGTTCACCTTGCGCTCTATCTGATCCAGGCCGCCCTGGGTGGTGGGGAAGACTTCGAAACCGGCCATCTTGTGCGCCACAAACCGGGGGGCATCCGGATAGAAGTTGAGATCGATCACCTTGCCCCCGGTGAGCAGGCTGGCGGTCTTGAGGGTGGCCCTCAGCCCCTCCTGGAACTGCTTGCTGAACAGCTTGCGCCACTGCTCACGCTCGGCGTTGGCATAACGATGGGAGAGACGCTGTACCTCGATCCGCGCCAATACCGGGATCACCTTGCTCTTGAAGATCTGGGTCGCCTTGTCATCGATCAGGTAGGGGGCCGACACCACTGTGCCGACCCGCACGCCCCGATACTCCACCGCCGCCCCAGGATGCAGCCCGGCCAGGCTGGCATCAAACAGGAAGACATAATCGATGAACTGATCCAGGCTACCGGCCAGCACGCTGCTCTGATCCTTGAACAGGGTAAAGGTGTCGCTGTTGCTGACCGCGTCCCCCGCCACCCAGCCGGCGGGCAGGCCGACCGTGATGCCGCCATCGAGCAAGCCCTCGAGCGAATCCATCTTCACCTTCATCCCCTCACTGGTGAGGGAGGCCTCGAAGCCCGGCGTCATCCAGAAGCGGGAGTTGCTGGTGATCAGGGCGTCATAGGGAGCATTGACGAAGATCTGGTACTCCAGTTCGCTGCGCTCGGGCAGGAACTTCACCTCCTCTACCTGGCCTATGGTGTAGCCCTGGTACTGGATCGGCGAGCCGATGCTGAGGGAGCGGGTCTCCCGGCTGAGCAGGGTCAGCCTGAGCCCCTTGGCCGAGAGGGAGGCCAGGGGCGGCTTGTCGAGAATGGCGTAGCGGCTCTTGGCCTTGCCCTGCTTGCCCGGAGAGAGCTCGATATAGGCGCCCGATAACAGGGTGCCGAGCCCCGAGACCCCATCACGACCCACCCTGGGCTTGACCACCCAGAACTGGGTGTCGCCCTTGAGCATGTTGGCCGCGTTGTTGGAGAGACGCGCCGTGATGACGGCATGGCTGTAATCGTCGCTCAGCTCCACCGTCTCGATACGGCCCACGTCGACCTCACGGGAGCGGATCACCGTCTTGCCCGCCACTATGCCCTCGGCCGTGGCCACGGTCAGCTGGATGCTGGGCCCCTGTGAATACCAATGCTGAAACAGCATCCAGACGCCGATCAGCAGGGCCACCATGGGCACCAGCCAGATGGCCGCCGCCGAACCGAGCAAGTCAGAGCCGGCCTGTTTTACTGTCTTACGCTCACTCACGTTCGCGCTCTCCTTGTTGTAAATCCCAGATAAGACGGGAATCGAAACTCATGGCCGCCACCATGGTGATCAGCACCACACCGGAGAAGGCGACGGCGGCGGGACCCGGATAGATGGTCATCAGGTTGTCGAGGCGGATGAGGCCGGCCAGTATGGCCACCACGAACACGTCGATCATCGACCAGCGGCCGACAAATTCCGTCATGCGATAGAGCTTGAGCTTGCCCAGCGGCGAGGCGCCGTCCCCGCACTGCACCCGATAACAGAGCCAGAACAGCGCCAGTATCTTGGCCAGGGGCACCACCACGCTGGCGATGAAGATGACGGCGGCGATGGGGTAGGAACCCATGGACCAGAGCAGCACCACCCCCCCCAGGATGGTGGAGGGGCTGGTATCGCCGAGAAAGACGGTATCCATGATGGGATAGAGGTTGGCCGGGATATAGAGGATGGCCGAGGTGATCAGCAGGGCCCAGGTGCGCGCCAGCCCCCCCGGCTTGCGGCTGTGCAGGTAGGCGCCGCAGCGCCGGCAGCTGTGCTGGCCCTGCTCGCCCAGGGCGCCGCAGAGGTGGCAGTTGACCAGGCCGGCCTCCCGGGCCCCCATGCCGGGATCCAGCTCGCGCGCCTCGGTCGGCCCGAACAGGCGCTGCCACAGCCAGCGCCTGTCCAGGGAGGAGATGGTCTTGATCAACAGCAGGGTGTAGCCAACGAAGGCCCAGAAGGAGAGCCCCATCTTGATGTCGGCCATGCCCATCAGCTTGACCAGGGAGATGAGGACGCCGATGAGAAACACGTCCACCATCAGCCAGGGCTGGATCCGGCACAGCAGGCGGCTGAGAGATCGCAGCGCCTTGTCGTGCATGTGTTTGTCGAGGCGCCACAGCACCAGCATGATGGAGCCCAGGTAGACCAAGGGCAGGCCGATCAGGGTCAGGCTGAGCACGGCGCCGAGGAACAGGTAGCCCTCCTCCACCAGGGTGGTGATGCACTGCAGGAAGGTCATCTCCTGGCCCAGGCCCTTGGCGGAGAACGACATGAAGGTGAAGCTGTTGGCGAGCACGAACATGACGATGGCCGCCATGCCATAGGCGATGGGACGGCGCGCCTGATCCGGCAGATTGCGGGTCAGCACATGACCGCATCGCTCGCAATGACGGGCCTCTCCCGGCGCCAGCAGGGTGGCAGGGGCCAACAGATCGCACTCTTCACAGGCGGTCGGATCGTGGCGATAGGGTGACAATGGGGAGCTAGCAGGCAATTCGACATCTCTGTTTGGGGCCAACTTTGGCCATGAAGCCACGATTATCGCAGCAGGGCGTCCGGGCCACCAGCCCCTATCTCACCCCATCGATGGGGCCGCGATAGAATGACTTTGACAAGCCAGTGGCCATTTAGCACAATCAAACGCCACTTTTTTTCCGCGGGACAATAATTTATGACAACCGAATCCCCCAGCTACGCCACCATTGAGCAGGCCTTCTCCCTCGGGAACGGGCAAGATTCTGCCCTCAACTGGCTGCGCAAGAACCGCAGTCAGGTCGCTATCTTCCTGGTGAGCGGCATCAAGCTGGAAGGCACCATCAGTGGCTTCGACCAGTACAGCGTCTTGCTGACCGATGCCCATGGCAATCAGCAACTGGTCTACAAGGCCAAGATCTCCACCATCGCCATGCACTCGGGTCGCCCCCAGGTCAACATCCAGCGTGCCCGCAAGCCCCGTGTCTCCATGGCGCCGCGCCCCCATGGCGCCCCCGGCCGCTACGACAACAACGACCAGGGCGGCAGCAGCGAGCAGTAAGCCGCCTTGCCAGCGAGCCCGCCTCTCGGGCTCTTCTCCTGCATCTGGCGCCTGGCCACAGGCCGCCGACAGAGGTTCACTCCCCATCAGCTTGTCCCGCCGGGAGTGACCCTTCTCCTCCAGATCCCCTCCGCCATGGCCGCGCCACTTGCCTGGCTGCCCCGGCCTGCGCCGGGGGCAGCGGTTTAATCCGGCAGATTGCCGGGCACGCCATCCTTGATGAGGCATGACGCCATGCCGGCCGCCTCGGCGGCGGCCAGCCCTATGCCGGTATCCTCGAACACCAGACAACCGCCAGGAGCGACCCCCAGCCGCTCGGCCACCAGCAGGAAGGTATCCGGATTGGGCTTGTGCCGGGTCACGTCGTCCGCGGTCACCACCACGGGGAAGTAGCGATCAAGGCCGGTATTGCGCAGCACGGCCTCGGCATTGACCCTGGGCGACCCCGTGCCCACCCCCATGGGGATGCGGCCATGGTAGCGCTGCACCAGCTCGAGCATGGCGGGGAAGACGGTCGCCTTGTGCAGGTTCGCCACATAGTGATCCGTCTTGCAGCGGGTCACCGCCAGGGGATCGAGGGCGATGCGCTGATGCTCGGCCACCAGCAGGGCTATCTTGCGGCTGGGCATGCCCCCCAGCTCGTAAAACCAGTCGGCGTCAAACGCGAAGCCGAACTCGCGGGAGGCATGCTCCCAGGCCGCCAGGTGCAGCGGCATGGAATCGACCAAGGTACCGTCCAGGTCGAAGACCAGGCCTTGATATCGGGAGAGGGTCATGGGCTCTGTCACATCGAAAAAAGGAGCCCCATTCTAGCAGCCCGCCGGCAAGAGGCCATGGCCTGGGCGGTCAAAATGTGCGCCGCACTGGCGGCTGGTGGCGTCAGATGCCAGGGCCCGGCCGTCGCCACGCAAGGGGTTGGATGTGTGATGCGGCCAAGGCTGCCCACCAGGCCAGGCTTGATTGGCGCTGGGCCATCATCTAGGCGATCGAGATATGCTCGGTGGGCAAGTCATGGGGATCGAAGCTCCGGCTGCAGGCCCGTCCCGCCGACTTGGCGAGATAGAGTCCCTGATCCGCCTGCTCGAGCAACTGCTCCCATTGCATCTCCTGATCCGGCGCCCGATAGCTGAAGCCGATGCTGACCGTGAGGTGGGCCTTGACCCGGGAGGCGGGGTGGGGAATGGCGAGCCGGGCCAGCTGGTGGTGGATCCGCTGGCAGAGGAACTCCGCCTCACCGGGCTGGGGATTGCACAGCAGGATCACGAACTCCTCGCCCCCATAGCGGGCCACCAGGTTGGTGCGGCGCCGCTCGCACTCCTGCAGCAGCTGGGCGACCTGGCGCAGGCAGAGATCCCCCTTGCTGTGACCGAAATGGTCGTTGTAAGCCTTGAACTCATCGACATCTATCATCAGCACCGCCAGCAGGCCCTGCTGACGTCGAGCCGCCTCCCACTCCCGCGCCAGGGTCAGATCCCATTGGCGGCGATTGGCGATGCGGGTGAGGGGATCCTCCATGGAGAGCAGGGCGAGCTGCTGGTTGGCCTGCTCCAGTGCCTGATTCGCCTGCGCCAGCGCCTCGTTGGTTTCGGCCAGCAGCCGGGTGCGGGCGGCGACCCGCTCCTCCAGATCCCGGTTGAACAGCTCGAGGGCGGCGTGGTTGCGCTGACGGATCAGCAGCTGGGAGAGCATGGCGGCAAACTGCTTGAAGATCTCGCCATGGTAGGTCTTGATGGGCCGGCGCTGGAGCAGGTTGTCGGCGGCTATCCAACCGATGGGGGTGTCACCGTCCCACAGGGAGACCATGGCGTTCCAGCCACGGCCCACCTCCTGCTGCTCGTAATAGAGAGGGGCATCCTCGAGCACCAGTACATAATCCTTGCGGCGCAGGGCCTCCTGCACCACGGGGTGGGACGGGATCGGGCTGACGAAGTGACGCTCGTCCGTGATCTCTCCCGCCTCGTTGGTGCCCCAACTGCCCTGCATGGTGGTGAATTCGGCGTCGATCAGGAAGATGGCGACCCGATCGAACTGCAATGAACTGCGCGCCAGCATGACGGCATCGTGCAGCAGCTCCGACTCGCCGCGACAACCAGAGAGATGGACGCCAACCTGGTGCAGGGACTGCAGCAGATCGAGGAAGGATTGCTGCAATGCCTGGCTCCGGGCGAGGGAGTCCTGGGTGGTGAGCCGCTCGCTGCGCTCCTGGCTGACCAGGTTGCTCAGCATCCGGCTCTCCAGCTCGGCGGCGAGGTAGTGCATCAGCAGCTGGATGCCCTGCTTCTGACGGGGGGTGAGGCGATCGAGCCGACGGCGGGTTTCCAGATAGACACCCCCCTTGAGCCCCTGCTGGCGCTTGAGGGGAAAGCAGGCCCTCAGCTGGGTCGGCGGCGCCTCCACCGACTCCTGCCAGCCCCCGGCGTCACTCATCAGCTCGATGAGCAGCTGGCCCTTGGTCAGCGCCTGCTCGATGAAGGGAATGGGCAACCCCAGTCTGCCGGCATGGTCGGGCACCATGGCAACCAGGCCATGCTCGGGATCGAAGGCGAACAGCTCCCGCTGAGGCTTGTTCAGCCACAGATAGATACGGTCTGCCTCGGTCTTTTCCCTGATGGTCGCCAGCGTCACCTCGCAGAGGTGCTCAAAGCTGGTGAAGTGCTCCGGATCCCATTCCAGCATGTCAATCATCCTCAACTGAACCCGGGCAGTATATATAGCACGGGGTATATTGACTCGATTAACGGTGAAAAGGTCGATCCAGAGCCCACTTTTTCGCCATCAGATGAGGTTCAGGGTCACCATGGCATCCCGGATCCGCTGCTTGGTCGCCTCGCAAAGGGGCATCACCGGCAGGCGGCACTCCTCGCTGCACAGGCCGAGCAGGGAAACCGCATACTTGGCCCCGGCCGGGCTGGGCTCGGCAAACATGGCCTGATGCAGCGGGATCAGCCTGTCCTGCAGCTCGCGGGCGGCCTGCCACTCGCCGGCCAGGGTCAGGTTCTGCACCTCAGCCAGCAGCTTGGGCGCCACGTTGGCGGTCACTGAGATGCAGCCCTGGCCGCCGCCTATGTTGTAGGCCACGGCGGTCGCATCCTCGCCCGAGAGCCAGGCGAACGGCTTCTTGATCAGCTGGCGCTCGGTCCAGGGACGGGCCAGATCGCCGGTGGCATCCTTGACGCCGGCGATGCGGGGCAGCTCGGCGAGCCGGGCCAGGGTCGCCGGCTGGACATCGACGATGGCCCGCGGCGGAATGTTGTAGACGATGATGGGCTTGGTGGTGGCGTCATGGACCGCCTTGAAGTGATGGTAGAGCCCCTCCTGGTTCGGACGGTTGTAGTAACCGGCCACGTGCAGGGTGCCATCCGCACCGGCCTGTTCGGCGAAGCGGGTATATTCGATGGCCTCCACCGGGTTGTTGGAGCCGGCGCCGGCGATCACGGGCACCCGGCCCGCCACCTGCTTGACCACCAGCTCGACCACACGGCAATGCTCATCGTGGCTCAGGGTGGGGCTCTCCCCCGTGGTCCCTACCGGCACTATGCCGTGGGTGCCCTGCTCGATATGCCACTCCACCAGACGCAGCAATGCCGCCTCATCCAGTTGGCCATCACGAAAGGGGGTGATCAGCGCAACGATCGAACCTTGAAACATGGAATCTCCTTCTCCGTCGACTCTCGACATCAACAAAAAACCCCGCTACGAGGTGCGCAGCGGGGTTTTAAACATCTCAGGGTGGTGAGAGGGTTACGCGCGCACGCCAGCAGGCCCAAGTTTTGAGCTCTTTTTATGCTTTCGTTTCAACGCGTTGAACCGCATTACGCCATCCCTGAGGAAAAATAAGTGTTCGGGCATCTTTCTGGAACCCGGCATAAATGTCAAGGCGAAAGCGGCCATGTATAATGGCCGGCCACCAATCCCCGGAGAGAGTCATGAGTCATCCCCTGAGTGCCGTCAGCCAGATGCTGGAACGTAATCAAGCCCTGTTCGAGGGCAAGCACCTGCTGGTGTGCGGGGCACTGGAAGATGAGTACCCCAGGGAACTGGCCGGGATAGTCCGCGATCTGACGGTATTCACCACGGATTACAGCTACTTTCGGGGGCAGGGGGAGGCGCTGGGAGAACGCATCGTCTTCGGTCATGAGCTGGAGGGGGAACCCCGCTTCGACGCCCTGCTGCTGCTGATGCCCAAGGCCAAGGCCGAGGCCCAGTTTCTGCTGGCCATGATGACGCCCCTGCTGCTGGCGGGGGCGGATATCTTCCTCGCCGGCGACAACCGGGGTGGCATCAATGGCGCCGACAAGCTGATGGCACCCTATGGCGGCAAGCCCGTCAAACGCGACTCAGCCAGGCGCTGTTCCCTCTATCATGGCGAGTTGAGCCAGGCCGTCCCCGCCTTCCGGCTCGATGACTGGTTCAGCCAGTATCAGTGCCGGCTGGGTGACACACAACTGACGGTACAAGCCCTGCCCGGGGTCTTCAGCGCCAGCGAGCTGGATCTCGGCAGCCAGATGCTGCTCGCCAGCCTGCCCCCCCTGAGCGGCAGCCTGCTCGACTTTGGCTGCGGCGCCGGCGTCATTGGTTCCGTGCTGGCCAAGCGCAATCCCGGGCTCGAGGTCACCCTGGTCGATATCAACGCCCTGGCGCTGGCGTCCAGCCGCCGCACCCTGGCGGCCAATGGCCTGACGGGCACAGTGCTGGCCTCGGATGTCTACTCGGATCTGCCGGGCAGCTTCGATCAGATCGTCTCCAACCCGCCGTTTCATGCCGGGCTCAAGACCCACTACGCCGCCACCGAGACCTTCCTGGCCGAGGCGCCCCGCCACCTCAACGGCCGTGGCGCCCTGACCATAGTGGCCAATGCCTTTTTGCGGTATCAGCCTATACTGGAAGCCGTCTTCAAACAGACCGAGATCCGGGCGATGGACAACAAGTTCAGGGTGTATCGCAGCCAGCGCTAACGGCTGTCACAAAACTTGTATAGAGTCTCGCTTGGAATCTGTTATGGTATCCGCAAGACGTAAAACACCCCTTTAGGGGTGTTTTTTTGCAGTACACTGAAAACCTTTTCACATCGACTTCGGAGCGTAAAGAGACCATGGCTGGGATACTCACTATGATACTGGCGGGCGGCGAAGGCACCCGACTGCAACCGCTGACCACCACCCGCAGCAAGCCGTCCGTTCCGTTCGGTGGCAGCTACCGCCTCATCGACTTCGTGCTCAACAACTTCGTCAACGCCGACTTCCTGCGGATTTATGTGTTGACCCAGTTCAAGTCCCAGTCCCTCTATCTGCACATGAAGAAGGGCTGGAACATAGTCGGCATCACGGATCGCTTCATCGACCCCATCCCGGCCCAGATGCGGATGGGCAAGCGCTGGTACGACGGCACCGCCGATGCCATCTACCAGAACCTGCGCTTCATCGAGATCTCGGATCCGGAACATGTCTGCATCTTCGGCTCGGATCACATCTACAAGATGGACGTGAGCCAGATGGTCAGCTTCCACAAGCAGAAGGCGGCGGCCCTGACGGTGGCGGCCCTGCGCATGCCCATCGAGGAGGCAAGCGCCTTCGGGGTGATCGAGGTGGACGACGAGGGACGCATGATAGGCTTCGAAGAGAAGCCCAAGCACCCCAAACACATCCCCGGGGATCCCAGTCAAGCCCTGGTCTCCATGGGCAACTACATCTTCGAGACCGAAGCCCTCTACCGCGAACTCAAGCGGGATGGGGCGAACGAGGAGTCGAGCCATGACTTTGGCAAGGACATCATTCCGCACCTCTTCCCCCGCGCCCCCGTCTATGTCTATGACTACAGCACCAACGTGATCCCGGGGGAGGGACCGAACGTCTACTGGCGCGACGTGGGCACCCTGGATGGCTACTGGCAAACCCACATGGATCTGGTGGCCGACAACCCCCCCTTCTCCCTCTACAACCGCAAGTGGCCGCTGCACACCCACTACCCGCCGCTCCCCCCCGCCACCTTCGTCGACACCGACCAGTGCAAGGTGAAGATCGCCAACTCCCTCATCTCGGGGGGCAGCTTCATCCAGGGCAGCCAGATCCAGCGATCCGTGCTCGGTTTTCGCTGCAACATAGGCCCCTGCAGCCACATCAGCGAGTCCGTCTTGCTGGGGGATGTGAAGATAGGCGAGGGCTGCACGATCCGTCGCGCCATCATAGATAAAAACGTTGAAATTGCACCTGGCACCGTGATCGGTGAGAATCTGGCCCATGACAGGGAAAGGTTCACTGTCTCTGAAGGGGGAATCGTCGTGATCCCCAGGGGAGCGAGAGTTGGCTATTGACCCGTTAAAAATTCTATTTGTTGCCTCCGAAGTCGAGGGGCTGATCAAGACTGGCGGACTGGCGGATGTGGCCCGTGCGCTGCCGCGCTACCTGGCCCAGCAGGGCCATGACGTGCGCATCATACTGCCCTTCTACCAGACCATGAAGCGACGAGACGAGGCCAGACTGCTGGCCTCGCGCTGGCTGCCGACCCCGGCCGGGCAGGAAGATATCGGCTACCGCCTGTATCAGCTGGAACTGGACGGTTTCCCCGTCTACCTCATCGACTGCCCCCGCTACTTCGAGCGGGCCCAGCCCTATGCCGAATTCAACCAGGCCTATGGTGACAACGGCGAACGATTCGCCTTCCTGGCCGCCGCCGCCCTGCATGCCACCGAGCAGCTCGGCTTCGCCCCGGACATAGTGCACTGCAACGACTGGCACACAGGCCTGCTGCCACTGTTGCTCAAGACCCGGCACGCCCACAACCCCTTCTTCGCCCACACCCGCAGCGTCATCAGCATTCACAACGCCGCCTTTCAGGGCGTGTTCGATCGGGGACAATTCGGTGCCGTGCCCGAAATCAGTCACTACGAGCAGCGGGTGGCCCATGATTACGGCCACATCAACCTGCTCAAGTGCGGCGTGCTCTACGCCGACAAGATCAATGCCGTCAGCCCCAACTATGCCAGCGAGCTGCTGACCCACCTCGGCGCCCACGGCCTGGCCAGCGTGTTCCAGCAGCGGGCGGCGGATCTGCGCGGCATCCTCAACGGTTGCGACTATCAGGACTGGGATCCGGCCACCGACCCTCACCTGCCTGCCAACTACAGCGCCCAGGACTTGAGCGGCAAGCGGCTGTGCCGCGCCCGGCTGCAACAGGATGCCGGCCTGCCGGTCAGCGACGACCCCATCTATGGCATGGTGTGCCGCCTGACCGAACAGAAGGGGGTACACCTGCTGATCCCCGCCCTCGAATCCTTCCTGCGCCACAAGGTGCAGCTGGTGATCGTCGGCTCGGGCGATCCCACCCTGGCCGCCCAGTTGCAAGCCCTGGCCGCCCGCTTCCCGACCCGGCTCGCCTTCATCAATACCTATGACGACCGGCTGGCCCATCTGGTGGAGGCGGGGGCCGACCTCTTCCTGATGCCCTCCCTGTTCGAGCCCTGCGGCCTCAACCAGATGTACAGCCTGGCCTATGGCACCCTGCCCCTGGTGCGGGCGGTGGGCGGCCTCAAGGATACGGTCGTGGACTGGGATGCCGCCGAGCAAGCCACCGGCTTCTGCTTCACGGATCCCACCGCCAATGGCCTGCTCGATGCCATGCGCCGCAGCCTGCTCTATTGCCTGCAAGACCCCGAGCGCTTTGCCCGGGTGCAACACACCGCCATGCAGACCCGCTTCGACTGGCCCGACTCGGTCGCCCAGTACGTGCAGATGTATCGGGACGCCCTCGGCCGCTGAGGCACGCCTCACCCGACAATTGCTGAAGTTTTGCGCCCTTGACACGGCTTTCGTGGTCAAGGGCGAAAAAAGTCCGCTTCTGCTGTTGACGCCCCCCCAAAACTCTATAGAATCCCCGTCCGCAGTGATGCGAAGGTGGCGGAATTGGTAGACGCGCTAGCTTCAGGTGTTAGTGTCCCACGGATGTGAGGGTTCGAGTCCCTCTCTTCGCACCATACTGCAACATGCTTCATCAATGGCATGTAAAATAAGATTGATGACCGAATGTGCGAAGGTGGCGGAATTGGTAGACGCGCTAGCTTCAGGTGTTAGTGCCCCCCGGGTGTGAGGGTTCGAGTCCCTCTCTTCGCACCATGCTTCTCCAGACAGCATGTCAATCAAAACTGGTAACACAATGTGCGAAGGTGGCGGAATTGGTAGACGCGCTAGCTTCAGGTGTTAGTGTCCCACGGATGTGAGGGTTCGAGTCCCTCTCTTCGCACCATGCTTTCTCCAGACAGCATGTAAATCCAGACTGGAAACCCGATGTGCGAAGGTGGCGGAATTGGTAGACGCGCTAGCTTCAGGTGTTAGTGCCCCCCGGGTGTGAGGGTTCGAGTCCCTCTCTTCGCACCATGTTTCTGACATGTCAAAACAGAAAATGCGCTCCAACCGCATTTAAAACTCGCTGGAGAAAATCAGTGTGCGAAGGTGGCGGAATTGGTAGACGCGCTAGCTTCAGGTGTTAGTGTCCCACGGATGTGAGGGTTCGAGTCCCTCTCTTCGCACCATTCATTCTTGCAAAAGGCCCGTCACGACAGTGTCGGGCCTTTTGTATTTGCCCCCGGCTGACTATCCTTGCCCCAACCAGGTCAAGGAGACCCATCATGAGACTCAGCCCAGAGATCCACAACTTCTACGAACAGCTGGTCGGCAAGGCCATCCAGCGCCAGGGACTGGCCCAGCGCCTGAGCGAGAGCGAGCTGGCCGACCTCGGCTGCCTGACCCTCAACCAGCTCCCCGCCCACTATATCCGCCACGATGTGGACATGTTCTATTTCCTCGACCAGGCCAGACGCGAGGCCATGGCGCTGGAGGTAGATCTGGCGCTGGCCAATGCGCTGGAGCGGGTCACCAGCTCGGCCAATCGCGACTAGAGCCAGGGATCCTGCCACAGCAGGGCCACCACCCCGGTCAAGCCGGCGACCGGCAGCAGGATCAGCGCGGGCCTGAGCCTGGGCTCCTGCATGATCCAGGCGGCGAGAATGAAGCCCAGGCTCCAGAGCCCGTACTCCTTGTCATGACCCCAGAGCCCCACCCCCCCCAGCGCGAGCAGCAGGACGAGTCGGTATAACCAATTCATCTGTCATCCCCAGATATCAAATAATAATCATTATTATTTGACAGTTAACTCTATGCAACCCCTATCTATCCCTATTGCTCACTGGGGTCTCAGGACAATCGGCTAAAAAGTGCTACAAAAGTCAAATTTTGTATAAATTTTTAAACTAGACCTTCAAAAATGCTTGGTTGGTTTGAATTCTCGGGGAGGCGTCTGTGGTAGATTGCCGCCTCATTTGGCGTGCCCCTCGGGATGCGCCAACCTTGGCGAGCAAGAAGTTTAGGGAGCATCTATGCAAAACCAGCAAGACCAACAAGACCAGCAACACCACATCCGATTACCTGGTATGTCCCAGGTATTTGCCTGCCTGGCCGTTTTCCTGGCTCTGGCCTTCTCGTTCACCAGTGTGCTCAACCTGCCGATCCAGTTGGCGTTGTTCATCGCCTGGTTCGTCATCATGGGGCTCGGCATCCGGCTCGGCCATGATTACAAATCCCTGGAGCAGGCCGCCGTCGATGGCGTCGCCAAGGGGATGGGAGCCATCCTGATACTGATCTCCGTTGGCGCCCTGGTGGGCACCTGGATCGCGGGCGGCATAGTCCCCAGCATCATCTACTTCGGCCTCAAGGTGATACATCCCTCCATCTTCCTGCTGGCGACCCTGATCATCTGCTCCCTCACCTCCCTGGCCACCGGCACCTCCTGGGGTTCCGCCGCCACCGCCGGCATCGCCATGATGGGGATAGGCCACAGCCTGGGCGTCCCTGCCCCCCTGGTCGCCGGTGCCGTGCTCTCCGGCGTCTACTTCGGTGACAAGCTCTCCCCCCTCTCCGACTCCGTGGTGCTGGCCTCGACCATGTCCAACGTCGACGTGGTGGAGCACATCAAGGGGATGCTGCCCATCAGCCTGTTCTCTTACATCATCACCGCCGCCCTGTTCACCGTGGTCGGCATGCAGTACGCCGGCAACGTCAGCCTGGAGCAGGTCAACCTGGTGATGGCGGCCCTCGACAGCCAGTTCAACATCACTCCGCTGGCGATCGTGCCCGTGGTGCTGGTACTGGGCCTCCTGGCCAACCGCAAGCCCGCCTTCCCGGTGATCAGCTTCGGCGCCCTGCTGGGCCTGGTCTGGGCCATCGCCTTCCAGGGCATGGATCCGGTCAAGGCGATGCACTCGGCCTACAGTCCGTTCGCCATCACCTCAGGCGTCGACTTCATCGACAACATCCTGGGCCGTGGCGGCATGGAGTCCATGCTGGGCTCGGTGGCCGTCATCATCTTCGGGCTGGGCTTCGGCGGCCTGCTGGAGAAGGTGGGCATACTGGAAGTGATCGCCAACGCCTTCGAGAAACGCATCAACAGCATCGGCAGCCTGACCAGCCACACCATAGGCACCGCCTTCCTGGCCAACGTGTTCGGCTCCGCCATGTATGTGTCGCTGATCCTGACCCCCAAGATCATGGCCAAGAACTACGACCGACTGGGACTGGCGCGCAAGAACCTCTCCCGCAACGCCGAGTTCGGCGGCACCCTCACCTGCGGCATGGTGCCCTGGAGCGACAACGGCATCTTCATGGCCGGGGTGCTGGGGGTGGCCACCCTCGACTACCTGCCCTACATGTGGCTCAGCTTCACCTGCATCATAGTGACCATCACCCTCGCCTATCTCGGCAAGGCGGTGAACCGGGTGCCGGCGATCGAGGCCGCCAGCTCCCGCTGACCACCAGAAAGCAAAGAGGCGCCTCAGGGCGCCTCTTTCGTCTGTGTAACGTCTTACAACAGCCGGACCATCAGGGCGCGCAACGCCTTGATCAGGGCCGGTTTACCACTGACTCCCAGGCGGCGGGCCAGCAGATCCCAGCTGGCATATTGCCAGATGCTGGCGATGAGCAGGGCCCGCTCCTCCCGGGTCAGCATTCCCAGCCTGGCCAGGTTGGTCGCCAGCCAGCGCTGCAGGCTCGGCTGGCACAGCTCGAACGGCTTGTGCTGATGGGCAAAACAGCTCAGCTCATCCCAATCGAATCGCGCCAGACACTCCCCTTCTCCCTTCTCCATTGCCTCCCCCTCGAGGGGCGCCAGGCACAGCCACACCAGCTCGGGATCCAGCTCGCGCAGCGTCCCCGCCAGCAGCGTCGGCAACTGGCGGCGAAAACGCTCGTGCCAACGGCCCAGCTCGGCTTCCCGCTCGGGGCGCAGGGCCCGCAGCAGCAGGGCGGCATGGCTACCGCTGGCGGCATCCCGTTGCAGGCCGATGCGCAGGGCTCGCAACCCGGCCTTGCGCCAGAACGGCAGCAGATCCGCCGTGGCGGAGAAGGCGGCCCCCAGATAGTCGCACCCGGCCCCGGCGTAATGGTCGATGAGCGCCTCCAGCAGGCGGCTACCCAGCCCCTGCCTGTGCAGCGCCGGATGCACGGCGATGCGCAGCACCCTGGCATAGCCGGGCGCGCCGGCTTCCCGCAGGCCGCCATGGGCCAGCAGGGATTGCGGCAGCAGCTGACCCCGCGGTCGCCGCCGTCCCGCCCAGATGGCCTCGGCCAGCTCGGCGGGGATCCTCCCCTCCCGCGCCACCAGGGCCACCCCGACCAGGTTATCCTCTTGCTCCAGCAGATGAATATCGAGATCCGGGCTCTCCAGCAGGATGCGCAGATCGCTCGGGCTGGTCTGGTAGTGCGCCAGCACCAGCAGACCGAATACCTGGCCGAGCAGCGCCTCGTCCCCGGCCAGGGCCTGCTGGCTGATCTGGCGCCGCCGCGGCGCCGAGGGCGCCACCGGGGCCCGCACCCGGGCGTCCAGCCCCAGCAGGCGAAACACCAGAGCCTCCAGCGGGCAGCCGGCACGCCAGCGTATGGGCTCGCTCAGGCGCAACTCCTGCCATCCCGGGGTCTGCCGGTCGAGGTGAGCCTTGAAGCGCAGATGAAAGCCACGCCCCGTCCCCTCATAGCCATGCTCTGTGGTGGCGAAGACGATGCGGCCATAGCGGGCCAGCATGGCCTCGAGCAAGGGGGTGGGAATGGCGGCGGCCTCATCAACGAGCAGCAGATCGCAAGGGATCGCCTCCTGCAGCAGTTGCAGGGGGGAGAAGAACCCCAGCCCCTCAGACTCGGGCCCGGCATGTTCGAACAGGCTGGCCACCGTGGCCCTAGCGGGCGCCGTGACGGCGATGCGCAGCCCGGGATTGTTTCGCAGCAGGGCGGCCGCGGCCAGCCCGAGCGCCGCGCTCTTGCCGCGACCGCGGTCGGCGCACAGCACCAGGGGGCGACGACGATGGCCGTGCAGCATCTGCTCGATGGCCGAGATGGCTCTCCCTTGATCCTCCGTCACCGGGCACTCGGCCCGGATCGGCTGCCAGGTTTCTCTGCCTTCTGCCAGGGTGAGGGAGAGGGCGGGATCATTGGGCAAGAGGCGCGCCAGGCGGGCGATGAAGCCATGGCCTGCCCGTGGCAGCTCCTCCGGGGTGGAGACCAGCCGCAGCCTATCGGGATCCGCAAAGCCGGGCCACTCGGCGCGAGGCGGGGTCAGCAGGATCAGCAGGCCACCGGCACGCAGGGTGCCCGCCAAGGCGCCGAAGGCATCGGGATGAAAGCCGCTGAAACCATTGAAGACCAGGGTGTCGCACTCCTGACCGAGCCGGCGCAGCGCCTTGGCGGCGGGCTGGGGTGCATACTCCGCCGGCCCCTCGCCGAGCCAGAAGATGTCGCCACAGAGCCAGCTCTGCGCCGCCACCATGGTCTCGGACTCGCTCCCCTCCAGCCAGACGAGGCGCCGCTCCCCGGCTTCGCGCAGCCCCTGGCGCAGTGCCTTCATGCGCCCTGACCGGATCTAGGCTCGAACATCTTGTCCCCCATCTGATCGATGAAGGTGTGCGCCTTCTGCACCATGAAACGCTCGGCATCGGCCGGGTTGGCGAACAGGTCGGAGCGGATGAATCTGTGGCTGTGCAGCACCCCTGCTATCTCTTTGGTGATGCGTCCGGCCAGCCGATACTGACCCCCCTCGGCCATGGGCTCGGGGTAGATGAGATAGCCGGCATATTCGGTCGGCGTGACCTGAGGGGCGGCGGGGGTGTCGCCACCAAACAGGGACTTGAACAGGGTCTTGAACATGGCACCTCCGTGATGAAGGAACATTGTCCCCAAGGGGCTGAGGGCTGGCAAGGGGGGCTGCTTATTCCCAATCGTTATTTGCATGGAGAACCATTCTCATTTAGATTTCAGCCTATCCCAACATGAGGTGTGAATATGTACGTTTGTTTGTGCCGCGGCATTACCGATACCCAGATACGTCAGGCGGTACAGGCAGGCAAAGGCGAGTTGCGCCAGCTCAAGCAGGAGCTGGGACTGGGCAGCCAGTGTGGCAAGTGTCTGCCCATGGCCAAGGCGATCATCAAGGCCGAGCTCGACAAGGCGCCCCGCTACTACGAAGTGGCCTGAGGCCCCTCGCCCCTCTCCTTCCAAGCGGGCTCCTGCCCGCACGCCCTGTTGTTGTCCTCTTCCTGGTCTAAGCTTGACGGATCCAGCAAGGAGGATTGACGATGAAAGGTGATACCAAGATTATCGCGCACTTGAACAAGGTACTGGCCAACGAGCTGGTCGCCATCAATCAGTATTTCCTGCATGCCCGCATCTATGATGACTGGGGCCTCAAGGCCCTGGGACACAAGGAGTACCACGAGTCCATCGACGAGATGAAGCACGCGGACGAGCTGGTCAAGCGCATCCTGTTTCTGGAGGGGTTGCCCAACTTGCAGGATCTCGGCAAGCTGCGCATCGGCGAGACGGTGGAAGAGATGCTGCGCTGCGATCTCTCCCTGGAGATGGATGCCATCCCGGATCTGAAGAGCGCCATCTCATATGCCGAATCCAAGCACGACTACGTCAGCCGGGATCTGTTTCAGGATATTCTCGAGGACGAAGAGGAGCACGTGGACTGGCTGGAGACCCAGCTCGATCTCATCGGCCGCATCGGCCTGGAGAATTATCAGCAGTCCCAGCTCCATCACGGCTCCTGACCCCGGAGTCTGTGCCACCCCCGCTCCTGTCCAGACCCGCTACGGCGGGTCTTTTTCATGGCAGGGCGCCCAAGTTTCACCCGGATCACAGATATGGCGCGCCGATAGGCAGGGAGCCGCGCTTTCGATTAGGATAGGCCTCTTTCCTTTTTGACCCGGATACGACCATGGAACAGATAGCCAGAGAGATGGCGCCCCACAAGCGGGTAGCCCTGGTGGCCCACGACAACATGAAGACAGCCCTGCTCGACTGGGTTGGCCGCCGCAAGGAGGCGCTCAAGCTCCATCACCTCTACGCGACCGGCACCACCGGCAGCCTGCTTGGCAAGGCGGCTCAGCTGCCGATCACCTGCCTCTTCTCCGGCCCCATGGGCGGAGATCAACAGCTCGGCGCCCTGATTGCAGAGGGCAAGATAGACGTGCTGATCTTCTTCTGGGATCCCCTCAATGCCGTGCCCCATGATCCGGACGTGAAGGCACTGCTGCGCCTGGCCGCGGTCTGGAACATCCCGGTCGCCACCAATGAGGCGACGGCGGACTTCATCATGGACAGCCCCCACATGAATCAGGCGTTCCAGGTGCAGATCCCGGATTACGCCGGCTACCTCAAGGCGCGCACCCAATAAACTTTGCGCCGAACGGACACGAAAAAGGCGCCAATCTGGCGCCTTTTTGCTGGCTTGAGCCGACTCAGCGTTGCAGGCTCTTCTGGGCGAACTTGGGCCTGGCGTTCATGATCTGCTCCACCTGCTCGTCGCTCATCTTGCCACGGGACAGGCCCAGCACCTTGTAGGTGAGCAGGGGGCGGGCCGGCAGGGCAATCATCAGGGCGCGGATCTGGTTCTCGTCATCCTTGTCCCGTGCCGGTTTGCCATAGGCGTAGGTGAGCACCCCGGCGTCTATCAGGTTTTTGACGGCGGGCTCGGTGATCGGCAGGTTTATGACGCTTTTACGCTGCAGCACGAACTCGCGCAGCACCGCCTTCTCGTTGAAATCGAGGAAGGTGATCATTCGGGAGAGCTGCCCCTTCTGCTTGCGCGACTGCCACTCGTCACAGATCCACTCCCAGGCGATCAACATGCCCTGGCTGCAGAAATAGGAGATGGCAATCAACATGCCGACCCCGAGCCAGGCGGCGTGCTGGTCGGCCCAGACACTCACGGCCCCCTTCATCAGCCCGGTCGGAAACAGCAATATGATGCTGCAGCACAGCAGCAGCCAGACCATGAGCCAGTTGAGGCGGTTCAGTTGGTAAAAATGTTGGATCCACCGTTTCATCGTTCACCCTTGCCAGATCATTGTGGACAGTAGTCAGGTCAAAGCAAGGGGTGTGCCAAGGCGCAAGAAATGACAAGGGGGGCACCAGGCCCCCCGCTCATTCTCAGCCGCGCCTCAGAACTGCTGGAACCAGCGCTGGATCTGGGCCGGATCCTTGCTCTGGGTCAGGGAGAGCATCAAGAGGATGCGCGCCTTCTGCGGGTTGAGAGTTTCGGCGGCGACGAAGCCGTACTTGGCGTCGTCGATCTCCGCATCCAGGGTGGTGGCACCGGTCGGCACGCGGGCGGAGCGCACCACCCGAATGCCGTCCTTGCTCGCCTGGGCCAGGGTTTCGAACAGGCTGTGGTAGAGGTTGCCGTTGCCCACCCCGGCGCTGACGATGCCGTCAAACCTGGCCTCCACCAGGGCCTTGGCCGGCAGATCCGAGGCGTTGGCGTAGCTGTAGACGATGCCGACCTGGGGCAGCGTGTCGAGCTTGCTCACGTCGAACGGGGTCTGGCTGGTGTGCTGGCGGGCAGGGCTGCGCTGATAGTCAATCTTGCCGTTGTGGATGTAGCCGAGCGGGCCGAAGTTCGGGGAGGCGAAGGTCTGTACCCCCGTGGTGCTGGTCTTGGTGACGTCGCGGGCATCGAGCACGGTGTCGTTCATGGCCACCATGACCCCGCGCCCCCTGGAGGCGGGATCGGAGGCGGTGACCACGGCGTTGTAGAGGTTCATGGGGCCGTCGGCGCTCATGGCGGTGGAGGGGCGCATGGCGCCCACCAGCACCACCGGCTTGTCGCTCTTGACGGTGAGATTGAGGAAGTAGGCGGTCTCTTCCATGGTGTCGGTGCCGTGGGTGATGACGATGCCGTCCACGTCATCCTTGGCCAGTAGCGCGTTGACCCGCTTGGCCAGCGTGAGCCACACCTCGTCGTTCATGTCCTGGGAGCCGATCTTCACCACCTGCTCCCCCTGCACCTCGGCCAGGTTCTTCATCTCGGGCACGGCGGCGATCAGGGTCTCGATGGCCACCTTGCCCGCCTCGTAGTTGGACTGGGTGGCGGACTGGCCCGCCCCGGCGATGGTGCCGCCGGTGGCCAGTATATGCACCTGCGGCAGCGCCATGGCCAGGGGGGAGAGGGTCAGGCCGAGTACGGCGGCGATCAGGGTCTTGCGGATCGGTAGGGTCATGCTGCAAATCCTTCTGGATGATAAAAATTGCAGCAAGTTTGCGCTTTCTGTTGCGGTGGTTTGTGATGACTCTCACCAAAAAACAGCTGAGTACAGAACTTTAACCTGATTTATACCTCTATAGAGATGATTTAACTCCCCCCAAAACCCTGGGCCTGGATCAGGGCGATCAGCTCTGCCTTGCTCAGTTCACTCTCGATGACGGCCTTGCCGCTGGCAAAGTCGACAGTGGCGGTGCTGACCGCAGGCTGGGCCAGCAGGGCCTTTTGCAGGCTGGCGGCGCAGCCGCCGCAAGACATGCCGGATACGGTGAGTTCGATGGTCATGGGCTCTCTCCTCTGTTGATATGCAGTCAGCCTAACGCTGCCGCCTCCGGCAAGGTCAAGCCCTAGCGTGCCACCACGGACTCGCGCACCACAAGACGACCATGGAACTTCAACTGCTCATCGACAGGGCGCAGGCTCTGCTTCAGTTGGGCCTGCAACATCCGCACACTCTCCTGGGCCAGCCGCTCGCTCGGGTACTCGATACAGGTCAGAGTGGGGGTCAACTGACTCGCCAGCGCCGATCCTTCCAGGCTGATGACAGACACATCCTGGGGAATATTGAGGTTGAATTCGCGCAGCAAACGCATGGCATCGGCGGCCTGGGCATCCTGCTGCACCACCAGCGCGGTAAAGGGGAGATAGCGGTTGAGCAAGCCGAGCAGCGCCTGCTGGTTGTCGGTGCCATCGATCACCAGCTGGCTGTTATAGGGCAGGGACTGCTGTTGCAGAGCCTGTTGATAGCCTTGAATGGCACTTTTTCCCGCGGGCGATAGCTTGTCGTCAAGCATCAGCACCAGTTGGCGATGACCCTTGCCGAGCAGGAAGCGGCAGGCACTCTCGGTGGCAAAGGTCAGGTCATAGCAGAGATTGAGATTGTCCGTCTCGCTCACCCCGTCCAGCTGGACCAGGCGCTCATCCTGTTCCAGCGACTGTTTGGCGCCGAGCACCAGCACACCATCGCAACGACCACCCAGCAGTTCGTCCACCGCCTGCTGCTGCTGTTGCGCCTCGTCGGCAAAGCGCACCAGCATGCTCTTGCCCGCCTTGGCCAACGCCCCTTCCAGCAACGGCAGCATGCAGGCCAGACGGTTGCCTAGCTGGGGGGAGAGGATGATGCCGACGCAATCCGTCGCCTGGGTCGCCAGGGAGCGGGCCGTGGCATTGGGGCGAAAGTTCAGCTGTTCGGCGGCCTGCAGCACGGCCAATCGACTCTCTTCACGCACACCGCGCGAGCCGCTCATGACGCGGGAGACGGTGGCTTTAGATACATTCGCAAGGCGAGACACGTCGGTAATATTGGCCATGGTTTCACTTCCGGTAACCGGTTTACAACAGGTTGCATCCTACCATGCCCCCAACGAGGCGGGAACCTCCAGACTCCCGCCCCGTGAGCCAGGTTTTATTGCAGTGGAGACGCCGTCTGACGAATGCCATCCTCACCAAATACGATGTCATTGCCTCGAGGCGAGAGATCCATGCTGCCGTAGTCGTAGGACATGTCGAGCACCTCTTCTTCCCCTGCCCCATTTCCCTTCCAGGACCAGGCGATCCAGCCCACAGACTCGCTCTGGGACTTGCTCAGCAGGTGGTAGTGATCGACGTTGTAGGGCGCCTGGAAGCGCTTGTCGCCGAACTCGCCGAACAGGAAAGCCAGGCGCTGCCCCTTCATCTGGGCGATGGCGGTGTCGATCTCGGCCGTGGTGTCCCACAACCAGTGGTAGGCGTGCAGGGAGAAGATCAGGTTCTGCTGCGGGTCGGCACCCAGCAACGCGCTACCGCGGCCACCGAGGAAGCTCTGCACATACTGGCCGCAGTGGGCCCCATCGATCACCAACGGCATGGTGTAGCCGCCGTCGCGCAGCTGCTTGATGAGACTCTTGTAGGTCGTGACGAAGTCCGCGTAATGGTTGGTGTCCTCTCCCCACTCGTTGGCAATATTGAGCAGGATCTTGCCCTGGTACCTGGCATCCTGCATCACCGCCTTCCAACTGCCGAGCCAGAGCGTGCTGACGGCGCTTTGCAGCGGCTGTGGGTTGCTCTGGCAGGTCACGTCACTCTCCCAATACATGGGCATGGCGACCATGTTGCGCGCGACGATGGCATCGAGCGCACGGCGCAGCTCCTGCGCCGTGGTGAACTTGCGCAGTTGCAGCCGCACTATGTTGGCACCGGTATCGGCGATCGGCGTGATGGCGGCGAAGGCCGCGCCCGGGTTGTCGCCATATTGCAAATTGATGCCGCGGGCAACGAAGCGCTGGCCGTTGGCGGAGTAGAGCTGGCCATCCTTCACATACATCTGGCCCGACGTCGATGGGATTGAGCCACCACCGCTGCCGTCCGCCACCTTGCAGCTCTGGTTGTTCTCCCAGCCCCAGCCGTCGCCATCCGGGTCACTGGCGGACGAGGCACAGGTCGGATAGGTGGTCGAGCCACCCGAGCCGGTCGCCACCTGACAGCTCTGCCCATTCTCCCAGCCCCAGCCGTCGCCATCCGGATCGCTGGCCGCCGAGGCGCAGGTCGGGTAAGTGGTCGCGGCCAGGGCCGGGGTGCTCAGCAACAGCGCGGGCGCGGCACTACACCCCAGCAACATGGCGGCGATGATTGTTTTTTTCTTCACGTTGACATCCTTCTTGTATTTCCATGAAATAAGCGGCCATCCCATTATCACTGACAGTGATACGGCAAATGTCATTGTCACGTAAAAAGTAAATTAACCGCTGCGCATTATTCTGAGTGATACAAACAAGCACCAGCGCTCAGAAATAATAATGGTCCGTCTATTCTCACCGAGAGTTAACAGGAAAATAGAATGGGCTGCGCCATTGCGGCGCAGCCAGTGCGGAATATTAATTTGTTGCTATTTTGATGGATTTGACAAACATATAACCCCAGTCATTGGGGGACTTGCCAAAACTGATGCTGTTCTTGCCTTCCTGCAAGGTAACCGGGATCACCTTGTTCTGACCTGTATCACTGGTCTGAGGGAAGTCGAGTTGCTGCGGCTCACCGCCGTTGACCACCAGGGTATTCTTCTTGCCGCCCCACTTGGCGTTGAAGAAGAGGTGTAACTGGTATTCACCTGCCTTGGGCACCTCTACCGTCCAGGTCACCTTGTCCCCTTCGCTGGCGAACGGGCCGAGAAAGCCGTCATCGTCGATGGCCAGTTGATCCTTGGCGCTGGCAACCACATTGAGCTGGCCTTCCTTGGCCGACTGTTCGAGCAGATAATCCGCCGCCATCGCCTGCATGGCGAAGGCCGGTAATGCCCACCAGAGGGCGCCGAGCAACATATGCTTTTTCATCTTACTCTCCCTAATAGAGACGGTCCTGCTGCTATATTCCTGGTCATGTGAAAGACAACCCCGTCATTTATATCAACCGTACAACAATGCTTTTCATGACCGATAAAAATAGGGCGCATCAGACACCTTCTCTTGATTGAATGAAATAGCGTTGAATATGGGCTATGCACAAGGCACAGCCCATCTGTGCTTATTCAGCCACCACCTTGACGGACTTCACGAACATATAGCCCCAGTCACCGGCGAACTTGCCGAAGCTGATCTCGTTCTTGCCCTGCTTGAGCTGTACCGGGATCACCTGCACCTGACCGGCCTCGTCGGTCTGCGGGAACTCGATCGGGTAGCTGTCGCTGCCATTGATGACCACGCTGTTCTTTTTGCCGCCCCACTTGCCGTTGAAGTGCAACTGCAGGTTGAAGGTTCCTGACCAGGGTGCCTCGACGCTCCAACTGATCTTGTCGCCCTCGCTGGCGAACGGGCCGGCAAAACCATCTGCCGCCACTTCCAACTGGTTCTCGGCGCTCTTGACCACGTTAAGCAGCCCCTCCTTGGCAGTGAGTTCGGCGGAGCTGAACGCGCAGTAGCTGGCCGGCAACTCGCCCTTGGCCTCCCCCACCTGCACCTTGATGGATTTGGCACTCTGTTCGAGGCCGTCATCGGCGCTGAAGGTCAGCTCGTACTCGCCGGCCTGGGGGAACCAGGCACGGGTTTCAGCCTGGTCGGCGTGACAGAACCTGGCCTCGAGGGCCCCTGTGCTGCGCCAACCCGCCTTGACCTGCGGGGTCGGCAGCTGGTCGTCACGCCAGCTGGCGCTCAGCAAGACGCCCTGATCCACGGTCGTGGCAAGGTCCTTGCCCGCGCCGACCACGGGCGCCAGGTTCTGCTGGGTGTGCTTGACCGCGATGACGTTGGAGGGCCGGGATACCCCAGACTCGTTCTTGGCGACCACCCGGTAGTAGTAGGTCTGGCCCAGTTTGAGCGCACTGTAGTCGTCGCTAAACAGGCTCATCTTGCTCGGATCCCATTCGTTGATGCCGTCCGAGACATCCTTGCCGACCCGGGTCCAGGGACCCTCGGCGGAGGTGGCACGCTCGACGTCATAGGCACGTCCCACCGGCGCCCCCATCCAGTTGATGGCAAACGGCGACTCGGTATCGCGCAGCAGCGGGGCATCAGGTACCGGCAGGGCCGGGGCTTCGTCCAGACCCGCCATCTGGGCCGAGGCCCGGCGTACCAGGTTGACCACGTCCACCTCCTGGTTGGCCTTGCCCTCCAGCGGGAAACCGGGCAGGTGGTAGCTGTAGTGCCCCGTGTACTCCTTGTGCCAGTAGAAGCCACCGTCGTGGCGATGACCCCGGAAGCCCCAGATCAGTCCCCCCACCGCCTTGGCGCCGTCCACCTCGGTGTGGACGATGGATTGCATGATGTTGTTCAGCTCCTGATGATCGAGCAGGCCGAACTCGCCCACCAGATAGACCTTCTTGCCAGCGATGGCGGTCAGATCCTTCTTCACCTGATCCGGGTGGTTGTTGCCGGCGTTGGTGTAATAGTGGTTGCTGATGATGTCGACGTTCGGATCCTTGAGGGAGAACTCATTGATCTTCTTGTAGGTGCCATCGATGACCAGCTGATGCGGAGCGAACCGCTTGATCCAGGCCGCGGTTTGGGTCAGGAAGGCCTCGTTGGTGTGCTCCAGCTCGTTGCCGGTCTCCCAGGCCATGATCGCCTTCTCGTCATAGTAGTGACGACCGGTAATGGTGTTCTTGCGGGTGATCACCTGGCGGATGATGTCCTGATAGGCCTTGTAGGTCTTGCTCGAGGTCTTGTAGAAGTCATCGGCCGACTCCTTGTAGAAGGCCGCCAACTGCTCGCGCCCCCCCCACCACCACCAGTGATCGATGAAGGGCAGGATGAGGCGCAAGCCCTGCTTGTCGGCCTCGGCAATCATGTTGTCATAGACCACCATGGCTTTTTCGTTCAGCACGGGCATGCCATCCGGAGTGGTCGGCGCCAGAATATGGGTCTCACGCTCGCAGGCCTGATCGTTCTCCTGCTGCACCGACAAGACGTAGACGCGCTGGGCCTTGGTCCCCGTCTGGACGATCGCCTTGATCCAGTTGGCCTGCTCCTCGGCGGTCGGCCACTTGAAGTACTGACCCCAGCCGCGCGAGTCGGCCTTGCAGACGCCGCGGGCATCGTCTTCGATGCGGTGCAGCTCGGGGGCATGAATGCCGGCGAAGCGAAATGCCTGCTTGCCATCCATCAGGGCGGCGCCCTGACGGGTGATGAAGTGATCAAACTGCGATCCGGCCGCCAGGGCACTGCCGGCCAGGGCCGACAGCACACAGGTGCTCAAGGTATTGAGTAATATGCGTTTCATGGTCGTTCTCCTTAGAACCACACTTCGCCCTGGACACCGAAGTTCCAGGTGTCCGTCTTGCCGCTGCGCGAATAGGCGCCGGCGGAGAGGGTGCTGGTGTCCCAGTTGTAATTGCCGTCGATGGCGTCGGCGACACCGCTGTCCCACTTGGCGTAGGTGGCGAACAGGCGCAGCTGCGGGCGGCTCCAGAAGCCGGAGTCGAAGGTCAGGGTCGGCGCTATGGTCGCCTTGGTCATGCCCCCCTTGCCCTTGCCGTCGGCGCCCTTGTAGTTGTCGTCGTCGAGGTACTCGTAGCCGACCTCATACTGCATGGCGAAGTGCTTGGTGATCTGCTGCATGGGGCGCACGCCCGCCACCCACATGGAGCGACCCCAACCGCTGTCATCACCGGTCCACCAGCGGTAGTTCTTGTCTTTTTGATAGAAGGCGAAGGTGGAGACATCCCAGCCGTTGCCAAGGGAGGCCAGACCGTCGAGCACCAGGCGCCAGGATTGGGTGTCATCCAGGTTGGACCAGCCCCAGCCGTTCTTGCCGAGAGAGTCCCCGGCCGCCAGGCCTTTGCCGAGCTGGGCCACGAAGCGGGAGTAACCGCCGGTCAGGCCGTAGAAGCCGTCGAAGTTGTAGATACCGGTCACGCCATAGCCCTTCTCGGCGCTCTCCTTCCAGGCGTTACCCTCGTTCTGGTTCATGTGGTGGGCGACCAGTTGCAGGTCGATGGGACCGCCGCCGATCTTCTTGAACCAGAGATTGAGGGAGTAGTCGTCCGGGTAGCCCTGATCATCCGCGTCCTTGGGGTAGCGCTTGCCCTCGTCGCTCGGGGTGAAGGCGTAGACACCGACGTCAAACTTGGCGAAGCCGAGATCGATGTTGTCGGCGCCGCCGCCGGTACCGTTGTACTGGATGTACTCCCAGTCATATTGGTGGCTGGAGGTATTGGAGCTGCTGTAACGCTTGCCGGCCCAGAACACCACCTCAGGGGCGAAGTCGAGATTGGTCATCTGGGCGAAGGCTTCACGCACCTGGATATCGTGACCGTCATCATCGACGCAGTTCCAGTCAGACGTGCAATCGGTCTCGTGAGTGAGGTTGGCCTGGATCTTGGCGATCGGGCCTGCGTCCGAGGTCAGGGTCACCTGGGGGATCAGCTCGAGCTTGGTGTTGTCTTCGTTGCCAAGACGCCATTTGCCGTCCGGCATCAGGCCGACGGAGTCGACCCGGTTGCCGTCCTGGTTGGCCAGGATGCCGGAGCGGACATAGCCGTGCATGGCGAAGTCATACTTGTCTGCCAACGCCGGGGTGCTGAGCATGGCCAGGGTCAACAGGGAAAGGGGCATGACTTTGTGCATATTTTCCATCTTTGCTCTTCCTTTTTGTAACGTCCTATCGTGGTAAAAAAGGCCCCGGCAGCCCTGGTGCGGGCCGCCGCAGGCAAGAGGCGGCCCCACGGTGCTGCCGGCACCGTGTATGGGTACTGTGGTGAGAGAGTCAGATCAGGGGGTAGGCAACCAGGCCGCGCCCCGCACCCCGCTGCTGTCACCGTGCCGCGCAGGCAGCAGCCTCGTCAGGCAGCGGTCGGTGAACAGCCAGGGAGTGATGGCCGCCGGCAGATCGTCGTAGAGACGCGCTATGTTGGAGAGGCCTCCGCCGAAGACGATGACGTCCGGATCCAGCAGGTTGATGACGCTCGCCAGACTGCGCCCCAGCGCATGGAGGAAGTGCTCGTAGTGGGCCTGGGCCTCGCCATCCCCCTCCGCGGCCGCCATCAGGATCCCCTTCGGCGACAGGCTGCGGCCGTGGCGCTCGACGAAACGCCCCGCAAACCCTGTGCCCGAGACGAAGCGCTCGATGCAATTGCTGCGTCCGCAGTAACAGGGCTGGGCCGGACCATCCCGCTGTGGGTCGTAACCCGGCAGCGGGTTGTGACCCCACTCGCCGCTGATGGCGTTGGGGCCCACCAGCAGGCGCTGGTGCGCTACTATGCCACCGCCACAGCCGGTGCCGAGGATGACCCCGAACACCAGGTTGGCGCCGCTGCCGGCCCCATCCATGGCCTCGGACAGCGCGAAGCAGTCCGCATCGTTAGCCATCCACACCGGCTGGCCGAGGGCGGCCTCGAGATCGGCCTTGAGCGGATGGCCATTGAGGAACAGGCAGTTGGCGTTCTTGATGCAACCGTTGTCGGAACGCACCGCCCCGGGCAAGCCAATACCGATGCTAAAGGGGGCGCCGGCCTCCTCGGCAAAGCCGCGGATAAACCCGGTCACCACCTCGATGAAGGTGGCGTAACCCTGCTGCGGGGTTGCGATGCGGCGCCGGCACAGCTCGTTGCCGCTGCCATCGAGCAACAGCCCCTCCATCTTGGTGCCGCCGATATCCAGTCCCAGTCGTAACATGCCACTGCTCCTTTCCGATCAGGCCGCCTGACGGCGATAGAGTTCGATGAGCTCGACCACCAGCTCCTTGGCCAGCATGGAGGTCATCAGGTGATCCTGGGCGTGCACCAGCACCAGGGTGACCGGGATCTTGCCCTCTCCCTGATCCGCCTCGATCAGCTTGGTCTGCACCGCGTGGGCGGCGTTGGCCGCCTCTGTGGCCTGCTTGAGCAGATCGTCGGCCTCGGTGAACTGGCCCTGCTTGGCGCAGCGCAGCGCCTCGTAGCAGAGGCTGCGGGACTGGCCGGCATTGATGATGATGCCCATGACGGTTTCTTCGAGATCAAACATGTCGTGATTCCTTGTGGTTGGTCGGTTGCGGGCTCAGAAGCCACCGTTGCGCGATACGTCGGCGAACCATTCGCCACTCTTCTTGATGCGGCGCTCGCCGCTGGCGAGATCGAGGCGAACGAAGCCATAGCGGTTCTTGTAGGCATTGCTCCACGACCAGTTGTCGATGAAGGTCCACAGGTGATAGCCCAGGCACTGACACCCCTCGCCTATTCCCTTGTGTACCCAGCGCAGGTGGTCGCTGACGAAGGCGATGCGGTAGTCATCCTGGATCTGGCCATCCTCGCCGAGGAACTTCTCCTCCCCCTCGACCCCCATACCGTTCTCGGAGATGAAGCAGGGAATGTTGCCGTAGTGGTCACGCAGGTTGACCAGGATGTCGTAGATGCCCTGTTCGTAAATCTCCCAGCCCCGGTGCGGGTTCATCTTGCGTCCCGGCATCTCGTAGTAATCGAAGAACCACTCGGGCATGAAGGGGCTGGCGGGGTTGACCGCGTTGCTGCGGGCCTTGACCCGGCGCGGCTGGTAGTAGTTGACCCCGAGCAAGTCCACCTTGCCGGCGGCCAGCAGCGCGCGATCGCCCGGCTCGCAGACCGGCAGTTGATCGTATTCACGCAGCAGCGCCACCAGCTCGGCTGGAAATTCGCCCTTGACCGCCGGATCCAGGAAGCTGCGGTTGAACATCAGATCGGCGATGTTGGCCGCCTTCAGATCCGCCGGGTGCTGGGAGCGCGGATAGGAGGGGGTCAGGTTGAGGATGATGCCGATCTGGCCATCCTGGCCCTGACTGCGATAAGCCTGCACCGCCTTGGCGTGGGCCAGCATGGTGTGGTACGCCACGGTGGCGGCCCGGCGAAAGTCCACCACGTTCGGGTAGTGGAAGTCGTAGAGGTAACCCCCCTCCACCGGCACGATCGGCTCGTTGAAGGTGAACCAGTGCTTCACCTTGCCCCCGAACAGTTGGAAGCAGGTGGCGGCGAACTCGGCGAAGGCGTCGACCACCTCCCGGCTCTCCCAGCCCCCCAGCGCCTGCATGCTCATGGGCATGTCGAAGTGGAACAGGTTGATGAAGGGAGTGATGCCGTTCGCCAGTAGCTCGTCGAGCATGGCGTGGTAGAAGCGCACCGCCTCCGGGTTGGGCTCCCCGCGCCCTTCGGGCAGCAGCCGGGCCCAGGAGATGGAGGTGCGAAAGCTGTTGTGGCCAATCTGCGCCATCAGGGCGATGTCATCGCGAAAGTGCTGGTAGAAGGTGGAGGTGTCGGCCGGACCCACTTGCTGGTGGAAGCGGCTCGGCGACGTGGCGAACCAGTGATCCCAGATGGTCGGAGCCTTGCCCCCTTGCAGGCTGGCGCCTTCGGCCTGAGGGGCGGATGAGGCACTGCCCCACCAGAAGGTGTCGGGGAAACGGTACTGCATGGTGATTCTCCTGTGTGGCCGCCACGATGGCGGCCGGTTGGCGATGGGATTAACGGGTGGCTCGGGTTGCCATGGTGACGTCACCGGTGAAGGCCTTCTCTGCCTCCTCGGTCTCCTCTTCCTGCTTGAGCAGACCGCGCTCATAGGCCTTGAGGAAGGGGTAATACATGACGGCGGCGCTGCACATGCAGAGAATGCACATCAGGGCCGGGCTGATGGCCCAGTTGGCGGCCCAGGAGGCACCTATCGGCGCCGGTGTCGTCCAGGGAGTGAGGGAGACCACTCGCTCGACCAGACCCAGATCCAGGGCGAACCAGGCCAGGGTGGCGTTGATCATGGGCACCAGGATGAAGGGCAGGAAGAACACCGGGTTCATCACGATGGGCGCACCAAACAGGATGGGCTCGTTGATGTTGAACAGGCCGGGTACCACCCCCATCTTGCCGATGGATCTCAGGTGGGCTGCCTTGCTGCGCAGCAGCAGGAAGGCCAGGGGCAGGGTGGAACCGACGCCGCCGATCAGCAGGTAGTGATCCCAGAAGCCTTGCAGGAAGATGTGGGGCAGGGCTTCACCTGCGGCCATGGCGGCCTGGTTGTTGGCCAGGTTGGCCATCCAGAACGGGTTCATGATCCCGGTGACGATGAGGGCGCCGTGGATCCCGGCGAACCAGAGGATCTGGCACAGCAAGACGGCCAGCAGCATGGCGGGCAGGGAGTCGGAGGCGGCGACCAGGGGTTTGATCAGCGCCATGATGGCCTCGGGCACTATCATGCCGGTGGCACTCTCCAGCAACAGATTGAGCGGGTGCAGGGTCAGGATGATCACCAGCACCGGGATCAGCACCTCGAAAGAGCGGGCCACACCGGTCGGCACCTGAGGCGGCAACTTGATGGTGATGTTGTGCTTCTTGAGGAAGGCATAGACCTCGGCCGCATAGATGGCGGTGATCAGCGCGGTGAAGATCCCCTGACCGGAGAAATACTGCATGGACATGGTGCCATCCTTGACCGGCGCGGCCACCAGCATGAAGGCCATCAGGCAGAGCAGGCCGGTGGTGACGGGGTCCAGCCCGTTCTGGCGGGCCAGGCTGGCGCCTATTCCCACCGAGATGAACAGGGTCATCAACCCCATGCTGAGCTGGAACGGCAACAGCAACTGGGCCTGATAGGTGCTGGCAAAATCGAGCCAGGCCCGGGCGAAGCCCCACTGGGTCTCTTGCGAGAAGGGGGGGAAGATGAAGACCAGCATGAAGCTGCCGACGATCATGAAGGGCAGCGCGGCGATGAAGCCGTCACGAATGGCCTGGATGTACTTCTGTTGCCCGAGGCGGCCAGCCAGCGGGCTTATCTTCTGCTCGATCACCGAGACGAAGCGGTCGTAAAGCGTGTTCATGGACTCTTCCTTGTTGTGGTAATCGAAGTCAGCCAATCAGCGACAGGGCGTGATCCAGCACCTTGTCACCCCGTTGCATGCCGTAGTCGATCATGTCGATGACGGCGACAGGGACACCGTGCGGCGCGGCGCGCCCCGCCAGCTCGGCCTGCATGTACTTGACCTGGGGGCCCAGCAGCACCACCTGGTAGTGGGGCATCTGGACATCGAACTCGCTGGCACCGAAGGCATTGATCTCGGCAGGCAGGCCGCGCTTGGCCGCCTCTTCCTTCATCTTCTTCACCAGCAGGCTGGTGGACATGCCGGAGGAGCAGCACAACATGATCTTCTTCATCACTTAATCTCCTTGGGGTGGTATGAGGTGGATTGTGCCGCTCGAGAAAAGATTTGGAAACCGGTTTCCATTTCAAGTCACGACATTTGTGATCCACGTCCAGCATTGGCTGGATAGCCAGGCTTTTTTTGTGAGCCAGCTAGAAAAATGGGGAAACTTGGTGGGCCGATACGGACGCTGAGTCCAAAAGGGAGCAAAATGGGGGCACACCGGAGCGCCTGGTAACCCGAGGAATAGCGCAACAATGAACATGCAAGTGATGGGGATGCTGACCAGCATCGTCGAACAGAGGATGATACCGGTTGCCAACTGGTTGACCCGCAGTCGCCATGTGATGGCGCTGCGGGATGGATTCCAGCTCGCCATGCCCTTCATCATAGTAGGGAGTCTGTTGGTCCCCCTTCTCTACCCCCCGATCGCCAGTGACAATGGCCACCCACTGGCCATCGCCATACGGGATCTCTCCCGGCAGCTGATGCCCTGGCTCTATCCCGTTTACAGTCACACCGCAGGGCTGGTCTCCCTCATCATCGCCTTCGGGGCGGCCGCCAGCCTGGCCAAGGCCTATCAGATGCCGGAGCGCCTATCCGGTCTATGTGGCTGTGTCGCCTTCTTGCTGCTCATCGACTTTCGCTCGGTGCAGGGGGGGGTCTTCGGTTATCTCGGCGGGCTTGGCATCTTCACCGCCCTGCTGGCGGCCTTCTACACGGTGGAGGCGATCCGCCTGTTTCAGCGAGCCGGCTGGATCATCAAGTTCCCCGAGGAAGTCCCCCTGATGACCCGGCAGGGCTTCCAGCTCATCATCCCGCTGCTGTTCGTCACCCTCTCCCTCAGCTTGTTGCGACTCTGGTTGCAGCAGCATTTCGGCATCTCCCTGCCGGAGCTGATGAGTCACCTGTTTCACCCCCTGGTGACCGGTGCCGACACCCTGCCCGCCCTGCTCGTCGCCCTGCTGGTGGCGCACCTGCTCTGGTTCATGGGGGTGCACGGCGCCCTCATCGTCAACGGCCTGCTCTCCCCGTTCTGGATGGCGGGGCTCAGCGTCAACCAAGCGGCGCTGATGGCGGGCGAGCCCCTGCCCCACATCTTCCTGCAGGGGTTCTGGGACTATTACCTGCTCATCGGCGGCATAGGTACCACCCTGCCCCTGGTGTTCATGGCGATGCGCAGCCGCAGTCGCACCCTGCACTCGGTCGGTCGGCTCGGCTTCATCCCCTCCCTGTTCAACATCAACGAACCCATCCTGTTCGGCTTCCCCATCATCATGAACCCGCTGTTCTTCCTGCCCTTCATCGGAGTCCCCATGGTCAATGCCACCCTGGCCTGGCTGCTGACCGAGTGGGGCTACCTGGATCGCTTCGTGGCCATGCTGCCCTGGTCCATGCCCTCGCCGCTGGGGGCCGCCTGGGCCGCCAACGGTAGCTGGGCCAATGCCTTGATGGTGCTGGTCTGCATCCTCAACAGCTACGTGCTGTATCGCCCCTTCTTCATCGCCCACGAGCGAATGCTGCTGGCCCAGGAGGCGGAGCGCAGGGCCCACTGACCCCAGCCTCCTTGGGCGATTCAAGCGGTCGCCTCCGCTCTGACACAGATCCCATCGCGAGAGGGGGGCATCATGCCTCCCTCTTTACATTTAGCCGCGCCTCCAGAGGAGGCCTGGTTCAGCGGTTGCCCGCCCGGGCAAAGCAACCCTGTGCACTCACCTCATAGGGGCCCAGGCAGGCAGGCAGGAAGGCCGATTGCCCCCTCGCCAGCGCCAGCGGCGGCTGGCCATCCCAACGCAAGATCAGGGAGCCGTTGATGGCAAACAGGATCTCCGCACTCGTGGTGGCGAGGCTGTGAGTGCCGGCATCGTAGACGCTGAAGGTAAAGTCGGACACGGGCACGTCGAAGTGCTGGGCCAACCCCGCCCGGCGAGGTGATAGCAGGAGCTCGTCGGCGGGTTTGGGCTGACAACGGGTACAGGCGATCAACTCGTCGACATCCAGGTGCTTGGCGGTGAGACCGGCGCGCAGCACGTTGTCGGAATTGGCCATGATCTCGAGCCCGGTCCCATGGACATAGGCGTGGGGGGTACCCGCATCCAGATACATGGCCTGGCCCGGTTTCAGCGTCACCACATTGAGCAGCAGCGGCGCGAACAGGCCCACATCCCCCGGATACTGGTCGAACAGGGTCAGTACCAGAGCGAACACCTCCTCGCCCTGATGATCATCGGCATAGGCTCTGAGGGCGACGAGGGCCGCCTCCTTGCACTCCCCCTCCAGGGTCAGCAGGGCGCGAAAGAAAACCGAGAGGCCGGCCGGGCTCTGATCGGCGGCAAACGCCCCCACCAGCGGGGCCAGACTCGGTGCGGCTACCCGCTCAAACAGCGCCAGGATGGCGCCAAACTCACGAAAGCCGTTCATCGCCTGATAGGGGGTGAGGGCAAACACCAGCTCGGGTTTGTGGTTGTCATCGCGATAGTTGCGATGGGGCGCATCGACGGCGATGCCCGCGGCCTCTTCACGGGCAAAGCCCACCTCGGCCTGGGCCTTGCTCGGATGTACCTGGATGGAGAGCGCCTTCTCGGCGCACAACACCTTGAACAGGAACGGCAAGGAGCCAAAGCGAGTCACTGTGGACTCCCCCAGCATGGCGAGGGAGCGCCCGGCGATAAGCTCGGACAATCGAACCGACAGACCCCCCACCTCGACGAGGGAGCAGCCATTGGCATGGGCTCCCATCCAGAGTTCGGCCTGAGGGGCGCCTGCGGGATTCTGGATCCCGAACAGACGGGTCAGGGCATCTGTACTGCCCCAGTCGTATCCCTGGATAGGGTTGTTCATCAGCAATGCGGTTGGCAGGTGCATGGTATGGCGTCTCATTGATCACGTAAGGGAACAGGACGAAATGTACCATGGTCAAATCCAAAAACGGAAACCGATTTCCGTTTTTGGATCACTGCGGCAACTTGGGAGGGCTGGGTTGGCGGATCAGGCGACAGCGAAGTCCCAGGATTGGGTCAGCTGGATGTAAAGGGAGGCGGTGAAGAACGAAGGAGGCGGTAATGATGCTGGCAGCCAATGGGCTGTGGCCGCCCCCAGGCTGGTGGTAACCAGGGAGTCGAGCTGGGTGGTGGCGAGGATGGGGCTTGATCGCCGATGCGCGCCCCCTGGCAGGGGTCATCCCATGGAGATAGCGGCTTAGCCCATCAGCCCCAGCTAGTTCATCATGGCCGCTCCCGGTCCGACGGCTGGTGACCCGCGAGCCCGGGGTGGTGGCGATAATGTGATGGACGACCGCCCCTTCAGCCCATCAACCCCAGGTAGTTCATCAGGGCGGCGCCCAGACTGGTGGTGACCAGAGAACCTAGCGTGGTGGTGGCGATGATGTTCGCCGCCAGGGCGCTGTCACCCCCCATGGCGCGGGTCATCACATAGCTGGCGGCGGCGGTGGGGGTGGAGCTGATGAGGAAGAGGATGCCGAGGGCCTGGGGGCTGAAACCCAGGGCCCAGGCCCCCGTCACCAGCAGCAGCGGAATGCAGAACAAACGGTTGGCGGTAGCCCAGCCGGTCAGCATGGCGCCGCCGCGCAGGGCCTTGAGGTTGAGGCTGGCGCCGGTGCAGAGCAGCGCCAGCGGCAGTGTCATGTTGGCGAAATAGTTGCCCGTAGTGGTGACCAGCTGGGGCAGCTCTATGCCGAGCAGGCCGAACGGCAGCGCCGCCAGGATGGCGATGATGAGGGGATTTTTGACGATCCCCTTGAGGATGGGCTTGAGCCCTTTTCCGCCCCCCAGGCTGCGGGTGAGGGTGATGACGGCCAGGATGTTGTAGAGCACTGTGATCGAGCCCACCAGCAGGGCGGCGGCGCCTATGCCCTCGGGGCCATAGGCGTTCTGCACATAGGCCAGGCCCATGATCCCCATGTTGCCGCGAAAGCTGCCCTGCACGAAGATGCCGCGTTGGGCGCGCACTGGGATGAAGCGAGCCGCCAGGGCTTCCAGCACCAGGAAACCGGCCAAAGTGCCGAGCAGGCCATAGACGATGAGCCAGGGGCTCGGCATGGTGGAAAAGTCGGTGCGCACCATGCTGAGAAACAACAGGGCAGGCAGGGTGACCTGGAACACCAGGCGGGAGGCGGACTCCACGAAGCTGTCGGGCAAGAGCCCCAGCCGCTTGAGGCCTATGCCCAGCGCCAGCACCACGCAGATGGGGCCAGTGATGGAGAGGGAGAAGTGAAGGCTGGCGGTCAAATCCATGGTTCGCGTCCTGCGGCAGAGGAGGCCCTGGCGGGCAGAAGGCCCATTCTAGCGCCATGGGCTTGTATTCACAGGCTTTAATCACAACAATGTCTGCATCCCGGTTGTCGCCCTCCCCTGTCACGGATCCCCCATGGAAAAGAAACTGACCATCCTCGATATCGCCCGCCTGAGCGGGGTCGGCAAGTCGACCGTCTCCCGGGTGCTCAATCAGGATCCCAGGGTCAATGCCCAGACCCGGGCCAGGGTCGAATTGGTGATCGCAGAGCACGGCTTCGTGCCGAGCAAGTCGGCCCGGGCCATGCGCAGCCAGAGCCAGCAGGTGGTCGGCATAGTGGTGTCGCGCCTCGACTCCAGCTCGGAGAACCAGGCGGTGCGCGGCATGCTGGAGACCCTCTACCAGCGCGGCTACGACGCCGTGCTGATGGAGAGCAAGTTCTCCCCCGCCAAGGTGAGCGAGCACCTGGCCGTGCTGGAGCGGCGCGGGGTGGACGGCATCATCCTGTTTGCCTTCAACGATCTCGACTATGCCGCCATGGCGCCGCTCAGGGAGAAGCTGGTGCTGATGGCCCGCGAGCGCCCCGGCTTCTCGTCGGTCTGCTTCGACGATGAGGGCGCGGTGCGCGCCGTGCTCGCCCACCTAGGGGAGCGCGGCCTGACAGAGGTCGCCTATCTCGGGGTGGAACGCAGCGATCTCACCACAGGTCTGCGCCGGCACCAGGCCTATCTGGACTACTGCCGGGAGCGTGGGCGCACGCCCCGCAGCGCCCTAGGGGATCTCGGCCTGCACAGCGGCTACCGGCTGGCGGCCGAGCTGCTCACCCCCACCACCCAGGCCATGGTCTGCGCCAGCGACACCCTGGCCATCGGCGCCGCCAAGTACCTGCAGGAGCAGGGTCGCACCGACATTCTGGTGAGCGGCCTTGGCAGCAATCCCATGTTGACTTTCCTCTTTGCCAACACCCTCAGCCTGGATTTCGGCTACAAGGATGCCGGCATCCTGGCCGCCAGACAGCTGCTCGACCAGATTGAAGAGGGGCAGGCCCCCAGGGCCACCATAGCCCCCTGCCAGCCCCTGTAGTCTATCTTTTCCCCCCATGACCGGTGTTTTGCGCTTTTTGTGACCACCACCACGAATTGGGAACGTTCCCATTGCTGATGTCCGCCACTGGCTTCATGCTGATTGGGAACGATACCAATAAGCGGGCGGTCATTGGCCAGCCGGCAAAGAAACGACCATTATTCATGGAGTCACAGAGGGAAGGCTCATGTCAAAAGTCAACACACAGCATCTGGCGCAGCTGATCGAACGGATCGGCGGCAAGGACAACATCACCACCGTCAGCCACTGCCTGACCCGGCTCAGGTTCGTGCTGGCCGATCCGGCCAAGGCGGACCCCAAGGCCATCGAGACCATTCCGGCGGTCAAGGGCAGCTTCACCCAGGGGGGCCAGTTCCAGGTGGTGATCGGCAACGAGGTGGATCAGTGGTACAAGGCGCTCACCGAGGAGATAGGGGTGAGCGGCGCCAGCAAGGATGCCGCCAAGCAGGCCGCCCGCCACAACATGAACCCGCTGGAGCGCGGCATCTCCCACCTGGCGGAGATCTTCGTCCCCCTGCTGCCCGCCATCATCACCGGCGGCCTGATCCTGGGTTTTCGCAACGTCATCGGCGACATCAAGATGTTCGATGACGGGACCCACACCCTGGTGGAAATCAGCCAGTTCTGGGCCCAGGTCCACGCCTTCCTCTGGCTCTT
The DNA here is from genome assembly GCF_050266975.1 of Aeromonas sobria. GTDB lineage: Bacteria > Pseudomonadota > Gammaproteobacteria > Enterobacterales > Aeromonadaceae > Aeromonas > Aeromonas sobria_B. Next base: position 65,233 of record NZ_JBKISU010000004.1, read on the forward strand.
GGGTGAAGCCATCTTCCACTTCCTGCCGGTGGGGGTCTGCTGGTCTGCGGTCAAGAAGATGGGCGGCTCCGAGATCCTCGGCATAGTGCTGGGTATAACCCTCGTCTCGCCGCAGCTGATGAACGCCTATGGCATCGGTCAACAAACCCCGGAAGTGTGGGACTTTGGCCTCTTCGTCATCCAGAAGGTGGGCTATCAGGCCCAGGTCATTCCGGCCCTGCTGGCGGGTGTCTTCCTCGCCTGGGTGGAGACCAACCTCAAGCGCATCATCCCGGCCTACCTCTACCTGGTGATAGTGCCCTTCATCTCCCTGCTGCTGGCGGTGATCGTGGCCCACGCCCTGATCGGCCCGTTCGGCCGCTGGATTGGTGACGGCGTCGGCTTTGCCGCCAAGGCCGCCATGACCGGCTCCTTTGCCCCCATCGGCGCCGCCCTGTTCGGCTTCCTCTATGCCCCCCTGGTCATCACCGGCATCCACCACACCACCAACGCGGTGGACCTGCAACTGATGCAGAGCATGGGCGGCACCCCCATCTGGCCGCTGATCGCCCTCTCCAATATCGCCCAGGCGTCTGCGGTCGTCGGCATCATCCTGATCAGCCGCAAGGAGAACGAGCGGGAGATCTCGGTCCCGGCCGCCATCTCCGCCTACCTTGGCGTGACCGAGCCGGCCATGTACGGCATCAACCTCAAGTACAAGTTCCCCATGCTGTGCGCCATGGTGGGCTCCAGCTGTGCGGCCCTCATCTGCGGCTTCAGCGGCGTGATGGCCAACGGCATCGGGGTGGGCGGCCTGCCGGGCATCCTCTCCATCCAGCCCCAGTACTGGGCCATCTACGCCGTCGCCATGCTGGTGGCCATAGTGGTGCCCGTGGTGCTGACCCTGCTGGTCTACAAACGCCAGCAGGCGGCCGGCAAGCTGGATCTGGCCACCGCCTGATCCCCAAGACATCGGCGGAGCCCTGGCTCCGCCCTTTTTATTGGCCTGTTCAACCCAGTTTCAACCAATGAGCGATCCAACCATGACACAGACACCCTGGTGGCAAAGCGCCGTGATTTACCAGATCTACCCCAAGAGCTTTCAGGATTCCGGCGCTCGCGGCACCGGCGATCTCAAGGGGATCATGGCCCGCCTCGACTACCTCAAGACCCTAGGTGTCGATGCCCTCTGGCTGACCCCGGTCTACGTCTCCCCCCAGGTGGACAACGGCTACGACATCGCCGACTACCTGGCCATAGACCCGGCCTACGGCACCATGAGCGATTTCGAGGCGCTGCTGGCGGCCGCCCACGAGCGCGACATCCACATCGTGATGGACATAGTGGTGAACCACACCTCCACCGAGCACGCCTGGTTCAAGTCGGCGCTGGGGGATAAGAACAGCCCCTACCGCGACTACTACATCTGGAAAGATCCGGTGGATGGCGGCGTGCCCAACAACTGGCAATCCAAGTTTGGCGGCAGCGCCTGGGAGCTGGACCCCGCCACCGGCCAGTACTATCTGCACCTCTTTGCCCGCGAGCAGGCGGACCTGAACTGGGAAAACCCGGCGGTGCGCGCCGAGGTCAAAAAGATCATCCACTTCTGGGCGAAGAAGGGGGTGGACGGTTTTCGCCTCGACGTCATCAACCTCATATCCAAGGATCAGCGCTTCCCGAGCGACGACCTGGGTGATGGCCGCCGCTTCTACACCGACGGGCCGCGCATCCACGAATTTCTGCAGGACATCAGCCGCGACGTCTTCGCTCCCGTGGGGGCCATGACGGTAGGGGAGATGTCCTCCACCAGCCTGGAACATTGCCAGCGCTATGGCGCACTGGACGGCTCCGAGCTCTCCATGGTGTTCAACTTCCACCACCTCAAGGTGGATTACCCCAATGGCGACAAGTGGACCAAGGCGCCGTTCGATTTCCTCGAACTCAAGCGCATCTTCAACCACTGGCAGAGCGGCATGCACGGCAAGGGCTGGTCGGCGCTGTTCTGGTGCAACCACGACCAGCCGCGCATCGTCTCTCGCTTCGGTGATGAGGGTGAACATAGGGTGGTGGCCGCCAAGATGTTGGCCAGCACATTGCACGGCCTGCAAGGCACTCCCTACATCTATCAGGGGGAGGAGATCGGCATGACCAACCCCGGCTATCAGTGCATCGACGACTATCAGGATGTGGAGAGCCGCAACATCTTCGCCATCAAGCAGGCGGAAGGCATGGCGGAGGCCGAGATCCTCGCCATTCTGGCGGCCAAGTCCCGGGACAACTCCCGCACGCCCATGCAGTGGAGCTCGGCCCCCAACGCAGGCTTCACCCAAGGTTCGCCCTGGCTCAAACCCGCCGCCAACTACCCCGAGATCAACGCCGAGGCGGCGCTGGCCGACCCAGACTCGGTGTTCTGGCACTACCGGGATCTCATCGCTCTTCGCAAGGCGCACCCTATCTTCACCCAGGGGGATTATCAGGAACTGCTGACGGGGCACGAGCAGATCTGGGCCTATGCCCGCCGCGCCAAGGGCCAGACCCTGCTGGTGGTGAGCAACTTCTACGGCGAGCCGGTGACTTTCGAGCTGCCCGCCGAGCTGCAAACCGGCGCAGGCCGATTGCTGCTTGGCAACTATCCCGACAGCCCAGCCCGGCCACAATCCTGCGAGCTGCGCCCTTATGAATCCCTGATCTGGCTGATGGAATAGATGATGACAGAGACAATGACAGTGGTGGCCACAGAGGCTCGGCAACCCGTGCATGGGCCCGAGTGGCAGAAGATGGTGGCGGGGGAGCCCTATGATGCGGGGGACCCCGAACTCAGGGCGGCGCGGGAGCAGTGCCGCTCCCTGCTGGGGGAACTGAACCGGGAGCGGACCGATGCCCCGGGCCGGGATGAGCGCCTCACCCGCCTGCTGGGCGGTCGCGCTGCGCGCTGCTTCATCACGCCTCCCTTCTTCTGCGACTATGGCGCCAACATCTTCGTCGGCGAGAATTTCTACGCCAACTTCAACTGCACCATCCTGGATGTGTGCGAGGTGCACATAGGTGACAACGTGCTGCTGGCCCCCGGGGTGCAGATCTACACCGCCACCCACCCGGTGGCGGTAGCACCTCGGGTGGCCGGAGTGGAGCTCGGCAGGCCGGTGCGCATCGGCAACAACGTCTGGATTGGGGGCAGCGTCGTCATCTGTCCCGGCGTCACCATAGGGGACAACAGCGTCATCGGGGCGGGATCCGTGGTCACCAAGGACATTCCGGCAGGCGTGGTGGCGGTCGGCAACCCCTGCCGGGTCTTGCGCCCCATGACGGCAGAGGAGCTGGCGGCCGGGGAGCCAGGCTGACACAGAGGGGCAGGTCGTACCTGCCCTTTTATTTTTCCTGACGACCCCTTCGCGTTCCTTTGCTCCGGAAAGGAACGTAACGAATAGGCGGGACACCAACGAATAGGCGGGACACCCACCTTTTCCCACCGGACGGAGATAGACAGGACACCCATCTATTTTCCTATGCAAAAAGCCATGACATCCAGCCCTTGCCCCTTGTCACACTCTGCCACACAAAGATGCCGCCGATGGCACACTCTCGCCACAAACGGAGTATGCAATAAGAGGTAGATAACAAGGAGGCTAGTATGAAACCCACATCCCTCAGCTGGGCACTGCCACTTGGGCTGACCCTGATCTGGCTGGCCGGACTGCCCGCCTGGCCAAGCAACATCTGGCCCTGGCGCCACGATCTGCTGATCCTGACCGGTCTGCTTGGCCTCGGCGCCATGACCCTCTCCCTGCTGCTGTCCCTGCGCCTGCCAAGGCTAGAGGCTTGGTGCGGCGGGCTGGATCGCATGTTGCACCTGCACCGCAGCAGCGCCCTCTGGGCTACCGGCACCCTGATGGCCCACTGGCTGCTGGTGGAAGCCCCCAAGTGGGCCGTCGCCGCCGACTGGCTGACCCGACCAGCACGCCGCGGTGCTGGTGCTGGTGCTGGTGCTGGTGCTGGTGCTGGCAACGATGCCCTCTGGCACAGCCTCGGCAATACCCTGGGGGAGTGGGGTTTCTATCTGCTGCTGGCCCTGGTGGTGGTGAGCCTGCTCGCCGTGGTGCGCTACGAGCGCTTCAAGGTGGTCCACCGGCTGGCCCCCGTCATCTACCTGATGGGCTGGCTGCACGCACTCTGCCTGCTGCCGCGCATCGGCGTCATGACACCGGTCGGCCTGACCCTGATCATCGGTGGTGGGATGGGTGCCATGGGGGCCCTCTACTCCCTCTCTGGCCGGGTGGGCCAAAACGAGCGCCGCCAGGGGACGGTAAGCACCCTCTCCCCTCTGGACCAGCGAACCCTGGAGATCCGGGTCAATCTGGCCTCTCCCCTGCCCGGCTACCGTCCGGGTCAATTCGCCTTCTTCGATTTCGCCGGGCGCGGCGAGCCCCACCCCTATACCCTGGTGGATGTCTCGGCAGATAGGCGCACCCTGACCCTGGCCGTACGTGCTCTCGGGGATCACACCCGCTGGTTGCAACAACACCTCAAGATTGGCGATGCCGTCACAGTCACCGGTCCCTACGGCGCCTTCTCCCTGCCCTTGTCGGCCCAGGGTCTCTGGATCGGCGCAGGCATTGGCGTTACGCCGTTTGTGGCCTGGCTCGAAGCACTGGCACGACGCGGCGAACGCCGCCCTGGCACCACGCTGCTCCAGTGCGCCCCCAGCATGGAGGAAGCGCCTTACCATGAGCATCTGGCACAGCTGTGTCGCCAGACCGGGGTCGACTATCGGTTGCATCTGGAACGCGAGCAGGGCCGACTCAATCTGGCAGAGCTGGGCGAGCGGCAGCGAGATCCTGTCTGGTTCTGCGGCCCGGAGCCCATGGCACATATCCTGAGCGAACACCTGAAACCCTCCCTGCACCGGGAACTGTTCCGCTTCCGCTAACGAGCAAAGTGCCCATGCAGACAGTGCCGTTCAGACTGAACACCTGAGCGGCATTTTTCTTCAGGACGCTTTCTTCAGGACACCCACCGAATCAATAAACCCATTTTTCTCAGGACATCCATCAAATGAATGCACTCAGATGATGTTACTTAGAGACTCATCAGCAAATTCAAGCGCACCTCTTACCTGATGAGGCGTGCCGATAATGCTCACTTCGTTGGGATATCCAAAACGGTCTCAATCGGGCGAAAACTTGCCGCGAGCCCCCCTTGCCAGGGACGGATATCAGATAACAATCGACACAGGCACAATCGCTATAACCGGGGTTGGTAACATCGTGTTTGACCGCAATGTTCGGCATATCGCTGGCAACCGACCTTGTCGCCTACCACTCTGATGCCCCGATGTCGAAACAGAGCGACCTGCCTCAGCCACTGTGATTCATCCAGCCCAAGGCGCCGCATGATGGGAGCCAGGTCCGCGGGAATATGTCCTCGCTTGTCCGCTCTGATAGCCCTCCCAGTCCAATCCATCAGGGTCAGATAGTCGGCAAACCCGTAAGGCAGCGCCTCGGGCTCATGCTTGGTTGAGAAAGGAAGCAGATGCAGGGCAGGTGTTGCATCCGCTGTCGATGCGTCAATCCGCTGCTGGATACTGGTGTAGTCACTCTCTTCTGGCGTATCAGCAATGCCCGCCCGAACCGGGTTGAGATCCACATAGGCCATGCCAGAGAGCAGAGCGGCTTCAGTAAGCAACGCCTGGCTCTTAAAACGCCCCTCCCAGAAGTGACCTTTGCAGCCATCCTCCTCGTTGGCCTGGCGGGCCAGGGATTCATTCAGCAGACGCACCAACCAGCTGATGGAATAAAGGCGTTCGCGCCATTGTGCTATCAGCGACTGCAGCACGGCTTGCTCCGGGACCAGAAGTACCTCCTCCTGATACCAGCGGCGCAGCAAGGGAGGCCAGTGGAACAAGATGGCCCAGCGCTCCGCCACCTCGCGATCACTCCAACCCTTGGCTTTATCGGGCGCCACCTTGAGCACCAGATGATAGTGATTATTCATCACCGCATAGGCGCAGATCTCGATGGCGAATACCTGCGAGAGCAACCCCAGCTTGTCGACCACCCACTGCCGCCTGTGCTCATAACTCTGGCCCGAATGACTATCTTCCCCACACAGGAAGGCCCGCCGCACACAGCGGCTGACCACATGGTAATAGGGCGTGTCTTCCAGGCTGATTTGACGTGAACGGGCAATGGTCATGGGGCTTTCCTCCAGTATCACGACATAAGCCAAGCCCAGCACACAAGCCCTGTCAAAGCCTGAAAAGGTGGGTGTCCCAGACTTCATGAAGAAACAAATAAGGCTCCCACCGGGAGCCTTATTGCATTCATAACAGTGCTCTGCTTCAACCCAACGGCGGCGTACGCGGCGGTACCATACGCTTGCTGCCGGTGGACTCGAAGGCCGAGGCGACGCGCAGCAGGCTGTTGTCGTCATAGGCGCGGCCGGCGAAGGTCAGCCCCACCGGCATACCGATATCGGCCATCACCCCCATGGGGACGGTAACGGTCGGCACGCCGAGGTGGCGAATGGCGAGGTTGCCGTTGGCGACCCAGATGCCGTTGCTCCAGGCGATGTCGGCGGAGGCCGGATTCACGTCCGAATCAGCCGGGCCCACATCGGCGACGGTGGGGAACAACACGGCGTCGAGCTTGAGCCCGTCCATCCAGTCCTCCAGATCCAGCTTGCGGGTCCGCTCCAGGCCGCGCAGGCCGTCCGGCACCGAGGCAATCTCATCCCAGGATTTCAGGCCACGCTTGGCCATATTGACGTACTCGTCCATGCCCGCCGCCAGATCCCCCTCGCGGTTCGGCAGGGTACCCGGATCGTGGGGGAAGATCTTAGGGCCATCCACATCGGCCAATTGCTTAAGCTTGGGGTCGCCGTTGGCACGCAGGAAGTCGTCAAACGCCCAGCCGGAGAGCTCCCACAGCTCGTCGTTGAGAAACTCAGGGCTCACGATGCCGCGATTGAACACGGTGGGCGCACCGGGTCTGTCCCCTTCACAGTTGGAGACCAGGGGGAAGTCCACTTCGATGACTTCGGCGCCAGCGGCTTCCAGCGCCTGACGGGCCTGCTCCCACAGAGCGATCACGGTCGGGCGGGTATGGATGCGCTGACCGGTCGGGCCACCGATGCCGGGGTGCTCGCTGGTGCCGGCCAGTTCATCCTTGTTGATAAACATGCGCGGCACGCCGAGGCGCTTGCCCTTGAGGGCATCAGGCTTGGCAGCCAACTCAAGGTAGGAAGCCGGACGCACCTCGGAAGCCTTGGGCAGTTGCACCCAGGGCTGCATGCGCCACAGATCCCCACGGGTCTCGGCATCGTCGGCCACGACCACATCCAGCACTTCCAAGAGATCGGCCATGGTACGGGCATAAGGCACCACCACGTCCATGGTCGGGGTCAGGGGCCAGTTGCCGCGCACCGAAATCACGCCACGGGATGGGGTGTAGGCACACAGGCCGTTGTTGGAGGCAGGGCCCCGGCCGCTCGACCAGGTCTCTTCGGCAAGACCGAAGGCGGCGAAGCTGGCGGCGGTGGCGGTACCGGCCCCGTTGGAGGAGCCGGAGGCAAAGGGCGCGGTCAGGTAGTCGGCGTTGTAGGGGCTCTCGGCACGGCCGTAGACGCCGCGCTGCATGCCGCCATTGGCCATGGGGGGCATATTGGTTTTGCCAAGGCAGATGGCACCGGCGGCGCGCAGGCGCTCAACGGTAAAGGCATCGCGCTGGGCCACCAGATCCTTGAAGGCCGGGCTGCCGGAGGCGGCGGTCAGCCCCTTGACCAGATAGCTGTCCTTGGCGGTGTAGGGGATGCCGTCGAGCGGCCCCAGGGTTTCGCCACGGGCGCGGCGGGCATCGGACGCTTGCGCCTCTTTCAGCGCATCGGGATTGGGCACCACCACGGCGTTAAGGCGGGTTTGTGTCTCGGGGCAGTCATAGGCCTCGATACGGGCCTGATAGGCCTTGACCAGTTCGACCGCGGTGGTGCGGCCGAATTCGAGCGCGGCACGCAGCTCGGCAATGGAAACCTCTGTCACTTCGATCATGGGGATCTCCTGTAAAAGGGTGACTGTTTGTCATGATGATCGCCGCATCGGCGCCTGCGACCATCACATTATCAAGAGATAAAACCCCACGGCGTGGGGTTTTGAATACCAACTGGAACCGTTCTTACTTGCCGGAGGGGATCTGCTGGGTAATGCAGTGAATATTGCCCCCCCCCAGCAGGATCTCGCGAGCCGGTACGCCGACCACTTTATGCTCGGGGAAGATCTCTTCCAGAATGCGCTGGGCTTCGCCATCGGTGGCGGCATCCAGCAGCGGGTAGACGATGCTGCCGTTGGTGATGAGGAAGTTCACATAGGAACCGGCCAGACGACCTTGTGCCTCGCGCGGCACACCGCTGCCGCTCTCGACGCCGGCGGACTCTTCGAAGGTCGAGTAGAGCGGGCCCGGCTGGGGCAGCTTCCACACTTTCAGCTTGCGACCCTTGGCATCCACCGCCGCTTCCAGCACCTGGAGGGCGGCCAGGGAGCGCTCGTATTGCGGATCTGTCTCGTCGTCGGTCCAGTGCAGGGCCACTTCACCCGGGCGCACGAAGCAGCACATGTTGTCGATGTGGCCGTCGGTCTCGTCCATGTAGACCCCTTCGTCCAGCCAGATAAAGCTCTTCACCCCCAGATAGTCGCGAAGCAACGCTTCGATCTGCTCCTTGCTCAGGTGCGGGTTGCGGTTCTCGTTGAGCAGGCACTCGGCTGTGGTCATGCAGGTGCCTTCGCCGTCCACGTGGATGGAGCCTCCTTCCAGAATGAGCGGCGCGTCGTAGCGATCCATGCCGTGCTGCTCCAACATCCGGGCTGCCACGTCCTCATCCTGATTCCAGGGGTAGTAGAGGCCGCCCTTGTGGCCGCCCCAGGCGTTGAAGCCCCAATCCACGCCGCGGCATTCGCCGGCAGCGTTGGTGACCACGGTCGGGCCTGTATCGCGGGCCCAGCAGTCATCGCAGGCCATTTCGACCAGGGTCACATGAGCGGGCATGATGGCGCGGGCCTGCTCCATGAACTGGGCCGGCACCCCCATAAAGACCGGCGTCGCGCCACCGATGGCATCCGCCACCTTGGCGAAGGTGGCCTGGGCGAAGCGACCGGCTTCCCGCCAGTTGTCCGGGCGGAACGGCCAGATCATCCAGACGGCCTGCTGGTGCGCCCACTCGGCGGGCATGGTGAAGCCGTCGGCGGCCGGAATGGAGTTGATGGTCTTGATGCTCATCGCAAGGCTCCTTGCATGGATTGAGGCCCCCGATTTGCCTGGGAACCCTGGAAAAATAAGAGTGGGTCGCAGTGTAAGAAGTTGCTCGCCCATCCATCAAATGAATAGGATGGATTGTCCCATAAACACGGCGAATAATCCCCCCATGAAACTGCACCAGCTCGACCTCAATCTGCTGCTCGCCTTTGACGCCCTGATGACGCAAGGGAGCGTGACCCGCGCCGCCGAGTCGCTCTTTATCAGCCAGCCCGCCATGAGCCACTCCCTCGGCCGGTTGCGGGCCTTTCTCGGCGACCCGCTGCTGGTGCGCACGCCCCAGGGGATGTTGCCGACTCCCCGTGCCCAGCGCCTGCACCTGGGGGTGCAGCAGGCGCTGCGGCTGCTGGAGCAGCAGCTCTGGGAGGAGGACGAGTTCGCGCCGCACCAGTCGAAGCGCCGCTTCGTGCTCTGCACCACGGATTACGTGGAGTGCGTGCTGATCCCGCCCCTTATCCAGCGCCTCAGGAAGCTGGCGCCGGGCGTCACCATCGAAATCCGCATCCTGCGCGATACCCTGCCGGAAGCCGAGCTGGCGAGCGGCGAGATCGATCTGGTGCTGGGGTTTGACGAGTACATGCAGGTGCCGGGGTATCTGGGCAAGGAGACCTGGCTCACCGAACCCCTGGCCGGGCTGGTGCGCGCCACCCTGGAGCTGGAGGAGGAGCGCATCACCCTCGAGCAGCTAATCGAGATGCCCCATGTGTTCCACTCGCCGCTCGGCACCTCGGAGGCGAGCCTCGACCGCTATTTGCAGAGCCTGGGCCATAGCCGCACCATCTCGGTCAACAGCCAGAGCTATATGTCCGCCGCCGCCATCGTGAGCCAGAGCGATCACCTGCTGGTGCTGCCCAGCATGGTGGCCGAGCTGCTCGCCAGCCACTGGCCGCTGAAAAGCCTGCCCCTGCCGGCGGACGTGCCGGATTACCATCTCAACTGCGTCTGGCACCCGGTGCATGCGCAACAACCGGCCTTGGTATGGCTAAAAAATCTGATGAAGGAATTGGTAAGTCCGGTATAAGCCCGCAGCGTCTGGCACGCCCAACCACCCGCCCTCAGCAACCATGGCCCCGTGACCCAAGGCTGCGGGTCCTTGAAACAACAGTGGCTCCCTCGGGAGCCACTGTTGTTTCCGTCTCGCTGGTCAGGCCCGCAAGGCGGCCATGATCTGGCTGACCACATTGCCGAGCAGCTCGGGTTCGGGGCGGCACTGGCCAACGGTGACCAGCCCCTGGATGCTGACCAGCAGGAAGGCGGTCAGGGTCGTGATGGCGGCATCCGAGCCGAGCCGGCCCCCGGCCCTGGCCTGCTCCAGCACGGCGGCAAGGTCGGCCTCCAGCTCGCCATAGCTTCCCTTGAGCCGCAGCCGCAGCTCCTCATCCTGCTCGGCCAGCTCCACCAGGGTGCGGGTCACCAGGCAGCAACCTCCCAGGGTGTCGCTCACCACCTGACGCAGGAAGGCCTCTATGGCCGCCAGCGGTTCCCCTTGCGCGAACAGGTCGCGACGGCTGGCGCGCTTGCTCGCAATGTAGTGATCCACCGCCGCCAGCAGCAGGCCGCGCTTGTTGCCAAAGGCCGCATACAGGCTGCCCGGATGCAGACCGGTCGCCGCCACCAGTTCCTGCATGGTGGTCTTGGCATAGCCCTTGGCACGAAACGCCTCCATGGCATTTCGCAAGACGGTTTCGCGGTTGAACTCGGCACTGCGCATCGGGTTTCCTGTGACGGAGGCTGGAATGGCGGCAAGTCTACCCCAGGGAGAGGGTCAGGCCAACCTATCTTGAACAAGCATTCAAAAAAGAGTTGCGTCCGGGACAAAAAACATCTTGAATGCACGTTCAAGAATCATCGCCCAGGACACTCCCCCATGAATACCCTGTTTCAACCCTATCGCCTCAACGCCAGCCTGACCCTGGCCAACCGTTTCATGATGGCCCCCCTCACCCGCTGCATGGCGGGCCCGGGCCTGGTGCCGACCGAGCAGATGGCCGCCTACTATGGCCGCCGCGCCGACATCGGCCTCATCATCTCCGAGGCCACCATCATACGTCCGGACGGCCAGGGCTATCCCAACACCCCGGGCATCTACAGCCCCGAGCAGATCGCAGGCTGGAAAAAAGTGACCGAGGCCGTGCACGGCAAGGGGGGCAAGATCTTCGCCCAGCTGTGGCACGTGGGCCGCCTCTCCCACCCCTTCTTCCACCACGCCGAGGTGCTGGCCCCGTCCGCCGTCGGTTTCGAGGGCTCGGTGCCGCGCATGCGCGAGTTGACATACCAGGTGCCCCGCGCCCTGACCGTGGCCGAGATCGTCCAGCTGGTCGAGGATTACACCCAGGCCGCCGCCAACGCCATCGAGGCGGGCTTCGATGGGGTGGAGATCCACGGTGCCAACGGCTACCTCATCGATCAGTTCCTGCACCACGCCAGCAACCTGCGCGGCGACCAGTACGGCCAGACCCCGGAGAACATGAGCCGCTTCCCCCTGGAGGTGGTGGATGCCATCAACGCCCGCATCGGCTCGGATCGGGTGGGCCTGCGCCTCTCCCCCGGCGCCTATGTCCATCTGGAAGGGGATGCCCGGGATCGCGCCGTGTTCGACCACCTGCTGGCCGAGCTGAATCACCGCAATCTGGCCTATGTGCATCTGGGCATCTTCGATGACAGCCTCACCTTCGACTATCTGGGGGGTCGCGCCTCCGATTATCTGCGCGAGCACTACGACGGTCACCTGGTGGGGGTGGGCAACTACAGTGCCGAGACCGCCTTTGATGCCATCAAGGCCGATCGCTTCGACCTCGTCGCCATCGGTCGCCCCCTCATCGCCAACCCGGACTATCTCGCCAAGGTCAAACAGGGCGAGGCACTGACCCCTTATGCCGACACCATGCTGGCGGAGCTGGTCTAAAACCACGCCCTGACCCGGCTCTGCTGCCGACACCAGGCTGGCGGAGCGGGTGCAAGACATACCGAATACCCGCTACCACCGGGCCGATACCCGCTCGCCCCGTGGATAGGATCCGGCGAGCCGCTCCCCTCGTTCACCCTGCCGACCAAGGATGGGATCCGCGCCCGATACCGGCGCGGGTTTCCAATGTTTGGGCCCCCTCCCGGGCCCTTTTTTGTGCCCGCCACACCGCCTCCCAGCCTCTCTATCCCTGCCTCCCGGCCGCCAGAAAGTCGTTGCCATCAGCAACCATCTGACTATATTAGTTGCTATCAACAACCAAAAGGAGACTCACAGATGGACCCCCGCCCCCTGCGCGCCCTGTCGCGCGAGCTGGTTCGCGAACTCGGCATGCTCTCCCAGCAGTGCGGCTCCCTGGCCCTCAGTCCGCTCGAGGCCCACCTGCTCATCGAGCTGGAGAGCGGCCCCGCCACCAACCAGCAGCTGGCCGAGCGCCTTCGCATCGACAAGTCCAACGCCAGCCGCCCCCTGGCTCGCCTGGCAGAGCGCGAGCTGATCGCCTGGCAGCCCCACCCCTCGGATGGGCGCAGCAAGGAGGCGCGGCTGACCGCCTTTGGTCAGGAGCAGTTAAGGGAGCTGCACCGGCAGATGGATGAGGCCATGGCCGAGACCCTGGCCCAGCTCGCCCCCGCCGAGTGCGAGCGGCTCTGGGAGGGGATGCGGCTCTATCGCAGCGCCCTCTCCCGTACCCGGCGCCAGCAGGGTTATCGCATTCGCCCCATGGCAGCGGCCGACAACCCCCATATCGCCGCCGTGATCCGCGCCGTCTCCGCCGAATACGGCCTCACCGCCGACAAGGGGTACGGGGTGGCGGATCCCAATCTCGACTTCCTCCATGAGACCTATCAGGGGGAAGAGAGCCGCTACTGGGTGATAGAGGGACCGGATGGCACCATCCTCGGCGGCGGCGGCATCGCCCCCCTGGCGGGGGAGGCGCACACCTGCGAGCTGCAGAAGATGTACTTCCTGCCCGCCCTGCGCGGCCTGGGGCTGGGGCGACGGCTGGTGTTGCAGGCCCTGGCCGAGGCGCGCACCCTGGGTTACCAGCGCTGCTATCTGGAGACCACCGCCGATCTGCGGGAAGCCACCAGCCTCTACGAGTCCCTGGGCTTCGAACACCTGCCGGGGCCCCTTGGCTGCACCGGCCACGACGCCTGCGAGATCTGCATGGTGCTTGCGCTCTGATCCCCCTGCAGCCGGGCCCATCCCCTTCTCTCCCCCCAGGAGACGGGCAAAAAGAGACCCCGCCGCAGCGGGGTCTCTTTCATGGCGCCTGGGCTGGCCTCAGTGATCCTTGACCCCTGCCCCGGTCTCCTGCTCGGCGAGAAGCAGTGGCCGCCTGGCCCAGAAGCCCGCCAGCAGGGAGCCGGACAGGTTGTGCCAGACCGAGAACAGGGTGCCCGCCACCGCGGAGGCCGGGGTGAAGAACTTCATAGCCAGCGCCGTGGCCAGCCCGGAGTTTTGCAGCCCCACCTCGAAGGCGACGGTGCGGCAGATGCGCTCCTCGAAGCCGAGCCAGCGGCTGACCCAGTAGCCCGCCGCAATGCCGATGCCGTTGTGCAGGATCACCGCCAGCGCCACTATGGGGCCGATGGCGGCAAACTGGCCGGCGTTGAGGGCCACCACTGTGGCGATGATCAGCACTATGGCCACCATGGAGACCAGGGGCAGCACGGGTTCGAGCCTGGAGGTCAGGGTGTGCAGCCAGGCATTGACCAGCACGCCGATGACCACGGGCACCAGCACTATCTTCACCAGGCTCAGCAGCATGTCCAGCACGGGCACATCGACGCTCTTGCCTGCCAGCAGCTGCACCAGCAGCGGGGTGACGAGCACCCCCAGCAGGGTGGAGAGGGCCGTCATGGTGATGGAGAGGGCCACATCCCCCTTGGCCAGATAGCACATCACGTTGGAGGAGGTGCCCCCGGCCACGCTGCCCACCAGCACCATGCCCACGGTCAGCTCGGCATCGAAACCCAGCAGCAGGCTGACAAGCAGGGCCGCCAGCGGCATCACGCTGAACTGCAATACCAGACCCAGCCCTATAGCCTTCTTGTTGTTGACCACGTCGAGGAAGTGCTGGGGTTTGAGGGTCAGCCCCATGGCCAGCATGATGATGGTGAGCAGGGGCACTATCTGGGTCTTGAGGTCGACGAACAGCGCGGGCTGCCAATAGGCCAGCACTGAAAACAGCAAGGCCCAGAGCGGGAAGAGGTGGGTAATGCGTCCAAGCATGGTGATCTCCTGATCCGAAAGTCAAACGCGGGCAAAAAAAGAAGGCCCGTCGGGCCTTCTCTTATATCAGTTTTTGCAGAGTGCGTGCGCGTCTTATATCAGTGCTCGCGGGTCTGACGGAACTGGACGTCCGGGTGACGCTCCTGGGAGAGGCGCAGGTTGACCATGGTCGGCGCGATATAGGTGAGGTTGTCACCGCCATCCAGGGCCAGGTTGACCTCGTTCTTGCGCTTGAACTCCTCGAACTTCTTCACGTCCGTCCCTTCCACCCAGCGGGCGGTGGCGACGTTGACCGCCTCGTAGATGGCCTCGACGTTGTATTCGCTCTTGAGGCGCGAGACCACCACGTCGAACTGCAGCACACCGACCGCACCGACGATGAGATCGTTGCTGATGAGCGGACGGAACACCTGCACCGCGCCCTCTTCGGAGAGCTGCACCAGCCCCTTGAGCAGCTGCTTCTGCTTGAGGGGGTCACGCAGGCGGATGCGGCGGAACAGTTCCGGTGCGAAGTTCGGGATGCCGGTGAATTTCAGATCCTCACCCTGGGTAAAGGTGTCGCCGATCTGGATGGTGCCGTGGTTGTGCAGGCCTATGATGTCGCCGGCGCAGGCCTCGACCGCCTGCTCCCGATCACCGGCCATGAAGGTGACGGCGTCGGAGATGTTGACGTCCTTGCCCAGACGCACATGGCGCATCTTCATGCCCTTGGAGTAGGTGCCTGACACGATGCGCATGAAGGCGATGCGGTCGCGGTGTTTCGGGTCCATGTTCGCCTGGATCTTGAACACGAAGCCGGAGAACTTCTCCTCGGTGGCCACCACTTCGCGGCTCTCGGCCTTGCGCGGCATGGGGGCCGGGGCCCAGTCGGTCAGGCCGTCCAGCATGTGGTCGACGCCGAAGTTGCCAAGGGCGGTCCCGAAGAAGACAGGGGTCATCTCGCCGGCGATGAAGGCGTCGTGATCGAACTCGGGGGAGGCGCCCTGCACCAGCTCCAGTTCGCCCCGCAGCTGGGCCGCCAGATCGTCACCTATGGCCGCGTCCAGCTCCGGGTTGTTCAGCCCCTTCACCACCCGCTTCTCCTGGATGGTGTGGCCCTGACCGCTCTGATACAGATAGGTCTCGTCCTTGTAGAGGTGGTAGACCCCCTTGAAGGACTTGCCGCAGCCGATGGGCCAGGTGATGGGGGCGCACATGATGTTGAGCTCGCGTTCCACCTCGTCCATCACTTCCATCGGGTCGCGCACTTCGCGGTCCAGCTTGTTCATGAAGGTGAGGATGGGGGTGTCCCGCAGCCGGGTCACTTCCATCAGCTTGCGGGTTCTGTCTTCAACACCCTTGGCGGCGTCGATGACCATCAGGCAGCAGTCGACCGCCGTGAGGGTACGGTAGGTATCTTCGGAGAAGTCCTCGTGACCCGGGGTGTCGAGCAGGTTGACCAGGCAGTCGGCGTAGGGGAACTGCATCACGGACGTGGTGATGGAGATGCCGCGCTGCTTCTCCATCTCCATCCAGTCGGATTTGGCATGCTGGCCCGAGCCACGGCCCTTGACGGTACCGGCGCGCTGAATGGCCTGTCCGAACAGCAGGACCTTTTCGGTGATGGTGGTTTTACCCGCATCCGGGTGCGAGATGATCGCAAAAGTGCGTCTCTTGGAGACTTCACTCAGAAATTCAGCTGACATAATTCGACGTTCTTCTATTGAGCGGCGGCCTTGGCCCCCGTGGGAATAAATGCGGGACAGCACCTTGGGATCAGGGCTCCCATGCACACAACGACGCCACGCAGCCGGGTCATGGAACCCGCAGGTGGAAAAAGGAGGAGCGCTGCGTTACATGGGCCTTCTCGCCTGAGTCAAAGCAAAATTGCGCGACATTATACCCGCGCGAGTGAAAAATACCCAGCCCGGCATGAGGGGGCAGAAGGCCGCTTCGGGATCAGGCCGCCTTCACCACCCGGTTGCGCCCCGCCAGCTTGGCTGCGTACATGGCCTCGTCGGCCCGGCGTATCAGCTCCCCGAGATTGTCATCCTCTGCCCTGTACTCGGCACAGCCTATGCTGACGTGGATGGGGTGATCCTCAGGCACTCCCTCGATGACGAGGCGGGAGACCGCAATCCTGACCCGCTCCGCCACCTCGGCCGCCTCCTCAAGCTCGGTATCGGGCAGCAGCACCAGAAACTCCTCCCCTCCGTTGCGCCCTACCCTGTCCAGGCTGCGTACCTGCTCCTCGATGCAATGGGCCACCGCAGTCAGCACCTGATCCCCCACTTGGTGGCCGAGCCGGTCGTTCACCTTCTTGAAGTGATCTATGTCCAGCAGCAGCACGCACAGGGGCTTGCCGCTCTCGCGTGCCTGGCTGAACCATTTGCGCCCCTTGGCCTGGATCTGACGCCGGTTGTGGATGCCGGTCAGCTCGTCCGTCATGGCGAGGCGCCGCAGCTTGCGACTGCGGCCCAGCAGGAAGAGCACTATGCCGCCGAGCAGCAACAGCCCCAACACCGTCACCAGGGTCTGCCAGTGGCGCCGCTCCTGCAAACGGTCCAGCTGCTGGGTCTGCAACGCCTGCTGGCTCTTGAGCGCCTCGTTCTCCGCCTCCTTGCGGGCGAGATCGAATTCGAAGCGCATCTGGATGGATCTCTGCTCGCCGAGCTGATGCTCCAGGGACTCCTGGATCGTCACATAGTGCCTGAGGGTCTTGAGGGCGGCATCGGCCTGCCCCTGCCGCTCCAGGATCCGCGACTGGACCCGATAGATGGTCGCGAGGAAGCGCTGGTTATCCTCCTGGCGGAAGATGGGCTCCGCCAGCGCCAGGAAGTAGAGCGCCCGATCGAGATCCCCCCGGGCCTCCTCCAGCAGGCCCATCACCAGCCGCCACTGCCCCAGGGTCGCGGCATCCGTCTCCTGATCACGGCTGAGCAGGGCATCCGCCTGCTGCAACCTGGCACTGGCCTCCTCCCGTCGATTGAGCTTGAGCAGGCTGTGGGCCACCTCGGTCAGGGCCCAGGCCTCGTCCATCCGCGCGCCGCTGGCCTTGAAGTGGTTGGCCGCCTCCTCGAACAGGGTCAGGGCCTCGCCGTAGCGCTCCGTCTCCGTGTAGAGGATGGCCAGCTGGGCCCGGATCACCGTCAGGCTTACCGCGTCCCCCTGCTGCTCATAGGCCTGCTCCAGCGCCTTGAAATACTCCTGCGCCCGATCGAATACCCCCATGCGCCGGTAGGTGTTCGCTATCTCCCCCATCAGCTTGAGCCGCCCGTGCTCCAGGCCGAGTCGCTCATAGAGGTCATGGGCCACCAGCTGATCCCGCAGGCCCGCCGCCAAGCCGCCCTGGTAGGCCAGCATGCCGCCGCGATAGCCGAGGGCATCGGCCTCGAGGCGCTGCTCCCCCGCCGCCCTGGCCAGGGAGAGGGCGAGATCATAGTCAAGCCGGGCCCGGGCCATCTCCCCCAGCAGCTGGTTGTGCCAGCCCCGGCAGATGAGCAGGGCCGACTCCGTCACCCTGTCACCCTCCTGGCGGGCCTGGAGCAGCGCCTTGCTGGCGAAGGTGATGGCGGCGCTGTAGTCACTGCTGGTCTCCGCCGGCAGGGCCCAGCATTGCAGCCGCACCAGCCGCCCCTGGAGGGGGCTGGCGGGGTCTACCTGCCGCGCCAGCGCCTCGACCCGGCGCAAGCGCGCCCCCTGGGGCTGAACACCGTTTTCCAGTTCGGTGAACTCGGCGAGCAGGGCCTCCTCGGCCGGATCGCGCGCGCCGACATCGAGGGGGGCTACCAGCAACAGACAGAGCAACCAGGGAGAGAGGGGGTGTGCGCCTATGACGGGCCTCCTGCGGCATTTCGTTGATAAATCGGAGAATTAAGCCCCTTCATCATATCCTGACTCGGCCAGACCCATGGTGAAAAAAACAGCCATCTCCTCTATAGTCAGCCCGTTGGCACGCCAGGGCGCCCAGGCATGCCCCACTCATCCCCCTGGTCGGCTCGTCAAAAGAGACCCATCTTGTTCCAGCTTGGTGAAGGCAACACGGATTGGAAGTAGAGGCACCCAGGTGACAGAGAAGTTACCCCAGGATTACGAGACGCTGCTGGTTGCCTATTGCAGGCTGCAACAGGAGAACGAGCGGCTGAGGCGCATCGCCGACGACGCGCTGGAGAAGCTGGATGCGGCCAGTGACGGCACTGGCCTGTGCATCTGGCAGAACCATGTGCCCACCGGCAAGCTCATCATCTTCAATCGGCGCTGGGGCGCCATGCTGGGCTACCAACCCAAGGAGCTGGAGGCCCACTTCGACACCTGGCGCGATCACCTGCACCCGGAAGACAGGGAGCGGGTGCTGCAGGCCTTCTTCGATCACCTCAGCGGCAAGACCCCCTTCTATCAGGCGCTGCACCGCATGCTGTCCAAGGAGGGCAAGGTGACCTGGGTGCTGGACCGGGGCCGGGTGGTGGAGCGGGACGCCGACGGCCATCCCCTGCGGGTCATGGGCTCCCACATAGACGTCACCCACGAGAAGGAGTACGAGCTGCAACTGGCCCAGCTCGCCCACCGGGATCCCCTCACCCACCTGCTCAATCGCGCCGCCCTGCAGCGCCAGTTTCCCGGCGAGCACCAGGCGCTCTGCTTCATCGATCTCGATGACTTCAAGCAGGTCAATGACCGCCTGGGCCACAGAGCCGGCGACGAGCTGCTGGTCGAGCTGGCGCGCCGCCTCAAGAGCCTGTGTCCGCAAGAGGCGGTCATCGGCCGCCTCGGCGGCGATGAATTCATCCTGCTGCTGCCCTGGCCATGTCAGGAGCCGCGCACCCAGCAGCTGGCGCTGGCCTGCCAGCAGGCCATCTCGGCCCCCTTTCCCCTGGCCAACGGCGAGGCCCGCATCGGGCTGAGCATGGGCATAGCCCAGATCCGCCCCCAGGATGATTTCGGCTCGGCCCTGGCCCGGGCGGACAAGGCCATGTATCGAGTCAAGCACGGGGGCAAGGGAGGATTCCACATCGCCCAGCCCAGCGGCCAGCCCCTGCTGGATCAGGAGCAGGTCAACGAGCGGGCCCTCGATTATCGGTGCCAGCCCCGGTCCTGATCCCCTCCAGCCATCGGCCTCAGCTGCGCTGCCAGCGGCGCAGCAGGCGACCGCGCAGGCCGCAGTCCAGCAGCCAGCTTCTGTCGAAGACCCGCAGCAGGGCCGGTTTGGCGTGACGGGACATGGCGACGGCGTGAAACCGGGTGCCTCGGGCGCGCTGGCTGTCCATCTGCGCCACCAGGGAGGCGGGCAGGCGCTGGGCGATGAAATCAGAGATCACCAGCACGTCCGCCAGCTCGAAGGCCGGGGCCTGCAACTGGCGCAGGGCCGCACTCAGGCAGGGCAGCAGATCGGTGCCGCCATTGAAGGTCATGGCGAGGAAACGCTGGGCCTCATCGAGGCCGTCGGCATCGGTCAGCTCGAAGCTGGCCACATCGGTGGAAAACAGCATCACGAAGCAGCGCCGCTGCTCGCTCAGGGCCAGCTGCAACAGCGCCAGGGCCAGGGCCTTGGCACACTGCTCGGGATAGCCCCCCATGGAACCCGAGGTATCGATGCAGACGATCACCGGCCCCATGGGTTGCAGCTCCCGCTCCCCCTGGGCCGTGGTACGCGGCAGCAGCTGTTGCCTGGGCAGGATGCCCCTGGCCTGGTAACTGAGCAGGCGCCGCTCCAGGTAACGGCGGTAGAACTCCAGCTCCAGCTCGGGGACCCCCAGCATCACGGCCTCGCTCGGCAACATGCGCATCAGATCGCTGCCCTGATGAATGCCCACCAGATCGTCGGGCACGTCGTCACTGAGCACGGCCTCCTGGATCAGGGTGGGCTGGGGCGGCTGCGGTCTGGCCTCCTGCTCCTGGCTGTGCAGGCTGCGCCCCATGCTCTGGGCTATCTCCTGCAACATGGGCTCCTTGCCCAGCATGGCCGCATACTGGCGGATCAGCACCAGGGAGGCGGGCTGCCAGCGCCCCTGGGCCAGGTTCCACAGGCCGCCCGCCGTGCGCCGCTGGGGATCCAGCACCTGCTCGAGCTCCTCGCTGGCCCCTATCTGATCCTCCAGCTCCTGTTGCAGCTTGAGCCGCTGTGCCTCGGCCAGCTGCTGCTGCAAGCGCAGCAGGGCCCCCACCAGGCTGGCGCGCCACCGTTCGAGCAGCAGGCGCCGGGTCCCTTCGACCGGGTGGTCCACCAGCTGATGGGCCAGTTGGCGCCCCTCATCGGCGAAGTCGCTGCCCCGCTCCAGGGCGCTGAGCAGGGCCGGCAACTCGGCCACCAGCCGGGGCAGGGAGAGGGAGAGACAGTGCTGATAGAGCAGGAACTCCTGCTCCAGTACGGGGGGCACCGGGGTATGGGCTATGGTGTCGCTCACCTGATGGCGCCAGCGCTGCAGCCTCTGCTTGAGGGCGCGGCCCTGGGACTTGCCCAACCGGATGAAGCGGGATATCTGGGTGCTGGCCAGCAGGGCCACCACCATCTCTGACACCATCTCTCCCTCCGAGACGGCCAGCAAGGTGCTCATGGTGCCGATGTCGAGCATTCAGCCCGGCTCCCCACACAGCAGGGGCAGGCGTCCCCGCCACTGGGCCAGCTGATCCGCCGTCTGCTCGAGCTCGCGGGTCAGGCTGAAGAAGCCCTCCTCGACCACCACCTGCCAGCGCGAGTCGAGGAAATGGTGGGGCTGATGGCCGTCGAAGCGCTGGCGCTGGCGACGAAGATCGGTGCGCAGGGCCATCAATTGCTCGTTGAGGCTGGCAAGCTCCTTGTACCAGGGGGCGCTGATGAGGCCGGGCAAGGGGGCGCGGCGCACCAGCACCAGGGGAATGGGATGGCGCTGACTGTCGAGCAGTTGCAGGCGCTGCTCGCCGTCCAGCTCCAGCTCCAGGGTCAGCCCGGTCTTGCTGCCGACCGGGTGGAACAGCACCTGATCGCCCTGCTGCCAGTGGCCGAGCACCACCTTGTCGCACTCCAGGGTCTGCACCAGCAGATCCGGCTCCTCCGGGCTGAGCCGGGCCGGGGTGAGCAGGTGCAGCTGGATCTGCAGGCCGCGCGCGCCCTGCTTGTCGGCCTCATCCAGGGGCAGGCGCCACCCCTTGCCGCGCTTGCCCAGCATCCCCTTGTGGGGCTCCGCCTTGAGGGCCAGCCGGGCGCTCATCTGCTGCTGCAACGCCTGCAGGGCGGAGGTGATGGCCAGATGGCGGGAGATGAGCGTCTGCTGCTGGTAGCAGTGCAGGCGGGCAAACTCCTCCATCAGGGTGAGCAGGGCGGCGCGGCTGTCGCCGTTGTGCCACAGGCAATCCTTGAGCAGCAGCAGATCCAGGGACGCCACCTCGGCGCGGCCATGGAAGAAGGCGCTCGCCTTGCACAGTCTGACCGCCTTCTTCCAGCGCCTATCCGAGACATAGCAGGGCTCGTCACCGAGATGATCGAGGCGCTGGCGCAGCCGATAGATGAGCTCGAACACCTCGTTTGGCAGGGTCACCTGCTCTATCTGCCGCTGCCACGACTGGTACTCCTCGCTGTGGATCTGCAAGCTGGCCGTGAGCTGACGGGGGTTGGCGCCGTCGCTGGCCAGCATGGCCTGAAAGTTGGATTTTTCCTGCACTCTGTCCATCCAGATCCGCACCAGCATGCGGTCATAGAGCGCCTCCAGCCCGCTGTCCGGGGCGGGCAGCTCGTTGGAGGCGCTGATCAGCAGGCGCATCGGAATCGGCAGGGTCTCGTCGCCGTTGCGAAACTGGCGCTCGTTGATGGCGGTCAGCAGGGTGTTGAGGATGGCGGGCCCCGCCTTCCAGATCTCGTCCAGAAACACCACCTCGGCCTGGGGCAGATAGCCTGCGGTCAGGCGCAGGTACTTGCCCTCCTCCTTCAAGGCCTGGATAGAGAGGGGGCCGAACACCTCCTCCGGCGTGCTGAAGCGGGTCATCAGGTATTCGAAGTGGCGCGCATCAAAGAAGGCCAGCTTGAGGCGCCGCGCGATCAGGCTCTTGGCGATGCCGGGGGGGCCGAGCAGGAAGACGCTCTCCCCCGAGAGCGCGGCCAGCAGTCCGAGCCGCAGGGCGTCCTGGCGCTCATAGAGCCCCTCGCCGAGGGCCGTCAGCAGGCTGGGCAGGCGTTCATGAATGGGCGCGACACGGGCGGGGCTGTGGACAGAAAGTGGCATAGAAGAGCATTCCGACGCTGGGATCTGGATAATCCCGGTTCACGCCATGACGACCAGGCGAGCCGGGGGTGGTTTGATGATGATGTTGGCTGTTTCTGTTCTGCTTGCCAAGCCATGCCCTCAGGCCGAGGTGGACACGACAGTATGGCGGAGGATGCAGAAAAAGGCGTTCGAGTGTACCCTGCACCCCAGACTTTTCCCCAACCCAGATCAAGAGCGAGTCATCCTCTATGCAAGATCCCGTTCGCCAGCGCATCCTGGCCCGCATCGGCATCCAGGGCTGGCAGCTCAGACGTCCGCAGCTGCTGGCGGGCAAGGAGAGCGAGGCGGCCAGCGAGGCGAGCCTCACCCAAGCGCCCCCTGCCGGCAAACTCTGGGTGCGGGCGCAGGCCCTGCCGGCCCCCACCCTGCTCGATGACGTCTGCCGGCTGCTCGGGATCGCGCCCCATGAGGTGAGCCTGTTGCCAGGCATACCGGA
The DNA here is from genome assembly GCF_050266975.1 of Aeromonas sobria. Lineage (GTDB taxonomy): Bacteria > Pseudomonadota > Gammaproteobacteria > Enterobacterales > Aeromonadaceae > Aeromonas > Aeromonas sobria_B. The sequence continues at coordinate 88,360 of NZ_JBKISU010000004.1, forward strand.
ACAGGCGACGCCGCCGCTGCTCTGGCTCACCGAGCCGGATCCTGACTGGCCCCAGGCCCTGATCTGTTCCCTCAGCCCGGATGCGGCCGGCAAGCGGGCCCTGTGGCAACAGCTGCGCCAGCGGCTGCCTGCATACCAGGCGCCCGAGTCATTGTGATCGGCCCCGGGCCGCAATGCAGCCCGGCCCCCTCATCTTTACCAAACTTTACATTTGGCTGGCGAGATCTCTGCCCGCCGTCACCGGAGTGACCATGCACCGCTTTCGCCCCCTGCTCGAGACCGACTTCGAGCTTGTCTATCCCATAGAGCAGGCCGCCCACAAGGAGCCCTGGAGTCAGGCCAACCTGCTCTCCTGCTTCGGGCCGCGCTACCTCAACGGCCTGATGCTGGTGGAGGATAGCCCTGCCGGTTTCTATATCTCGGATCTGGTGGCGGGGGACAGCTCCCTGATGAACATCTGCGTGCATCCTGACTTTCAGGGCAAGGGGTTGGGACGGGCGCTGCTCAAGGAATATCTGGCCCGCAGCAAGGCGAAGGGGGCCGAGGCCTGGTTCCTCGAGGTGCGTGCCGGCAACGCCGCCGCCATCGGCCTCTACGAGAGCGAAGGGTTCGCCGAGTATTGTCGCCGGGCCGACTACTATGGCAGCGGCCCGGAGCGGGAAGATGCCGTGCTGATGTCGCGCCTGTTCGACTTCGGCTAACGGCTCGAACGACTCAGGGCTGCACGGCGCCAAACGCCGGATCTTTCAGCGCCAGGGTAGTACGCAGCACGGCCTCGAAGCCGGCGGCCGACCATGGGCCATGAAGCAGCTAGAAAGCCAAAGAAACTCAGGGCTGCGCGGCGCCAAACGCCGGATCTTCCAGCGCCAGGGTGGTACGCAGCACGGCCTCGAAGCCGGCGGCCGACCATGGGCCATGAAGCGACTAGAAAGCCAGAGAAACTCAGGGCTGCGCGGCGCCAAACGTCGGATCCTTCAGCGCCAGAGTGGTACGCAGCACGGCCTCGAAGCCGGCGGCCGACCATGGGCCATGAAGCGGCTAGAAAGCCAGAGAAACTCAGGACTGCGCGGCGCCAAACGCCGGATCTTCCAGCGCCAGGGTGGTACGCAGCACGGCCTCGAAGCCGGCGGCCGACCATGGGCCATGAAGCGACGAGAAAGCCAGAGAAACTCAGGGCTGCGCGGCGCCAAACGCCGGATCTTCCAGCGCCAGGGTGGTACGCAGCACGGCCTCGAAGCCGGCGGCCGAGAGCGGCATGAAGAAGCCCCGTCGGTAGGTCACCCCCGGCATCCAGATCTGCTGGATATCCACCACTATCTGCACCGGCTTGAGGGGGCCGCCCGCCTGCTGCAGATAGATGCCGGGAGGTGTCTTCACCTTGGGAAAGCGGCGCAGCACCCGCTCACTGCCATCCCCCGCACTCGGGTTGAGGCGCACCTTGGCCAGCCCCGCCAGGGTCGACGCCAGGGCAGGGTCCTGCCACAGCGCCTTGTCGAGCAGTTTGCAGCGCCGGCACTTGTCCGCCTCGATCACATAGAGCATGGCCATGCCGGACTCCCGGGCGAGCTGCTGGGCCCGCGCCTCCCCCTGCTCGCCCCTGAGCCAGGGGTTGCCACGGCGCTGGGCTTCCTGACTCCACCAGTACCAGCCCAGCCCTCCCGCCACCAGCACCACCACCAGCCCCCCTACCCACCATGTTGCCAGATGTTTCATCACGCAGCCTCCGCCAACCACCTCCCACTGTTATCGCCGATCTTGATTGATTTGGCAGCAAAATCCGCACTTTCTGATCTCGGACAAAACAGCGCACACTTGTAAGCCGTAATATTAGAGTTTACACTCCAGCCCATTTTTTACGCCCCTGCCGGGCGTGACGCTCTCATTGAGGATCTATTGATGTCGCAGCTTCATCTGGTTCATCTGCTTCGCGAACGCATCGCCCGCCTCGGCAATAAAGCCGCCCTGCGGGTGCAACAGGATGGCCAGTGGCGCGCCATCGGCTGGCGCACCCTGGGCCAGGCCATGGACTACTGCGCCCAGGCGCTGATCCGCGCCGGACACCAGCCCACCGAGATGGTCGGCATCTATGCCCGCAACATGCCGGAGTGGACCCAGGCCGATCTCGGCATCCTGGCCGCCCGCGGCGTCAGCGTGCCCATCTACCCCACCAGCACCCTGGATCAGCTGCGTTATATCGTCAAAGACGCCGGCATCAAGCTGCTGTTCGTCGGCGAGCAGCCCCAGTTCGATCAGGCGCTGCAACTCATCGAGAGTGGCGAGATAGGCCAGATAGTCACCCTGGATGGCAACGTCGATCTGCGCGGCTGCCCCCAGGCGAGCCACTTCCAGGCCTTCCTGGTCTCCGGCAATCACCTGGCCAGCGAGCTGGCACGGCAAGCGCGCGAGCAGCAGTACCGCATGGATGACCTGTTCACCCTGATCTACACCTCGGGTACCACGGGGGAGCCCAAGGGGGTCATGCTCGATTTTGCCAACATCGCCGCCTGCTTCGAGATGCATGATCGCCGCCTCGACGTGAGTGAACAGGATGTGTCGCTCTGCATGCTGCCGCTGAGCCATGTGTTCGAACGGGCCTGGAGCTACTACGTGCTCTACTGCGGCGCCGAGAACGTCTACATCCGGGATCCCCAGAAAGTGATGGAGGTGATCGGCGAGGTGAAACCGACCCTGATGTGCGCCGTGCCGCGCCTCTACGAGAAGGCCTATGCCCTGATCCAGGCCAAGGTGGCCCAGGCTCCGCGCCTGCGCCGTGCCCTGTTCGGCTGGGCCACCCGGGTCGGCAGGCAGGGGCTGGCCGCCCGCCAGGCGGGTGAGTCCCCCTCCTCCCTGCTGCGGCTGCGACTCGCCCTGGCCGATCGCCTGGTGTTTCGCAAGCTGCGCGAGCGCTTCGGCGGCCGCACCCGCTTCCTGCCGGTGGCGGGGGCTCGCCTCGCGGACGACGTGAACCTCTTCTTCCAGGCCATGGGATTCAACCTCAAGTACGGCTACGGCATGACCGAAACCACGGCCACCGTCTGCTGCTACGAAGACGCTCGGTTCAAGCTGGGCTCCATCGGTACTGCGCTCGATGGCATAGAGGTGAAGCTCGGCGAGGACAAGGAGCTGCTGGTGCGCTCACCGACCGTGATGCGTGGCTACTACAACAAGCCAGAGGCCACGGCCGAGGTGATGACAGCGGATGGCTTCCTGCGCACCGGGGATGCGGGCGAGCTGGACGACGAGGGCAACATCTACTTCACCGAGCGCCTCAAGGAGCTGATGAAGACCTCCAACGGCAAGTACGTGGCGCCCCAGCTGGTGGAGGGAGCCCTCGGCAAGGACCGTTTCATCGAGCAGGTCGCCATCATAGCGGACGCCCGCCACTTCGTGTCGGCACTCATCGTCCCCTGCTTCGAGTCCCTGGAGGAGTATGCCCGCTCCATCAACCTGCAGTACCAGTGCAAGACGGAGCTGCTGCGCCACTCCCGGGTGGTGGAGTTCTTCGAGTCGCGGATCCAGGAGCTGCAACAGGAGCTGGCCAAGTTCGAGCAGGTGAAGAAGTTCACCCTGCTGCCGAGCGCCTTCTCCATGGAGCTGGGGGAGATCACCCCCACCATGAAGCTGCGCCGCAAGATCATCGAATCCAAATACCAGCGCGAGATCGAGGCGATGTACAGTCGCGTCTGACCCCTCGCCGGGAGCAGGAGAGTGCCGGGATCAAGCCTTTCGTACGCGCTGCGCAAGGCTTGACGGCAAAGAGGCACTCCCCTGCCGGGTCTGAGGCGGCGAATACCGACGCCCCCCCATGTGACCTAAGCGTCGGCCATACGGCAGCCGCGCCTTTTCGTCCCTTCCTGCCCTCCCTTCGCGCCTCAGGAATGCGTCGCCCCCGCCGTCATGCCACTTCGCGTCACCCACCAGCAACACAGCGCCAGCAGGCTCACCGCCGCACCAAGCAGGCACACGCCCTGCCAGCCGGCATGGGCATAAGTGACGGTAGTACCAATCGCCCCGAGCCCGCTGCCCACCGCATAGAACAGCATGTAGAGGCCGACCAGCCGGCTATGGGCCTCGGGGTGGGCACGAAAAATCAGGCTCTGGTTGGTGACGTGCAGCGCCTGCCCGCCCAGATCGAGCAAGACGATGCCGATCACCAGCGCCCAAAGCGACCACCCCATCAGGGACAAGGGCCACCAGGCCAGCAGCAGGAGTGCCAGCGCAGCCCCGCTGGTGCGCTGGCCGTGACCCCGATCGGCCCACCGCCCGGCACGGGCGGCGGCCAGGGCGCCCACCACGCCGACCAGCCCGAATGCACCGATGACGGTATGTGAGAAACCGTAGGGCGGCGCGCTCAACGGCAACACCAGCGCGCTCCAGAAGATGTTGAAGGCGCCGAACATCAACAAGGCCAGCATGCCGCGCACTTGCAACACCTTTTCCTGTCGCAGCAGCGTCAGCATAGAGGCGATCAGCCTCGGGTAACTCATGGTGCTCGACACCGGGGACAAGGGGGGCAGCCGCCGCCACAGTGGCAGCGCGATCACCAGCATCAGCAAGGCGGCGCTGACGTAAACGCCCCGCCAGCCCGTCAGGTCGCTGACGCCACCGGCGAAAACCCGCGCCAGCAGCAAGCCGATGAACACCCCGCCCTGCGCCGCACCCACGACGCGCCCTTGCTCATGAGGCGCGGCGGCGCTGGCGGCATAGGCGATCAGCCCCTGGGTCATCGCCGTGCCCAGCAGACCCACGGCGGCCATGCTGGCCAGCAGAAGAGGCGCGGACTGCGACACGCTCACCATCACCAGTGCCGCCATCAAGGCCAGCAGCTGCACCGCCATCAGGCGGCGGCGATCCACCAGATCGCCCAGGGGGACCAACAGCAGCAAGGCCAGGGCGCAACCTGTCTGCGTGGCCGTGACCACGCCACCAACCGCCCCATGGCTGATGCCAACATCCCGTGCCAGCACGTCCAGCAAGGGTTGTGCGTAGTACACATTCGCCACACTCAGGCCACTGGCGGCGGCAAACAGCAACACCAGGCTGCGCGGCATATCCGAAGGGCGGACTGGGGCGAGGCCCGCCGATGTCGGCACCGTCGAAACAGGGGATAGCGTCATGATCCATGCTCCATTCAATCTGGTTTCAAAATAAAACCAGTTGAATGCTAGGACCTCCAGTTTTAAAATGCAACCAGATTGAACATCAATGGCCAGCCGCCAGGAGAAGTCATGCCACGCAGCACGTTCGTTAACGACGAACCTTGCCCCGTCGCGCGCTCCCTCGATGTCGTAGGGGATCGCTGGTCACTGCTCATCGTGCGCGATGCGTTCGACGGCATGCGCCGTTTCGGTGACTTCCAGTGCAGCCTTGGCATGGCCCGCAACATACTGTCCGACCGTCTGCGCAAGTTGGTGCAGGCCGGCATTCTCGAAACGACGGCAGCGTCGGACGGATCGGCCTATCAGGAATATGTGCTGACACCCCAGGGCGAAAGCCTGTTCCCCGTCATGGTGGCGCTGCGGCAGTGGGGCGAACAGCACCTGTTTGAACCGGGTGAGCGCCACTCGGTACTGATCGACAAGCACACGGGACAACCCGTCTCGCCGATGGCGCCGACGGCGCAAGACGGTTCCGTGCTGACGCCGGCCACGACTGAGGTTCGGAAACTAACCTGACCCTATGCCCCCTGGCGGAGCAAACCAGCGAAACGATGACGTGCCGTGCCGGCGGCCAGGAAGCAGCATGGCCGCCGACATGCCATCACGTCTTACCCCAGCGCCGCAGGAAAGCCATGGCGCCTGGCCACCCACACCACGATCAGTGTTGCCGCCAACAGCGCCAACAGCGCGGGCGGGAACGCCGCAACGCCGAGGCGATCCAGCAGCATGCCGCCTATGATGCCGCCACCCGCGATCGCCATGTTCCAGGCCGTGACCAGCATGGACTGCGCCATGTCGGCCGCGTCCCCGACCGTCTTGGCGATGGCAGTCTGGAACAGGGTCGCCGCACCGCCGAAAGCCAGGCCCCAGGCGGCGACCGCCGCATACACGACGGCCGGCGTACCATTTGCCATGTCAAGCGCCAGCGCGGCCAGGCCGAACAAGGCCGTGCTGGCGAGCGTCAGCAAACGCAGGTGGCGGTCGATCAGCACACCGATAATCCAGATCCCCAGCAGGGAGGTGACGCCGAATACCAGCAGCGCCAATCCCGTCCGTTCGGCCATGCCCGCAGCCGTGAGAAAAGGCGCTATGTAGGTGTAGAGGATGTTGTGCGCCAGCACGAAGGTCAGTACCACAAAGAGCACCGAACGCACCCCGGCCAGGGTGAACACCTGGCCCGGCGACAACCGCTTGGCCGTTGCCTGTCCGGCGAAATCCGGCACCTTGAGGCGTACCCACACCATCAGGATCAGCGCCAGTGCGCTCATGATGCCAAAGCACGTCCGCCAACCCACCAGGTTGCCAAGGAAGGTGCCGGCCGGCACGCCGAGGGACAGCGCCAATGGCGTGCCGACCATCGCAATGGCAATGGCCCGCCCCTTCTGGTGCTCGGGCACCATGCGTGCGGCATAGCCTGCCAGCAGCGCCCACAACAACCCGGCCGACACCCCTGCCACACAGCGCGCCACCATGGTCAAGGCATAGCTCCCAGAGAGGGTGGTGACGGTATTGGCGACGAGGAAACCCGCGATGGCAGCCAACAACAAGGGGCGGCGCCGCACCCCCTGGGTGGCGGCGGTCAGGGGAATCGCGGCGACGAGCGAACCGATGGCATAAATCGTGACGGTCTGACCTACCCAGGCCTCTGACACCGCCAGGCCCAGCGCCATTTGCGGCAAGAGCCCGGCCGGCAGCGCCTCGGTCAAGATGGTGATGAATGCCGCCATCGCCAGCGCCAGCAGTGACGCCAGGGGCAGACGGTCGTTGGCCACGCCGCTCATCGTTCGGCCTCCATGGCGCCATAGACCGCATCGCGCAGCTCGTTGACGAAGCGACCGGACATGCCTTCGTACAGGGTGTTGGTGAAGGCCACCACGCTCAGGGCCTGTGCGGGATCCACGAACCAGGAGTGGCCGTAGGCGCCACCCCAGCGCCAGGTACCCGGCGATTCTGGTGATGCGGCAAGCCGCGGATCCCGCAGTACCGAGAAGCCCAGCCCGAAACCGAAGCCCGGCGCATTGGGCAGATCCAACCCAGCGGTCTGGTCCAGCGCCACTTCGGTGACCAGTTCGCAGGGCAAGAGCGCGCCACCGCCCTGACGCAGGGCCTCCAGCAGCCGCAGAAAATCCCCGGCCGTGCCCGCCATGCCAGCGCCACCCGATGGGAAGGCCTGTGCATCCAGGATGCGCGCCGGGCTGTAGGCAATGCCGACGGCCCCGACTGGCGAAACCACCTCACCCTCCGCCAGGGGGTGCGGTCGCGGCCCCTGGTTGACATAGGCGGTTGCCAGACGCCGAGGATCGCGGGCGACGAAGCCGGTATCGACCATGCCCAGCGGGCCCGTCACCCACTCGCGTACCACTTCGTCCAGCGGTGCGCCGTGGACGCGCGCGATCAGCGCCCCCAGCACGTCTGTCGCCAACGAATAGCCCCAGGCCGTGCCCGGTTCGTACAGCAAGGGGACGCTGGCGAGGCGGCGCAGGTTCTCGGCCAGGCTGATGCCGGAGGCGTCCATGCCGTCCGAAACGCCGGCCCGCGCATAAGGCCCCCCCGCGTCGGCCTCGAAGAAACGATAACCAAGACCGGCCGTGTGGCTGAGCAGCTGCCGCGTCGTGATGTGCGCCGGGCTGCCGTCGGCCAGCCGGGGTCGAAACTCGGGCAGCCAGCGCGCGATCTCCTCATCCAGATCGAGCCAGCCTTGTGCCACCAGCACCAGCGCCGCGGCGCAGACGATGGGCTTGCTCACCGACGCCAGCCGGAACACCGTCTCGACGGCCATCGGCCGCATGCTTGCCCGATCGGCCAGGCCGGCGGCCTGCGCGTGGATCAACTCGCCGTCGCGGGCGACCAGCACAACGGCACCGACCAGGCGCTGCTCATCCAGCGCCTGCTGGACGACGGCCTGGATACGGGGGGACAGAGGCGCAGGCGACACGCCTTGGCGCAGGGACAATGGAAGGTTCGTCATGGCAAATACCTAGATTCAATGGACAGAGCCTCGACGATAGAGAGGATTGTATTGAAGAAAAAGTAGGCTTAAGTTCCATGCTATAAGGAATTAAATGTCCGCAATGAAGGGGGAGCACACCTTGGACAGTCTGAATGGTTTCGTGGTGTTCGTGCAGGTCGCCGAAACCCGCAGCTTCGTCGCCGCTGGCCGGCTGCTGGGCGTCTCGGCCTCCGCCGTCGGCAAGAGCGTGGCGCGACTGGAGGAGAAGCTGGGCGTGCGCTTGTTCCATCGCAGCACCCGCAGCGTCACCCTGACCGCCGAGGGCACCCTGTTCCTGGAGCGCAGTCGTCGCATCCTGGCCGAGATCGAAGCGGCGGAGCAGGAGTTGTCGCAAGCGAGTGCGGCACCGCGCGGCCGTCTGCGAGTCAGCCTGCCGCTGGTCAGCTCGCTGGTGCTGCCGGTGCTCGGCGACTTCATGCAAGCCTATCCCGAGATCGAACTGGATCTGGACTTCACCGACCGCATGGTGGATGTCATCGAGGAGGGCTTCGACGCCGTGGTGCGCACCGGCGAGCCGGCCGACTCCCGGCTGTCGGCACGCCGACTGGGCAGATTCCAGATGCATCTTGTCGCCTCGCCGGACTACCTGGCGCGCCGAGGCTGGCCACGCACGCCAGCCGATCTGTTGCAGCACAGCTGCCTGCACTATCGCTTCCCCACCAGCGGCAAGCTGGAGAGCTGGGCGCTGCGGCAAACACCTGGCGAGCCGGAGCTGCAGCTGCCGACCTCGATGATCTGCAACAACATAGAGACGCGCGTGTGCTTTGCACTACGAGGGCTGGGGATCGCCTACCTGCCGGATTTCGCAATCCGCGAGCCATTGTCCGACGGACGGGTGCTGCCTGTCCTGGCCGACCATGTGGAAGGCACAGGCGTTTTCCACCTGCTATGGCCGGCCAGCAAGCACCCCTCGCCCAAGGTGCGAGCACTGGTGGACTTCCTTTGCGCCAGGGTGTTCCCGACCACGAAGGGCAACACGGCCATCTCCGGGAGCCGCCAATAGCCGGGCCTCCTACCCGGCGCCGATACTCGGCTGCGATGCACCGAGATACTCGATGCTCGCCCGCCCTTGGCCCCGCAAATGGCCCCAGGCTCCCCCACAGTCCCTCTCGCCTTTGCTCCTCGTCGCCGCGCCGGGGTCAAGCCCCGGGCTGGTGCCATCATCAAACAAAAAAGCCGCTCGATGAGCGGCTTTTGCATGGGCACGGTGAGAAGAAACTTACTTCTTCTTCTTGGCCTTGGCGTTCGGCAGGTCGGTGATGGAGCCTTCGAACACTTCGGCAGCCAGGCCCACGGACTCGTGCAGAGTCGGGTGAGCGTGGATGGTCAGCGCCAGATCTTCGGCGTCGGCACCCATCTCGATGGCCAGACCGATCTCGCCCAGCAGCTCACCGCCGTTGGTACCCACGATGGCACCACCGATGACGCGGTTGCTGTCCTTGTCGAAGATCAGCTTGGTCATGCCGTCGGAGCAGTCGGACGCGATGGCACGGCCGGACGCAGCCCAGGGGAAGGTGGCGACTTCGAAGTTCAGGCCCTGTTGCTTGGCTTCCTTCTCGGTCAGACCGACCCAGGCCATCTCTGGCTCGGTGTAGGCGATGGACGGGATCACTTTCGGGTCGAAGTAGTGCTTCTTGCCGGCGATGACTTCGGCCGCCACATGGCCTTCGTGCACACCCTTGTGAGCCAGCATCGGCTGACCGACGATGTCACCGATGGCGTGGATGTGCGGAACGTTGGTACGCAGCTGCTTGTCCACTTCGATGAAACCGCGCTCGTTGACGGCAACACCGGCTTTCTCGGCGTCCATCAGCTTGCCGTTCGGCACACGACCGACCGCGACCAGCACGTTGTCGTAGCGAACCGGTTCGGCCGGGGCGTGCTTGCCTTCGTAGGAGACGTACAGGCCGTCTTCACGGGCTTCAACGGCGGTGACCTTGGTCTCCAGCATGATGTTGAATTTCTTGGCCACGCGCTTGGTGTAGATCTTGACGATGTCTTTGTCCGCAGCCGGAACCAGCTGATCGGCAAATTCCACCACGTCGATCTCGGAACCCAGAGAGGAGTACACGGTACCCATTTCCAGACCGATGATGCCGCCACCGATGACCAGCAGTTTGCCGGGAACGGTTTTCAGCTCCAGCGCATCGGTTGAATCCCATACGCGGGGATCGTCGTGGGGGATGAAGGGCAGCTTCACCGGACGGGAACCGGCGGCGATGATGGCGTTGTCGAAGGTGACCGTGGTCTTGCCATCGGCGCCTTCCACTTCCAGGGTGTTCGGGCCGGTGAACTTGCCGAAGCCGTTCACGACCTGGACTTTACGCATCTTGGCCATGCCCGCCAGACCGCCGGTCAGCTGGTTGATGACCTTCTCTTTCCACAGACGCACCTTGTCGATGTCGGTCTGCGGGGCACCGAAGACGATGCCGTGCTCGCCCAGCGCCTTGGCTTCTTCGATCACTTTGGCAACGTGCAGCAGCGCCTTGGACGGAATGCAGCCCACGTTCAGGCAGACGCCACCCAGGGTGGAGTAACGTTCGACGATAATGGTATCCAGACCCAAGTCAGCCGCACGGAAAGCAGCGGAATAACCGGCAGGGCCAGCACCCAGTACTACGACCTGGGTTTTGATTTCTTTACTCATCATGACCTCTTTGTCGTTCTTATATCCCCGGACAGCACAGTCTTATGCCAGAGAAGGCGGCTGCAGCCGTGAAAAAAACGGGGCAAGTTTACAATCCTGTTAATGAAATGAGAAGCAAAAAGGGCGGGCTCTGGGCCCGCCCTCTCACTTACAGGACCAGTCGACGAATGTCGGACAACACAGCACCCAAGAGGGTGATGCAGCGAGCACCGTCACCGCCATCAATGGCGACACACTGGTCATGGTTCAACGTCATTACAGCACCAGTCGACGGATGTCGGACAGCACACCACTCAGGGTGGTGACGAAGCGGGCACCGTCGGCACCGTCGATGACGCGGTGGTCATAGCTCAGGGCCAGCGGCAGCATCAGGCGCGGCACGAACTCCTTGCCGTTCCACTTCGGCTTCATCTCGGACTTGGAGACGCCCAGGATGGCCACTTCCGGCGCGTTGACGATCGGGGTAAAGCTGGTACCGCCGATGCCCCCTAAGCTGGAGATGGTGAAGCAACCGCCCTGCATGTCGGCAGCGGTCAGCTTGCCGGCACGGGCCTTCTTGGAGATCTCCGCCAGATCGCGGGACAGCTCGAAGATGCCCTTCTTGTTGACGTCGCGAACCACAGGCACCACCAGGCCACCCGGGGTGTCTACCGCCACACCGATGTGGATGTACTTCTTCATGATCAGCTTGCTGCCATCTTCGGACAGGGCGCTGCAGAAGCGCGGGTGCGCTTCCAGGGCCTTGGCGGCCGCCTTCAGGATGAACACCAGCGGGGTGATCTTCACGTCCAGCTTCTGCTTCTCGGCCAGCACGTTCTGCTCTTTGCGGAACGCTTCCAGATCCGTGGTATCGGCTTCGTCGAACTGGGTGACGTGGGGGATCATGGCCCAGTTGCGGTGCAGGGCAGGACCGGAGATCTTCTGGATACGGGTCAGTTCCAGCTCTTCGACCGGGCCGAACTTGCTGAAATCAACCTTGGGCCAGGCCACGACGCTCATGCCGTTGCCAGAGCCTTGGCCTGCAGCCGGAGCGGACTCGGCGCGCTTGACCGCATCCTTCACGTAGGCCTGCACGTCTTCTTTGACGATGCGGCCCTTGCGACCGGAGGCTTTCACCTTGGCCAGGTTGACACCGAACTCACGGGCCAGACGGCGTACCGCCGGGGAGGCGTGAACATAGGCATCGTTGGCGACGAAGTCGGAAGCGGCAGCAGCCTGAGCAACCGGCGCAGCGGCAGCAGCAGCCGGAACGGCGGCAGCAGGTGCGGGGGCGGGGGCGGCGGCAGGCGCGGCAGCCGGCGCGGCACCAGCCACTTCGAATACCATGATAAGCGACCCGGTGGAGACCTTGTCACCCGCCTTCACCTTGATCTCTTTCACCACACCGGCGAACGGCGCAGGGACTTCCATGGAGGCCTTGTCACCTTCCACGGCGATCAGGGACTGGTCGGCGTCGACCTTGTCACCCACGGCCACCATGATCTCGGTGACTTCCACTTCGTCACCGCCGATGTCAGGTACATTGACCTCTTTGGCAGCGGCGGCAACCGGGGCAGCGACGGGAGCGGCGGCCTGAACCGGCGCGGCAACCGCGGCCGGGGCGGCGCCCGCCACTTCGAATACCATCACCAGGGAACCGGTGGAGACCTTGGCGCCGGCGGCAACCTTGATCTCGACCACGCGGCCCGCGAACGGCGCCGGCACTTCCATGGAGGCCTTGTCACCTTCCACGGCGATGATGGACTGGTCCGCTTCGACCATGTCGCCCACGGCAACCATGATCTCGGTCACTTCCACTTCGTCGTCACCGATATCGGGGACGTGCACGTCTTTGGCAGCGGCAGCAGCAGGGGCAGCCGGTGCGGCGGCCACGGGGGCGGCAGCCTGAGCCGGAGCGGCGGCAGCCGCACCCTCGGCTTCGAAGACCATGATCTGGGAACCGGTGGCAACCTTGTCGCCCACCTTGATCAGGATCTCTTTGACGATGCCCGCGGCCGGAGCCGGGACTTCCATGGAGGCCTTGTCACCTTCCACGGCGATCAGGGACTGGTCGAGCTCGACCTTGTCACCCACGGCCACCATGATCTCGGTGACTTCAACCTCATCGGCACCGATATCCGGCACCATAATCTGTTTGGACATTGTGCTTTATCCTCTTACGCGGATGTCACGTTGACGTTGGAAAAGCGCGCTGCCACTGCCATAGCCCTGGCAGGAGAGCGGCTTCATCCTCTTATACGTTGGTCACGCCAAGCAGGGTGAGGCCCTGCCCGGCACATGGCCGGACAGGGCGCTCAATCCTCTTAGGCGTACAGCGGGTTGACCTTGTCGGCATCGATGCCGTATTTGGCGATGGCATCGGCCACCACCTGCTTGTCAATCTCGCCGCGCTTGGCCAGTTCGGTCAGGGCAGCAACCACCACGTAGAACTCGTTCACCTCGAAGTGACGACGCAGGTTGGCACGGCTGTCGGAGCGGCCGTAACCGTCGGTACCCAGCACGCGGTAGTTTTCGGTCGGTACGAAGGCGCGAACCTGATCGGCGAAGGACTTCATGTAGTCGGTCGCGGCGATGGTGGCGTCGCTGCCCAGCACCTGAGCGATGTAGGGCACACGCGCTTCGGCGGTCGGGTGCAGCATGTTCCAGCGATCCGCGTCCTGACCGTCACGGGCCAGCTCGTTGAAGGAGGTGACGCTGAACACGTCGGAACCCACGCCGTACTCGCTCGCCAGGATCTGGGCGGCGGTGCGCACATGACCCAGGATGGAGCCACAACCCAGCAGCTGTACCTTGGCCTTGGTGCCGGCCACGGATTCCAGCTTGTAGATACCCTTGCGGATGCCTTCCTCGGCGCCTTCCGGCATGGCCGGCATGGCATAGTTCTCGTTCAGAGTGGTGATGTAGTAGAAGACGTTCTCCGGCTTCTCGCCGTACATGCGGCGCAGGCCGTCCTGTACGATCACCGCTACTTCATAGGCGTAGGACGGGTCGTAGGAGACGCAGTTCGGGATGGTGTTGGCCAGGATGTGGCTGTGACCATCTTCGTGCTGCAGACCTTCGCCGTTGAGGGTGGTACGACCGGAGGTCGCGCCCAGCAGGAAGCCACGGGCTTGCTGGTCACCGGCTGCCCACGCCATGTCGCCGATCCGCTGGAAGCCGAACATGGAGTAGTAGATGTAGAACGGGATCATCGGGCAGTCGTTGGTGCTGTAAGAGGTGGCAGCCGCCAGCCAGGAGGACATGGCGCCCAGCTCGTTGATGCCGTCTTGCAGAACCTGACCCTGCTTGTCTTCCTTGTAGTAGGAGACGATGTCGCGGTCTTGCGGGGTGTACTGCTGACCGTGCGGGCTGTAGATGCCGATCTGGCGGAACAGACCTTCCATACCGAAGGTACGGGCTTCGTCAGCCAGGATCGGGACGATGCGCTTGCCGATGGACTTGTCTTTGAGCATCACGTTCAGGGAACGCACGAACGCCATGGTGGTGGAGATCTCGCGCGCCTGCTCACCCAGCAGCGGGCCGAAGGCATCCAGCGCCGGGATGTCCAGCTTGGTGGTGCTCTCGCGCAGACGGGTCGGCACATAACCTTTCAGGGCGGTGCGACGGTCGTGCAGGTACTTGTGCTCGGCGGAGCCTTCCTCGATCTTCAGGTACGGCAGATCGGCCAGCTGCTCGTCGGTCACCGGCAGGTTGAAACGGTCGCGCAGGTAACGCACGGAACCCAGATCCATCTTCTTGACCTGGTGAGCGATGTTCTTGCCTTCGGCCGCTTCACCCATGCCATAACCCTTGATGGTCTTGGCCAGGATCACGGTCGGCTTGCCCTTGGTCTGTGCGGCCTTGGAGAAGGCGGCAAACAGTTTACGGGGATCGTGACCACCGCGGTTCAGGGCGAAGATCTCCTCGTCGGACATGTCCTTGACCAGGGCGGCGGTTTCCGGGTAACGGTTGAAGAAGTGCTCTCGCACGTAGGCGCCATCGCGGGACTTCATGGTCTGGTAGTCACCGTCCACGGTCTCGTTCATCAGCTGGATCAGCTTGCCGGAGGTGTCTTTCTTCAGCAGCTCATCCCACTTGCGACCCCAGATGACCTTGGTGACATCCCAGCCGGCGCCGGCGAACAGGCCTTCCAGCTCGTTGATGACCTTGCCGTTGCCGACAACGGGGCCGTCCAGACGCTGCAGGTTGCAGTTGACCACGAACACCAGGTTGTCGAGCTTTTCACGCACGGCAACGGTCAGGGCGCCCTTGGCTTCCGGCTCGTCCATCTCGCCATCGCCCAGGAAGGCGTAGACGGTCTGCTCGGCACAATCCTTGATACCACGGTCGGTCAGGTACTTCAGGAAGCGCGCCTGATAGATGGCGGCGATGGGACCCAGACCCATGGAAACGGTCGGGAACTGCCAGAATTCCGGCATCAGTTTCGGGTGCGGATAGGAGGGGATACCCTTGCCGTCCACTTCCTGACGGAAGTTGTCCAGCTGATCTTCGGTCAGACGACCCTCGACGAAGGCACGGGCGTAGATGCCCGGGGAGATGTGACCCTGGAAGTAGACCAGGTCGCCACCGTCCTTCTCGTTGCGAGCACGGAAGAAGTGGTTGTAGCAGACTTCGTAGATGGTCGCGGAGGAGGCGAAGGAAGACATGTGACCGCCCAGGTCCAGGTCTTTCTTGGAGGCGCGCAACACTATCATCACGGCATTCCAGCGGATGATGGCGCGAATGCGACGCTCCATCTCCAGGTCGCCCGGGTAGGCCGGTTCGTCACTGGCGGGGATGGTGTTGATGTAGTCGCGATTCGCTTTCTCAGCCACTTCCACACCGCTGACGCGGGCTTTCTCGGCCAGTTGTTCAAGGATGAACTGAGCGCGTTGCGGACCCTCTTCACGCAGCAAGGATTCCAGAGAGGCAAGCCACTCCAGCGTTTCTATCGGGTCCACATCGTTCTTCAGGATATCAGACATGGCTGGTTCCTATTGTTATTGCACGGGATGTAAGTTGCGCAAAATTCGACAATAAAGCCTTGTGGGATTAGTTTTCCTGCTGACGGATCCGACGCATGGATCGCTGGATCCGGCTGTCTTCCCTCTGCATATCCAACAAGGTGTCCTCGATAAAGGCCAGGTGCTCATGACAAGCAGTCCTGGCCCGCTCCGGAGCCCCCGACAGGATAGCCTCGATCAGCGACGCACGATGGCGACGGATCTTGGCGACCACTCCCGGACGGCGATTCAAAATCTCGTTATTTCGCAAAATGTTCTGCTCGAGCATGGGGCCCATGGCCCGCAGCAGGTGCAGCAGCACCACGTTGTGAGAGGCCTCGGCCACCGCCAGATAGAACTGGGTGACGGCGCTCGACTCACTCGCGAGGGACCCTTGCTGACCCGCCGCCTCGATCGCCGCCTGGGCGGCGCGGATGCGCTCGAAGTCTGCCTCAGTGCCTCGCAACGCCGCATAGTAGGCACAGATGCCTTCGAGCGCGTGGCGAAACTCCAGCAGGTCATACTGGGCTTCCGGGTGAGTGCTGAGCAGCTCGAACAGGGGATCGGCGATCCCCTGGCTCAAACCATTTTGCACATAGGTGCCACCGCCCTGACGACGATACAACAACCCGCGAGCCTCCAGACGCTGGATAGCCTCGCGCAGGGAGGGGCGTGACACCTGAAACTGGATGGCGAGTTCCCGCTCGGGCGGCAACTTCTGGCCAGGCTGCAGGCTGCCTTCCAGGATCATGTGTTCCAGCTCGGCGACGATGGCGTCGGCCAATTTGGGTTGAGTAATTCGACGATAGGGCATGGGGCAGCTTTGTTAAATTGGTATTACCAATTTTATGAATGGGGCGAAAATTAGCAGAGGGGATGGGAAATGTCCACCCAAAATCTGATCTGTATCAAGAAAGTAAACCACCCATTTATGGGTAAAGAGAGGAAAACATGATCTCACTCATAGAAAATGGTCTGACCAATATTCTTGAGCCAGATCACAAACAACATTCCGGCAACAGCCAACAAAAATGGCTTGTCGCACCGACAAGCCATTGATCTTAAAAACACAAAATCGATTTTAACCGTATCAAATTTTGTTGAGGCCCTGGCGGTATCGTCGCCAGTCAAAACTCGCGCCCGGATCCGTCTTGCGTCCCGGCGCAATGTCGCAATGCCCCACCACCCGATCGGCCAGCACGGCGGGGAAGCGAGCCTGAATGGCACTGGTTAGGTGGGTCAGCACCTCATACTGGGCATCGCTGTAGGGCAGCTCGTCCGTCCCCTCCAGCTCGATGCCGATGGCGTAGTCGTTGCAGGCCTCTCGCCCCTCCCAGCAAGAGACGCCAGCGTGCCAGGCTCGCGCAGTGAACGGCACATACTGCACCAGCTCACCGTCCCGCCGGATCAGGCAGTGGGCCGAGACCCGCAGCTGATGGATATCGGCAAAGTAAGGGTGGGCGCTCGGATCCAAGCGGCCGAGAAACAGATCGTCGATGAAGGGGCCGCCAAACTGGCCGGGGGGCAGGCTGATGCCATGGACCACCAGCAGGGAGATGTCTTCCGGGCTGTCCCGTTCGTTGTGATGGGGCGACGGCACCTTGCGGGCCTGCTCGCACCAACCCTCTGAATCAATGGAAAATAGTGTGTTAGGCTGGGTCATGGTCTCTCTTGCTCATGGTATTGATGTGCCCGTTACCGTCCCTCGAAGCGGCTCAGCCGGCCCCAGACTCCAGGTACCCCGGATAGAGGGGAGCGCCTGATGGCCGCCCCCGCGCTGGCCCGCTGGTTCTGGCTGCTGGCCTGGCTCTCCCTGATGGGGCTGCTGACCCTCTATTTTCATGACGAGTCGCAACCCGGAGTGACCGCCAGCGGCGAACTGCGGCTGCCGATGGATGCCAGCGGCCATTATCGTCTGGAGGGTGCCATCAACGGCCAACCGGTGCAACTGCTGCTGGACACGGGGGCCACTCGCGTCACCATCCCGGCGGATGTGGCGACGCGACTGGGGATCCAGGCCCTGGGCCAGAGCCGGGTCAATACCGCCGCCGGCGCCATCCTGGTCGGCAATGGCCGGATAGAAACCCTGGCGATGGGTCCGCTGACCTTGTACGATCTGGCCGTCTACATCAACCCAGCCGCCACCGGCGATGAGATCCTGGTCGGGATGAATGCCCTCGGCCGGCTGGAGCTGACCCAGAGAGACAGGCAGTTGCTTCTCCGACCCTTGCAGGAATAAAGGCATGTTACAACAGGACATCAGTCGCGCCGTGCGCGCCGCGTTACTCGAAGATTTGGGGGGCGCGCTGACCGCCCAGAACCAGCCGGATGCCAGCGCCGACATCACGGCCCAGCTGATCCCGGCGGATCGCCAGGCCAGTGCCCGCGTCATCACCCGGGAAGCCGGGGTTTTCTGCGGCAAGGCCTGGGTGGATGAGGTGTTCGCCCAGCTCGGTGGCGAGGTGAAGGTGGAGTGGAAGGTGCAAGATGGAGACCCGCTCTCCCCCGATCAGGAGCTGTTCCGCCTCCATGGCCCGGCCCGTGTGCTGCTGGCCGGCGAGCGCAATGCCCTGAATTTCGTGCAGACCCTCAGCGGCGTCGCCACCCTCACCGCCCGCTATGTGGCCGAGCTGGCCGGCACCCAGTGCCGCCTGCTCGACACCCGCAAGACCCTGCCCGGCCTGCGGGATGCCCAAAAATACGCGGTCACCTGCGGCGGCGGCAAGAACCATCGCATCGGCCTGTATGACGCCTACCTCATCAAGGAGAACCATATCCTGGCCTGTGGCGGCATAGTGGCGGCGGTCGACGAGGCTCGCCGCCTCAACCCGGGCAAACCGGTCGAGGTCGAAGTCGAGTCCCTGGCCGAGCTGGCTCAGGCCCTCGATGCGGGCGCCGACATCATCATGCTGGACAACTTCGATGTGCCCATGATGGGCGAGGCGGTGGCCTTGAATGCCGGTCGCGGCGAGCGCCGGGCCAGGCTGGAGGTCTCCGGCAATGTGACCCTGGCCACCCTGGCCGAGTTCGCCGCCACCGGGGTGGACTACATCTCGGTCGGCGCCCTGACCAAGCATGTCCGGGCGCTCGATCTCTCCATGCGCTTTATCTGAGCCCTCTCCCGGCCTGACGCGGCCTCACCCGATACGCCATATCGTCGGGATGAGGCCCGCACACCCAGGCGCCCTCTCCTCCCGTCAGCCGGCAACCGTGCCCCCGACCATCACCCCTCTTTTCCCGTCAGCCGGCAACCGTGCCCCCGACCATCACCCCTCTTTTCCCGTCAGCCGGCAGCCGTGCCCCCGACCATCACCCCTCTTTTCCCATCAGCCGGCAGCCGTGCCCCCGCGCATAGCGTCATCTCCTCCCCTCGCCCCCTCACTCCCCCGATGACGGGCGACTTGCAAAAGATGCCATTGGGGCCTTTTCTTTAGGCAAGGCCCACCCATGGTAAAAGGAGCGACCTGGCTAGCCGACAGGATGAAAGGGAACCAAAGGAGACTTCTAACCTCCTGATTTATATCCGTTTGCATCACTATGTTGAGACTCGTCAACTAAACTGAACTGCGTTGTTGCCAAGTGCGATGGCTCGGCTAAGCTGCCAACAGCGGTGAGGTCACCGCCAGCGTTATCAGGACCCATTTGAAATAAGGATATTGAAGATGAGAAAGCAAACCGGCTTTACCCTGATCGAACTGATGATAGTCGTGGCCATCGTCGCCATTCTCGCCGCCATCGCTCTGCCGGCGTATCAGACCTATACCAAGAAATCAAAAATGACCCAACTAGTCACAGCCACTGGCTCATTGAAAACCGCAGTTGAGGTATGTATGCAAACATACGGTCCAGGTCAATGTGCTCTCAACAGCGGTAATGGAATGCCTACATCTGAAGGAGACTACGCAGGAGTCAACCTTACGTATACAGCTCCCGTCTCGGGTTCTAATACCGTAATTAGATCCGCTGTTGCCACTCCAGCTTCTGGGTCGGCCTCTACATTGGCTCCCCTTACCACTTCTAACTACGTAGAGCTAACTGCCAGTTCTTCCGTGCCAATGGTTTGGACAATAACTTGCGACACTAATGCAACCAACGATGGCTACTGCCCCAACTAATGACCTCTAGCCCCCATAGCGGCCTGGCCCTGAGCCTGGCCGCTTCCTCCCTGATCAGTGAGTCCGACTCACACCACTACCTGAGCCAGGCCCGCGCCCAGCGCAAGTCCTTGGTCACCTATCTTATCGAGAACCAGATCCTCGCCAGCAAGGCGCTGGCCGAGTTCTGCGAGCTGGAGTATGGGGTACCTCTGCTGGACCTTGCCGCCTTCGATCTGGCCGAGATCCCGCAGAAATACCTCAATCAGAAGCTGATCGAGAAGCACCATGTGCTGCCCATCTACACCCAGGGCCACACCCTCTACATCGCCATGTCCGACCCCACCAATGTGGCAGCGCTGGAGGACTTTGGCTTCAGCTTCGGCCTGCATACCGAGGCCCTGCTGGTCGAAGAGGACAAGCTGAGCCAGGCCATCGCCAAGCTGCTGGAGAGCGAGCACGATGCCCTGGGCATGGATGAGATCGACGAGGCCGAGATCTCGGCCCTCGAGGTGGCCGACGAGGCCAGTCGCCTCGACGAGAACGTCAACACCGCCGACGACGACGCCCCCATCGTCAAATACATCAACAAGATACTGATGGATGCCATCCGACGGGGTGCATCGGATCTGCACTTCGAGCCCTATGAGTTCAAGTACCGCATCCGCTTTCGCATCGACGGTATCTTGCACGAGGCCGCCACCCCGCCGGTCACGCTGGCCAATCGCTTCGCCGCCCGCCTCAAGGTGATGGCCAGACTCGATATCGCCGAGCGGCGCCTGCCCCAGGATGGCCGCATCAAACTCAAGCTGTCGCGCAACCGCTCCATGGACATGCGGGTCAACACCCTGCCCACCATGTGGGGCGAGAAGGTGGTCATCCGCCTGCTCGATTCCTCGGCGGCGCGCCTCAACATCGATCAGCTCGGTTTCGATGAGGCCCAGAAGCAGCAATACCTGACCGCCCTTGGCAAGCCCCAGGGCATGATACTGGTGACCGGCCCCACGGGGTCGGGCAAGACGGTCTCTCTCTATACCGGTCTCAACATCCTCAACACCCTGGAGGTCAACATCTCCACCGCGGAGGATCCGGTGGAGATCAACCTGCCCGGCGTCAATCAGGTGCAGGTCAACCCCAAGGCGGGGCTCACCTTCGCCAGTGCCCTGCGCTCCTTCCTGCGCCAGGATCCGGACATCGTCATGGTGGGTGAGATCCGGGATCTGGAGACCGCCGAGATCGCCATCAAGGCGGCCCAGACCGGCCACCTGGTGCTCTCCACCCTGCACACCAACTCGGCGGCCGAGACCCTGACTCGAATGATGAACATGGGAGTGCCCGCGTTCAACATCGCCTCCTCGGTGACCCTCATCATGGCCCAGCGTCTCGCCCGCAAGCTGTGCGATCACTGCAAGGAGCCCGAGGTCATCCCCGAAGCCGAGCTGTTCACCCTGGGGTTCAGCGTCCAGCAGGTCGCCGCCGGGATCCGCCTGTTCAAGCCCAAGGGCTGCAAGGAGTGTACCGGGGGATACAAGGGGCGAGTCGGCATCTATGAAATCCTGCTGATGTCGGAAAACATTGCCAGACTCATCATGCAGGGGGCGAACTCGTTGCAGATCGCCGCCATCGCCCAGGAGGAGGGGATGCGCACCCTGCGGGTATCGGGCCTGGAGAAGGCCCGCCTCGGCGTCACCAGCCTGAGCGAGATCAACCGGATCACTACCAACTGACCCATCACGCCGCCACGCTGGCGGCCCTCATTGCAAGGATGCAAGGATGGCTACCCTATCGAAGAAGCGCAATGTCCCCGCCAAGGTGCATACCTTCCGCTGGAAAGGGGTCAATCGCAAAGGCAAGGAGATCTCGGGAGAGCTCCAGGCCGAGCACGTCAGCATGGTCAAGGCCGAACTGCGCAAGCAGGGGGTCAACGTCTCGCGGATCAGCAAGAAGAGCAGCGGCCTCTTCTCCAAGGGCGGGGCCAGGATCAAACCCATGGACATCGCCGTGGTGAGCCGCCAGCTCGCCACCATGCTGAGCGCCGGCGTCCCCCTGGTGCAGAGCCTGCAGATCATCGCCCGCAGTCACGAGAAAGTCGCGATGCGCGACCTGATGGGCCAGATAGCCAGCGACGTCGAGACCGGCACCCCCATGTCGGAGGCCCTGCGCCAGCACCCCAGGCACTTCGACGATCTCTACTGCGATCTGGTGGAGGCGGGGGAACACTCAGGGGCGCTCGAGACCATCTATGACCGCATCGCCACCTACCGGGAGAAGGCCGAGGCGCTCAAGTCGAAGATCAAGAAGGCCATGTTCTACCCCGCCATGGTGATCCTGGTGGCCATCGTCGTCACCTCCATCCTGCTGCTGTTCGTCATCCCCCAGTTCGAGGACATCTTCAAGAGCTTCGGTGCCGAGCTGCCCATCTTTACCCAGTTCGTCATCGCCATTTCCCGCTTCATGCAGGATTGGTGGTATGTCATCTTCGGGGGCATCGCCCTCGCCGTCTTCCTCTATGTGCGGGCCTGGCGCCGCTATCAGAAGGTGCGCGACAACACCGACAAGTTCATCCTGACCATCCCCGTGGTCGGCATGATACTGCACAAGGCGGCCATGGCCCGCTTCGCCCGCACCCTCTCCACCACCTTCAGCGCCGGCATCCCCCTGGTCGATGCCCTGGTCTCGGCGGCGGGGGCCTCGGGCAACCATGTCTATCGCTCCGCCATCCTGGCCATTCGCAACGAGGTGATGGCCGGCATGCAGATCAACGTCGCCATGCGCACCGTGGATCTCTTCCCCGACATGGTGATCCAGATGGTGATGATAGGGGAGGAGTCCGGCGCCATCGACGACATGCTCTCCAAGGTGGCCACCATCTTCGAGCAGGAGGTGGACGACCTGGTGGACGGTCTCACCAGCCTGCTCGAACCCATCATCATGGTGGTGCTGGGGGTGCTGGTGGGTGGCATGGTGGTGGCCATGTACCTGCCCATCTTCAAGCTGGGCTCCGTCATACACTGACCCCGACCGACGAGCCCCCCTCGTCGGTCGGGTTGCCATGATATACTCGCTTCCCCTGACTCGAGACTCGATGCAATCCATGACTGAACTGGCGACCGCCCTGCCCTGGCTCTACCTTGCCCTGGTGTTTCTGTTCTCCCTGACCATAGGCAGCTTCCTCAATGTGGTGATCCACCGCCTGCCCATCATGCTGGAGCGAGACTGGCGGGCCGAGTATCAGGGCTACTTCGAGCCAGAGAAGGCAACGCCGCCCCAGGCCCCCTACAACCTGATGGTGCCCCGCTCCTGCTGCCCCCATTGCGGCCACGCCATCGGCGCCCTGGAGAACATCCCGCTGCTGAGTTGGCTCTGGCTCAGGGGGCGTTGCCGCGCCTGCGCCGCCCCCATCTCGGCGCGCTATCCCCTGGTGGAGCTGCTGACCGCCCTGCTCTCCGTGGTGGTGGCAAGCCGCCTGCCCGCCGAGCCCCTGTTGCTGGCCTGCCTGCTACTGACCTGGGTGCTCGTCGCCCTGACCTTCATCGATCTGGACAAGATGCTGCTGCCTGACTCCCTCACCCTGCCCCTGCTGTGGGCCGGTCTGCTGGTCAATCTGCTCTGGCAACGGGTGCCCCTGGCCGATGCGGTGATCGGCTCCATGGCTGGCTACCTGGTGCTGTGGAGCCTCTATTGGGCCTTCAAGCTGCTGACCGGCAAGGAGGGGATGGGCTACGGGGATTTCAAGCTGCTGGCCGCCCTGGGGGCCTGGCTCGGCTGGCAGGCCTTGCCGCTCATCCTGCTGCTCTCCTCCCTGATCGGCGCCCTGGTCGGGCTCGGCCTCATCGTCCTGCGCCGCCATCAACACGGCAACCCCATCCCCTTCGGCCCCTATCTCGCCCTCGCTGGCTGGGTGGCGATGCTCTGGGGCAACGAGATCGGCGCCTGGTATCTGCGCATGGTGCTCTGACCCTGTCCTGGGGCACAATGTTAGGCAAACCAGCATCATGACCACTTCGACGGGAGAGGCCAACCCATGTATGTAGTCGCCATCACAGGCGGGATAGGCAGCGGCAAGACCACTGTCGCCAACCAGTTTGCCGAGCTCGGCATAGCGATCATCGATGCCGATGTGATCGCCCGCGAGGTGGTCGAGCCCGGCATGCCGGCCCTGGCGGCCATCCATCGGCACTTCGGCGCCGGGGTGCTCGACGAGGAGGGGCGCCTGGACAGGCGCAGACTGCGCGAGCGGGTCTTCAGCGACCCCGACGCCAAGGGCTGGCTCAATGCCCTGCTCCACCCCCTCATTCGCCAGGAGATGCAGCGCCAGTGCGCGGCGGCACGCTCCCCCTACTGCCTGCTGGTGGTGCCCCTGCTGGTCGAGAACCGCCTCACCGCCATGGCCGACCGGATCCTGGTGGTCGACGTGGATGAAGAGACCCAGATCACCCGTACCTGCCGACGCGACGGGGTCAGTCGTGAGCAGGCCAAGGCCATCGTCGCCGCCCAGGCGAGTCGAATGGCACGCCTGGCCGCCGCCGACGACATCATAGAGAACCGGGATGGCGCCCCCGAGGCGCTGCGGGCGCGAATTTTGGCCCTGCACCAGACATATCTGGCATTTGCCTCTCAACAAGCCAGGCAAGTGTGAGTACACTAGGCCGGTTTATGGCTGGCCAGGATTAGGCATGATTTACGATTTCCCTCTCAACGAAAAAAGCCGGACCTATCTACGTCTGGAAGCGCTGTTCAACCAGATCCACGACAATCTGACCAGCGAACATCCCTGGTCTCATATCGCCTTCTTCAAGGGGTTGTTCGATCTGCAGGAACTGCTCGAGCGGGGAGACCTGCGCTCGGATCTCATCAAGGATCTCGAGCGATTGAGCCAGCGGCTCGGCCACTGGGCAGAGCTGCCCGGTGTCGATCTGGAACAGATCCGGCAGATGCAGCAGGAGAGCAGCCAGCTCTCACGCCAGCTGCTGGGGGCGGCGCGCCCCGGCTCCCGCCTGAAGGAGGACAAGCTGCTCAGCTCCATTCGCCAGCGCTTCTCCATCCCGGGCGGCTTGTGTGCCTTCGATGTCCCCCAGCTGCACCACTGGCTGACCACGCCGCCCTCCCTGCGCCACCAGCAGATGGAGCAATGGTTGTGCGACATCCAGCTGCTGATGAACGCCATCGGCCTCCTGCTGCGGCTGTGGCGCGAGGCGGCCAGCTTCAGCGATCGGGTCGCCAGCAATGGTTTCTTCCAGGACACGGCCGAGAATGCGGAGCTGATCCGCATCCGCCTGCCCCACGCCATGGGGTGCTACCCCACCCTGAGCGGCCACAAGAATCGCTTCGCCCTGCGCTTCCTGCCGACCCAGGATCAGCCCATAGGCGATGTGCCCTTCCAGCTCGCCTGCTGCTAAACCGCAGGCGGGAGCCCGGCTCCCGCCTGCTCTCCTTCATCTTTTGTCTGCCGAGGAGCCCATGGTCACCAAGGTCAACTGCCCAATCTGTCAAACTCAAGTGGAATGGGGGCCCCAGAGCCCGTTTCGTCCCTTCTGCAGCAAGCGCTGCCAGCTGATCGATCTCGGTGAGTGGGCCGATGAAGAGAAGCGGATCCCGGGGGAGATCAACCCGGATCTGCTGCCGGACCCGGATGCCGGAGAGGAGTGGCGCTAAGCACTGCCGACCACAAAAAAGGGCCCATGGCCCTTTTTTGTTTCACCCTCTCGCCGCGCCCTGCAGCCGCGCGACTATGGGGCCGTTGGCATCGGGGAACTGGTACTCGGCCAGTTCGGCCAGCGGTACCCAGCGGCACTCCTGACCCTCCTTGCCAAACGGCTCGCCGCGAAAGCGGGTCACCTTCCAGATATCCAGCAGCACCTGCTTCTCCGGGTAGTCGTGATGGAGCTCCATGAAGGGGGCGCAATCCTCGACCCGGATGCCGATCTCCTCCCACAGCTCCCTGTCCAGGGCCGCCAGCAGATCCTCTCCCGCCTCCACCTTGCCCCCCGGGAACTCCCAGCGATCCCCCTGGTGGCGATCCGAGGAGCGCTTGGCGATGAAGATGTCGCCCCGCTCGTTCTCGATGACGCCGACCGCCACCCATATCCGCTTCTTCTGTTCCATCTCAATCCTCAACCTAAGCACGACAACCTGGCGATCCAGGGGGCCAGGCGCCGGGCCTGGCGCTCCCTCTGCGCCGTGAACATATCCTGACCCACATGCTCGCTCCCCTCCGGGGCGGGCAGTGGCCATGGTTGGGCCCCCGGGGGGCTGAAGCAGCGATCCTGGATCAGGCTGCTCTGGCGCAGATAGCGCCACAGACAGTCCCGCAGGAACCACTGGTCGATATTGGGCGTCTCCATGACGCCGGGGCGATACGCCTCGAGCAGGGGCGCCAGGGGCGGCAACACCCCGGCCACCCCGCCCCACATGCCCGCCAGCACCAGATCGGTGTGGCTCCACCAGTCACGCATGATATGAAACCAGCGCCCCGATGCAAGCCAGCCATCGACGGCGACCCGCTCGCGCACGCTCGGCACCGAGTCCACGTCCCGCACCAGGAAGCGGCCAACCCCGGGATCATTGGCCACCTGAAAACGCCAGCACAGACGCTGGCGCAGGGACTGGCCATCGGGCTGCACCTTGATCTCGGCGCCCTGCTCCTGCAGGCAGCTCAGCAGCTCCGCCGGCACGCTCTCATCGACGTAGAAGCGCAGCCGCCAGCCGGGGTAGAGGTAGGGGGCGGCCAACACGTTGTCGAGCGCACCCCGCAAGTAACGGGCCTGCCTGCCCCACAGGGAGAAGGCGATGACCAAGGGCTTGTCGCCCTGCCCGGCCAGCCAGGCGTCCGGCCCCTCTGCCGGCAGCGCCCACCCCTCGACGGGCTGCGAGACGGCCTCATCCTTGAGACACAGTGCCCGGGTCCCCGCTTGCGCCGCCTCTTCATGGCGTCCGAGCTTGGCAAGGGAGGTGCAAAGCCCGTCATGGACCAGATAATCATCCGGTTCGCGCACCGCCAGTTCGGTCAGGTGCGCCACCGCCCTCTCATGCTGGCCCGAGCGCGACAGGCAGACACAGAAATTGTGCAGCACCTCGTCGTTGTCGGGGGCGGCCTGATGGGCCAGGGCCAGCACCTGGGCGGCCGAGGCCGGATCCCCGGACAGGAAGAGGTAATAGGCAAACTGCAGTTGCAGGGGAACCGGTTTGAGCGGCTCCTCGTTCAGCCGTGCCAATACCCGCTGGATCGCCTCCTGGCGATGGCCCCGCAGCCAGTCGGCCTGCGCCTCCCCGTCCCATCCCGTCGGCAGTTTGCTCATCCTCAGCCCTCCTCCTTGCTGACCCTCAAATGAATGCACCGCCCGGAGGCGGTGCATTCATCAGCATAGCGCGATCAGGTCAACTGACCGTGACAGTGCTTGTATTTTTTACCCGAACCACAGGGGCAGGGGTCGTTGCGACCTATCTTCTGCTCGTCGCGCACGAAGGTGGTCCTGGCATCCCCCTCCTCGGCCCCTTCCTCCGCCAGCGGATCCCCGGCGCTGGCATGGGTGTAGGTGCGGGGAGCGGCTTGTGCCTGCTGGCGCTGCTGCTCTTCCAGGGCTTCCACGTCGCGCTCCTGCACCTGGACTCGGCTCAGGATGCTGACCACGTCGCGCTTGAGGGTCTCCAGCATCTGGGTGAACAAGTCGAAGGACTCGCGCTTGTACTCCTGCTTGGGGTTCTTCTGGGCGTAGCCGCGCAGATGGATGCCCTGACGCAGGTGATCCATGGCCGCCAGATGCTCCTTCCACAGGCCATCCAGGGTCTGCAGCATCACCGCCTTCTCGAAGTTGCGCAGCACCTCGAAGCCGACCAGCTCTTCCTTGCGGGCGTAGAGCTTGGCCGCCTCTTCCAGGATGCGCTCGCGCAGCTTCTCTTCATACAGCTTGTCATCCGCCGCCAGCCACTGCTGGATGGGCAGGACCAGGCCAAAGTCAGAGGCCAGGCGGGTCTCCAGGCCCGGCACGTCCCACATCTCTTCCAGGGACTGGGGCGGGATGTATTCGTCGATGACGGCGCCATAGACGTCGTCACGGATGATGCGGATGGTCTCGGAGATGTCGTTGGTCTCCAGCAGTTCGTTGCGCTGCTCGTAGACCACCTTGCGCTGATCGTTGGCCACGTCATCGAATTCCAGCAGATTCTTGCGGATGTCGAAGTTGCGACCCTCCACCTTGCGCTGGGCGTTCTCGATGGCCTTGGTCACCCAGGGGTGCTCGATGGCCTCGCCCTCTTCCATGCCCAGCTTCTTCATCATGCCGGTGACGCGGTCGGAGGCGAAGATCCGCATCAGCTGATCTTCCATGGAGAGATAGAAACGGGAGGAGCCCGGGTCACCCTGACGACCGGAGCGGCCGCGCAGCTGGTTGTCGATCCGGCGCGATTCGTGACGCTCGGTGCCGATGATGTGCAGACCACCGGCCTCGAGCACGGCGTCATGACGCAGCTTCCAGGCGGCCTTGATCTCGTTGACCTGTGCCTCGCTCGGAGACTCCAGCGCGGCTATCTCCGCCTGCCAGTTGCCCCCCAGCACGATATCGGTACCCCGACCGGCCATGTTGGTGGCGATGGTGACGGCGCCGGTCTGGCCCGCCTGGGCGACGATCTCCGCCTCCATGGCGTGGAACTTGGCGTTCAGCACCTTGTGGGGGATCTTCTCCCTGGTCAGGATGCCGGACAGCAGCTCGGAGTTCTCGATGGAGACGGTCCCCACCAGCACCGGCTGGCCGCGCTCGACGCAGCCACGGATGTCTTCGACGATGGCGGCATACTTTTCTTGCGCCGTCAGATAGACCAGATCGCCCATGTCCTTGCGCACCATGGGACGGTTGGTCGGAATGACCACGGTATCCAGGCCATAGATCTGCTGGAATTCGAAGGCTTCGGTATCCGCCGTCCCCGTCATGCCCGCCAGCTTGTCGTACAGACGGAAGTAGTTCTGGAAGGTGATGGAGGCCAGGGTCTGGTTCTCGTTCTGGATCTTGACCCCTTCCTTCGCCTCCACCGCCTGGTGCAGGCCGTCGGACCAGCGACGACCCGGCATGGTACGGCCGGTATGCTCGTCGACGATGACGATCTCGTCCTTCTGGACGATGTAGTCGACGTTGCGCTCGAACAGGGTGTGGGCCCGCAGACCGGCGTTGACGTGGTGCAGCAGGCTGATGTTGGTGGCGGAGAACAGGGAGTCCTCCTCGGCCAGCAAGCCTTCCTTCTTGAGCAGCTCTTCCACGAAGATCTGGCCGTTCTCGGTCAGCAGCGCCTGGCGGTTCTTCTCGTCCACCGTGTAGTGGCCGTCGCCGGTGTACTCTTCCGAATCTTCCTTGTCCTGCTTGACCAGCAGCGGGATCAGCTTGTTGATCTGGATATACATGGCGGAGCTGTCCTCCGCCGGGCCGGAGATGATGAGCGGGGTGCGCGCCTCATCGATGAGCACGGAATCCACCTCATCCACCAGGGCGTAGTTGAGCGGACGCTGCACCCGCTGCTCGGGCGAGAACGCCATGTTGTCGCGCAGGTAGTCGAAGCCGAATTCGTTGTTGGTACCGTAGGTGATGTCGGCGGCATAGGCGTCGCGCTTCTGGGACGCATCCATGCCGGGCACGTTGCAGTCCACGGTCAGGCCGAGGAAGGTGAACAGGGGGCGGTTCGCCTCCGCATCACGCTTGGCCAGATAGTCGTTCACCGTCACCACGTGCACACCGCGACCGGTCAGGGCATTCAGGTAGGCCGGCAGGGTCGCGGTGAGGGTCTTGCCTTCACCCGTCTTCATCTCGGCGATGCGGTTGGAGTTGAGCACCATGCCACCGATCAGCTGGACATCGAAGTGACGCATGCCGAACACCCGGCGAGACGCCTCGCGCACCGTGGCGAAGGCTTCCGGCAACAGCTGCTCCAGGGTCTCACCCTGCTCCAGGCGCTGACGGTATTCGGCCGTCTTGGCCTGCAGCTCGGCATCGGACAGCGCCTCGAACTGAGGCTCCATCGCATTGATCTGTTTTACAATTTTGCGCAAAGCCTTGAGCGTTCTGTCGTTCCGGCTGCCGATAATCTTGGTAAGCAGTGTGCTAATCATGGGTACCAACTATTTCTGGTTATAAGGTTCCGTCACTGGAACTGGAGAGAAAAAAACCTAACCCCGTCTGGCATTGAGAAATCGACTGGGGTTGACCTGACGACCATCTTTCAACACTTCGTAATGCAAATGGACCCCGGTCGCGCGACCGGTGCGTCCCATCAGGGCTATCTTCTGGCCCTGATCGACTAGCGTGCCCACTTCCACCAGCAGCTTGGCGTTGTGGGCATAACGAGTCACCAGGCCGTTGCCGTGATTGACCTCGACCATGTTGCCAAATTCCGGGTGGCGTCCTGCCCAGCTGACGATCCCCTTGCCGGTCGCCAGTATGGGGGTGCCCGGCTTGCCACGAAAATCCACACCCTTGTGCATCTTGGCGCGGCCGTTGAACGGATCGACCCGGCCACCAAAGCCAGAGCTGATCCAGACCCGCTCCTGCTGCACCGGCGAGCCGGAGATGAAGCCCGCGTCAGTGATATGGTGATTGAGCACGAAGGATTCAAGTACCGACAGCTGTTCTTCGCGGCTGCTGAGCTGTTTGCTGAGGTGGGCCATGGAGCTTTGCAGCTCATCCAGGTTCACTTCGAGATCGGCATCATAGGAGGGGCCGCCCATGGGAGGCAGCTCTTTGAAATTGAATTCGTCCGGATCGAGATCCGCCTGTTCGGTCAGGCGCTCGCCGAGGGCATTGAGCCGGCCGAGCTGACCCTGCATGGTGCCGACCTGAGCCGCCAGCATGGCGAGTTGCTCGCGGGCCTGTTCGGTGGTCTGGGTCACCTGTTGCTGCTCGGCCTGGGCCAGTGCTAGCTCGAGGGCCGCCATCTTCTGGTGCCAGCTCTGCCACAGCAGCACGCCTGCCAGCATCAGGGTGGAAAAGAATAAACCGCCGACCCAGGCCAGACGCTGTTTGGGGAAGTGCAGCTTGCGCCGCTGCTTGCCATTGAGGATCAGGGTAATGCTCATAGAAATCTGTCTTCTCGGTCAGGTGAGGCCAGCAGCCTGCACGGGCAATAAAACCGGGAGATAATCGGTATTAAAGGATGGAATAAACAAATGACAGGACGTCGGCGCGGAGAGGAGACCGACGTCCTGTTGCACAGCTATCAGGCCAGAACCAGACCGTTGTCGTAGTAAGCGATGGGCGCTTTGTCGCCCTCCGCCTCGAAGGTCACCAGTTCCCATGCCTCCTGCTGGACCAGCAGGGCACGCAGCAGCTTGTTGTTCAGGGCATGGCCCGTCTTGTAGGCGCGAAATTCGCCGATGATGCTGCGGTTGCACATGTACAGATCACCGATGGCATCCAGCATCTTGTGTTTGACGAACTCGTCCTCGTAGCGCAGACCATCTTCGTTCAGCACCCGATAGTCATCCAGCACCACGGCGTTTTCCAGGCTGCCGCCCAGAGCCAGGTTCTGGGAACGCAGGTACTCGATGTCGCGCATGAAGCCGAAGGTACGGGCCCGGCTGATCTCTTTGACGAAAGAGGCGCCGGAGAAGTCCAGTACGCAACGCTGGTTGCGGCCTTCGAACACCGGATGCTGGAAGTCGATCTCGAGATCCATTTTGAAGCCGTTGCGATAGGGGTGGAATTCCGCCCACTTGTCGCCGTCTTCCACCCGGATGCTCTGCTTGATCCGCACGAACTGCTTGGGCGCATTCTGTTCACGGATCCCGACTTCCTGCAGCAGGTAGATGAAGGGGTGTGCACTGCCGTCCATCACCGGAATTTCGGGGGCATCAACCTCGACGTAGAGGTTGTCGATCCCCATCCCGGCCAGGGCAGCGGAGAGGTGCTCTATGGTGGAGACACGCACACCGGCCTCATTGACCAGAGCGGTACAGAGTACGGTATCACGCACCTGGTCGGCATTGGCTGGCAGCGCAACCACAGGATTCAGATCGGTACGCAAGTAAACGATCCCTGTGTTCACAGGTGCCGGACGGAACGTCATCGTGACTTTCCGGCCCGAATGCAGGCCTACACCAGTGGCCTGGACACTCGTTTTCAAGGTTCTTTGTCTAATCATGGGCGTATCCACAGCTAAATTCCGGACCAGATGGTCGTTGACGGGCCATCTTAGCACATTCCTTAAACAACAAACAAACCAGCCTCGTTAGAGGCTTAGTCTGCCTGCTTGCGCAGGAAAGCCGGAATATCCAGATAATCCGGTTCGCGACGAGCTTGCGGCTCGGCGTTCACCACCTTGGCCGGGGCCTCTTCCATCACGCGAGACTGCAGGGCTTCGCTGATCAGGGGCTGACGGGCCGGACGCTCTTGGACCATGTTGTTTTTTACGAGCGTGATGTCGCTCTTGCGCTCGGCACCGATACCGGTCGCCACCACGGTCACCCGCAGTTCGTCCTGCATTTCCGGGTCGATTACAGTACCCACCACCACGGTGGCGTTCTCGGAGGCGAAGGCCTTGACCGCGTTGCCCACGGTCTCGAACTCTTCGATGGTCATGTCCATGCCGGCGGTGATGTTGACCAGGATGCCACGGGCACCGGCCAGATCCACGTCTTCCAGCAGCGGGCTGGAGATGGCCTTCTCGGCCGCTTCCTCGGCGCGATCGTCACCGGAGGCGGAACCCGTCCCCATCATGGCGGTGCCCATCTCGCGCATCACGGTACGCACGTCCGCGAAGTCGACGTTGATGAGGCCAGGACGGGTGATCAGCTCCGCAATGCCCTGCACCGCGCCCAACAGCACGTCGTTGG
Source organism: Aeromonas sobria (assembly GCF_050266975.1). Taxonomy (GTDB): domain Bacteria; phylum Pseudomonadota; class Gammaproteobacteria; order Enterobacterales; family Aeromonadaceae; genus Aeromonas; species Aeromonas sobria_B. The sequence goes on from NZ_JBKISU010000004.1 coordinate 121,063, forward strand.
CCGCCTTGAAGGCGTCCAGCAGGGAGATGCCGCGACCCAGCACCTTCAGCAGCTTGTCGTTGGGGATGGTGATCAGGGAGTCGACGTTCTTGGACAGCTCCTCGATACCGTGGGCGGCGAAGCCCATCCGCTTCTTCCCTTCGAAGGAGAACGGCTTGGTCACGACGGCAACGGTCAGTATGCCCATCTCGCGGGCCACCTCGGCCACGATGGGGGCGGCGCCGGTACCTGTACCGCCCCCCATGCCGGCGGCGATGAACACCATGTCTGAACCGGTCAGCAGCTCACGCAGCGCTTCCCTGTCTTCCATGGCGGCATCGCGACCCACTTCCGGGTTGGCCCCGGCACCCAGACCCTTGGTGATGCCACCGCCGATCTGCAATGTGGTGTTGGCACTGGAGTTGCGCAGTGCCTGGGCGTCGGTGTTGACGGTAATGAACTCAACACCCTCGATGTTTTGACGAACCATGTGTTCGACGGCGTTACCACCGCCGCCACCCACGCCAATCACCTTGATGACGGCTTCGTCCGTGTGGCTATCCATAAATTCAAACATGTTGTCTCTCCGCTTTATTTGCCTGACTCAGCAAAATCTTTTAGAACTCGCCGCGCAACCAGTTGCTGACCCGTTTGACCAGCCCACCGACGCTTGCCTTGGCGGTGTAATCGTTGCTACTGCCTGTGGATTGATGGGTACGGCCGTATTGCAGCAACCCGACCGCGGTCGAGTAGACTGGCGCCTGCACGTAATCGCTCAATCCGCGCACATTCATGGGTTCACCGACCCGGACCTGGCACTGGAACAACTGCTCTGCGCACTCCACTATGCCTTCGATCTGGGCAGCACCGCCTGTCAGTACTACGCCGGCGGCCAGCTGATGCTTGACCCCCTGCTGTTTCAATTCACTCTGCACCTTCACCAGCTCGTCATTGATCATGGAGAGCAGCTCGGTGTAGCGGGGCTCGATCACCTCGGCCAGGGTCTGCCGTTGCAGACTGCGGGCCGGGCGTCCGCCGACGCTGGGCACCTCTATGTTGTCTTCCTTGCTCACCAGACGGCCGAGGGCGCAGCCGTAGCGCACCTTGATGGCCTCGGCGTCCAGGGGCGGCGTGCCGAAGGCGTAGGCGATGTCGCTGGTGACAGTGCTGCCGGCGTATGGGATCACCTTGGTGTGACGCAGGGCACCGCCGGTAAACAGCGACATGTCCATGGTGCCGCCACCTATGTCCACCACGCAGACACCCAGCTCTTTCTCGTCTTCGGTCAGCACCGCATAGCTGGAGGCCAGGGCCGAGAAGATCAGCTGATCCACCCGCAAGCCCACCTTCTCCACACATTTCTCGATGTTGCGAGCCATGTCGTTGTGGCAGGTGATCAGGTGCACCTTGGCGGCCATCCGCACCCCGGACAGACCGACCGGGTTCTTGATACCCTCCTGATAGTCGATGGCGAACTCCTGGGGCAGCACGTGCAGCACCCGCAGTTCGTCAGACAGACGCACCGACTTGGCGGTATGGATGACGTTGTCCACGTCCTCCTGGGTCACCTCCTCGTCGGAGATGGGCACCATGCCGGTCTCGTTGCGGCAATCGATGTGCTTGCCGGACAGCCCCAGATAGACGGAGCTTATCTGGCAGTCTGCCATCATCTCGGCCTCTTCCACCGCACGGCGCAGGGACTTGACCACGGAATCCAGATCGTTGACCCCGCCCTTGTCCATGCCGCGGGAGGTATGGCTGCCCATGCCGATGACATTCAGCTCACCGTCCGGCAGCACTTCTCCCACCAGAACCGCCACCTTGGTAGTGCCGATATCCAGCCCAACAATCAGATTTCTATCTGCGGTTTTGGTCATGCGCTTTCTCTTCGTTCTTCTTCCAGCCAACCGCCATCCCGGTGTCGTATCGAAGGTCCACATAAGCCACTTGCTCACGGGGTTCGATGACAGGGAAGACATCGATAAATCGCTGCAGACGGAGCGCCATATCCGAGCGCCCCACAAACAGTTGAATATTGTTATCCAGCGTCAGCTCCCAGCCGTAACGGGGGGTCAGATTGACCGCCTCCAGCTGGTAGCCACGCTCTGCCAGCTGCGCCTCAAACTGACGGCTGGTCTCCAGTACCTTGGCCGCCTGGTCATCCGGACCGGACAGCTGCATCAAGGGGCTCTTCACCCTGTTGGGGGCGCTGAACACCTCCCCCTTGGCATTGACGAAGCGGTTGCCGTTCCAGCGGGCCGCCACCGCCTGCTCGGTGAGGTAGACCTTGATCTTGTCTGGCCACTTCTTGCGTACCGACACCTGGGCTACCCAGGGCAGGGCCGTCAAGCGCTCCTGCAGTTCATTCACATCCAGCTCGAAGAAGTTGCGCGGCGCATCGCCATCGAGCACGGCGCTGCGCAACTCCTCCGCCTTGATATATTGGTGTTGCCCCTGTACCAGCAAGGCACTGATGGGCAACCGGTTGGCATCTGTCAGCCACTCTTTAACATCCAGCGCACTCTGGTAGAGCCCCATCATCACCAGGAGGAAAAACATGACCCCTATGATGAAGCCACCCTTGGTGCGCCCTTGTGCCCTTGCCTCCACCCGTCATATCCCCGTAAAACGCGGCCAGGCCGCCTGCCGGGCCGGGTGCGCCATTATATAGGCCCCGGCTTGGCGGTCAAAATACTCATTAGGCCCTCAGGCGCCGGATTTCATGCTCTCTATGCTCAATTTCATCTCCCCCAGACGGCGGGCGAGGGCACCGACGTTGCCGGCGCCCTGGGTCAGCACCAGATCCCCCTCGCCGATGAGGTCCGCGAGCACGGCGGGCACATCCTCCGGGGTGGCGACAAACACCGGCTCCAGGCTGCCACGGGAGCGGATGGAGCGGCACAGGGCGCGGCCATCGGCCCCGGGGATCGGCTCCTCGCCGGCGGCATAGACCTCCAGCATCACCAGCACATCCACCTTGGAGAGCACGTCGGCGAAATCTTCGTAGAGATCCCGGGTACGGCTGTAGCGGTGGGGCTGGAACACCATCACCAGCCGTTTCTCGGGCCAACCGGCGCGGGCGGCATTGATGGTCACCTTCACCTCGCTCGGGTGATGGCCATAGTCGTCCACCAGCATGGCCTTGCCACGCCCGGTCTCGAATTCCCCATATTGCTGGAAGCGGCGCCCCACCCCTTCGAACTTGGCCAGGGCATTGATGATGGCCTCATCGCTGACGCCATCTTCGGTCGCGACCGCGATGGCGGCGGCGGCGTTGAGGGCGTTATGAACACCCGGCAGATTCAGGGTGACGGTCAGCTCGCCGGCCTCTTTGCGACGCACCCGGAAGCGGCTGCGATTGCTGGTCTGCACGAAGTCCAGCACCTGTACGTCGGCATCGTCGCACAGACCGTAGGTCAGGGTCGGGCGCGCGATCTCAGGCAGCATGCCACGGATCACGGGATCGTCAACACATACCACGGCCAAGCCGTAAAAAGGCAGGTTGTGGAGGAACTCGATGAAGGTGGCCTTCAACCTGGAGAAGTCGCCGCCATAGGTGTCCATGTGATCCGCTTCGATGTTGGTCACGATGGAGACCATGGGTTGCAGATGCAGGAAGGAGGCATCGCTCTCGTCCGCCTCGGCGATCAGATAACGGCTGCTGCCCAGGCGCGCATTGGTGCCTGCGCTGTTGAGCAGGCCGCCGATGACGAAGGTGGGATCCCGGTCCGCTTCGGCATAGATGCTGGCCACCAGACTGGTGGTGGTGGTCTTGCCATGGGTGCCGGCGATGGCGATGCCATGACGAAAACGCATCAGCTCCGCCAGCATCTCGGCGCGGCGCACCACGGGGATGCGCTGCTCCCGGGCGGCCAGCAGTTCGGGGTTGTCGGCCTTGATGGCGGTGGAGACCACCACCACGCTGGCACCATCCACATGCTCGGCGCTGTGGCCGATGCAGATCTGGGCCCCCAGGCTGGCGAGCCGCTCGGTCACCCCGTTGATGGCCAGATCCGAGCCGGAGACCTGATAGCCCTCGTTGGCCAGCACCTCGGCAATGCCCCCCATGCCCGCGCCACCTATGCCGATGAAGTGGATGCGGCGCACGCGGCGCATTTCGGGGATCACGGTACGCAGTTTTGCCAGTTCAACCTTGTTCATATTTCTCTCTTTACTCTGCCGTCAGTCCTGCGCGCATCTGCGACGGGGTCTGCGGCCTCAATACATTGAGGGGTAAGACGGCACGGCTTGGCCTGTGCTGTCTTGATCAGCATGCCTTGTCACCGCTGGCGAGCCGTTTGCACTCATCGGCAACCCGCTCTGCGGCATCGACGATGGCGACGCGCCGCGCCGCCTTGGCCATGTTCAACAATATGTCCCTGCGTCCGGCCAGCCAGGCGAGGCGCGCCGCCAGGGTCGACGGGCTCAGCTCGGACTGGGGCAGAAACTCTGCCGCCCCGCCATCGACCAGGGTCAGGGCGTTGCGGGTCTGGTGATCGTCCACCGCATGGGGCAGCGGCACGAAGATGGCGGCCACACCGGCGGCGGCCACCTCGGAGACGGTCAATGCGCCGGCGCGGCACACCACCAGGTCCGCCCAGGCGTAGGCATCGGCCATCTCCTTGATGAAGTCGCTCACCTCCGCCTCCTGACCCAGGGCAGCATAGGCAGCGGCGACGGCGTCCCGGTTGCCCTTGCCGGTCTGGTGACGCACCGCGATCGGTACGCCGGCGGCGGCGACCGCGGCGGGCACCTGTTCGTTGAGCACCCGGGCCCCCAGGCTGCCCCCGATGACGAGCAGGCGCAGTGGCGCGGCCCGGGTGCCGATGCGGCTGGCCGGATCCGGCAGGGTGACCACCTCGGGCCGTACCGGGTTGCCCACCACGGCGGTGCGACGACCGGGGGCAAAGGCCCCCGGGAAGGCCATCAGGACGCGACTGGCGATGCGGGCCAGCAGCTTGTTGGTCATGCCGGCGGCGGCGTTCTGCTCATGGAGCAGCAAGGGGATGCCAGACAGCCAGGCCGCCACACCGCCGGGACCGGAGGCGAAGCCCCCCATGCCGAGCACCACGTCCGGCTTGATCGTCTTCAAGACCTGACGGGCCTGCAGGATGGATTTCACGATGCGATAGGGGGCCACCAGCAGCCGCTTGAGGCCATTGCCACGCACCCCCTGAATATCGATGAAGGAGATGGGGTAGCCGTGGGCCGGCACCAGCTCGGCCTCCATCCGGTCGGCGGTACCGAGCCAATGGATGCGCCAGCCCTGGGCCCTGAGCCTGTCGGCCACCGCCAAGCCGGGGAACACATGGCCCCCGGTACCACCGGCCATCACCAACAACGTCTTGCTACTCACACAACCTCCCGCACGCGCGCCTGGGCACTGGCCTGACGCAATTCGAAATCGATCCGGATCAACATGCTCACCGCCACCGTCATGATGATGAGACTGGAGCCGCCATAGCTGACCAGGGGCAGGGTCAGCCCCTTGGTGGGCATCATGCCGCTGGCGGCGCCGACGTTGACGAAGGTCTGAAAGCTGAACCAGATGCCAATGCCGATGGCCAGATAACCCTCGTAGAGCTTGTCGGCCACCAGGGCCTGGTGACCCAGCTTGAGGGCCTTGATCGCCAGGGCAAAGATGAGGAAGAGGGCGCCGAGCACGCCGAGGTAGCCCAGCTCTTCCCCCAGGATGGCGAACACGAAGTCGGTGTGGGCCTCCGGCAGGTACTCCATCTTCTGGATGGAGTTGCCGAGCCCCTCTCCCAGCCAGCTGCCGCGGCCGAACGCCATCAGGGACTGGGTGAGCTGATAGCCGCTGCCGAAGGGATCGGCCCAGGGGTCGAGGAAGGAGGTGACCCGCCGCATCCGGTAGGGTTCGGCGATGATCAGGGTCACCACTGCGCTGATCCCCACTAGGATGAGGCCGATGAACTGCACCAGGCGCGCCCCGGCCAGGAACAGCATGCCCAGCGAGGTGACGAACATCACGATCACCGAGCCCAGATCGGGCTGGGCCAGCAGCAGCACGGCCACCAGGAACAGCACCGCCATGGGTTTCATGAAACCGATGAAGCGCTCGCGCACCTCGCTCTGGCGCCGCACCAGATAGCCCGCCAGGTAGACGAACAGGGCCAGCTTGCCGAACTCCGCCGGCTGCAGGTTGAAGGGGCCGAGCGGCAACCAGCGCACCGAGCCGTTGACGCTGCGCCCCACCAGCAGCACCAGCACCAGCATCAGGATGGCGAGCAGCAGCATGGGGCCGTTGTAGTGTTGCCAGCGGGCCATGGGCACCTGCAGCACGAACCAGGAGATACCCAGCGCCATCACCAGGAACATGCCGTGACGCTTGACGAACATGAAGGGATCCCCTGCCAGGGCGATCCCTTCCGGAATGGAGGCGGAGGCCACGATCACCAGCCCCACCGTCATCAGGGAGAGGGCCAGCACCACCAGCTGCCGATCGTAGAGCGCACCGGGCCTGGCGGGAAGCAGGAGCCGCTGCAGCAAGCCGAGGGTCGCGCGCAGGGCGTTCATAGGGCCATCACTCGTTCGGTGAAGCGATCGCCGCGGGCTTCGAAGGAGGCGAACTGATCCAGGCTGGCGCAGGCGGGGGCCAGCAGCACCCAGTCACCTGGTCTGGCGTCCAGCGCCGCCTTGGCGACGGCGGCATCCAGGTCCGCCACCTGCTCGGTCTGCTCGCCCAGGGCCAGCAGCCGCTCGGCATCCTGGCCGAAGCAGTACATGTGATCGATCTGGTGGCCGAGCAGCGCCTGGATGGGGCCGAAATCCTGTCCCTTGCCCTGGCCACCGGCCAGCAGCAGCAGACGCCCCTTGACGGCTTCACGCACCCCGGCCACGGCGGCCAGGGTCGCGCCCACGTTGGTGGCCTTGGAGTCGTTGATCCAGCGTACCCCGTTCACTTCGCGCACGAAGCGGGCACGGTGGGGCAGGCCCTCGAAGCGGCGCAGCACGGCGAGCTGGGGTTCACGGGGGATGCCGACCGCATCGCACAGGGCCATGGCCGCCAGGGCATTGGCCTGATTGTGGGCGCCGACTATCTTCATCTCGCTCACCGGGATGAGCGGTTCGCCGTGCAGGGTCAGCCACAGCTCGCCATCGAACTCGCCGCGGCCATAGGCATTGCCGTCGAGGCCGAAGCTGCTCCAGAGCGCTCCCACGTCGGGCAGGGTCAGGGCATCGTCCCGGTTCACCAGGATGTGCTGGGAGTGCTGATGGATCTCCTGCTTGGCGGCGCGGTAATCGGCCATGCCGGCATAGCGATCCATGTGATCCTCACTGAGATTGAGTACCACGGAGGCGGCGGCGCGCAGGCTGTGGGTGGTCTCGAGCTGGAAGCTGGAGAGCTCCAGCACGCAGAGATCCATGGGCTGCTTGAGCAGGCTCAGGGCCGGGGTGCCGATATTGCCGCCCACCCCCACCTTGAGGCCCGCCTCGGCGATCATCTCGCCCACTAGCGTGGTGACCGTGCTCTTGCCGTTGGAGCCTGTGATGGCGATGACGGGGGTACTGGTCTCGCGCACGAACAGCTCTATGTCACCGACGATGTCGATGCCGCGCTCGGCGGCGGCTTTCAGCGCCGGGGTCGCCAGGGCGATGCCCGGGCTCGCGACGATGAGGTGTGCCTGGGTGAGCAGGGCTTCATCCAGCCCCTCGCGCAGCTCGACCCCGGCCGGCAGCTGGTCGCGGCCGGGGGGATGCTGGCGGGTGTCCATCACCAGGGGCGTCACGCCACGGCCGAGGAAGTAATCGACGCAGGAGAGACCGGTTTTGCCCAAACCCAGGATGATGACCATGATCAACGCACCTTCAGGGTGGCGAGACCCAGCAGCACCAGCATCAGGGTGATGATCCAGAAGCGCACTATGACGCGCGGCTCGGGCCAGCCCTTCTTCTCGTAGTGGTGGTGGATGGGCGCCATGCGGAAGATACGCACCCCGCGTAGCTTGTAGGATCCCACCTGCAGGATCACCGAGACCGTCTCCATCACGAAGACACCGCCCATGATCACCAGCAGAAACTCCTGGCGTACCAGCACGGCGATGGTGCCGAGGGCTCCGCCGAGGGCCAGGGAACCCACGTCCCCCATGAACACCTGGGCCGGATAGGTGTTGAACCAGAGAAAGCCCAGGCCCGCCCCCACGATGGCGGTACAGACGATCACCAGCTCGGAGGTGTAGGGCACATAGGGAATGTGCAGGTAGTTGGCGAAGTTGACGTTGCCGGTGGCCCAGGCGATGAGGGCGAAGCCCCCCGCCACCATCACGGTGGGCATGATGGCCAGGCCATCCAGGCCATCGGTCAGATTGACCGCGTTGGAGGTACCGACGATGACGAAGTAGGTCAGTATGATGAACATCAGGCCGAGCTGGGGCATCACGTCCTTGAGGAAGGGCACCACCAGCTGGGTCTGGCCGTCGTGGGTCGCGGTGGCATAGAGGAAGACCGCCACGGCCAGGGCGACCGCCGACTGCCAGAAGTACTTCCAGCGGGCGATCAGGCCGTCGGTGTTCTTGCGCACCACCTTGAGGTAGTCGTCGGCAAAGCCGATGGCGCCGTAGGCGCCAAGCACGAACAGCACCAGCCAGACATAGGGGTTGTCGAGGCGGCTCCAGAGCAGCACCGAGATGAAGATGGCGGCGATGATCATCAGGCCGCCCATGGTCGGGGTGCCCCGCTTGCTGAGATGGGACTCTGGGCCGTCGTTGCGGATCACCTGGCCGAATTTCAGGATCTGCAGGCGGCGGATGAGGCGCGGCCCCATCCAGAGCGCCACCACCAGGCCGGTGATGATCGACAGGATGGCGCGAAACGTCAGGTAGGAGAAAACGTTGAAGAAGGTGAAGTGCGGGGTGAGCAGTTCTGCCAGCCAGACTAGCATGAGGCTTGCTCCTGATGGTCGGCGACCATGTTGACGATATCTTCCATGCGCGAACCCCGCGCCCCTTTCACCAGAATGGCGATGCTTTGTTCTGTCGTGATCATCTGTGCCAGCACGTCATAGAGAGACGCCTTGTTATCGAAATGTCGGCCGCCCGCGGCGTCTGCGGTATGGCGGCTCTCCTCGCCGACCGTGAGCACGGCATCCAGCCCGCACGCGCGGGCATGGCGGCCGACCCGGGCGTGCTGCTCGGCCGAGCCCTCGCCCAGTTCTCGCATGTCGCCGAACACCAGCACCTTGTAGCCGCCCATGGCGGTCAAGGCATCGATGCCCGCCAGCACGGACTCCACGCTGGCGTTGTAGGTGTCATCTATCAGGGTCAGGCCACCCCAGCGGCGCACGCAGAAGCGCCCCTTGACCGGTGCCATCTGCTCCAGCCCCGCCTTGACTGAGGCAAGCGAGGCCCCCAGCGCCAGACAGCCGGCCGCGGCGGCCAGGGCGTTGGCCACGTTGTGGCGACCGGGAATGGCCAGGGTCAGGCCCACTTCCCCCTGGGGGGTCACCATGACGAACTCGGCACACCCTTCCTGGTTGAGCACTATGTCGCGGGCGTGGAAGGGCTGGCTCGGGTCCTCGAGGGAGAAGGCGCAGCGGATGCCCTTTTCACGCCACTTCGGCCAGAACGCGTTGTCGGCATTGACGATGGCGCTGCCGCCCTCGCCGAGGCCCTCAAAAATTTCGCTCTTGGCGTGGAACACCCCTTCCAGGGAGCCGAAGCCTTCCAGATGGGCCGCCGCCACGTTGTTGATGATGGCGGCATCGGGCCGGGCCAGGGAGGTGGTCCAGGCGATCTCGCCCGGGTGGTTGGCCCCCAGCTCCATCACCGCAAACTGGTGCTGCGGCTCGAGGCGCAGCAGGGTGAGCGGCACCCCCACCTCGTTGTTGAAGTTGCCGGCGGTGGCCAGCACCTCCCCCTCACAGCGCAGGATGGCGGTCGCCATCTCCTTCACCGTGGTCTTGCCGCAGCTGCCGGTGATGGCGAGCACTTTCGGGTTGATGCGCTGGCGCACCAGCTTGCCGAGGCGCCCCAACCCCTTGAGGCTGTCGTTCACCACCAGCTGGGGAATGGCCAGGGGCAGTTCACGCTCCACCAGCAGGGCAGAGGCCCCCGCCAGCACCGCCTGATCGCAGAAATCGTGGGCGTCGAACCGCTCGCCGCGCAGGGCCACGAACAGGGCACCGGCGCCCAGGGTGCGGGTGTCGGTGCTGACGGCGGTGACCTCGCCGTCTTCACCGATCAGACGGGCATCGAGCGCCCGGGCCAGTTCGGCAAGCCTGAGGGTCATCATCTGAATGACTCCATTAATGTGTGCAACGCGGCCGCGACGGTTTCCCGGTCGCTGTAGTGCCGCTTGTCTTTGCCAATGATCTGATAATCCTCGTGGCCTTTGCCGGCCACCAGGATGATGTCCTCTTTGCTCGCCTGCACCAGCGCCAGCCCTATGGCCTTGACCCTGTCGTGCTCTATGGTCACGGCGCCAGGATCGGCAAGACCCGCCACCATGTCGGCCATGATGCAGGCCGGCGATTCGGTACGGGGATTGTCATCGGTCAGGATCACGCAGTCCGCATGCAGCTCGGCCACGGCGGCCATCATGGGACGCTTGCCGCGATCGCGGTCGCCACCGCAACCGACGATGCACCACAGCCGCCCCTCGCAGTGCACCCGCAGGGCCTGCAGCGCCTTCTCCAGCGCATCCGGGGTGTGGGCATAATCGACCACCGCCAGCGGCGCATCGCCGCCGCCGAAACACTCCATGCGACCCGTTACCCCCTGCAGGCGGGGGGCGGTGGCGATCAGCTGCTCGAACCCGTGGCCGAGCACCAGCATGACCCCCATGGCCGCCAGCACATTGCTGACGTTGAAGCGGCCGAGCAAGGGGGCGGATAATACACCATTCCCCCAGCTGGAGTTAATGGTTGAACTGAATCCCTGCTGATGAAATTGGGGATGCTGCGCCGTCAACTGTCGCCCTGGATGGTTTTCAATCGGGCCATTGGTGCCGAAGGCCACCGCCTGGGGATAACGGGCCAGCCATTCGCGGCCCAGCGGGTCGTCGTCATTGATGACGGCACAGTGCTCATCGACCTGCTTGAGCAGCAGCGCCTTGGCCTCGCCATAGGCGGCCATGGAGCCGTGATAGTCGAGATGATCCCGGCTCAGGTTGGTGAAGACGGTGGCGGCGAAGTGGAGATCCGCCACCCTGTGCTGCACCAGACCATGGCTGGAGACCTCCATGGCCACCAGGCTGGCGCCCTGGTCTCGCAGGGCGGCCAGATTGGCCTGCACCTCGAGGGCGCTGCCGGTGGTGTTGGCGGCTTCCACCAGCTCGCCGAACAGGCCATTGCCTATGGTGCCCATCACGGCCGCCTTGCCGGCCCCGCTCTGCTCGGCGAGCAGGCTGTGCCAGTTGGCCACCAGCAGCGCCGTAGTGCTCTTGCCATTGGTGCCCGTGATGCCGATCAGTTGCAGCGCCCTGGCCGGATCGCCGAAGAAGTGCCCGGCCAGGACACTGAGCCTGGCGGGCAGGTCGGCCATGCCGATGCAGGGGATCGCCAGCGCCGGGGGCAGGAAGGCGCCGTCGTCTTCGAACAGCACGGCGCTCGCCCCCCGGGCCGCCGCCTGCTCGATGAACTGCCTGCCGTCGGCCTGATGCCCCTTGAGTGCCACAAACAGGCAACCCGGGCCGACCCGTCGGCTGTCGAGCTGCATGTCGGTCAGGGGGAGCGCCTGGGCTTCGATGCCGAAGGGGCGCACCAGCGCATCAAGTGTGAGGGACAACGGCGGCCTCCAGTCGGGCGAGTGAGGGGGGCGGCGCATTGGGCACCGCATCGGGACGAATGTTGTAGAGCTGCAGCACGCCGCCCATGGCTTCGGCGAAGGGCGGGGTCGCCACGGCACCGCCGTAATAGGCACTGCCCTTGGGCTCGTTGACCACCACCACCATGACGAAGCGGGGGTTGCTGGCCGGGGCGAAGCCGGCAAACCAGGCCATGTAGTCCTTGCCATAGCCACCGGCGACGGCGACCTTGGCGGTGCCGCTCTTGCCGCCGACGCGGTAGCCGGGCACCTTGGCCTTGGGAATGGCGTTGTCGACCACGAACTCCAGGGCCTGCATCATGGCCTTGGCATTGTTGTGGTCGATGACCTGCTCACCCTGGGGCGCCTTGTCCAGCTTGATAGTGGAGATGGGCACCCGCTTGCCCTGGTTGGCCAAGGTGGCATAGGCGGAGGCCAGCTGCAGCGGGGTGACCCGCAGGCCGTAGCCGAACGACAGGGTGGCCCGCTCGATGTCGGACCAGCGCCGGCGCTGGGGCAACATCCCCAGGCTCTCGCCGATCAGGCCGCTGCCGGTGTCATTGCCAAAGCCGAACAGGCTGAGGGTGTTGATCATCTCCTGGGCCGGCATGCGCAGGGCGATGCGGGACATGCCGATGTTGGAGGAGTAACGCAGGATGTCGAACAGGTTGTTGGCGCTGTGGATGCTGACATCGCGGATCTGCTTGGCCCCGATATAGAGGGGGCCGCCCTGGATGTGATCCTTCCAGCTCGTCACCCCGGCCTGCAGGGCGCTGAGCAGGATCAGCGGCTTGACGGTGGAACCCGGCTCATAGGTGTCCGTCACCACCCGGTTGCGCACCCGGAAGCTCTGGTACTGGCCACGGTTGTTCGGGTTGTAGGAGGGGGTGTTGACCATGGCCAGCACCTCCCCTGTCTTCACATCCAGCATCACCAGGGAGCCGGACGTGGCCTTGTTCTCGTCGGTGGCCCGTTTCAGGGCGCGATAGGCCAGGGCCTGCACCCGCTGATCGATGCTCAGGGCCAGGTTGTTGGCGTTCTTGCCCTCCTTGACCACGCCGAGCCGCTCTATGACCCGGCCCTGTCTGTCCTTGCGCACCCGCTGCTCGCCCGGGGTCGCGCTCAGCCACTGATCGTAGCTGCGCTCGATCCCCTCTATGCCATGGCCATCTATGTTGGTCACCCCCACTAGGTGGGCGCTGATCTCCCCCGTGGGGTAGAAACGGCGCGACTCGGGACGCAGGAAGACGCCCCCCAGCTTGAGGCCCTTGATATACTCGGCCACGGCCGGGGTCACCTGACGCTGCAGATAGACGAAGCGCTTCTTGGGGTTGGAGATGCGGTGCTTGAGGGTGTTGATATCGACCTTGAGCACGGCGGAGAGGGCCAGCCAGGCCCGCTCGTTGTGGATGGAGCCGGACTCGTGCACCGTCTTGGGATCGGCCCAGACCGCCTCGACCGGCACCGAGACCGCCAGCTGCTCGCCGTTGCGATCCGTGATCATGCCGCGCACCGCCTGGGTCGAGGTGGTGCGCAGGGAGCGCATGTCTCCCTCCTGGCGCAACCGGTCCGGGCTTATGACCTGGATCCAGGCCAGACGCAGGATCAGGCCGACAAACGCTATCCCGATGAACAACACCAGGGTGCGAAAACGCCATGGGTAGAGTGACGGGGCTTTGACCTGCGCCTTGGCGGGCGTCTTGCGTTTCATGGTTGGCTGATTACCTTCTCGGTGGTCACCAGGGGGCGAGCCATCTGCAACTTGTCCATGGCCAGTGCCGCCACCCGGGAGTGCTCGGCCAGGGTGCCCTGCTCCAGCAAGAGGTGGCGCCACTCTATGTTGAGCCTGTCCTCCTCGGCCATGAGATCGTTCTGGGTCGAGGTCATCACCCGGGTCATGTTGGTCACCAGGATCACCGCGAAGCAGGTGACCAGCACGGCAATGGCCAGGGCCAGCTGCAGCTTGTGACGCCAGAGGTCCTGCACTATCTCCTTGCCGAGGTGGACGCGAAATTCACTCATGACTCACTCCGCCAGCCGCTCTGCGACCCGCAACACAGAGCTGCGGGACCGGGTGTTTTCGGTGATTTCGTGTTCCGACGGCTTGAGCGCCTTGCCCACCGATTTCAGCTTGCGGCCACCGGCCAGCTGGGCTTCGGTCAGGGGGATGCCCCGCGGCACCTCCGGCCCCTTCTCATGCTTGCGGATGAAGTGTTTGACCAGCCTGTCTTCCAGGGAGTGGAAGCTGATGACGGAGAGGCGCCCCTCGGGGGCCAGTGCCTGCAGGGCACCATCCAGCGCCGTTTCTATCTCGTCCAGCTCGCTGTTGATATAGATGCGGATGGCCTGGAAGCTGCGGGTGGCCGCGTGCTTGCCCTTCTCCTTGCTCGGGTTGACCCTGGCAATCATCTCCGCCAGCTGGCGGGTGCGCACATAGGGTTCGGTCGCCCGATCGTGGACGATGGCGCGGGCTATCTTCTTGGCGAAACGCTCCTCGCCGAAGGTCTTCAATACCCAGGCGATGTCATCCACGTCGGCCTTGGCCAGCCACTGCGCCGCGCTCTGGCCCGTGGTGGGGTCCATGCGCATGTCGAGGGGGCCGTCCTTCATGAAGCTGAAGCCGCGCTCGGCATCGTCCAGCTGGGGGGAAGAGACCCCCAGATCCAGCAGGAAGCCGTTGACCTTGCCCAGCAGACCGCGATCGGCCAGGTAGCCGGTGATCCCGGAGAAGGGACCGTGCACTATCTCGAAACGGGGATCCTGGATCTTGGCGGCTTCGGCGATGGCCTGAGGATCGCGGTCAATCGCGATCAGACGGCCATTGGGGCCGAGTTTTTGCAAGATGAGACGGGAGTGACCGCCACGGCCAAAGGTGCCGTCGACGTAGATGCCGTCCGGCTGGATGGCCAGACCTTCGACGGCTTCGTGCAACAGCACTGTGATATGTTCAGCGGCTTGGCTCATTTATAGCGAGAAATCCTGTAAGCGATCCGAGCCGGCCCAGTCATCCTCGGGCAGGCTCGCGATATCGGTATCGATCTGATGTTGCCAGCGGGCTTCGTCCCACAGCTCAAACTTGTTGAGCTGGCCCACCAGCATGATTCTCTTGTCCAGCCCGGCATGGGTGCGCAAGGGCTGGGAGAGCAGAAGACGGCCATTGCCGTCCAGTTCACATTCGGTCGCGTGCCCCAGCAACAGGCGCTGCAGACGGCGCTGCGCGGGATCCATGCTGGAGAGCGTCTTCAGCTTGCGTTCTATCTCCTCCCATTCATGCAGGGGGTAGAGCAGCAGGCAGGGGTGGGCAATATCTATGGTGCAGACCAGCTGGCCGTCGCATTCGTCGCGCAGCCAGTCACGGAACTTGGTCGGAATCGCCAATCGCCCTTTGACATCCAGGCTGATGGCGTGAGCGCCACGCAACAAATTTGCCATCCCCGATGAATAAATGGTGGGTCTCTGCCCAGAAAAACCACTTTGATCCACTTTTCTCCACTGTGAAGTTTAAGGACGAGTAAAGGGCTTTTCAAGCAAGGATCCTTGTGGCGGGGAACATATTGACGCAGCGTTTGGCAGGCTCGGATTAAGCGGGTTGATTTTCCACGAGTTATTTCAGGGAAAGCCGATGCGATTAATGTGAGTCCCCATGAAAGAGGCCCGCGATTCAGGGGGAAATAATAAAGCGATAGAGGATCAAGGTACACTCGAAGCCTATTTATACCCGGATGACGGGACGGGCAAGACGAGGGGACCAGTCGAGTTGAAGCGACCAAAATGGGCGGGAACTGTATTACAAAATCGAAAAAGGCGCCATCGGGCCGAACCGGGCCCATAAAGAAAAATCCCGGACCAGAAGGTACCGGGATTCTTGTGGGTAGCATCTACCCTGGAATAAGGTCGGAGTCGGCCTGTAAGCCGGGTTCTGTACCGGGTTGCCCCGGTGACAATCATTCCTCTAGGCCAGCAATCGCTCACTGGCTCCAGCAACCTACCCGCCCCCAACGCGGGCCGCGCCAATAGGGGCCTATTTGGTCTTGCTTCGGGTGGAGTTTACCGTGCCACGAACTGTTGCCAGTCGCGCGGTGCGCTCTTACCGCACCCTTTCACCCTTACCTGATCCCTTGCGGGCCATCGGCGGTTTGCTCTCTGTTGCACTGGTCGTAGGCTCACGCCCCCCAGGCGTTACCTGGCACCTTGCCCTATGAAGCCCGGACTTTCCTCCCCTCCGCCCGTCTGTCCCGAGGGACACAACGACGAAGCAGCGATTGTCCGGCCGACTCCGAGGCGCGGATTATAGCCCTGCCCCGCCGCCCGGGTAAACCGGCAATTGCCCTTTCGCCGGATTAATCGTGCCCGAGACCATATTGGCAGAGGAGATTCGCCTTCATCCTGTGGATGCCGGCGGTCAGGACTGCTCTCTTTGTGTTCGAATGATGTTCGGATGGAGCACCCCTGCCTTCAATCGGGCTCAATAATGCTCCAGGCCGTATTTGTAGAGGGCGTTCTTCTTCACGCCGTGGATGTCGGCGGTCAGGGCAGCCGCTTTTTTCAGGGGCAGCTCGGCTACCAGCAGTCCCAGGGTGCGGATCGCCTCGGCAGGCAATGCTTCATCCAGCTTGCTGGCACCGGCGACCACCAGCACGATTTCGCCGCGGCAACGGTTCTCGTCCTCCCCCAGCCAGGCCAGCATCTCGGAGGCGGGCAGGCCGTGAATGGACTCGAAGGTCTTGGTCAGCTCGCGGCACACCACCACCTGACGCTCCCCCAGGATGCGGGCGATGGCCTCCACCGTCTCCTGGACCCGACGCGGAGACTCATAAAACACCAGAGAACGGGTGTCTTCGATGACGGCCTGCAGCCTGTCATCGCGCCCCTTGGTTTTCGCCGGCAGGAACCCTTCGAAGGCGAAGCGGTCGGTGGGCAGACCGGCGGCGGAGAGCGCCGTGATGGCGGCGCAGGGACCCGGCAGCGGCACCACCTTGACCCCGGCCTCGCGACAGCGGGTGACCAGGTGGTAGCCGGGGTCGCTGATGAGGGGGGTACCCGCATCCGAGACCAGGGCGACGCTCTTGCCCTCCTTGATCTTCGCTATCAGGACGTCGGCCTTCTGCTGTTCGTTGTGGTCATGAAGGGGGAAGGTCGCCACCGAGATCTGGTAGTGATGCAGCAGTATGCCGGTGTGACGGGTATCTTCCGCCGCCACCAGATCGACACGGCGCAGGGTGTCCAGGGCACGCTGGGTGATATCCGCCAGATTGCCTATGGGGGTGGGGACTATATAGAGGGTTGGGGTATCACTCATGGGATCTCCGAGCGTCCCGACAATTGTGTCGCCATATTGGCCCGTTTACACTATGGGGAACTTCAACACTGGTCGGGGAATAAACTTGAACCGGGTTACAAAGCAGCTAAGTGTATCACGACTCTTCGGCATCCTACTCGCGGCCTTGCTGCTCGCGGGTTGTGCGTCGGAACCCAATCAACCGTCAGGGCAGGAAGGGGGCCTCTCCGCCTTCGCCAAACTGACCCAGACCCCGGATGCCTATCTCGCCAAGGTGGACCCGGCCAAGCCGGACGAAGCCTTCATCTGGCAGGCCCTGGCCGCTCGCAGTTATCTGGCCCAGGGCCAGATCAATCCGGCCCAGGCCCTGTTGCAGCAGTTGCAAAAGCAGGCAAAAACCCCGCAGCAGCAAGCTCAGGCCCAGCTGCTGGAGGCTCATCTGCTGCTGGCCCAGGGCAATGCCAACCAGGCCTTGATCCTGCTGGAGGCCAAGCCAGCGGTGGCGCTCGATGGCGATACCCAGCGTGACTGGTATCGTCAACGCACCGTGCTGCAGCTCGACATCAACAACAAGTTTGGCGCCGCCAAGTCATTGATCCTGCTCGAGCCCTACCTGAGCCAGGGGGACATCGCCACCAACCACAAGCAGATCTGGTCCCTGCTCAAAAGCATGACCCCCTCCACCCTGCTGGCGCTGGAAGAGGCGCCTGCCCCTGATGTGGTCACCGGCTGGCTGCGACTGGCGGCCCTGGTCAACGAGTTTGGCGCCCAGCCGAGCCAGCTGGCCCGCCAGCTCGATGGCTGGAAGCGTGACTTCCCGAACCACCCCGCCCAGCAGGACATGCCGGCCGGTCTCGGCGACCTGGCCAGCACGGCGGGGCTTGCTCCCCAGCAGATCGCCGTCCTGCTGCCCCTGTCCGGCAATCTGGAACAGCAGGGGTCGGCTATTCGCAACGGCATGCTGATGTCCTACAAGGAGCAGGGCGGACAATACAGCCTGAACTTCTACGACACTCAGACCAAGGCCGTCGGCGATCTCTACCGGCAAGCCCTCCAGGATGGCGCCGACATGATCATAGGCCCCCTGCTCAAGGACAGGGTCGACGAGCTGCTCAAGCTCAACCCGACCGTGCCCGTGCTCGCCCTGAACGAGCTGGACAAGCCAGTGGTCAATGACAATACCTTCTACTTCTCCCTCTCCGCCGCCGCCGATGCGAGCCAGGCCGCCAGCTACCTGTTTGGCCAGGGCTATCGCAAGCCCTTGCTCATCGCCGCCCAGGGCCGCATCGGCTATGGCAGCATCAAGGCGTTCGAGCAGACCTGGAACGGCCTGAGCCAGGACAAGCCGGTGGTCGCCACCTTTGGCTCGCGCAAGGAAGTACCCGGCATGGTGAAGAATGCCCTCAGTGGCCGCTCCACCGCCCGGGCCGGCGAGATAGTGCAGCTCAGCGATGAGACGCCCCGCAGCATAGACGTGGTTTACCTGGTCGCCAACAACCTGGAGACCCGGATGGTGAAGCCCTATGTGGATATCTCGGTCAATCCCATGGGCAGCCTGCCCATCTACACTGGGCCGCGCGGTTATGACAGCGGCGCCACCGAGGTCACCTCCGAGCTCAACGGCCTGCACATCGGCGACATGCCGCTGATGCTGGGCGAATTCAACGAGCTGCGCGGCAAGGCACAGCTGCTCTGGCCACAGACCCAGGGCGATCTGCTGCGCCTGTTCGCCCTCGGCTATGACGCCATCAGCCTGAGCCCCAACCTGATGCAAATGCGCAGCGTCGGCGCCATGAAGCAGGCGGGCCTGAGCGGCCAGCTCAGCGTCGGCCCGGACGGGGTGATACAGCGTGAACAGAGCTGGGCCACCTATCGGGATGGCTCCCTGCTCGACGCCGCCGGCAACCCCATCGGCATGGCGCAACCCCAGCTCCCCGACACCCCGGAGTCCAGCGATGAAGAACCGGCTCAAGCCCCTGATGCAGCGTTGCCTGAACCTGTTTCAGACGCCGCAGACACCGGGTCAACACTTTGAGTCAGCCGCGGCGGACTGGTTGCAGGCCCGGGGCCTGCAACTGATCAGCCGCAACTACCGCTGCCGGGGTGGTGAACTGGATCTCATCATGCGCCAGGGCGAAACCCTGGTGTTTGTCGAGGTCAGATACCGGGCCGATGGCGGCCATGGCGGCGCCGCCGCCTCGGTCACCCCTGCCAAACGGCGCAAGCTCATGCTGGCCGCGCGCCACTATTTGACGCACCATGGCATCAACGAGGCCAGCCAGGCCTGTCGATTCGATGTGCTGGCGTTCGAGGGCAACCAGCCTGACTGGATCCAGAACGCATTTTAAGAGGACCCTATGACAGATCGCATCAAAGAGAATTACACGGAAAGCATTCAAACCAAGATCGCCGCCGCCGAGGCGCTGCCGGATGCCATTCACACCGCCGCCCAGATGATCACCATCTGCCTGCTCAACGGCCACAAGGTGCTGGCCTGCGGCAATGGTCCCTCCGCCGCCTTGGCCCAGTTGTTTATCAGTGAGCTGGTCAACTGCTATGAGACCCAGCGCCCCTCCCTGCCCGGCATGGCCCTGACGGCAGACATGGCAACCATCAGCGCCGTCGCCACCGACCATGGCTTCGAGGAGGTCTATGCCAAGCAGATCCGCGCCCTGGGCCAACCCGGCGACATCCTGGTGGTCATCACCACCACGGGCAACAGCCGCAGCCTGATCAAGGCCGCCGAGGCCGCCCTCTCCCGCGACATGACCATAGTCGTGCTCGGGGGCGGCGATGGTGGCGAGATGGCCGGCCTGCTCGGCCCGAATGACGTGGAGATCCGGGTTCCCTCCTCCCGCCGGCCACGCATTCTGGAAGTCAACCTGTTGACCCTGCACTGCCTGTGTGATCTCATCGATCAGACGCTTTTCCCGCAACAAGAGGACTGACATCTTGAAAAAGACCATGATAATGGCCTTGGTGACCGGCACCCTGCTGCTGCAAGGCTGTGCGGCCGTGCTGGTCGGCGGCGCCGCCGGCACCGCAACGAGCGCGGGGGATCGCCGCACCCTGAGCACCCAGTGGGACGATCAGGCCATCGAGCTGAAAGCGGCCAACCTGCTGGCCGACAACAAGGCGCTCTCTGCGGCCAGCAAGATCAGTGTCTACAGCAACAACGGCCGCGTGCTGCTGGTCGGCCAGACGCCGACCGATGCCTACAAGCTGGCGGCGGGTCAGACGGTCGGCCGCATCGAGGGGGCGCGTCACGTCTACAACGAGCTGCGCCTGGGCAAGCCGGTGAGCATAGCCACCCGCAGCAACGACTCCTGGATCACCTCCAAGGTCCGTGCCGACATGCTGGCCACCAAGAACTTCGACAGCACCAAGGTCAAGGTGGTCACCGAAAATGGCGAGGTATTCCTGATAGGCCTGGTGACCCGCAAGGAGGGGGAGCAGTCGGTCGAGATTGCCCGCCACGTCAGTGGCGTCACCCGGGTCATCAAGGCATTCGAATACGCCCAGTGAGCCCCCTGAATAGAAAAACGCAGCCCATGGGCTGCGTTTTTTATTGGTTTCAGGCGATCACTTGATGACCTTGAGACTCGGTCTGCCGCTCGGCCGTGGCGGCTCGGGATCCGGCAGTTCCTGATCCTGTGCCTGCTCCAGCCAGAGATCATAGCCAGGCTCGGGCGGGAACAGGGTGCCCACACCGTTCTCCCTGGCATGGATGGCCAGGATGGCCGCCATCGGGATATAGACCTGCTGGGATACGCCACCGAAACGGGCGCTGAAGCTGACCGCATCATTGTCCATGTGGAACTGCATCACCGCCCGCGGCGCTATGTTCAGCACTATCTGCCCATCCTGGGCATACTGCAGGGGCACCTGCACATGGGGGATGTTGACGTTCACCACCAGGTGCGGGGTCAGGTCATTGTCCAGCAGCCAATCGAAGAACGCCCGCAACAGGTACGGGCGACTCGGCGTCATTGTCGGTTCCATGCTCATACGCCGGCGCGGATCTCGCGCTCGGCTTCGGTCAGGGAAGCCTGGAAGGATTCACGCTCGAACAGGCGAACCATGTAGGCTTTCAGCTCTTTCGCGCCACGGCCACCCAGATCGATGCCCAGGCTCGGCAGACGCCACAGCAAGGGGGCCATGTAGCAGTCGACCAGACCGAACTCTTCGCTCATGAAGTAAGGCATTTCGCCGAAGATGGGCGCGATGGCCAGCAGGTTGTCCCGCAGCTCGTTGCGTGCCGCCTCGACATCGTTACCCGCCAGGATCTTGTCTGCCAGCGAGTACCAGTCCAGCTCGATGCGATGCATCATCAGACGGCTGTTGCCACGGGCGACCGGGTAGACCGGCATCAGCGGCGGATGAGGGAAGCGCTCGTCCAGATACTCCATGATGATGCGCGAGGTGTAGAGCGCAAGCTCACGATCCACCAGGGTCGGAACGGAGTTGTAGGGGTTCAGCTCCGCCAGTTCATCCGGCAGGTTGCTCGGGTCAACCTGGCAGATATCTACGCTAACACCCTTCTCCGCCAGGACAATGCGCACCTGATGGCTGAACATATCGTTGGCACCGGAAAACAGCGTCATTACCGAACGCTTATTGGCAGCTACAGCCATTGAACCCTCCCGTCATTAAAAAGCAGAAACGGCAATGAAGTAGCTTGGACCTCATTGCCGTGCATTATATTACTCGGATCTGGTCGCTTAGTGAACGTCGCGCCAGAATTCCTTCTTCAACAGCACAGTGAAGATGAAGAAGATAGCGATAAAACCCAGCACCCAGAAGCCCATGCGTTCGCGCTCCAGTTTGACCGGCTCAGCCGAGTAGACCAAGAAGTTTACCAGATCCAGCACCGTCTGATCATACTCTTCGTTCGTCATTTCACCATTGCCGTCGGATTTGATGCCGACAACCTCGTGCACCTCCTGGCCATCGACCAGACGGGTCTCCTGTTCCAGACGCGGCGTGCCCTGGAGCGGCTCCAGCACGTGGGGCATGCCCACGGACGGGAACACCAGGTTGTTCACCCCGAACGGACGGGTCTCGTCCACGTAGAAGGAGCGCAGGTACGTGTAAATCCAGTCAGCGCCACGCACCCGGGCAACCAGGGTCAAGTCCGGCGGCGGAGCACCGAACCAGCGGGCCGCATCCTTCTCGGCGATGGAGCTCTTCATCAGATCTCCCACCTTGGCGCCGTTGAAGATGAGGTTGTCCCGCATCAGATCTTCGGGAATGTCTAGATCCGCGGCCACCCGGTTGTAACGCTGGTACTGGGTCGAGTGGCAGCCGGCGCAATAGTTCATGAAGGTGGTGGCGCCGCGCTGCAGGGATGCCTTGTCGCTCAGATCATAGTGAGCCGTGTCCAGTGGCACGCTGGTTCCCGCCGCCATGGCCAACCCGGGCAGCAGCGCGAGCACAGCAAAGATTATCCTTTTCATTTGAATGTGACCCTCTCCGGCAGCGGCTTGGTGTTTTCATTTTTGCTGTAGAAGAACAGCAGGACAAAGAACCCGAAGTAGCCGAGTGAACAGATCTGTGCGATCAGCGTCAGGGTCGGCGTGGAGGGCAGCACCCCCAACACCCCGAGGATGAAGAAGCAGACCACAAACTGAGCGATGTTCAGCTTGTGCAGCATGCTGCGGTAGCGCACCGAACGTACCTTGCAGCGATCCAGCCAGGGCAGCAGGAACAGCACCACGATGGAGAGCCCCATCATGATGACGCCGAGCAGCTTGTCCGGTACCGCCCGCAAGATGGCGTAGAAGGGGGTGAAGTACCAGACCGGGGCAATGTGCTCCGGGGTCTTCAGGCCATTGGCCACTTCAAAGTTCGGCTTCTCGAGGAAATAGCCCCACATGTCCGGTTTGAAGAAGATGATGGCGCAGAAGAAGAACAGGAAGCCGGCCACGCCGATCATGTCCTTGACCGTGAAGTAGGGATGGAAAGCGACGGCGTCCAGCGGCCAGCCGTTCTCATCCTTGTGCTTCTTGATGTCGATGCCATCCGGGTTGTTGGAGCCCACCTCGTGCAACGCCAGGATGTGCATGGCCACCAGCAGCACCAGCACCAGCGGCAAGGCGATGACATGGAGCGCAAAGAAGCGGTTCAGGGTAGCCCCCGAGATGACGTAGTCTCCGCGGATCCACAGGGTCAGATCGTCGCCGATGACCGGAATGGCACCAAACAGCGAGATGATGACCTGGGCACCCCAGAAGGACATCTGGCCCCAGGGCAGCAGGTAGCCCATGAAGGCTTCCGCCATCAGCACCAGGAAGATCAGCATGCCGAAGATCCACAGCAGCTCGCGGGGCTTCTGGTAAGAGCCGTAGATGAGACCACGGAACATGTGCAGATAGACCACCACGAAGAAGGCAGAGGCACCGGTACTGTGCATGTAGCGCAGCAACCAGCCGTAATCCACGTCGCGCATGATGTATTCGACGGAGGCAAAGGCGCCTTCCGCCGACGGGTTGTAGTTCATGGTCAGCCAGATGCCGGTGATGATCTGGTTGACCAGCACCAACATGGCAAGGGAACCGAAAAAGTACCAGAAGTTCAGGTTTTTCGGCGCTGGGTACTTGGCCATATGATCGTTGTACATGGCCGTGAGCGGGAAACGATAGTCAATCCAGCCCATCAATTTGGCAAACATGGTCAGGCCTCCTTGCCATCGGCACCGACCAGGATGGTGGTGTCGTTGAGATACTGGTACGGCGGGATCACCAGGTTCAGCGGAGCCGGAACTCCCTGGAACACGCGACCGGCCATGTCAAACTTGGAGCCATGACAAGGGCAGAAAAAGCCAGAGCTGACCCCCTCGACCTGCTCGCCGAAGCTGTCCGGCAGATAGGACGGGGAACAACCCAGATGGGTACAGATACCGACTGCCACGAAGATTTCAGGCTTGATGGAGCGATATTCGTTGTGAGCGTAATCTGGCTGCTGGGGTTCGTCAGAGTTGGGGTCACGCAACAGCTTGTCGTGGGTAGGCAGGCCATCCAGCGTCTGCTTGGTACGATTGACCACCCAGACCGGCTTGCCGCGCCATTCAACGCGAATGAGTTGACCCGGTTCCAACTTGCTGATGTCGACTTCAACCGGAGCACCTGCGGCCTTGGCCTTGGCACTCGGGTTCCATGATTTTATAAACGGCACTGCGGTAAAAGCAGCCCCTACCCCACCAACGGCGACCGTTGACCAGGTAAGAAATCTGCGGCGACCGGTATCAACTGGCGCATTGCTCATCCAAAAACTCTCCCATGTGGACTCCGCGCATTCTTATAATGTCCCTGTTCCCCTGTGACAACAGCGGCGGAAGCAGGAGTTACAATTGTCACAGAAAAATCGAGGAAATTTTAAAGAAAAGATAACAAGTTGACAAGAAAGACAAGCGGAGGGCAAAAACAATAAAGACACAAATTTTTGTCTTTTGTGACGTGAGGTTAGCAATGGCGTGCAAAATGTTACGCATAAAAAAAGCCTGGCGGTCGCCAGGCTTTTTTGACACTCGAAAGAGTGAGTACCAAAAGCGAATTAACGCTTGGAGTACTGCGGACGCTTACGAGCTTTGTGCAGACCGACTTTCTTACGCTCAACCTTACGGGCATCGCGAGTAACAAAGCCTGCTTTACGCAGTTCGGAACGCAGGGTTTCATCGTACTGCATCAGAGCACGAGTAATACCGTGGCGGATCGCACCAGCTTGACCGGAGATGCCACCACCGTTAACGGTGATGTACAGATCCAGTTTCTCGGTCATCTCAACCAGTTCCAGCGGCTGACGAACTACCATGCGGGCAGTCGGACGACCGAAGTACTGCTCCAGGGAGCGCTGGTTGATTACGATTTTACCGCTACCCGCTTTGATAAATACGCGAGCAGTGGAGCTTTTGCGACGGCCGGTACCGTAGTATTGATTTTCTGCCATGTTGCCAGTTCCCGATTAGATATCCAGTACTTGAGGTTGCTGAGCAGCATGAGCGTGCTCGGCGCCTGCGTAAACTTTCAGTTTACGGAACATGGCACGGCCCAGCGGGCCCTTCGGCAGCATGCCTTTAACAGCAGCTTCGATAACCATTTCCGGTTTACGCTGAATCAGCTTGTCAAAGCTGATTGACTTGATACCACCCGGGAAACCGGAGTGAGCGTGGTACATTTTGTCGGTAAATTTCTTACCGGTTACGTGTACCTTCTCGGCGTTTACCACGATGATATAATCACCGGTGTCAACGTGCGGAGTGTACTCGGCTTTGTGCTTACCACGCAGACGAGCAGCGATCTCGGTTGCGATACGACCCAGAGTTTTACCTTCTGCGTCCACAATGTACCAGTCACGTTTTACGGTTTCTGGCTTGGCAACGAAAGTTTTCATTAAGTTAAACCCAATTACCTGTTACAGACCCAATTGCTTATGGGGGCTCTCCCACAAACAACAAACGATGGCCTACCTGTACCCCTTCGAATACAAGTAAAGCTTTAAAGTATTGCTGTCTTATCGACAGCTGTAACGTGGGCCGGGCGATTATAAGTGAAGTTGCCTTAAATATCACCTGCTAATTTCACTGCCATGAAGCTAGCAAATGTCGCCCGGCCCTACCTGCCGCAGATACCCATCCGACTGGCAGGCGCGGTATTGTGACTAAGGAAGGTGCACTCTGGCAAGGTATTCGTGCGATTGCATCTCTTGCAGCCGTGAAAGACAGCGCCGGAACTCGAAGTTGAGCAAGCCGCTGCCATAGAGCTCGGCCATGGGAACCGCGGCCGAGACGATGAGTTTGACGTGCCGCTCGTAGAACTCGTCCACCATGGCGATGAAGCGGCGCGCCGCATCGTCTGAGCCCGCCCCCATGGGTTGGACTCCGGCCAGCAAGACGGTGTGGAACAGCCGCGACAACTCTATGTAGTCCCCCTGGGAGCGTGCGGTGCAGCAGAGCTCGTCGAAGCTGATGTAGAGCACGCCTTCCTCGGCACCCAGGCAGTTCAGTTGGCGGTGGTTGATCTCTATGGTGCCTGGCTGCGCCTGCTTCTTACCCGCCAACTGCTGAAAATAGCGATCCAGGTTGGTCCTCGCCTGGGTGTCGAGGGGATAATGATAGATCTCGGCCTGCTCCAGGGTTCGCAGCCGGTAATCGACCCCGCCATCGACGTTGAGGATCTCGCAATGCTGCTCGATGAGCGCGATGGCCGGCAGGAAGCGCGCCCGTTGCAGGCCATTGCGATAGAGATCCACGGGGGGGATGTTGGAGGTAGCCACCAGCACCACGCCATGGCCAAACAACGCCTGAAACAGGGTGCCAAGCAGCATGGCATCCGTGATGTCGGAGACAAAAAACTCGTCAAAACAGATGATGTCCGTCTCATCGGCCAGGCGACGCGCGATGATCAGCAGGGGATCGGCCTGCCCGGTCAGCCCCTTGAGTTCATCGTGCACCCTGTGCATGAAACGGTGGAAGTGGACTCGCAGCTTGCGCTCCCCCGGCAGGCTGTCGAAGAAGGTATCCATCAGCCAGGTCTTGCCTCTGCCCACGCCGCCCCACATATATAACCCCTGGATGGGTTGCCGCGCCCTGGGCTTTTGCCACCACCCCAACAGGCCGCGGGATCTGGTCGGAGTCGGGCGGGCGCAGAAATCCTGATAGAGTCGCTCCAGGTGTGCCACTGCCATCGCCTGGGCCGGATCGGCCTGAAAATCAGCGCGTTGCAGATCTTGCTGATATTTTTGCTGCGGGGTCATCCTGTCAAACGCCTCCAAGTCCCTGAATTGAGGACAAAAGGGTATCACGGCCTCGGGGCGCACGGTATAGTGCCCCCAGGTCTGACGGCCATCCTGAGCCGTCATCCACATGTTGAATCTGCTGTAACAAGGAGCATCTATGAGTCTGTTAAATGGGATACTGCTGGCCATCGCCGCCCTGATTATCGGAGTCCTGATCGGTCGTTTTACCGTGCGCAGCCGCGATGCCGGTCGCCTCGAGCGCGAACTCAACACCGCCCGCAAGGACATGGAGAACTACCAAGGCCAGATCAACAACCACTTTGCCGACAGTGCCGCCCTGATGGAACAGCTGGCCGAGCAGTATCAGACCCTGTATCGCCACATGGCCGAGCAGAGCAAGTTCCTGGCCAAGGCCGAGGAGCCACTGTTCCGCGAGCCGGAAGTGGAAGCCGCTCCCGCCGACGAGGAAGCGAATCAGGGCCTGCCCCCGCGGGACTACGCCGGCAGCGCCTCCGGTCTGCTGAAGCAATCCAGTTGACACGTTTCGGGAACTAATCCCTTGATCTGCGGTCAGATCCTTGGCGAAAGCACAGTCAATTAACTGGGAGCTGTTATTCATATGCGTAAACCTCTTTCTCTGCTCAGCGTGCTAGCCCTCAGCGTCGGTATCGCCCTCTCTGCGGCCCCCGCCCAGGCGGCACTGCCCTCCCTGATGGGCAATCAGGATATTCCGAGTCTGGCCCCGGTGCTGGAACAGGTGACCCCTGCCGTGGTCAACATCTCCGTCTCCGGCAAGAAGATCACCAGACAGCGTCTGCCCGAGCAGTTCCGCTTCTTCTTCGGCCCCAACATGCCCAATGAACAGGTGAGCGAGCAGCCCTTCCAGGCGCTCGGGTCCGGGGTCATCATCGATGCCAAGAAGGGTTACGTGATCACCAACGCCCACGTGATCCACGAGGCGGACGAGATCAAGGTCAGCCTGAAGGATGGCCGCGAGTTTACCGCCAAGAAGATCGGTGAAGACAAGCAGTCCGACATCGCCCTGCTGCAGATCAAGAGCGATGACCTGACCGCCATCAAGCTGGCGGACTCCGACGATCTGAGGGTCGGCGATTATGCCCTGGCCATCGGCAACCCGTTCGGTCTGGGCCAGACGGTCACCTCCGGCATCGTCTCCGCCCTGGGCCGCAGCGGCCTCAATATCGAGAACTTCGAGAATTTCATCCAGACCGATGCGGCCATCAACTCGGGCAACTCGGGCGGCGCCCTGCTCAACCTGCGTGGCGAGCTTATCGGCATCAACACCGCCATCCTTGGCCCCAATGGCGGCAACATCGGCATCGGCTTCGCCATCCCGTCCAACATGGTGCGCGACCTGTCCGAGCAGATCATCAAGTATGGCGAGGTGCGTCGCGGCCAGCTGGGCATCACGGGCGCCGAACTGACCTCTGATCTAGCCAAGACCTTTGGTTCCACCAAGCAGAATGGCGCCTTCGTCAACCAGGTCATGCCGGACTCGGCCGCCGACAAGGCTGGCATCAAGGCCGGTGACATCATCTCCAGCATCGATGGCAAGGCCATCCGCTCGTTCGGGGAGCTGCGTGCCAAGATCGCCACCATGGGCGCGGGCAAGCAGGTCACCCTCGGCATAGTGCGCGATGGCAAGGAGGAGAGCGTCAAGGTCACCCTGAAACAGGCCGATGACAGCGAGGTGCGCGCCAGCGCCCTGCATCCCGCCCTGGAAGGTGCCAAACTCAGCACCACCACGGATCCGGTGACCGGCGTCGCCGTGTCCGACATCGATGCCCGCTCCCCGGCGGCCGCGTCCGGCCTGCAGAAGGGGGACGTGATCATCGGGGTCAACCGGCTGAGGGTGAACACCCTGGCCGACCTGACCAAGGCGCTGAAGAACAAGCCGGATGTGCTGGCCCTCAACATCCAGCGGGGCGACTCCTCCCTCTATCTGGTGATCCGCTAGGGCCACATCCCTTACTTGTAGCCTCCATCACCCGCGACCCAGGTCGCGGGTGATTTTTATTCATCGTTAGTGTTATTCTCTGCTGGCAGCGACCAGCAATGAGAATGACATGAAAATCCCACCTCTGATCAGTTACTTGGGCAAGTCGATCGCCTTTGGCCTCATGGTCGCAGCCCTGTTGCTGTTATTCTTTCCCACCCTCAGAGGCGGCGCCCTGCTGCCCGACCTCATCAGCAACAGCCGGGAGATGAGTTTCTCCTATGCCGCCCACCGTGCCGGCCCTGCCGTGGTCAACATCTATACCCGCAGCTTTGCCGGCGCCCGCGGCGAGAAGGCGGAACTGAGACCTCAGGGGCTGGGCTCCGGGGTCATCATGAACCAGCGCGGCCATGTGCTGACCAACTACCATGTCATCGCCGACGCGGACCAGATCATCGTCGCGCTGCAAGATGGCCGCGTGTTCAGCGCCGAACTGGTGGGAACCGATCGCCTGACCGACCTCGCCGTGCTCTACATCGAATCGGACAACCTGCCGGTGATCCCACAGGATCCCGAACTGCGCCCGGACGTGGGGGACGTGGTGCTCGCCATCGGCAACCCCTACAACGTCGGCCAGACCATCACCCAGGGCATCATCAGCGCCACCGGCCGTCTCGGCCTCTCCAGCATGGGACCCGATAGCAACGGCCGCCAGGATCTGCTGCAGACCGACGCCGCCATCAACGAAGGCAACTCGGGTGGCGCTCTGGTCAATGCCAACGGTGATCTGGTCGGCATCAACACCGCCGCCTACCACCTCAACGGCAACCAGGAGAGCTACGGCATCAGCTTCGCCATTCCCTATCGCCTCGCCAAGCGCATCATGGACGAGCTGATCACCAACGGCCGGGTCATCCGCGGCTACCTCGGCATCTCCAGCGTCGAGATCAACCCCATAGTGGCGCGCATGATGAACCTCGGCGATCTGCGCGGTCTGGTGGTGGAGAGCCTGGATCCCGCCGGCCCCGCCGCCAAGGGCGGCCTGAGGCGCGGGGACGTCCTGCTCAAGATCAACGGCGAGGCCATCAGCGGGGTGCGGGCCGCCATGGACAAGATTGTCGAGAGTCGCCCGGGCACCCAGATGAAGATCTCCGTCATCCGCGACGGCAAGCCCTTCGAGCTGACCGTCATCATAGAGGAAGATCTGCGCTACCAGAATCAGCAGGCCGCCAGCGCGGCAGGGGCCAGCTGACCCCAGACTCCCGCGGGCGGCCCCTCGCCGTCCGCCCCGCCTCGCGCCGACAACATGATCCGGCTCACACTCTCACCCGGCTCCTGGTGCGCCCCCTCCCTTGCACCATCGATGAATCCCTCACAGATCCCCATGCGGCTGCTCGACGGGGGCAACGCCACCTTCCGGGTGCTGGAGGCCAGCATACGCCGGGAATACCCCCAACTGAGGCTCACCAGCCTGGACTCGGTGCGCGAGTATGAGGCCCTGATGCGGCTGGAGCAGGACTTCGTCATCAGCACAGTGAGGGTGAGCGATAAGGGGGTGCCCGTGGTCCAGGTCGCCCCCTTCCCGACCCAGTATCAGCTGGAGCGGCTCGGCAAGCTGGTGCTGATCGATCGCACTCGCCCCTACCTGCTCGACAAGTATCTCAGCGAGGAGCACTTCCTGATCCTGGATGCCCCCTGACCCAGCAGCAGCTGCTGGATCGGGTGTGCAGCCAGCTGGAGGCGGAGGAGAGGGTCGAACCCGGCTTTCGCGCCTCCCTGTTCGAACGTGAAGCCATCGTCTCCACCATGCTGGGGAACGGCATGGCCCTGCCCCACGCCCTCGGGCTGCTGGCCAAGCGCACTTGTGTCTATACGGTACTCGCGCCCCAGGGCATAGAGTGGGGCAATGGCGAGATCGCCAGCCTCAGCTTCGTGCTGGCCATCAGCAAGCGGGACCATGAGGAGGCCATGGGCCTGTACGATCGCTTCATCAGGCTGATGAACGAAAAGGCCAGCAAGAGTCAGCTGGCCTGTGGGGATTTTGCCAGTTTCAAGGCGCTGGCTCGCACCGGGCCTCACTAGCGGAGCCCATTACTCCTCATTGAACCCCGAGGTGAACAGGGCCACCACGGCGGCCAGGGCCGCCTCTTCCTGGGGCCCCTCGGCTTGCACCTCCACCCGCTTGCCCTGGGCCGAGTCCAGCATCAGCATGCCGATGACGCTGTCGGCATCGGCCTCGACCCCCTCTTCGTTACGCAGCAGCACATGGGCATCGAAACCCTGTACCAGTTCGAACAGCATCATGGCCGGGCGCGCATGCATGCCCAGCTTGTTCTTCACTTCTACCGAGGCGGAGACTGTCATCTGACCTCCCGTTGCGCCATCAATGTTGCGGATCCCGTTTGTCGAGGGTGCGATGGCGGATCTGCACGTTCTTGCCGAGCCCCTCGAAGGTCCGCGCCAGCTGTTCGGCGATGAACACGGATCTGTGCTGGCCGCCGGTGCAGCCAATCCCGACCGTGAGATAGCTGCGGTTGTTGCGCTCCAGGGCCGGCAACCAGGTCGCCAGCATGTTCTCGATCTGCAGGGTGAACTGCATCACGTCGGGCTGGCTCGCCAGATAGCGGGCCACCGGCTCATCCTTGCCGGTGAACGGCTTGAGCTCGGGGATCCAGTGGGGATTGGGCAGGAAGCGGGCATCGAACACGAAGTCGGCATCCTTGGGAATGCCGTACTTGAAGCCGAACGACTCGAACACCAGCACCAGCTCATTCTCCTTCTTGCCGAGCACCCGGGTCTTGATGAGCTCGCTGAGGTCATGAATGCTGAGGCTGGTGGTGTCGATGCGTAGGTCGGCGCTCGCCGAGATCGGCGCCAGCAGATGGGTCTCTTCGCGGATCGCCTCGTCCAAGGAGAGGCGCTTGCGAGAGAGGGGGTGCAGGCGACGGCTCTCGCCGTAACGCTTGAGCAGGGTGCTGTTCTCCGCATCGAAGAAGAAGCTGCTGTATTGCACCCGACCATCGCCGCGCACCTGGGCCAGCAGGGTCTCCAGCCGCTCCGGATCACCGGGCAGGTTGCGCACGTCTATGCTGACCGCCAGCTTGTCGTACTGGCGCTCGACCGAGACGATCAGCTGAGGCAGCAGATTGACCGGCAGATTGTCGACACAGTAATACCCGAGATCTTCCAGTACCCGCAACGCAACGGTCTTGCCGGAACCGGAGCGGCCACTGACTACGATAAGCTGCATCTTGCAACCTCCACAGCGACGAGTTGATTAGCGAGGGCGACTGCCCATCAGGCGGAGATCATGATCTGGTAGAGATCATCATCGCTGGCAGCCTGGCGCAGCTGGCGGCAGACCGCCTTGTCACCCAATTTGGCGGCCATCAGGGAGAGGGTCTTGAGATGCTGCTTGCACTCACTCTCCGGCACCAACAAGGCAAAGAGCAGATCGACGGGCTGATTGTCGATGGAATCGAAGGGGATGGGCTCGGCAAAGGTCATCAGCACCGCCGTCGGCGGGAACTCGTCGCCGATGCGGCCATGGGGAATGGCAATGCCGGCACCTATGCCGGTGCTGCCCATCTTCTCGCGGGCAAGCAGACATTCGAACAGGGCCTGGCGCGGGGTACCCAGCCGCTCGGCGGCCAGCTCGCTGATGATTTCCAGGGCGCGTTTCTTGCTGGTACAAGGGACCGCACTTTTGGTGCAGTCCCGACTCAGTATGTGTTCAAGTTGCATGGTTATTTTTGATTTAACTTGTCTTTGTGCTTGATGATCTGTCGATCAAGTTTGTCGAGCAGGGTATCTATCGCGGCGTACATATCCGCGTGTTCCGAGTTGGCGAACACTTCGCCCCCGCTGACGTGTAGCTTGGCTTCGGCAATCTGGTTCAGTTTTTCTACGCTCAACACCACATGAACATTGTTGATGTGGTCAAAGTGACGCTCGAGTTTGGCAAACTTGTTATTCACATAATCACGCAGCGCTTCGGTGATCTCTACGTGGTGTCCGGTCAAGTTAATTTGCATAACGTCTTCCTTCTGTGTTGCCTAAACCAGGCGTTTGCGCTGATTGGACGGTGGTATCAACAAGGATTCACGGTATTTGGCGATCGTGCGTCGAGCCACCATAATACCCTGTTCGGCCAGCAAATCCGCGATCTTGCTATCACTTAGCGGTTTCGCCGGGTTCTCCGCCGTCACCAGCTTCTTGATCAGGGCACGAATTGCGGTCGATGAGCACTCACCTCCTCCTTCTGTGTTGACGTGACTGGAGAAAAAGAACTTCAGCTCGAAGATGCCACGGTGGGTATGCATGTACTTCTGGGTCGTGACCCGGGAGATGGTCGATTCATGCATCTCCACCGCCTCGGCGATGTCGTTGAGTACCATGGGTTTCATGGCCTCCTCGCCGTATTCAAAGAACCCCTGCTGCTGCTCGACGATGCAGTTGGCCACCTTGAGCAGGGTCTCATTGCGGCTCTCCAGACTCTTGATGAACCACTTGGCATCTTGCAGATGGGAGCGAATGAACTGGGTGTCCTGGCTGGTGCGCGCCTGGCGAGCCATGGCGGCATAGGTTTCGTTGACGCGAATGCGGGGCGCCGAATCCGGGTTCAGCTCCACCACCCAGCGGTTCTGGCGCTTGACCACGGTGACATCCGGGATCACGTACTGGGAATCGCTCTGCACCACCCGGTTGCCGGGCCTGGGTTCGAGCTGCTGGATGAGATCGATGACCTCCTTGAGCTCCCCCTCCTTGAGCCGCGTCTTGCGCGCCAGGGTGCGATAGTCCCGATTGCCCAGCAAGTCCATGTGATCACGGACCACTTCACGCGCCTGGGTCAGCCAGGGTTGGCTCGGACTGAACTGACCCAGCTGGATCAGCAGACACTCCTGTACCGAGCGGGCCGCGATGCCGACCGGATCGAAATGCTGTACCCGCTTGAGCACGGCCTCGATCTCGTCGAGCTCCACCTCGACGTCGTCACTGCTCACCGCCTGCTGGATGTCTTCCAGGGTGCTGGTCAGGTAGCCGGACTCGTCGATGCCGTCGATGATGGCCAGGGCGATGGCGGCATCGAGATCGCTGAACGGGGTGAGCCGCATCTGCCACAGCAGATAATCCTGCAGGTTTTCCGTGGTCTCCCCCTGATAGACGCTATCTTCCCCCTCGAAGACGGGGCCGGCGCTCTGGCCGGTGCCGGCGGAGTAGACGTCATCCCAGCTGCTGTCGACCGGCAGCTCGTCAGGCAACTGCTCCTGAGCCATGGCCTCGCTGCTGTCGATCTGGCTCTCATCCTGCTTAATATCGGTATGAGTCTCCTGCTGCTCGACCTCTTCTTGCTCGAGCAGG
This sequence comes from Aeromonas sobria, assembly GCF_050266975.1. Classification (GTDB taxonomy): domain Bacteria; phylum Pseudomonadota; class Gammaproteobacteria; order Enterobacterales; family Aeromonadaceae; genus Aeromonas; species Aeromonas sobria_B. The sequence goes on from NZ_JBKISU010000004.1 coordinate 155,132, forward strand.
GGGTTGCTATCGAGGGCTTGCTGGATCTCCTGCTGAAGTTCCAATGAAGAGAGCTGGAGCAGACGAATCGCTTGTTGTAACTGCGGCGTCATGGTCAATTGCTGACCGAGACGCAACTGGAGTGTCGGCTTCATCTACGTCGGGATATCCTTATTTCAGCGAGGCGATCATCAGGAAACGAAGGGCGATTTCCCCTTACTATAGACTGAATTGATCGCCCAAATAGACACGCTTGACCTGTTCGTCGGCCAGGATCTCGGCGGGGGTGCCTTCCGCTATCATCTTGCCATGACTGACGATATAGGCCTTCTCGCACACATCCAGCGTCTCGCGCACGTTGTGGTCCGTGATGAGCACGCCCAGCCCCCGATCCTTGAGATGCTGGATGATCTTCTTGATGTCGATGACAGAGATGGGATCGACCCCGGCGAACGGCTCGTCCAGCAGGATGAAGCGGGGTTCGGCCGCCAGGGCCCGGGCTATCTCGACCCGGCGGCGCTCGCCACCGGACAGGCTCTGGCCCAAGTTGTCCCGGATGTGGGTGATGCTGAACTCTTCCAGCAACTGCTCCACCTTGTCTTCCCGCTCTTCACGACTCAGCTCCTTGCGGGTCTGCATGACCCCCATCAGGTTGTCATAGACGGAGAGGCGGCGGAAGATGGAGGCTTCCTGGGGCAGATAGCCGATGCCATTGCGGGCACGTATGTGCATGGGTTGCAGGCTGATGTCCTGCTCGTCGATGGTGATGAGGCCCGCATCCCGCTGTACCAGGCCGACGATCATGTAAAAAGAGGTGGTCTTGCCGGCACCATTCGGACCGAGCAGGCCCACGATCTGGCCGGTGCCCACTTCCAGGCTGACGTCACTGACCACCATCCGCTTCTTGTAGCTCTTCTGCAGCCCGGCTGCCTTCAACACTGCCATGGCTTATTTATCCTGCTTTTTGTCGGCGGGTTTGTCGAAATTCTCGACCTGATCAGGCAGGAATACCGTCTTGACGCGATTGGTTTCACCCTTGCTCTCGGCGATCATCTTCTGTTTGACGATGTCATAGCGGATCAGATCGCCGTTCACCTGGCTGTCTTCCTGCTTGAGCTCGCCGTTGCCCGTGATGGTCACCAGACGATTCTTCAGCTCGTAGCGAATGCTGTCGCCATGGGCATTGACCGGCTTGCCGTTGTCCAGGATCTGGAAGAAGGTGGCGGGTTTGCCATAGGCGGTCATCACCTCGGCGCCCTTCTCGCCCGAGCGGATCACCACCACCTTGTCGGCCTTAATCTTGATGGTGCCCTGGGTGATGATGACATCCTCGCTGAAGGTGACGCGATTGTCCTGCATCTCGGCTATCTGTTTGACGGCGTCCACATACACCTTCTCGGCGAAGTCGGACTCCTTGGCGCTGACGCCCCCGCACAGCAGCAGGGCAAGCAGAGCCAGATTAACGTTTCTCATTGAAATAGATGGCATGGCCTTGGTCCAGTAATTCGAAATATTTGCGATCCAGATGCCCCTTCAGGCCAAGGCCCTCGGTCTGGAATTCTTTGGCGACGATGGCGACCTGACGATTACTTCTCACATCCTGGGTCACCAAGTCCAGCTCCAGGTAGGGAGTGTCCAGGGTGGAGATGAAGGAGGTGGGCAAGAGACCATCGAGATGGACCTTGTCCCTCAGGATCACGTTGTCGTCGGTGTTGAGCACCCCCGTCTCGGCGGTCACCTTCCATTCGGCATCCCCCTTGTCATCGAACAGATAGACGATGGGCTTGTCAAAAGTGGCCTGCTCGAGCAGCTGAAAATACTCGGCATAGACGGACTCCAGTCGCTCGCTGCGCTTGCCCGTCTCGTCGAAGCGGGTGGTCACCAGATCCTTGGCGATGAAGTCCGGCTGATAATGTTCCGTCTTGGGCGCGGCCGGCGGCGCCAGGGTCACATCCCCCAGTTGCCAGATGGCCAGAGCCACGATGAAGAGGGCGGCGAACAGCAGGGTCTGGCGACTGATCATGCCGATACCTCGGCCAGCTCATCGGCATGCCCCTGGGCCTGCAAGATGAGATCGCACAGCTCGCGCACCGCGCCCATGCCCCCACCCAGCCGGGTCACCAGATCGGCGCGGGCCACGACCAGCGGATGGGCATCGGCGACCGCCACCCCCAGGCCACAGGCCTGCATCACCGGCAGATCTATGGTGTCATCCCCCATGTAGGCCGCCTGGCTGGCGTCCAGTCCCAGTCGCTGCAGCAGGGCCTCGAAATGGGGCAGCTTCTGATCCGCCCCCTGGACCACATGCTTCACCCCCAGGCTCGCCATCCGGTTGCTGACGATGCGCGAGTTGCGCCCCGTGATGATGGCGATCTCGATGCCCGCCCTCATCAGCGCCTTCATGCCGGCGCCATCCCGGGTGCAGAAGGTCTTGAACTCCTCCCCCTCGTTGCCCATGTAGATGAGGCCGTTGGAGAGCACGCCATCCACGTCACACACCAGCAGGCGGATACGCGCCGCCTTGTCGTATTGGCTGGCGGTGACTGGACCGTAGGGCGTCGCCATCTGTTGCATCAAATCACTCCCGCCTTGAGCAGATCGTGCATGTTGAAGGCACCCAGGGGACGTTTGTCACCATCGACCACCAACAAGCCATTGATTTTCTTGGTTTCCATCAGTTTTACCGCCTCGGCGGCCATCATCTCCGGCCTTACGGTAACACAGTTGACCGTCATCACCTGCGCGATAGGCGTGCTGTGCACATCGACCCGCAGATCCAGGATGCGACGCAGGTCGCCATCGGTAAACAGACCCGCCAGCAGACCGTCGCCATCGACCACGGCCGTCATGCCGAGCCCCTTGCGGCTCACTTCCAGCAGGGCCTGGCTGATGGTGGCATCTATCCCCACCCGGGGCAACAGGTCGCCGCCGTGCATCAGGTCGCCGACTCGCAGCAGCAGACGCTTGCCCAGCGACCCGCCGGGGTGGGAGAGCGCGAAGTCATCGGCGGTGAAGCCGCGAGCCTCGAGCAGGGCGACGGCCAGGGCATCCCCCATCACCAGGGTGGCCGTGGTGCTGGAGGTCGGCGCCAACCCCAGGGGACAGGCTTCCTGCTCGACCCGGACGCAGAGGTGTACGTTGGCCTCCTTGGCCATGGTCGAGGCCGGATTGCCGGTCATGCAGATAAGCGGGATGCCGCGGCGCTTGAGCACCGGCAGCAGGGCCAGGATCTCGTCGCTCTCCCCCGAGTTGGAGATGGCGATGATGAGATCCCCCCCCGAGATCATTCCGAGATCCCCGTGGCTGGCTTCGCCCGGGTGCAGGAAGAAGGCGGGCGTCCCTGTGCTGGCCAGGGTGGCGGCAATCTTGTTGCCAATATGGCCGGACTTGCCCATGCCGGTGACCACTATCTTGCCACCGCAACCCAGTATCAGCTGGCAGGCGCGATCGAACGCCTCATCCAGGTACTGATGCAGGCCCTCGATGGCTTGTTTCTCTATGTCCAGTACCGCCTTGGCACTGCGACGAAAATCGAACATTTCAGACAGGTTTTCTGGTTTGACAGACATATGGGAACCGCTCCGGGCCGAAATTAGCTGCGGGATTATAAAAAAGTCTGCCCAGATAAGCGAATCCGATGGTTTCTGACGAGAGCAACGGGGGGCAGACGGCCGGAAACTGTCGCCTGCAAAGCGGGCCAGCCTGTTCAATAGTTGTCCCTTGTTGTTGCTTAGACCTAGACTAGCCCATAAAATTCGCTCTTCATTTGCACCCGATGGACAATTGTTTGAACAACGATCTGATCACCATCTCCGATCTCAGCTTCAGTCACGGCGACCGCCTGCTCTACGACAACATCAGCCTCACCATACCCCGTGGCAAGGTGACTGCCGTGATGGGGCCCAGCGGGATCGGCAAGACCACGCTGCTGCGGCTGATCGGCGGTCAACTCAAGCCCGATGCCGGCACCATATTGTTTGACGGCGAGGATGTCCCCCGCCTGTCCCGCAGCCGCCTCTACAGTCTGCGCAAGCGGATGAGCATGCTGTTCCAGAGTGGTGCCCTCTTCACCGGCATGACGGTGTTCGACAACGTGGCCTTTCCCCTGCGCGAGCACTCGGGCCTGCCCGAAGAGCTGATCCACACCATCGTCATGATGAAGCTGGAGGCCGTGGGCCTGCGCGGCGCGGCATCCCTGATGCCCTCGCAGCTCTCCGGCGGCATGGCCCGCCGGGCCGCCCTGGCCAGGGCCATCGCCCTGGACCCGGAGCTCATCATGTTCGACGAGCCCTTCGTCGGCCAGGATCCCATCACCATGGGGGTGCTGGTAAAGCTCATCCGCGAGCTCAACGATGCCCTCGGCATCACCTCCGTCATCGTCACCCATGACGTGACCGAGGTGATGAGCATCGCCGATTACGCCTATATCATCGCCAATCGCAAGATAGTGGCCCAGGGCACACCGCAACAGCTGCGGGAGGAACGCAACCCCGAGGTCGAACAGTTCCTGCAGGGGCTGCCCGATGGTCCCGTCCCGTTCCATTTCCCGGCTGGCGAGCTACTACAGGATCTATGATGTTGATAAGTCAAATAAACCAGTTGGGACGATCCGGCATTCAGACCCTCACGGCCCTGGGTCGTGCCACCATCATGCTGTTTCATGCCCTGGCCGGCCGGCCCCAGCCCCGCAAGCATTTCCCCCTGCTGCTTCAGCAGCTCTATGTGGTCGGGGTGCAGTCGGTCGCCATCATCCTGGTCTCGGGTCTCTTCATCGGCATGGTACTCTCGCTGCAGGGATACAATGTGCTCAAAGACTTCGGCGCGGAAGGGAGCCTGGGGCCCCTGGTCTCTCTCTCCCTGCTGCGCGAACTCGGCCCCGTGGTGACGGCCCTGCTGTTCGCAGGTCGCGCCGGTTCGGCCCTGACCGCCGAGATAGGCCTGATGAAGGCCACCGAGCAGCTCTCCAGCCTGGAGATGATGGCGGTGGATCCCTTGCGCCGCGTGGTGGCCCCCCGCTTCTGGGCCGGTGTCATCAGCATGCCACTGCTGGCCTTCATGTTCAGTCTGGTGGGCATCATGGGCGGCAAGCTGGTCGGCGTCGACTGGCTCGGCGTCGATGAGGGGGGGTTCTGGTCCGCCATGCAGGCCGCCGTCGACTGGCAGGATGACATCATGCAGGGCGCCATCAAGAGCCTGATCTTCGCCCTGGTGGTCACCTGGATTGCGCTCTTCAACGGCTATGATGCCAAGCCCACCTCGGCCGGGATAAGCCAGGCCACGACCCGCACCGTGGTCAACTCCTCCCTGGCCGTGCTCGGCCTGGATTTTATACTCACCGCAGTCATGTTTGGATAAGGTTAAAGATGAAGTTCAGCAAAGTAGAATTCCTGGTTGGCCTCTTCATGCTGGCAGGCATCGCGGCCATTCTCGCCTTGGCGCTGCAAGTTGCCGGTTTGAGCTTTAAACCGGAGGGAGAAACCTATACCCTGCGCGCCCATTTCGATAATATCGGCGGCCTGAAAGTGCGCTCGCCGGTCAAGGTCGGTGGCGTCGTCGTCGGTCGAGTCAGTGACATCAGCCTGGACGAGAAGAGCCAGGTGCCCGTTGTCACCCTTGAGATGCAAAAGAGTGCCGGCGAGTTCTCCGAGACCAGCAGCCTCTCCATCCTCACCTCTGGCCTGCTCGGTGAGCAATACATAGGTCTGGCGCCCGGTTTCTCCGACGAGGAGATGGGCACCGCCATGCTCAAGAGCGGCGACCTGATCGAAGATACCAAGTCAGCCATAGTGCTCGAGGATCTGATTGGCAAGTTCCTGTACAGCCAATCGTCTGACAGCAAAGAAGACACCAAGTAAGGAGTGACCATGTTGAAAAAAATGACCCTGCTGATCGGTCTGATGGCCAGCATACTGTTCTCCTTGACCGCCCGGGCAGCCGAGTATCCGAGCGACCCCTATGTACTGGTTGATACCGCCGCCAAGCAGACCTTCGCCCGCCTGAAGGCCGACCAGAGCCAGATCAAGCAGCAGCCGGATCACCTGAGGGTGATCATCCGCGAGGAGTTGCTGCCCTATATCGACAACCGCTTTGCCGCCTACAAGGTGCTGGGCAACCAGATCAAGCAGACTACCCCGGCCCAGCGCGATGCCTTCGTCAACGTGTTCACCGAATACATGGTGAGCTCCTACGCCGATGCCCTCGCCCATTTTGACCAGCAGGTGGTCAAGGTCGAACCGGGCAAGCCCGCGAGCGGCAACATCACCGCGGTCAGCGTCAGCGTCAAGGAGAGCGGCAAGCCCGATATCTTCCTGGAGTTCAAGCTGCGCAAGAACAACAAGACCGGCGAGTGGAAGGCGTTCGACATGGTGGCCGAAGGCATCAGCCTGCTCTCTGCCAAGCAGAGCGAACTCGGCGGCCTGATCCGCCAGAACGGCATCGACGCCGTCATCGCCCAGCTGCAGGCCCACAATGCCAAGCCGCTGGTGATCAAGTCATGATGTTTGGAACCGACCTGCAATCCGAACAGGTCATCGACCTGTGGCAGCGCCGCGATGAGTGGTGGCAGCAGGAGAGCCTGGATCTGAGCCGGACAAGCAGTCTGGACTCCGCCGGCCTGGCGCTGCTGGTCAAGTGGGCCAAGGCGGTTCTGGCCCGTGGCGGCCAACCGCAACTGGTCGGTGCCAGTGCAGACATCCATACCCTGGCGACCCTGTACGGGGTCGCCAGCCTTTTTCAGCCCATTGCGCAACAAACTGAGGACTCATAATGCAAGTCTCTGAAATTGAAGCACTACTCCTAGAGGCCTTGCCCCTGTCCGAAGTGCACGTCAAAGGGGATGGCAGTCACTACCAGGTGATCGCCGTCGGCGACATGTTCGACGGCATGAGCCGGGTCAAGAAGCAGCAGGCCATCTACGGGCCGCTGATGGACAAGATCGCCACCAACGCCATTCACGCCCTCTCCATCAAGGCCTTTACGCCGACCGAGTGGGCCCGTGAACGCAAATTTATCCTGCCCTCCTGATTTGGTATTTAAGTAACATGGACAAATTCAAGATCGATGGTCGTTGCACGCTCAATGGCGAAGTGACCATCTCGGGTGCCAAGAACGCCGCCCTGCCCATCCTGTTCGCCACCCTGCTGTGTGACGAAGAGATCCAGCTCTCCAACGTGCCGCGCCTCAAAGACGTGGGCACCACCCTCAAGCTGTTGGAGATGCTGGGGGCCAGCACCAAGGTCAACGGCAACGTGACCGTGCTGACCGGTGCGGTGAACAACCATGTCGCGCCCTACGAGCTGGTGAAGACCATGCGCGCCTCCATCCTGGCGCTCGGCCCCCTGGCCGCCCGTTTCGGTGCCGCGGACGTCTCCCTGCCCGGCGGCTGCGCCATCGGGGCCCGTCCGGTCAACCTGCACGTCCACGGCCTGGAGCTGATGGGCGCCAAGATCACCATCGAAGACGGTTACATCAAGGCCCGGGTCGATGGCCGCCTCAAGGGTGCCCACATCCTGATGGACATGATCTCGGTGACCGGTACCGAGAACCTGATGATGGCGGCTGCCCTGGCCGAGGGCCGCACCGTGATCGAGAACGCCGCCCGCGAACCCGAGGTGGTCGATCTCGCCAACTTCCTCAACGCCCTCGGCGCCAAGGTTCAGGGTGCCGGCACCGATACCCTGACCATCGACGGGGTCGAGCGTCTGCACGGTGGCAGCTACAGCGTCCAGCCAGACCGTATCGAAACCGGTACCTTCCTTGTCGGCGCCGCCGTCACCGGCGGCAAGATTGTCTGCCGCAAGACGGATCCCTCCCTGCTGGAAGCCGTGCTGGTCAAGCTGGAAGAGGCGGGCGCCCTCATCGAGAAAGGGGCCGACTGGATCAGCCTGGACATGACGGGTCGTACCCTCAAGCCGGTCACCATCAAGACCGCCCCCTACCCGGCCTTCCCGACCGACATGCAGGCCCAGTTCACCGTGCTCAACGCCGTGGCCAAGGGCACTGGCATGGTCACCGAGACCATCTTCGAGAACCGTTTCATGCACGTGCCCGAACTGGTGCGGATGGGGGCAGACATCGAACTGCAGGGCAATGTCGCCATCTGCCGTGACACCGAGCAGCTCAAGGGTGCCCAGGTGATGGCCACCGACCTGCGCGCCTCCGCCAGCCTGGTGCTGGCCGGCTTCGTGGCCGAAGGCACCACCCTGGTCGAGCGCATCTATCACATCGACCGTGGCTACGAAGACATAGAGCACAAGCTGCAAGCCCTGGGTGGTCGCATCGAACGCATCCCCGGCTGATGTCACTGCGGGACACCGCCATATGAAACGGCCCCCTCGCCTGGCGAGGGGGCCGTTCTGTTTGCGGCAAGGTCATCCTGATGATGGTCAGTGACCGGCCAGTTTCATGTTTTCGACCAGCACGGACCCCGTCTTGAGGCTGGAACGCTCATCCTGATCCGTGCCCACGGCCACTATCTGGCGGAACATCTCGTTGAGGTTGCCCGCTATGGTGATCTCCTCGACCGGATAGGCTATCTCGCCATTCTCGACCCAGAAACCGGCGGCGCCGCGGGAATAGTCGCCGTTGACGATGTTGACTCCCTGCCCCATCAGCTCGGTCACCAGCAGACCCGTGCCCATCTCCCTGAGCAGGGCGGGCAAGTCCTGACCCGTGTTCGACACCTGCCAGTTGTGGATGCCTCCGGCATGGCCCGTGGTGGTCAGCCCCAGCTTGCGCGCCGAGTAGGAGGTGAGCAGCCAGCTCATCAAGTGGCCGTCACGGATGATATCGAGATCCCGGGTACGCACCCCTTCCCCATCAAACGGGGAGCTGGCCAGGCCGCCCAGCAGGTGGGGAAACTCCTGGATGGTGAGCCAGTCGGGCAGGATCTGCTGTCCCAGTCGCTCTTGCAGGAAGCTGGACTTGCGATAGAGGTTGCCGCCGCTGATGGCCATGACCAGGTGACCCCACAGACCGGCGGCCGTGTCGGGATGAAACAGCACGGGCGCATGGCGGGTCGCTATCTTGCGGGCCCCGAGCCGGGCGACGGTGCGGCTCACCGCCTCCTCGGCGATCCGTGCCGGGCTCCACAGCCCGGCCAGATCGCGACTGGAGGAGTAGCCGTAATCCCGCTGCATGTCGCCATCCTGCTCGCCGATCAGCATGCAGCTCAACGAGTTGCGTGAGGCCGCATACCCCTTCAGAAAGCCGTGGCTGTTGCCATAGACCTTGATGCCGAGGTGGCTGGAGAAGCCGGCGCCGTCCGAGTGCTTGATCCGGCTGTCGCTGCCCAGCGCCAGCCGCTCGCACTCGATGGCGAGCGCGATGCCCTGCTGGGGATCCAGCAGGGTGGGATGGCAGAGTTGCAGATCGGGGGCATCCCAGGCCAGCAGCTCGGGATCGGCCAGGCCGGCGCAGGTATCGGCCGAGGTGTGACGGGCTATCTCGATGGCGGCCTCGACGGCGGCGCGGATCGCCGCGGGACCGAGGTCCGTGGTGGACGAGGACCCCTTGCAGCCATCGCGGTAGACGGCGATGCCGAGCGCCCCATCCTTGTTGAATTCGATGCTTTCCAGCTCGCAGCCGCGAGTATTGACCGACAATCCGGTCTGCTTGCTGATAGAGACTTCTGCCAGCGAGGCACCCAGCCCTTTGGCAATCTCAAGCGCCTCGGCTACCACGGCCTCCAGTTGCGCCTGATCCTGGCGGATTTGGTCTTGCTGATCCATAACTCAAGTCTGCATGAAGAAAGGAAAGGGGCTCAGCATATCAGACCCCTGCGCCCAGCGGGAGAAGCTGGTACCATATCGCCCAAATATGAATGACAGGACATAAAGACCAATGAGTCACTTTAACGACGAGCAAGAGTTCGAGGACTGGGGCCCCAGCAAGAGCCAGCTAAAACGCGAAGCCGAGATATTGCAGAAGATGGGCGATGAGCTCGTCGACCTCAGCCACAGCGAGCTGGAGAAGATCCCGCTGGATGAGGAGCTGGCCGAGGCGGTCGAGCTGGGCCGCCGACTCAAGCCCAAGAAAGATGAGTCTTTCCGCCGCCACCTGCAGTTCATCGGCCGACTGATGCGCAGCCGCGATATCGAGCCCATCGCCGAGGCCTTGTCGATCATCAAGAATCGCCACTCCACCATCAATGCGCGCCTGCACCGGCTGGAGCAGTGGCGGGAGAGGCTGATCGTCGACGGGGATGAGGCCCTCAACGAGCTCATGTCCCAGTTCCATGAACTGGATCGCCAGAAGCTGCGTCAACTGATCCGCAACGCCAAGAAAGAGCGCGAGCTGAACAAGCCGCCGGCGGCGTTTCGCGAGATCTACCAGTATCTGCGTGGCGAGATAGAAGACAAGCTGTGAGCCTGGCGTCTTGACACCATAACAAACGGGGCCTGTCGGCCCCGTTGTCGTTTCGGTGGCGGCCTCAGCCCGCCTCGGGTGCCAGACACTGGGTCTGGGTATGGGGCACCAGATAAGGAGTCAGCAGGGGGGCCATCCCCTTGAGCACCTGGACCGGCAATGCAGAGGTGAAGCGGAACTTGTCCGACTGACTGCCAGGCACATAGGCGGTCAGGGTACCGAAGTGATCCTCTCCGATGTAGAACACGAAGGTCGCGGTCCGGTTGCGGGCGAGCGAGCTGGTGACATTGCCATAGCGTCCCACCGTCTCGAGCCGGTTGTCCCCCGTCCCCGTCTTGCCCCCCAATGCCAGCACAGTGCCATCTGGCAGGGTGAAGGCCCCCGAGATGCGCCGGGCCGTGCCCCCTTCCACCACCTTGGAGAGGGCGCCACGCAGGGCCGTCGCCACCGCCGACGGCAGCACACGCACACCCTGACCATGGGCGGGTTCAAACGCCGTCTCAAACGGCGTGTCTTTTGCGAAGGAGAGGTGCTCGATGCGCAGGGTCGGCGTCCGGATGCCGTCATTCTGGATGATGCCCATCAGCTCGGCCAGGGCGGCGGGTCTGTCGCCCGAGCTGCCGAGGGCCGTCGCCAGGGAGGGCACCAGATGACCGAACGGATAGCCGAGCTTGGCCCAGCGCTGATGAATGTCGAGGAAGGCTTCCACCTCCAGCATGGTGCGCACCCGGGTGTCACGGGCGCTGCGATGGCGGGTCTTGAACAACCAGCTGTAGACCTCCTGACGCTCATCCCGGCTTGCCATGACCACGTCATTGAAGGTCGCCTTCTCATAGGCCTTGAGGTAGGAGATCAACCAGAGTTCGAGGGGGTGAACGCGGGCGATATAACCCTGATCCGGTAGTGAATACTTACCTGGCCCATAGGAGTCATACAGCTGGGCGATCCGCCGCTCGTTCAGTTGATTGCGCAGTACCTTGGGCAGCCGACCATCGAGGAAGGCGGTAAAGGTTGCCAAGTCCGCCTCCGGATAGAGATAGCGGTGCACCGCTGCCAACCGGATGGCACTGGGTCTGAGACCATCGAGGAAGGCATCGATCCGCTCGGCCGGCGTCTTGCCCTGATACTTGCGCCAGAAGCGCAGCAGGTAGGTCTGGCCCTCCTTGTCCGCGAACCGGACCAGGTACTCGGTGCGACGGGGATCCCTGTCATCCTTGAGCAACTGGCTGCGGTTGCCATCCTTGTAGAGGGTGTAACGCACCAGGTCCCGCATCAGCCGCACGAACGGCAGGTTGATGGACTCGCGCAGCGCGTCCCGCAGGGACGGATTGCGATTATTGTCGTACTTGTTGAAGTTGTTGAAGGTATGCATGCCGCCACCGGTGAAGAAGCCTTCATACGGGCTGGCCGAATACTTGCGATCCAGGGCCGCCTCCAGCATGGGGGGCAGGCTCTTGTCTCTGGCATTGATCAGGTAGGAGACGGCCCAGCGGCTGATGTTGTCCTGGGGGGAGATATCGAGTTTGCGCAGGCTCTCGGTTGGCATCTCGGCGTAGCTGTCATGGAGCTCAGCCACCATCTGCAAGTAGGTGGTCAGCACCCTCAGCTTGGCGGTAGAGCCCAGCTCCAGCTTGCTGCCTTCGTTGATGTCGAAGGGCTGATCCGTGTTGTCGGTCTGCACCCTGACCTTGAAGCCATCGGGCGATTTCTCGAATAGGGTGAAGCTGTAGCGTACATCGGCCGTTTTCTCCGGGGAGAGTAACCGCTCACCATACAATCCGATCTTTTCGGCGAATGCAGGGTCGGCAAGCTGCTGCAGATAGCCGGTGATCTCTTTTTGCAGCGGCATGTTGAGGCTGGTCTCCGCGGTCAGGTCCATCCGGTCCAGATCGTAGAGCTGAACCCCAAGATGACTGCTCAGGCGGGTGCGCGCCACCTGCAACCCCTTGTTGTTATTGACCCGGGTGATGGCGGGTGACTGCAGGAAATCACGATACTTGATCTGGGCCTTGAGGGCGGCGGCCATCAGATCCGGCGTGATCATTCCCTCCTGCACAAACAGGCGCAGATAGCTGTCGGTCAGCGCGGCCAGCGCATCCCGCCCCTGAGCGAGGTAGTAGGAGGGGCGACGATGGGCAATCATCAGGGAGACTACCTGACGCAGGGCCAAGCCCTTGTCATCCAAGGAGGCATCCTGATTGCGGGCGGGATCGAGCAGACGGTTGACCTCGGCCACATCGGCCCCAAACCATACCCAGAGCCCATCCCCCAACCCATGGACCTCACCATGACCCGGTGCCGCCGAGAGGGGCACTGAGTTGAGATAGGCCCAAGCCACCAACTTGCGTGCCTCCAGAGTCTCGGGGCCGAGGCGATAAGCCCGTACGCTGGCCGAGATCATCTGGCGGATCTTCTCGGTGGCCGACACAGTCAGGCCATCGGGGGAGTGACGGTACTTCTCGACCTGGGTCGCCAGCGTGCTGCCCCCCGCCGACTGGCCCTCCATGTCCAGCGCCTTGCCCAGCTGCGACACCGCCGCCTTGGCAAAGCGTGGCCAATCAACGGCCGGGTTGGCCAAGGGCTGTTCATCGCTGAGCAGATCCCGGTTCTCGATAAACAACAGGGATTGCACCACCAGGGGCGGAATAGAGGCAAAGTCCGGATAGTAATGGCTTGGATAATGGAAGTCATAGAAAGGGGCCGCCCGACAGTCATTCAGGGTCAGGCCGGCCTGGACCTTCTCGGTATAAGGCACGAAGAAGCCACGCTTGGCATAGTCATAGAGTGCATCGGAGAAGCGAACCTGCTGGCTCACCTCATAGCCACGCTTGAGCAAACGCTCCTGCATCATGGGCAGCAAGACATAACCGAGCCGTTTGTCGAAGGGGCCATCATCGGGAAAGATGATCTTGTCGCTCGGACCCGGCTCGACCTGATAAGTCAGCTTGGCGGCATAGTGAGAGATCTCCTGGGACTGCAGCTTGGAGGTCTTCATCTCATAGCCAACCAGCAGAGCCACCGCGATCAGACAGAGTAAGAAGAGCAGGCAAAGCAACCAGCGCCACCATGAGCGACGCTTACGCTTCTTGGGACCGTCCTCTGTGGGGACGGGAAACTCTTGAGGTGCCACTTTATCCAGATCCGTCCGTTGTAATGCGCCCATATCTGCCACCATGGTTACGCAATTTATTGTATTTCACTCAAGCTTAGTCTTTTCAAGTCAATGGCTTGAAAACAATTAGTGCTGAATGTCGATGGTAGCAGGGCTATCCGCAAAATGGGAGTCGATTGTCTCGGCTCAACACGCTATATGATGCAAAAACACCGGCCATAGGCCGGTGTCCGATATGTCCATCTTGATGGATTACTTGTGAGAGCTCATCGCCTTCAGCTTGGCGCTGAGCTCCTTGCGCTCCTTGGAGAGCTCGGCATTCTTGATGATGTGATCATCGACCCGCTCTTCATAGTCGGTGCGCATGTTCGCGATGATGGCCTGCACCTCGTCTATGCTCATGCCGGGCTTGATGTAGTCACTCAGGTTGTCGAGCAACAGCACCCGCTTCTGGTTATCACGGATCTTCTTCTCATTATCAGTGATCTCGCGTTTGAGCTTGTTCTGACGACGAGACATACGCACATATTCCAATACATCGCTGAAGGTGGACTTGTTTACTTGTTCCATATCGTTACCACTGACTCAAGGTTGATAAAATCGGGGCAGGTGACGCCTGAGAGGAAAGGCGTTCATCAAGAAACGCAGGCGCACATTGAATGCCTTTACTCTACCGAGTTATGTGACAGATACAAGCCAATTGCGTATGAACCACCGAAGTCGGGCCAGTAACACCCTGATTTGCAAAGAAGATGTCAACATAACGTAACAAAGTGCATGGTTAATGCTGTTTTTCAGGCAGTAAAAAACCCCGCTCGATGAGCGGGGTTTTTCGTGTTGGCTGCCTACCAAGAGCATCCTGCTCTCGCGTGGCCGACGATGCGGTCGCATCATCGCTAATTGGGTGCCTGGCAGTGTCCTACTCTCGCATGGCGAATGCCACACTACCATCGGCGCTACCGCGTTTCACTTCTGAGTTCGGCATGGGATCAGGTGGTTCCACGGCGCTATGGCCGCCAGGCAA
>NZ_JBKISU010000005.1:0-163361 GCF_050266975.1 Aeromonas sobria
ACCAAGGATGCGGCTTCCAGTTTGAATTCAGCAGTAAATGAGCGACGTAATCTGGTCATTGAACACCTCAGGTCTGGGTGGCGACTGTACCACCTAAAATGGTGTCCGGGATGATTAGACCACTACATACAACGGCGAGCTGCAACGCCGGGTATGCGGCGTAGTGAGCGAGTTTGCGCAAGGGGACAGTGGCTTTCGCCGCACCCGTTACACACTGGAGGTGAAACCGGCCTTGTGGCGATTGGGATTGCGCCAAAACTCCCGCATCTTCCAGGCGCAAAAGCCTGATGAAATCCTCAGCATCCTGCTGCAAGAACACGGCATCACCGATTACGCCTTTGCGCTCAAGAACGAGCACGCCCAGCGAGAGTATTGTGTCCAATACCGGGAGACTGACCTCGAGTTCGTCAACCGCCTTGCTGCCGAAGAGGGGCTGTTCTACTTCCACGAATTCGAGCAAGGTAAGCATCGCATTGTCTTTGCCGACGATGCTGCAGCATTAACCGCTGGTCCCGAGCTGTTCTTCAACCTCGGCAACCGCTTGCTGGAACAAGGCCCCTACGTGCGCCAGTTCCACTACCGCGAATCAGTCCGCCCCGCAGAGGTAGAGCTCAAAGACTACAGCTTCAAGACCCCGGCTTACAGCCTCTCCCAGAAGAAGATGGGGAGCGGACTAGGCCACATCAATATTCGATGCGGCCCGTACGTTTAGATGAGGAACTCGTCCAGCTGACGGCCCTGCTCGAGCTGCTCAGCCAGGAACTTGGGCGTGCGGCCCTGACCAGTCCAGGTTTTCTCTACACCATTCTCGACATAACGGTATTTCGGGGGACGTGGCGCTCGTTTCGCTTTGGTACTGGTAGCAACGGCAGGAGCACTACCGACCAACTCAGCCGGATCAATCCCGGCATCAGCCAACATCGCTTGGAACTCAGCCAGCTTTTGTTGACGCTCAGCATTGGCTACTTGCTCTTTCTCTGCGAGTTCCAGGCGCTCCAGATAAATCGCTTCGATTTTCTCGTGAGCTTCTTTGACTTGCTCCAGGGACAACTCGCGCATTGCAGCGCGCAGACTGCGGATGTTCAACATCACTTTCAAAAATTCACTCATATATAATCCCTGATGGAATATTGGTATTCGCCATAGAACACTGGCAGTAACGGATATGTTCAAGCAATGCATTATAACAACGACCAAATTCAAGTTGCAAAGCATTCAGTGTCACTCACATAACAGGGGCTTGCCTAGTGCCCCCTCAATTATAGTAGTAAATTAAATACAAGCCTTGCCTATTAGCAAGCTACGACCAAAGTTACGTTCGCCTGGCACTTTAGAGTGCAATTTAAAGAGATACGCAATTCTCAGTAAGAATCCTCGATACGCTACGCTATCCATTGTCGCAGAGTGGCGCTCAAGCCAATATACTCCACTCTCAGGGAAGTGCACTACATGAGCATAATCAGGGAACGAAAGCTTTAATGCACTACACCACGCTTTCCGTATTCTCGTAGCCATATTAACCGCATCGAAATCGGCGTAGTTACCTAAGTAAGCATAGACGTCTTTATTGAAAAGTAAGACTGCGTGATAATGAGGATAGGCGCTTACAACCTGCTCCTTTACCCAGATATAACCAAAAGGGTCTGGACCACCAAGCTTACCTTTACTGCGATGGACTGCCAACAACTGACTTTTAAGCGACTCAAAGAAGCGCGTAATCGCTTTAGGCTCTGTTCTCGGAAAACAAGTCGGTACATCAGGGTCATCAGCCAACGTCATCTGAGGAAAGTGCAAATCAACACGCATCGCACAAACTCGAGGGTATTTGCTCAGAAAGTCATTCACCACGCCCACAGCGAGATTAAACTGCTCACTTGAAATCTCACCATACATTTTCTCAGCCTCTGCAAGCAAGTTTCCGATATCATCGGAAACTACACGACACCCATTACTGAAATTCATAACCTCTCCTTTATGCGTGGGATTGCCCCACGCTAATTTCATGCTACTGACATTAAAATCCTTGAGTGTCATTCCACTCATTAATTGGAAGGGTTATGTTAAAATTTATTATCAAGCAGTGGCGCTCGTGAGTTATCATAGCCTCAGCTTTTCAAATACACAGAATGGCTTGTGTCTATCGCACAAGCTCCACTGATTGGATATTGGCATCTGATGTTTTAGATGAATACTCATTTTGCATCTTAATGTTAACTCATTACCTCTAACACATTACTTCTTATTTCTTACTCCCCTCACCTCTAACACTTGGTTACTTATGTAATACTATTACCGAACTCGGTGATTGAAATAAATCACCGAGAACACAGATAAGACATTCAACAATTCCCATCATTCATTGATGTGTAAAGGCCACGCATCACTCTGAACTTAGCCTTAACTCCTCGCTAATGCTTTGAGCTCAATCCATTCAATTATCTCACTCAGCTTCCAAGCGACAGCCTTAGCCCCCAAATGAATGGCACAAGGAAACTTCCCGTTCTTCATTAACCGATAAATGGTTGCTTTGGATAAGGTTGTCATCTCAACAACTTCTTTAAGCTTTATTAGTTTCATGTTCTTAATCCGGCTATTGGTTCATAGCTAGACCAGCAATGTAATCATTTACATGATGTTGCCAGACATGCCCCATGCCTGAGATGACAATGAGCATGATGCCCCCACTTAACACTGACGATACCCCCTCCTAACAGCTCAGCGACACGTGACAGATAAGAAGACCCTTAGTAACATGAACAAATCCGCTAGCAAGAAGCTAATACATTAGGGTACTCAGCATGAAAAACATGACTGAAAACCACACACTAAACACGACTACATCTCGACAAGAACACAGCAGGAGTGGTACACATAACACTACATAGTAGAATCATGGATATCTAACGACATGACAATTTACGATAATGGCATTGATGTAAGTATTTTAAAAAAATTGGATGACAAAATATTTGTGGATTATCTCTGGTATAGAACGGGCCAAATTAATAATGTAATAGTAACGAATGCGCCATCCCGCGATTCACTGGAAAAAGCTTTAAAAAACGCTTGCACCACATCTAACGCCCAAGCATTTATGAATAACCACAGCGTTAGGGATGAACGTTCTTTTGGACTTGAGAGATGGGTTGATAGTTTAGCAAGCGAGTTTTCATCTAATTGCCTTATTGAGGAACATTATGACTGGCTGGATAAAAAGCATATCCGACTTCATTGCTTCATATGGAGACTAATGAGCCACATAGGCTTAAATGAAAATAGAGAACAATGGCCAGTTAAAACCTACAATTTTATTTTTCACTCATCAATATTGGATGAGAATTTAAAAACCTGTGTAAATATTGATACCAAACTAAGTGGCATCGTTAGCAAACCATATATAATATCAACTATCAACAGAGCTCCTTGCAATAAAGTTGAAAAGGAAAATCTTACGCGCAAATTATTTTGTTTTTCAGAAGCGGCAATGAAAAACAATGAGGTTTTATTTTGGTTTAAAAAAGATTATAAAGAAAAAGTGATTTGGTTATGCAACTACCTGGAACACAATAAGTCGAACTATACCCCCCTGGTTATAAATGGCTCATCTATGCAAAAGGATGACCTGATTTCATTTTTTGATGTATTAAGTGTTATTAATTTTGACAAGTATAAATTATTGGTTTCCAACATGAAGAAATCTTGGAATCAAAAAATATATCGAGACAAAAACTCAAATAAAAAACAATACAGCATTAATATGAGCAAAGATATTGGAGATATTCTTGATAAGCTCAGTTTGGCTCAAAATGAAAATAAGAATACAATCGTTGAAGCACTTATCAGAGCTGAGTATGATAAAATAGTGAGAACTTGAATCTCACAATTAAATAGCTATAAAGGCTTTAACTTTTAACCATTGAAGAACATTTGGATAATATTAAAGTGTTTTCAGTGCAAACAAAATAAAAATGGACTAAACCATTAAATGGTTTAGTCCATCGTTCAACATTATCATAGCTACTTATTTTCTATTAAAACTCACTTTCACAACGTTCTTGAATGCTGCTTCAGCAACAGGATCTTGCATCACCTCATCGGCTATCAATCGGCCCCAATTAACCCATACAAGGCGGGTTTTTTCGGTATGCCGTGAACGATGATAAGTTCTAACAAGTTTATTAATTGGCGTATGGTTCAAGCAAAGCTCAATAACTCTTTCCTCTGTATCCAGTCTTTCCGCCCAGTTAGTCGCCGCACTACGTCGCAAATCATGGACAGTAAATGGTACCATATCAGGTAGACATCGCACGATGAATCTTCTTAGTGCTCGTGTAATTGAATCGACCAAAATCGGCTCTATCTCATCTGCTTTTAAACGGTCAGATTCGAATACGAAATCACCATTGGCATACTGTTCCTGCTCTTCAATTACTGATCTAGCTTGAGGAGAAATAAAGACCGTATGCGCTCTACCATTTTTCGTTTCTGGTATGGTCCATATATCATCCTTGATCTGTGAAAAACGCATATTAGCGACTTCACTTCTACGACATCCAGTCAGTATCAATAACTTGATCGCATTCGCTGCGGGTAGAGAAATAGTGGCATGGCGAGAAACACCCCGCCCTCCAGCAGCCAAGCTGCCACCACTTCCAAGATCCTCATCAATGGCCTTCCATAGCCTGCGCAATTCGGGGACTGTCAGCCATCTCTCTCTTGGCGAACCGGCACTGGCACCAAAATCTTTTGGTCGCAACAATCTTGCAGGGTTGGCCTCGATCAGACAGTGAACCACCGCATAATCCAACATCTGGTTCAGCGTTCCCAACCCTTTACGGGTTTCGTCTTTTGTTGCGCGCCTAGTTATCTCTAACGCTTGTGCCAAGTGGGCACGAGTCAGATCGATTAAGCGAATATTGCCCAGGGTCTTCTTGAGATGACGATTCCAACGCTCCTGATGACATTGGAGGGTTTTTGGTTTGACGACCTGAGCAACACGTTGCGCATCGAGCCATCGTCCGAGTAACTCATCCATCGTCAGAGCCGTTTCATTTTTAGCCTTTTCTTGCGCCGCAAACTTGGTGGGATCAATGCCCCGCTTCACAAGCTGCACGGCTTTCCCATGCTCCTCTCTGGCTTTAGCCAGAGTCAGGGCAGGATAACTCCCCAGCAACAATTCGCCTTCAGTACCACCAATCTTGAAGCGATATACAAAACGCTTGAGGCCACTTTCACGGATTTCTATCTTGAGCCCACCACCATGCTTCGATTGAATCGCATAGCGTTTCACTTTAACCCCTTCAACTGGCTTGAGTGACGAGACCTCCAAGTCTTTACTTATTGCCATCCGTACCCCTCCTCGTACCCCTCTAACGCAGTGCATTGGAGTGAGACTTTATGAAACCACTGGATACGAGCATATTAAGTAACACACTGTTTTTAATCAAAATAAAATCTCATATAAAACCAACTGATTCTATATGAAACTAATAACAACTAGACTCCTAAGGGACAGGCCACTGGTTCGAATCCAGTCGGGAGCACCATGATTTTCAAGGCCCCACCCTCGCAAGAGGGTGGGGCCTTGTGCTTTTTGGCTCTCACAGGTGCCGCCAGCGGCCATGAAAAACGGCGCCTGATGGCGCCGTTTTATCCCTTCCCCAGCAGTGGGGAGGATCAGCCGGTGTAGGCGGGCAGCAGCCCCGCCATGTTGAGCAGGTGGAAGGCGGCGGTCAGCACGCCAAACAGGATCACCCCACCAATCATGACCACGCCGCCCGGAGCACGAAAACCCTGGGGCTGGGCGTCGGCGTGGCCCTTGCCGGCACGCACCTTCCAGGCCAGCAGCGGCGGAATGATGCAGGTCCACAGGGTCGCCACGGCCCCCGCATAGCCGATGGCGATCAGGAAGCCGAACGGGAACAGCAGGGAGAGCAGCAGGGGCGGCAGGAAGGTCACCCCCCAGGACTTGGCGCGGCCGGCGCGGCTGTTGTCGAACTTGAACAAGTCCGCCAGGTAGTCGAACACCCCCAGACCCACCCCGATGAAGGAGGAGAGGATGGCCGCCATGGAGAAGCCGTTCAGGGCATTGGCCACCGCCTTGGACTCGATGACAGAGCCCAGCGCCTTGAGCAGGGCATCCACGTTGCCGCCCTGCTCGATCACAGGGCCGAACTCGCTGCGGGGCAGGTTGCCGAACACGCTCACCAGCCAGATAAGATAGAAGGTGAGCGCGATGACGGTCCCTCCCAGGATGGCGCGGCTGGCGCGGCGCTCCTCGCCGTAGTAGGCGCGCATGGAGGAGACGGAGTGGTGATAGCCGAACGAGGTGAGCGCCACCGGCAGCATCACCAGGGCATAGGGGGCGTAGCTGACTTCACTGCCGACCCGGTCGAGCAAGAGATCGAGGCGAATGTTCAGCGACAGGCCAGAGATGCCGAACACGAAGCTCAGCCCCATCAGGATCACCAGCAGCACAGAGATGCGGTCCACCGCCCGGGTGGAGTGCCACACCAGCAGGGAGAAGACCAGGGTAAAGAGGATGGAGCCCAGCTGGCTGCCCATCCCCGTCATGCCGTCGATGATGAGGCCGGCCGAGGTGATGTAGGCGTAGAGCAGGATGCCGCCGACGAAGTAGACGCTCAGGTTGTTGAGGGCGTTGACCTTCTCCCCCAGCAGATCCCGAGTCACGGTATCGAAGGATACCCGCAGCGGGTAGCCCTTGTAGGACTCGAGCAGCATCCAGCCGGAGACCGTCATCACCACCATGGTCAGCACCACGGCGAGCACGGACCAGAGGGTCCAGGCCCCCGCCCCCGCACTCGGCAAGCCCAGCATGCCGGCCCCCACACAGACGCCGGCAATGATGCATGCCCCGCCCACCAACGATGGTTTCTGTTCCATTACTCCCCCAAACGGATTGTCGACTGGTCACGGCACACCGCCGCGCTTCTCCTGCGTTCGCCAGTGCTGGCGACGGGGGACTTTACCCTGCATGCCTTCGGGTATCAAATCCGGGGGCAAAATGGGGCCAGGTCAGCTCGCAATCTCCCTTGGCCTGGCGGCGAAAGCGGCAGGGGTCGCCTCTCTCGTCCACTCTGACGACCGGGGTCGCCGCCATAGAGGGCAAACGGCGCCTCCCCCCCCAGTCCTGGCTCAGCCCCCGTACACCGGCAAGATGCCCGCCATGGCCATCAGGTGGAAGATGGCGGTGAGCACCCCGAAGACGATGACGGCCACCACCATGGGTTGGCCGCCGGGTGCCTTGAACCCAACCTCGTCCGGGGCCTGCTCCCGGGACTTCTTCGCCAGCAGGGCCGGGATGATGCAGGCCCAGACGGTCGCCGCGGCCCCGGCATAGCCGATGGTCACCACGAAGCCGAACGGGAACATCAGGGAGAGCGCCAGGGGGGGCAGGAAGGTCACCGCCCAGGACTTGGCACGGCCCTGGCGGCTGTTGTCGAACTTGAACAGATCCGCCAAATAGTCGAACACCCCCAGGCCCACCCCGATGAAGGAGGAGAGGATGGCCGCCATGGAGAAGAGGTGGATGGCGCTCGATACCCGCCTGGACTCTATCACCGAGGCCAGCGCCCCGAGCAGCACGTCCACGTCGCCCCCCTTGGCGATGACGGGACCGAAGGCGGGGCGAGGCAGGTTGCCGAAGATACTGAGCAGCCACAGCAGATAGAGCGCCAGGGCGATCAGGGTGCCCCCCAGGATCGCCTGCCTGGCTTTCTGCTCCTCGCCGTAATAGGCGCGCATCGAGGCCACCGAGTGGTGATAGCCGAAGGAGGTGAGTGCCACCGGCAGCATGGCCAGGGCGTAGGGGGCGCGGCCCAGCTCCTCGGCGAAGGAGTTGAACAGCTTGGCGGTGTCCACCTTGCTGGCAAGCCCGGAGATTCCGAACACGAAGCTCAGCACCATAAAGACGATCAGCACGACCGAAATCCGGTCCACCGCCCGGGTCGAATGCCAGACGAAGCAGGAGAACACCAGCACGAACAGGACGGACGCCAGCTGGCTGTCGATGCCGAGCAGGCCCCCCCAGGATGAGACCCGACGAGGTGATATAGGCATAGAGCAAAATGCCGCCCACGAAATAGACGGTCAGATTGTTGAAGAAATTGATCCTGTGACCGAGCAGATCCCGGGTCACCGAGTTGAAGGAGGCGGTCAATGCGTAGGGTTTCAGGGCTTCCAGCAGCATCCAGCCTGAAACCGTCATGACGACCATGGTGAGCATGATGGCGAGGGTTGACCAGCTGGTCCAGGCCCCGGCTCCCGCGCTTGGCAGCCCCAGCATGCCGGCGCCGACACAGACGCTGGCAATGATGCAGGCCCCTCCGATGACGGACGGTGTTGATGTCATGTGTTGTCACTCCCGAAATTTCACAGAGCTGTGAAAAAAAGGGGCACCCAACAAGGTGCCCCTGACTCGTCATGCTTCTATCAATTTTTTCTGCGTCTTGCCCGCTGACGGGTCGTTATGCTCGACCTCTTTCAGTCTGGCGGTGAAGTGGCGCAGCACGGCCGGCTCATAGATGAAGTCCAGCCCCTTCACCCGGTGGGCGTTCTTCTTCACCTCGCCGAAGGCCTCGATGACAAAGTCCATGTGGGTCTGGGTATAGGTGGCACGGGGGATGGTCAGGCGCAGCAGCTCCGCCGGACAGGGGTGCTGCTTGCCGGTGGCGGGATCGCGCCCCAGCAGCAATGAGCCTATCTCCACCGCGCGGATGCCCGCCACCTTGTAGAGCTCGCACGCCAGGGCATGGGCCGGGAACTGATCCGCCGGGATGTGGGGCAGCAGCTTGCCCGCATCCACGAAGGCCGCATGGCCCCCCGCCTGCTGGCACACCACGCCGATGGCCTCCAGTCCGTCCACCAGGTACTGCACCTGGCCGATGCGATAGGCCAGCCAGTCCTGGCGCATGCCGTCCCGCAGACCCACCGCCAGGCGCTCCATGGCGCCCCCTTCCAGACCGCCATAGGTCGGGAAGCCCTCCTGCACCACGCACAGGGTGCGGCACTCGGTGTAGACATCCAGCATGCTGTCATCCTTGAAGCACAATAGCCCCCCCATCTGCACCATGGCATCTTTCTTCGCCGACATGGCGAGGCCGTCCGCGTACTGGTAGGCCTTTTTGGTGATCTCCTCAATAGACCAGTTCGCGTAGCCGGATTCCCGCTGCTGGATGAAGTAGGCGTTCTCGGCGAAGCGGGCCGAATCCATGATGACGGGGATGTCGTACTTTCTGGCGATCTCGTAGACCGCCTTCAGGTTGGCAATCGACACCGGCTGGCCCCCGGCGGAGTTGCAGGTGATGGTGCTGACGATGTAGGGCACGTTGGCAGGATCCGCCTCCAGGATGGCCTCCTCCAGCTTGGCCAGATCGAAGTTGCCCTTGAAGTCGGCGGTGACCGAGGTGTCGAACGCCTCCCTGGTGTAGACGTTCTTCGCCACGCAGCAGTTGATCTGGGTGTGGCCCTGGGTGGTGTCGAAGAAATAGTTGGAGAGCGCCACCATCTTCTTGCGATCCAGCCCCTTCTCCTGCTCCCGCTTCTTGATGAGCACGGGGATGTAGATCTGCTCGGCGCCGCGCCCCTGGTGGGTGGGGATGGTCAGCGAATAGCCGAAGATCTCCTGCACCGCCTGCTGCAGGGCATAGTAGCTGCGGCTGCCGCTGTAGGCCTCGTCGCCGCGCAGCATGGCGGCCTGCATGTCCTGGGTGATGGCGCCGGTGCCGCTGTCTGTCAGCAGGTCGATGAAGACATCTTCGCTGTCCAGCAGGAAGGGGTTCATGCCTGCCCGGACGATGGCCTCTTCCCGGTAGGCGCGGGTAGTGCGCTTGACCGGCTCGATGACGCGAATACGGAAGGGTTCGGGCAGATGCTTGAAGTTTTCCATAATATAAACACCCCAGATTTGAATATTCAGAATGAGTCTCTTCCCCCGCCGAAAATATAATATCCGGCAGGTAGGAAATATTGAAAATGGGTGCACGACATGGCCTCGCCAGAATAAACAGGCGAAGACGGGTGCAGCTATTTCAGTTCAGGAATGGAGGCGAGCTCGTGGCATGGCAGGCATGCCGCGCCGCCGCGGGGAATTACAGCGGGAAGAAGAACGCGATCTTGTGATCCAGGGTAAACCACTTGGGATAGCTGACCTTGATATTCATGTTGTTGCTCATCCAATTGAAATTAACAACGCCAAATAACAGCATCCATTATGGTGGGGAGCGCTATAGGATCAATTGCAATATGAGCAAAGTGGGATGGCGCTAACAATTTGGCGGGGGATTTTTATACAGCTTATTATCGCCAATCCAAAAGATCCCCCCATCATCCACCTTTTGCCCTTTCCCCCTCAGTGGCTCAACCAGGGCAGCCGTTGCAGCAGCTCGTAGCGGTCAGGGATCGGCGTCTGGCTGACCCAGAGATCCAGCAGGCCGTAGGAGAGCAGCGGCAACACCAGCAGCAACAGGCAGAGCAGCCCCAGCAGCTGGCGGGGGGCAAGCCTGCGTGCCCTGCTGCCCAGGTGCAGCGCATCGGCGCTTTTGGGGCAGGCGGCGACACAGCTCAGACAGCTGGTGCACTCGAGACTGCGCACCGCCATGAGCTGGTGCACCTGGATGCGGGACGGGCAGGCCCGGCTGCACTTGTCACAGTCGTGGCCCTGGCTTCGCAGGCAGCGGACCGGGTCGCGGCGAATGCGCAGCGGTGTCAGCAGGCCGAGTAAAGAGAGCCAGGCGCCATAAGGGCACAGATAACGGCAAAACCCCTGGCGGAAGCTGGCGGTGAGCAGCAGCACCCAGCCAAGGCACAGACCCGAGATCAGGTTCAAATTGAAGAAGAAGGCCCCCATCTTCATGTCCGCCGCCTGATGATAGGGGCTGGCCAGATAGCCGGGCAGGGCGGCGGCGGGTACCGCCAGCAATATGATGAAGAGCAGAAAGCCGAGCACCAGAAACTTCTGGCCGCGCAACACGGCATCGAGCCAGCGCGGCGGGGTCCACTCCCCCGGCAACAGACGCGAGCGCAGGCCGTGCAGCCACTCTCCCGCGAGGCCAAGGGGGCAGAACCAGGCACAAAACGCCCGACCCAGCAGCAGGGTCGACAGGGATAGCACCAGCACGGTGACGGTGGCCGCCGGATGGTGCGGGTCCGCCAGCCCCTGTCCGAGCCAGGCCCGCAGCCCGAGTCCGCCTGCGATGGGCAGGAAACCGTCCACCACGTCTGGGCGCACCAGCCAGGGGGGTATCCCCTGCCCCAGTTGCCAGACGTGCAGGCCGTACTGCACCGTCACCAGCCCCCAGCAGAGCAGCAGCAAGTGCCGCGTGCGCCCCCGCAGCCACTGGCCGTCGAGCGCCTCGAGGGCGGGCAGCGGCCGATAACGGTGCCAGAGGGCGAGCGCGGCGGCCACCAGCCCCAGGCCGAGCCAGAGCAGGCTGTCCGCCACCAGCAACCAGAGCATGAGCAGCAGGCCGAGGGCGAGGCGCCACGGCCAGCCGCTACGCCCCTGCCAGGCCAGCAGCACCAGATAGACCAGGCCGGCGGCCATGGTCACGGCTTCGATCAGGCTCATGCATCTCCCTCATAGCACTCATTCGGATAAGGGGGCAGGATAACGAACATCTGAGTTGATTATTTTGATCTGCATGGGCAGAGGGAGCCATTCACCCGGATTGGCCCCGCTCGTGTTCACCCTTTGCGGCTGTGGAACAGCGGCTGGTCCGATTCGGCCTGCTCGGCCCAGCAGTGGATATTGAAGCGGCCTGTTCCGACGGTTCAATGCTGTGACCGGGGCAAAACGACCAGGCCAGCTGATGGGCCTGCGCGAAGAGAGTGCAGGACTATCCATGATCTCGATCATCCCCCTCCCCCTCTTGTGCCTTGCGCGAAAGGGGCTTCATCTACGCTTGAAGTGCGCCGTCCGGGATGACGGCCACTCCCCATCCGTTTGAGACAAAAGAAGGACATCATGGCCAACAAGAAAAAAGGCAAGGCAGAACAAGCACAATCGGTACCGGTCACCGAGCCCAAGCCCCTTGGCAACAAGGCATACGAGAAGGAGCTGCGTCGCCTGCACGTGGAGCTGGTGAAGCTGCAGCAGTGGGTGGTGCACAAGGGACTCAAGGTCTGCATAGTGTTCGAGGGGCGCGACGGCGCCGGCAAGGGGGGCACCATCAAGGCGATCACCGAGCGGGTCAGCCCCCGGGTCTTTCGTGTCATCGCGCTGCCGGCTCCTACCGAGCGGGAGAAGAGCCAGCTCTATTTCCAGCGCTATATCCCCCACCTGCCGGCGGCGGGGGAGATCGTCATCTTCGATCGCAGCTGGTACAACAGGGCCGGGGTGGAGCGCGTCATGGGCTTTTGCAGCCAGGAGGCGAGCGATAAATTCCTGGCGGGGGCCCCCATGGTGGAACAGGCCATGGTCGACTCTGGCATCATACTGCTGAAGTACTGGCTGGAGGTGACCCCGGAAGAGCAGGAGCGGCGGCTGAGGGATCGCATCGACGATGGCCGCAAGATCTGGAAGCTCTCCCCCATGGACATCAAGTCCTTCGATCGCTGGGATGACTACACCCGGGCGCGGGATGCCATGTTCACCGCCACCGACACCGCCTGGGCCCCCTGGTTTGTGGCCCGCTCCGAGGACAAGAAGCGGGTGCGGCTCAACATCATCTCCCACCTGCTGAGCCACGTGCCCTACGAGGCGCTGCCGGCCGAGCCGGTCAAGCTGCCCAGGCGCAAGATTGGCAAGGTCAAGGCCTCGGAGCACCCGTTCCGGGTGATCCCGGAACTGTTCTGATCACCGTCAAGGGGCAGCCTCTGGCTCGCCCCTTGCTCGCTCACACTCTCTCACTCCCTGCTTTGCTGATACTGGCGGATGGCCGCCCTGGCATTGAACAACATGCGGTTCGCTCCCAACTGGTCGGCCAGCCCGCTGCGGCGCACGTTCTCGAGCACCCTGGGGTTGAGCCCGGCCAGCCAGAGGCTGACCCCCTTGTCACGTACCTGCCGCTCCCCCTCCATCAACATCATCAGTGCCGAGTACTCCACGTCCTGCACCCGGCTCATGTCCAGCACCACCACCTCGGGCTGGTGAGCCTCGGTCAACTGGCGGATCTGGGCCGCCACATGCTGCACATTGATGAAGAAGAGGCGCCCCTCAGGCCGCAGAATAAGCAGGCCCGGGATCGTCTCGTCATCGGGGTGGCGGGCGGCCAGCGGCCTCAGCACATCCTCCCCGGGCTTGCGGCCAATCACATAGACGGGCGGCTGCGCCGTCTGGTTGGCGAGCCCCAGCAGGGAGGCCAGGATGGCGACCACTATCCCCTCCAGGGTGCCAAACAGCAGCACCCCCAGGCAGGCGATGGCGGCCCAGCGAAACTCCATCATGCGAATTTGCCCTATCTTGCGAAACTCCCCCGGCTGGATGAGCCCCACCGAATAGACGATGACCACCACCGCCAGGGTGGCGCTCGGCAGCCAGGAGAGCAGCGGGGCGAGGAAGATCATGGTGGCCAGCGCCATCGCGGCGGTGACGGCGGAGGCCCACTGGCTCAGGCCCCCGACGGAGCGCACCACGGCGGTCTGGGAGGTGCCGCCCCCAGCCGGCATGCTGCCGCAGAAGGCGCCCCCCAGGTTGGCCAACCCGGTGGCCACCAACTCGCGGTTAGGGTTGATCTCGGGCTCTTCCTTGCCCACGAAGGCCCGCCCTGCGGCTATGGTCTCGGTGAAGCTCATCAGCGCTATACCCGCCGCCCCCGGCAGCAGCTGCAACACCAGGGTCAGGTCCGGCATCGTCAGGGCGGGCAAGCCGGTGGGGATGCTGCCGACGATGGCGACACCCGCCTCATTCAGGCCAAAACCCCACACCAGGGCGATGCCGATGCCCACCCCCAGCAAGGGGGCGGGGGAATGGGGAAAGCGCCACTCCATGAACACCAGCACCACCAGGGTGACGAGGGCGACCCCCAGGGTCAGCCAGGAGCTCTGGGGCAGGGCCTGACCCAGGTGGTAGAGATCCAGGAAGAAGTTCTCCTTCTGGATGTGCACCCCGAACAGCTTGGGCAGCTGATCGAGGATGATCACCAGCCCGATGCCGCTCTTGAACCCCACCAGCACCGGCAGGGAGATGAAGTTGGCCACGAAGCCGAGCCGCAGCAGCGCCGCCAGCATCAGCATGGCCCCCACCAGCAGGGTCAGGGTGGCGGTCACGGTGAGCAGCCGACCGGGATCCCCATCCGGCACCACCAGTCCGAGCTGGGTGGCCGTCAGGATAGCCAGCGTGCTGGTGGAGCTGACGCTGAGCACCCGGGAGGAGCCCAGCAGGGCGTAGAGCAGCATGGGCACGAAGGCGGTGTAGAGGCCGACGGCCACCGGCAGACCGGCAGACCGGCAGACCGGCCACGCTGGCATAGGCCATGGCCTTGGGCAGCACGACGGCCGCCGCGGTGACACCGGCCAACAGGTCGGACAGGGAGCGCCTTGGCGCCGATGCGGGTGATGACATCTTATCCTCCATGATTGCTTGTCTGGCCGCACGCCGGCAGGGCATGGCGCTCAAGGGCGGCCAGGTGCCACATCCTGAGCGCCTGGCTGCGGCGGGATGCAGGCGCGGCGTCAGGGTGAAGTGTATGCGCCAGCCTGACGCCAGACTGAATACTTTCATGTCGGCAAACGGCAACCGCCCAGAAGTGGGATCTCAAACCCGCTCTGGGCGCATTCATCCCCAGTGTCAACCAGGATGAACCCTGTGTCGGCGTGAGCGGCCATCGAAGTGACAGGCCCGACCTCGCGCCTCGCGACGGAGGAAGCCTACTCTCTGCGGCTGTGGAACAGCGGCTGGTCCGATTCGGCCTGCTCGGCCCAGAAGTGGATGTTGAAGCGGGCGTCTTCCGACAGCTCGACCCTGTGCCAATACCGGGGCGGGCTGGTGGCAAACTCCCCGGCCCGGATCACCAGGGTGAGCTCGGGCTGCTCGGCCTGTTCGTCGGCAAAACCGTGGTAGGTCACGGACCCCTCCATCACGCAGAGCTGGCCGAACACCCCGGCCGCGGTGTTGTGGTGGGTGAGCAGGGCCTGGGGCACATTCTCGCGGGTGAAGAAGGGGGTGGAACGACGCACCACCCAGTGGGCGGGGATCAGGTGCAGGGACATAGAAGTTCTCCTCAAATGGCCGGGTCGACCCGGCCGGTGCAATGAAAGGGGTTAACGGGGCAGCTGACGCAGCAGCGGGAAGGCGGCGCTCATCTGATCGCCCCCCACCACGAAGCCGCAAAGCTCGCCGGCTTCGTCGCGCGCCTCGGCCACCATGCCGTGGCTGTTCCAGCGGCATTGCCAGGCGAGATCCTCACCCCGGGTGCGGCCCGCCAGTTGCAGCGGGTAGCGCGGGGTCTTCACCTTCACCAGCATGGGCGGCAGGGTCAGCGGGGTCGGCGTGCCGAGCAGGGTGCGCGCCAGCGCATTGGCTCCCAGCACGATTGGTTGCAGGAAGGGGAGCAGCTGGCCTCGCCACTGCACGCAATCCCCCAGTGCAAAGATATGGGGATCGCTGGTCTGCAGCCTGTCGTCGACCAGGATGCCGCGCTCCACCTCCAGCCCGGCCTGCCGGGCCAGGGTCAGGTTCGGCCTAAGGCCGATCGCGGCGATCACCAGATCCTGTTCGCTGACGCGGCCATCGGTCAGGGTGACGCGCCAGCCATCGCCAGGCTGGGCGTCTATCCTGGCGATGCCCAACCCGAGCTGCAGGCTGACGCCCTGGCAGCGCAGCGCCTGTTGCAACGGCTGGGTCAGGGTGGCGGGCAGCAGGGCACTGAGCGGGCTGTCGGCCAGATCCAGCAGGGTGACCTCGCGGCCATCGCTCGCCATGTCCATCGCCAGCTCGCAGCCAATGAGGCCGGCCCCCAGTACCAGGATGCGGCGGGCATGCTGGATTGCCCCCTCGGCGGCGGCGTACTCCTGCTGGCTGTTGAGGGTGACCAGATGCTCGCTGCCCGGCAGGTCGGGTCGCGCCGCGCTGGCACCGGTGGCCAGCACCAGCTGGCCGTAAGGGAACTCTCCCTGTCCGGTCAGCACCACCCGCCGGGTGGGATCTATGCCCAGTACCGGACAGTGGGGCAGCAGCGTGACGCGCTGCTGCTCGGCAAAGTCGCTGCCGCTCTGCCGGGTCATGGCGGCGGCGGCGCAGCCCCGGCTCACCACGTGGCTGAGATCCGGCTTGTTGTACTCGTCACCGCTGTCGGCGGTGATGAGACGGATGGGCTGCTCCCCATCCAGCTTGCGCAAACTCTTGACCAGCTGCTGGGCGGCAAAGCCGCTGCCGATCACCACTATCTCCCGGCTGGCACCGGCGTCACTCAGGGTTGCTGCATTCATACACAGGCCTCCGCCCCACAGGGTTCAAATACCTCCTTGCCGATGCCGCAGCCCGGACAGAGGAAGCTGTCAGGTACCTGGGCCCAGGGGGTGCCAGGTGCCACCAACTGATCCGGCTCGCCGAGAGCCGGGTCATAGACCCACTGGCAGACGGTGCAGAGCATGGGCTGGTCGTCGTCCCATTCACCGACGGCCGGTGCGGCTTGCGGCGCCTTGGCGATCACCGGGGCAGGCGTCACCGCCGTCTGAGTTGTGGTGATCGGGCGGGATGCCTCAAGCGAATGCAGCGCCCACTGACGGGCGAGCTGGCGACCGTGCTCGCGGCACTCGGCCAGGGCCGAACCATCCGGGCGCCACTTGGCCTTGAGGGAAATGCTGATGTCGAAGCCCGCGTCCATCAATCGGGTCTGGATGCGGTCCACCGCGCCGCCGGTCCAGCCGTAGCTGCCGAAGGCCGAGGCGCGCTTGTTTCTGAAGCGCAGGCCGGTGATCTCTTCGAGCATGCCCGCCACCTTGGGCATCATGACGTTGTTCATGGTGGAGGAGCCCACCAGTATCCCCTTGGAGCGGAACACCTGGGTCAGGATCTCGTTCTTGTCGTGGCGTGCCACGTTGAAGATCTTCACCGCCACGCCCGGATCCACCTCGTGGATGCCCTGGGCGATGGCGTCGGCCATCATGCGGGTGTTGTTGGACATGGAGTCGTAGAACAAGGTGATGCGATCCTCCTGATAGTGGTCGGCCCACTCCAGGTATTTGAGGATGATCTGGGTGGGATCCTCGCGCCAGACGATGCCGTGGGAGGTGGCCACCATGCTCACCGGCAGGTTGAAGCCGAGCACTTCCTTGATCTTGGCGGTCACCAGCGGGCTGAAGGGAGTAAGGATGTTGGCGTAGTAACGCTGGCACTGCTCCATCAACTCGGTCTGATCCACCTCGTCGTTGAACAGGTGTTCGTCGCAATAGTGCTGGCCGAAGGCGTCATTGGAGAACAGCACCGCATCCTCGGTCATGTAGGTCATCATGCTGTCGGGCCAGTGCAGCATGGGAGTTTCGATGAATACCAGCTGCTTGCCATTGCCGATGTCCAGGCTGTCGCCGGTCTTGACCGGGTGGAAGTTCCACTCCGGGTGGTGATGATGGCCGGTGATGGAGTCGATGGCGTTGTGGGTGCAGTAGATGGGGGTGCCGGGGATGCGGGCCATCAGCTCGGTCAGGGCGCCGGCGTGATCCTCCTCGGCGTGGTTGATCACCACATAGTCGATGGAGGCGAGATCGATCTGTGCCGCCAGGTTCTGCACGAACTCGCGGCTGAACTTGTGATCGACGGTGTCGATCAGCACGTTCTTCCCTTCGCGGATGAGGTAGCTGTTGTAGCTGGTGCCCTTGTGGGTCTTGTACTCGGTGCCGTGAAAGTCGCGTACCTCCCAGTCCCGTTGGCCGACCCAGTGGATGTTGTTTTTGACGTGAATGCTCATCAGGCAGTTCCTCAGCAGGCAATAGTGAATGTGTGACTGAATTCCCTATTGCAGCGGACGTGCCAACTCGTAACCTATTGTTTTTAATGGGAACAAAAAACCAAAATTGTCATTTGGACAGCCACTATATATAGTCATATTCACAAACAAACTGTCATTTGGACAATCATCGTGATCTCGACCGACCGCCTGGCGCGCATCGCCCTCGACCTGCAACTCGGCATCTCCCATCAGGACAGATTCCACCGCCTGATCCAGAGCGTGCGCAGCCTGCTGCACTCGGATGCCTCGGCCCTGCTGCGCTACGAGGGGGGCCAGTTCATTCCACTGGCCATCGACGGCCTGATGCAGGACGTGCTGGGGCGCCGCTTCGCCTTGCGGGATCACCCTCGCATGGAGGCCATCGCCCGCGCCGGCGACGTGGTGCGCTTCCCCGCCGACAGCAGCCTGCCCGACCCCTATGACGGCCTGCTGCCGGATCACGACGACTTCAAGGTGCACGCCTGCGTCGGCCTGCCGCTGTTCTCGGATCAGACGCTGATCGGCGCCCTGACCATAGACGGCATGAATCCGGCCCAGTTCGACGGCATCAGCGACGAGGAGCTGCGGCTGGTGGGCGCCCTGGCCGCCGCCGCCCTCAGCAACGCCCTGCTGCTGGAGCGGCTCGCCCGCCAGAGCAGCGAGCCGCTCGCCTCGACCCCCCATGCCGAGGGCCAGCCGGAGATGATAGGCCACTCCCCAGCCATGGCACGGCTGCGCCACGAGATAGACGTGGTGGCGAGCTCGGAGCTGAACGTGCTGATTTTGGGGGAGACCGGGGTCGGCAAGGAGCTGATCGCCAAGGCGGTGCATGGCGGCTCACCGCGCGCCCATGCGCCCCTGGTCTACCTCAACTGCGCCGCCCTGCCGGAATCGGTGGCGGAGAGCGAGCTGTTCGGCCACGTGAAGGGGGCCTTCACCGGCGCCATTCACCACAGGGCGGGCAAGTTCGAGCTGGCGGACAAGGGCACCCTGTTTCTCGACGAGATCGGCGAGCTCTCTCTGCCGCTGCAGGCCAAGCTGCTGCGGGTGCTGCAATACGGCGATCTGCAACGCATCGGTGACGACACCCCACTCAAGGTCAATGTGCGCATCCTGGCGGCCACCAACCGGGATCTGAAACAAGCGGTGGTCGAAGGGCAGTTCCGAGCCGACCTCTACCACCGGCTGAGCGTGTTCCCGATCCAGGCCCCGGCGCTGCGCGAGCGCCCCGGCGACATCCCCCTGCTGGCCGGTTATTTTTGCGAGCGCTGCCGCCTCGGCTTGGGGCTGGAGCAGCTGCGCATCCAGCCAGACGCCCTGGCACTGCTCGAGGGTCACGACTGGCCGGGCAATGTGCGCGAACTCGAACACGCCATCCACCGCGCCGCCGTGCTGGCCAGGGCCGAGCAGGGCAGCCCCTCACCCGCACTGGCCCCCCATCACTTCAACCTGGGGGCGACGGGCTCGCCCCTGCCCGCCGATGCCCCCCGCCAGCCAGCCCCCCAGGCCGTCCCGGGCCTGGGTCTTCGCGCCGCCACCGATCTGTTCCAGCGCCAGCTCATCGAGCAGACCCTGGCGACTCATGACGGCAACTGGGCGGCCACCGCCCGGGCGCTGGATCTGGACGGCGGCAACCTGCACCGACTCGCCAGGCGGCTCGGCCTCAAGGCCTGAGGCGCCCCAAAAACAGAAACCCCCTCGCCAGCGAGGGGGTTTCTGGTTCATGGCACTCGTGGCGCCGTCAGCCCAGGGACTTGAGCGAGCGACGAACGATAAGCTCGGGCTGCACCCTCATGGACTCGACCTCCAGGGCCTGGTTGCGGATCCGGCTCACCAGATGCTGCACCGCCAGCAGGCCCAGCTCGGCCCTGGGGTGGCGGATGATGGGGATCTGCGGGCTGGGCGGCGGGCGGCGGGGCAAAGAAGAGGCCATCTGGCGCCCACAAGGCGGCGAGAGAAGCGCCTCACAATACAAATAAAAACAATTATCATTTGTTGTCATGAAAAAAATCCTCGGATAGAATTCGGGCTCCTGTGCTCGAGAAGACTCTTGTGATCCCTTTTTTCCAGGGTGCCAGACCGGCGGCCGTCATACATTTAGCGCTGTTAATCAACATGTTATCCATGGGTAGCATGATGATGGTGATGCCCCTTGGCGCCGAGCTGGTGCTCGCCCTTGCCATGGCCCCCGAGCAGACCGGCTACTTCAGCGGGGGCGCCACCCTGGGGGCGGCCCTGGTGGGACTCCTGGCCGCCCCCTGGCTCGATCGTTTCAACCGCCGCCCGGCCCTGTTGCTGCTGCTGACCCTGCGCTTCACCCTGCTGATCGCCTGCGCCCTGGCCCAGAGCAGCCAGCAACTGCTGATCCTGTTCATTCTCTCCGGCTGCGTCGCCGGTCCCCTCTCCGCCATTCTGATGGCGGCCGTGCTGGACCTGGTGCCCCCGGCCGAGCGGGGCCGCAAGCTCGCCTATGTGGGCATGGCGTTCTCCCTGGCCGCCATCCTGATCGTGCCCATCGCCCTCACCCTCTCCCACTGGTCTGGCTGGCAGAGCCCCTTCCTGCTGCTCGGCGCCGCCGGACTGCTGCTGACCCTGGCCGCCGGGGTGCTCATTCCCTCCCTGCCGGTCAGGCAAGAGGCGGGACATGGCGGGATCTGGCGCCTGATGGCCTCCCCCCTGTGTCAGGGCGCCCTCGCCATTCTGGCGTTGCAGATGGCCGGTCACTTCCTGCTGATCCCGCACTTTGCCAACTATTTCCAGTTCAACCTCGGCTTCCCCCGCGAGCAGATTGCCAGCCTCTATCTGTGCGGCGGTCTGGCCAGCATGGCCACCATGCGTCTGTGCGGCGGCTGGATAGACAAGGGCCGCGCCATGGGCGCCATCCTGATCACCAGCCTGCTGCTGGCCCTGGTCACCCTACTCGGCTTCGCCACCCCGGTGGGGATGCCCGTCTATCTGCTGTTTACCCTCTTCATGGCCCTGAGCTCGGCCCGCGCCAGCACCACCCTCGCCATCACCGCGGCCATTCCCCCGCCCCAGCAGCGCGCCGCCTTCATGTCCTTTCAGGGCACGGTCACCAATATTGCCGCCGGGCTCGCCAGCCTGGGGTCTGCCCGCTATCTGCAATCGGATGAACAGGCCCGCCTGCTGGGCTTTGCCGACCTGGCCTGGCTCAACATCGCCTGCACCCTGCTCGCCTGCCTGGGCGTGGTGGCGCTGCTCAGGGCCCTGAGATCCACCCATAACAACAATGAGTCTGCCCCTTCGGTCAGACAAGGAAGTGAGTGAGTCTAATTACCTGTTTTTCCTCAACAATAAACACGTTAAATGGAGTTTTGACCATGCAGTTCACCCCAGGTTTTCGCTTGAACCCGCTGCAAACCAGCCTGCTCTCCCTCGGTCTGCTGGCCCTGCCGGCCCTGGCCCAGGCTGACGCGCCCAAGGCCAACGAGACCATGGTGGTCACGGCCACCCAGACCAAGCACACCGAGCTGACGGCGCCGGCCAGCGTCTCCGTGGTGACCCGCGCCGATCTGGACAAGATGAACGTCAACAACATCGGCGATGCCCTCAAGCATGTGCCCGGTGTCAACGTGGTCGGCACCAATCCCACCGGCCGCAACGAGATCAAGATCCGTGGCATGGGCGGCGACTACACCCTGCTGCTGGTCAACGGCAAGCGGGTCAACGCCCGCGAGACCCTGGGCAGCGCCTATGGCAACGACTTCGACTTGAGCTCCATCCCCATGGCCGCCATCGAGCGCATCGAGGTGATCCGTGGCCCCGTCTCCTCCCTGTACGGTGCCGATGCCCTGGGGGGCGTGGTCAACGTGATCCTGCGCCAAGCCAGGGATAAGACCGAAGCCGCCGTGGCCTACACCCACACCATGCCCACCAAGGGCGAGGGCGGTGACGCCAACCAGGGCAGCGCCTTCGTCTCCGGCTCCCTCATCGACAACACCCTGCTGGGCAGCCTGGTGGTGGAAGGCTATCAGCGTGACAACTGGAAGAGCGAGCAGAGCAACAACCCGGACGCCGATGCCCTGGAAAAACGCGAAGTGGTCAATGTGCTCTCCAGCCTGAAGTGGCTGGTGGCGGACAACCAGGACATCGATTTCGATCTGGGCTACAACCAGAACGACATGGACAGCTACTTCAACAACGTGCCTCGCGCCGCCACCGCAGTGGCGACCCCCCACAACGTGCAGGAGCTCGACCGCCTGAGCCTGGGGCTGACCCACAACGGCCGCTGGCAGCACTTCGACAGCCGGGTTCGCTACTACTTCGAACAGACCGACCTGATGGATGACTCCGAGCTCAATGGCGGCGCCGCCGATGTCACCCAGACCAACCACACGGTGGACGGTCAGGTCAGCGGCTATCTGGGAGATCACCTGCTCACCTCAGGCGCCGAGTTCCGCGACACCGAACTCGAACACAGCCGTAGCATCGCCAATGGCAGCGTCAGCGCCAACCAGAGCGCCGTCTACCTGCAAGACGAGTTCAGCCTGGGCGATCTGGCCCTGACCCTCTCCGGTCGTCTGGATCACCACGAGACCTATGGCAACGAGTTCAGCCCGCGCGCCTACGCCCTCTACTCCCTGAGCGACGAATGGGTGCTCAAGGGCGGCATCGGCAAGGCGTTCAAGGCGCCCACCCTGGCCCAGTCCAGCGAAGGCTTCGCCACCACCGCCTGCCGTGGCCGCTGCCAGGTCGTGGGCAGCGCGGATCTGAAGCCGGAAACCGCCGTCAGCTATGAATTCGGGACCGCCTACCAGGCCGATCGCTTCGGCGCCGGCGTCACCGCCTTCCACAACGAGATCGAGGATCTGATCCAGAGCGATCAGTGGCGCCCTGCCCAGGGTTACATGCCTTCCGTCATGACCTACCAGAACATCAAGAAAGCCCGCATCAAGGGGCTGGAGCTGACCGGCTGGTTCGACGTGCTGGACAATGTCAAGCTGGCGGGCAACTGGACCCTGCTGGATTCCGAGGATCGCAGCACAGGCGAGGATCTCACCAAGACTCCGGATCACACCGGCAACCTCAGCCTGGACTGGCAGGCGAGCGACGTGGTCAGCGCCAACCTGGCCTGGCAGTATGTGGGTAGTCAGTCCATGACGGTCCCGGTCAAGGGCGAGGTGCTACGCGCCAAGCACTACCAGACCCTGGACGTGAACACCAACTGGACCGTCACCCCGGCCCTGGACTTCAAGCTGGGTATCACCAACCTGACCAATACCCAGCGTGACCAGACCGCCACCGATGCCGACTTCATCCTGGAAGGTCGCAGCGTCTACGCCGGCGTAGAGTACAAGCTGTAATCCACCCTGTATGCGGGAGCCCAAGCGGGCTCCCTTTTTGCGTTTCTGCCGCCCCGTATTGAAGGAGTCATTGAGTGCTCAGATACCAAGCTCGGCTGTTCTGGCTCGGCGTGCTGCTGCTCTTCCTGCTGATTTGTCTGTCACTGGCCACAGGCGCCGGTGTCTATGGTGGCCGCGAGGTCGCCGGATTTCTGCTGGGCGATCCCGCCCTGGTGGCCGATGAAAAACTCGCCATGATAGTCAATACCTTGCGCCTGCCCCGCACCCTGTGTGCCCTGGTGGTGGGCGTCTGCCTCGCGCTCGCGGCCTCCATGCTGCAAAGCGCCACCCGCAATCCCCTGGCCGAACCCGGCCTGCTCGGGGTCAACGCCGGCGCCGTGTTCGCCCTGGTGATAGGGCTCACCTGGTTCGGGGTCGAATCCGCCTACGGTTACCTGCTCTGGTCCGGCATGGGGGCCCTGCTTGGCAACCTCATCGTGCTCGGCCTCGGCCTCATGGTGGGGCGCGCCAACCCCCTCAAGCTCATCCTGGTGGGGGTGGCCCTCTCCGCCACCTTCGGCGGTCTCTCCAACTTCCTGCTGCTCTCAAACAAGGTGGTGCTGGAGCAGTTCCGTTTCTGGAATCTGGGGTCCCTGGCCGCCTCGGATCTCGACGCCGTGCTCACCGTGGTCCCCTTCGCCCTGGCCGGTCTGCTGCTGACCCTGGCGCTGTGTCGCCAGCTCACCCTGATGCAGATGGGGGACACCCAGGCCCAGGCGCTCGGCATACGGCCGACCCGGGTGCGCATCGGTGTGCTCCTGGCCGCCACCCTGTTCACCGCCTGCGCCATCGCCATCGCCGGCCCCATCGGCTTCGTCGGTTTTCTCGCCGCCTACTGCGCCCGCCTGGTGGAGCCGGTGCGCCTCGCCATCCAGGTGCGCTTCTCCGCCCTGTTCGGGGTGCTGTTTCTGCTCGGCACCGACATCCTGGCTCGCTGGCTGATCCAGCCGTTCGAGCTGCCCAACGGGGTGATCCTGGCGCTGGTCGGCGCCCCCGTGCTCATCCTGGTGGTGCGCGGCGGCGGCTTCCGCTCCCTGCTGGCCGTCAAATAAGGTCGCCCTGCTCGATGAGAAATCCCATGAACAAGACTCCGCTTTCCCTCCCCTCCGGCACCTTCTCCCTGCGACTGGGGGGAGGCGCATTGCTGCTGGATCGCCGCGCCTGGCTGATCACGCTCGGGCTGCTAGTCGCCCTCATCCTGCTCTCCCTGCTGGCCCTCACCCTGGGTTCCGGCAAGATCACCATGGTGGGGGTCATACAGACACTGCTTGGCGAGGGGAGTCGACTCGACCAGGTCACCGTATTCAAGCTGCGGTTGCCGCGCATCCTGGCGGTGCTGGTGGCCGGCGCCGCCATGGGCCTCTCCGGCTGCCTGGTGCAGACCCTCATTCGCAACCGCCTCGCCACCCCGGACATGATAGGGGTCAACGAGGGGGCGTCGCTCGCCATCATCATCTTCTCCCTCTATCTGACCCTCGGCACCTGGCCCTGGTGGGCCGCGCCGCTCGGCGCCCTGTTTGCCGCCGCCGTGCTCTATGCCCTGTGCAACAAGCCGGGGGAGCAGGGCTACCTGTTCGTGGTGATCGGCATCGGCGTCTCCGAGCTGATGAGCGCCCTCGGCCAGTTCGTGATGTCCACCCAGTCCCTGGTGCACCTCACCAGCCTCTACCTGTGGAACATGGGCAACTTCGTCGGTCAGGGTTACGGCACAGTGCTGCCGGTGGGGATACTGATCCTGCTCATCTGCCCCTGGGTAGTCTACCTCTCCCGCGCCCTCGGCGTGCTGCGCCTGGGACCCGTCACCGCCCAGAGCCTGGGGGTCAATGTGAACCGGGTGCAGATCGGGGTGCTGGCCCAGGCCATCGTCGTCGCGGCCCTTGGCACCGCCATCGGCGGCCCCGTGGTCTTCATCGCCATGGCGGCCCCCATCCTCGCCTCCTGGCTCAGCCGGGATCGCATCGTGCCGCTGTGGATTGCCGCCCTGTGCGGCGCCCTGCTGCTGCTGGCGAGCGACACCCTGGTGCGGGTGCTGGCCAGCCCCCACGAGGTGGCCACCGGCATCATGACCCGTATTCTTGGCGGCATACTGCTGCTGTTCCTTCTCATCAAAGACAGACAGAGAACCGACTGATGACGCTCACCGTTAACCGCCTTCACTTCGGCTATCAGCAAAAGCCCGTCTTCAAGGACATCAACGTCACCATTCCCCAGGGCAAGCTGGTGGGGATCGTCGGCCCCAATGGGGGCGGCAAATCCACCCTGCTCAAGCTGCTGGCGGGCCAGGAGCTGCCCCAGGGCGGCGAGATACTGCTCAAGGGCAGGCCCCTTGGCAGCTATGACAAGAAGGCCCTGGCCCGGGAGCTCGCCTACCTGCCCCAGCGCCCCCTGGTGCCCGCCGGCATCCAGGTCGAGCAGCTGGTGCAGTACGGCCGCCACCCCCACCAGGGCTGGTTCAATCAGTGGAGCCTGGAAGACGCCCGCATGGTGCGCTGGGCCTGCGAGCGGATGCAGCTCGGGGAGATATTGCAGCAGAGCGCCAGTTCGCTGTCCGGCGGTCAGGCCCAGCGGGTCTGGCTCGCCATGGTGCTGGCCCAGGATGCGGACATCATACTGCTGGACGAGCCCACCAGCGCCCTGGACATAGGCCATCAGACCGAGGTGATGGAGGCGATCCACCAGATCACCGCCGAGGGCAAGACGGTGCTTATCGTCATCCACGATCTCGCCACCGCCGCCCGCTACTGCGACGAGCTGATCGCCATCGGTGAGGGGGGCATCCAGGCCATGGGCCCGGCCCGGGAGGTGGTGACCAAGCCATTGATCGACCGCCTCTACCAGACCGACGTGGACATACTGCACGCCCCCGGCGACGGCGCTCCCATCATAGTGCCGCGCCGCCGCCCCCAGGCCCCAGCCATGAAGCAGGCCTGAGATTGAGACAAAGAAACCGCCGTCTGGCACTGGCAGGAGACAAGCACCCGGCCCCTCACAGCAGCAGGGCGGTGAGCACCCCACCCGGCAGCGGCTGCCAGTGCAGGGTGGCGCGCCAACCGGCGGGCAGGGCCGGGGTCAGGGCCGTCTTGAGCTCGAGAGTGAGTGTCTGCTCCGTCATCCCCAGCCAGCGGGCGTCGAGAAAGTCAAAATAGCGCCCCACCCTGGGATGGAGCGCCTTGAACAGGCTTTCCTTGGCAGAAAACACCAGGGTGAGCCCCTCCGCCCTGCTCAGCTGGGCGGCGCTGGCCCCCGTCGCCAACCGCCCCCACTCCTCCTCATCCATGATGCCGGGCCAGAGCTGGTGCCCCTGCTCATCCCCCAGCCAGGCCTCCAGATCCAGCCCCATGCCCCCCTCTGCGGGGCGCACCCCACAGAGCGCCACCCCCAGTCCCGCCAGCACGCTGTGGCTGATGCTCCCCTCCATCCCGGCGGGCCAGAGCGGCTCCCGGGCCGCTCCGATGGCAACGCTGCATCCCGCCAGGCCAAAGGGACGCAGGGCCTCGCGGGCTGCGAGGCGCCCCGCCAGAAACTCTCCCAGCCGCTTGGGGGCCGCACGCTGCAGGCTGGCGGGCAGCGCCATGGCGTGAGCCGCGAAGCAGGCGGGGGTAAAGGCGGCGGCATCGAAGCAGACCCGTTGCAGCGACAGATGGCTGGCACCCGGCAGCGGCAGACTGTCCAGATGGCGGATAAAGCCTTGATCCGAGGCGACGGATGAGGGGAGAGCGGGCATAGAGGGCTCCTTGCCAAGAAGGGGACATGGTAGCAAAAGCTCCCCCCTCGAGGCGACAAACACAAACGACAATTGTTATCACTTACTTTTGTGGTAGCATGTTTGCGCCCGTTTGGGGTCCTGTCTCCCCCGATTTCACCAAGAAGGATGTAACAGATGAAGATCGCTTCTCCTCTGGCCGCCGTGCTGATGCTGGCCAGTCTGGTCGGCTTCCAGGCCAAGGCCGACACCGAGACCCGTCAGGTGACCGACGCCGACGGCAAGACCCTGGCGGTGCCCGCCCAACCCAAGCGGGTCGTGGTGCTGAGCGAGATCGATCTCGACAGCGCCCTGACCCTGGGGCTGCAACCGGTGGGCACCGTCAACGGTCGCGGTCAGCCCACCCTGCCCCGCTATCTGCTCGGCAAGGCGGGCAAGGGGATACAGGTGGTCGGGGATCTGGACAACCCCAATCTGGAGACCCTCATCGATCTCGAGCCAGACCTCATCCTCACCGGCCAGACCAAGCCCGAGCTCCTGGCCCTGCTCAAGGAGATCGCCCCCACAGTCGTCACCGGCCACTGGGGCGAGTCCTGGAAGACCATCTTCGAGCGCAGCGCCGACGCCATGAACCGCAGCGCCGAGGCCAAGGACTTCTTCACCCGCTATGAGGCCCGCCTGGCCGAGGCCCGCAGCAAGCTTGCCACGCACCAGGGGGAGCAGATGAGCATAGTGCGCTGGAACCCCAAGGGGCCGAGCTACATGCACGGCGGCACCTTCGCCAGCAGCGTGGTCACCGAGATGGGGCTCACCCGCCCGGCCCACCAGATCGGCGACAAGACCCCCCACTCCCCGGCCCTGAGTCTCGAGTCCCTCAACCTGCTGGACGGTGACTGGCTCGTGATCGGCACCCTCAGCACCAGCGGCGATGCGGTGGATGCCATGAAGCAGGCCGAACAGACCCCCGCCTTCCAGCAACTGACCGCCATCAAGGGCAAGCGCTTTGGCGCCGTGGACGGGTCCCTGTGGACCTCCACCGGCGGCCCCCAGGCGGCCCTCGAGGTGATCGAGGACGTCGAGCAGCTGCTGGCCAAACCCGATGCGGCCCCCATCGCCCAATAAAGTCCGCGTGATTGACGCCAAAAAGAAGCCCGCATCATGCGGGCTTCTTTGTATCCATGGCTCGGCAAGACGCCTACTCCGGCAAGGGCAGCGCCTTTCTATCCAATTTTCCGCTGCCGGTCTTGGGCAGGGCATCCAGCAGAACAAGTCGCGCCGGCACCATGTAGTGGGGCAGCGTCGCCTGCAGCCCCTTCATCATTCCGGCAAGGACAGCGCCTTTCTGTCCAGTTTGCCGCTGCCGGTCTTGGGCAGGGCATCCAGCAGAACAAGTCGCGCCGGCACCATGTAGTGGGGCAGCGTCGCCTGCAGCCCCTTGCGCAAGGCGAGGCGGTTGAGGGTCACCCCGCTTTTCGCCTCCACATAGCCCACCAGCATGGCCTCATCCCCCTCGCCCACCAGGCGCACCGCCGCCTCCTGCACCCCGGCCTGGCGGCGCAGCCCCGCCTCCACCTCGCCGAGCTCGATGCGAAAGCCCCGCAGCTTGACCTGATCATCGCGCCGCCCCAGATAAAGGAAGCGGTCCGCCCCCAGCCGCCGCACCCTGTCCCCGGTGCGATAGAGGCGATGGGTGGCAAGGCGCAGGAAGGCGGCCGTGGTGAGAGAAGGCTTGCGCCAGTACCCCTCGCACAGGGCCGGGCTCTCGATGCAGAGCTCGCCGCACTCCCCCTCTGCCACCGGCTGCCCCGTCTCGTCCAGCACCCAGTGGCGATAGCCGGGCAGGCTGTGGCTGATGGTGATCTGGCCATCAAGCGGTGGCCAGCGCACCTCGCTCACCAGGGACCAGACGGTGGCCTCGGTCGGTCCGTAGCAGTTCCACAGCCGCCGGGTGCGGGCACAGAGCTGCTCGGCCAGCCCCATATCCAGCGCCTCGCCGCCGCACAGGGCGGTGAGGGTATCGCGCCCCTGCCAGCCGGCCTTGAGCAGCATGCGCCAGCAGGCCGGGGTGGCCTGCAGCCAGTTGATGGAGGGGTCCGCCTCGAGCAGCGCCAGCATCCCCAGGGGATCCTTGTTGTGCTCGCCACCCGCCACCGTCAGCCGGCCTCCGCCCCAAAGCGGCCCCAGCATCTCCAGCAGGGAGATGTCGAAGGCCGGGGTGGTGATGAAGAGCCAGTGGCAGCTGGGTGAGAGCCCGAGCCGCTCGCGGATCCCGTCGAGGAAGCAGAGCAGAGCCCGCCGGCTGATCACCACCCCCTTGGGCTCGCCGGTGGAGCCCGAGGTGAACATCATGTAGGCGGCCAGGGCGTCATCCACCTGGGGCCAGGAGACGGGCCCTGCCGCTGCCGGCCCGTCGAGGGTACGCAGCGGACAGCCGAAGTCCGGCGTCGTCCCTTCGTCGTCACAGATCACCGCCGACAGGCGCGCCTGACGGGCGATCCCCTGCAACCGCTCCACCGGAAAGTCCGGCTCCAGCGGCACGAAGCAGAGGCCGAGGCGCAGGCAGGCCAGCAGGCTGGCCACCAGATCGGGGCTGCGGGAGAGATGGAGGCCGACCCGCTCCCCCACCGCCAGCCCCTGCAATCGGGAGGCAATCTGACCGACCCTGGCATTGAGCTCGCCATAGCTGAGCCACGGCTCATCCGATCCCCCCTCACCGATGCCCACCCCGCCCATACGGATGGCGGGAGCGAGCGGCGTGGCGGCCAGACAAGCCGCCAGCCGCGAGGCGAGGTTAGGCACCCCCTGGGGGGCGCCTCCCATGGATGGCCGGGCCGGGGCCCTCTTGGTGGTCACTGTCATAGCACGGCCTCCGTTTGGCGCACCAGCCAGTGGCGATAGAGCCGGCTGGGGGATGGATGGGCCTTGAGGGTCTGCAGGGTGAGCGGCGCCCGCTCCTGGCCAAACGCCTCGTTGAGGGCCGCCAGCAGGGCGAGCTGCTGCACCGAATCCACCCCCAGATCCATCAAGGTCTGCTGCCAGATGCCGGGCACGCCGCACTGGCGCTCCCACAGGGCCACCAGCTCGCGGGCCTCGGCCGGTGGCAGAGCCAGGCCGGGCTCCGCCCGGGTGATGGCCACCTGCGCCCTCGCCGGGGACTGTGCCACCGCCACTCTGGCCGGCTGGCTTAGATCCGCCTGCGCCAGCCAACCGAGCTCCGCCAGCCAGTCAGCCAGCACCGCCTCGGCCCGGGCCTCGGGGATCTGATCGCCGTCGAATTCGAGGCGCAGCTGGAGCGTCTCACCCCGGCTGCTGACCACGAGCGACAGAGGCAGCTCCACCTTCTCCACCACGGCGCCAAAGCGCGGCA
This sequence comes from Aeromonas sobria, assembly GCF_050266975.1. Lineage (GTDB taxonomy): Bacteria > Pseudomonadota > Gammaproteobacteria > Enterobacterales > Aeromonadaceae > Aeromonas > Aeromonas sobria_B. Next base: position 30,319 of record NZ_JBKISU010000005.1, read on the forward strand.
CCAGCTGGTGGGGCTCGGGGGCGGCAGGGGCCGCCGGCATGGGGTAGTTCTCGAACACGAACAGGCTCTGGAACAGACGGGCCCGGCCTTTGGTCAGCGCCGCCAGGGACTGGGTGCCGTGCTCATTGAGGGCCATAAGATCCGACTGCAACCGGGCGATATGCTCGGCCAGGGTCAGCTCGGTGCGCCACTCCAGGGCCAGCGGCAGGCTGTTGATGTAGAGCCCGACGCTCGCGGTGATCCCCTCGATGGGATAGTCCCGTCCCGGGGTCACGTTGCCCACCAGGGTGACGGCATCGCCAGAGCGACGTGCCAGCAGGCGATGCCAGGCATATTGGGCCAACAGGCCCGCGGTCACGCCAAGCTCGCGGGCACGATGGGCGAGCAAAGCCGCCACCTCGGCCGGCAGCGCCGTGGCGCACACCGCCGGTCGCTGCTGGGTGTGGCGCCCGCTTGAGCGAGCGTCCAGCGTCACCCCGAACAGGCAGGCGAGATCGTTAGGCTTTGTTAGCAGTTCCTCCCGCCCCTGCCAGTAAGCCTCGGCACTGCGGGCTTGGCTGGCGATATGGCCGCCAAATTCGAGCCAGGCGGTATCCGGCTCACCCTGCGGCAGCAGGCCGTTCATCAGCGCCTGATAACCGCGATGCAAGGACCCCAGCAACACGGGGCCGCTCCAGCCATCCAGCACGCCGTGATGGGCGCTGAAGATCACCTTGTGGTGATCGGGGGCCACTTTGAAGCAGGCAAGGCGCAGCAGGGGGGCCTGCTCGAGCGGGATCGGGCGGGCCAGATCCTGCTGGCGATAGGCCTGGACCCGAGCCTCTGCATGTCCCACTTCAGACAAGTCCTCATAGTGGAATGGCAACTCGGCACGCTTGAGAATGCGCTGCAGCGCGACCCCGTCCGCCAGCACCAGTTCGCTGCGAAGGGCCGGCCAGCGGGCGATCTGCCCCTGCCAGGCCTGACGGTAGACCGCCACGTCCAGCGGCTGGTGATAGTCAAACTCGGTCTGCAGGTGATAGGCGTGATCCCGGGGCAGCAGCGCCCTGTGATGGAACATGCTCTGCTGCAGCGAGGTCATGGGCAGCAGGATCTCCACCTCACGCCCGCTCAGCACCCGATCGAGCGCGGCTTGTGAGAGGCCAAGCCCCGGGAAGTCGCTCGGGGTGTGACGCGGGGCCTTCTGGGCGCAGCAGTGCTCCACCAACGCCGTCAGGTTGTCCGCCAGCCGCGCCATCAGGGCGTCGCTCCCTTGCTGGTTGAGGGCGCCCACCTGGCGCAAGGTGAGGCGGCCATCAAACACCCCACCGTGCAGGCTGACCAGCTCGCGCGGCAAGTTGTCGGGGGAACTGGGTGCCCCCGGTGCCAGCGGCAGGGGCTGCCAGGGCTGAGCGGCCTCGCCCTGATGGCTGACCCCCAGGTAGTTGAAGACGACCAGGGCCTGGGGCAGCTCAGACCCACGGGGATGGTGCAGCCGCAGGGCGTTGAAGCCCACCCCCTTGTCCGGCACGGCGCGCAGCCGCTCCTTGGTGGCGCACACCAGCCCATCCCACTCCTTGGCATCCGCCAGCGCCAGCGGGTAGGTGCTGGTGAACCAGCCCAGGGTGCGGCTCACGTCGAGTTCGGCATCGATGGCCTCACGGCCGTGTCCTTCCAGCATCACGCAGTGACGGCTGCCGTAACCCTGCTCGCTCAGGGTACGAGTCAGTGCCGCCAGCAGCAGGTCGGGCACCTGAGTGAAGTAGGCCTGGTTGGCGGTGTCGATGAGCCGGGCCGTGGTCTCCTGACTCAGTTGCAGCAGGCTGGCGGCGGCGCGGCCATCGACGGAACGCGCCGCTTCCAGCAGGTGACCCTGGCTGCCTTCCCCCTGCGCCAGCCAGAAGCCAAGCTGATCCTCTTCCCGTTTGGCGTAGACCGCGAGCCCCTCACCCCACTGGCGATAGCTGCTGCCCTTGGCGGGCAGCGGCTCGCTCCTGCTCACCCGGACCAGATCCTCGGCCAGAATGCGCCAGGAGACGGCATCGATGACCAGATGATGGAAGGCGAGGAAGAGCCCCTCCACCGTCTCGCGATCGCCCGCCCGCTCACCTTCCAGAGAGAGATTGCGCAGGCGGGCCCAGGCCAAAGTGTGGCCGCTGGCAGGGTCGAAATCTCCCTGCAGCTCGGTCAGGCGGGCCTGCAGCCCGGCCTCATCGAGGCTGCCGGCATCCAGGGTCGGCAGCGGCGGTAATGGCAGTTCGGCCAGGTAGCGCTGGCCGGTCGGGGTCACCGCCAGACGCAGGGCATCGTGGTGCTGGCGCAGGGCATTCAGCCAGCCGCGCAGGGCCTCATCGTCCACCCCGGCCGGCAGGCGCAGGATCACCCCCTGGTTCCAGTGACCGGGCCTGGCAAAGCCCTGCTCGAAGAACCAGTGCTGAATGGGGTGGAGCGGAAACTCGCCGGTCAGGCTGCCCTGCTCGCTCCTGTGGCTGACGGCCTGCTGCTGGCCGAGCTGGCGGCAGAGGCGGCGTACCGTCTTGGCTTCGAACACGTCCTTCACGCTGCAGTGCAATCCCGCATCCCGCAACCGGGTGGTGAGCTGAATGCTGAGGATGGAGTCACCGCCTAAGCGGAAGAAGTCATCCTCCACCCCGAGGGGCTGCTTGAGCACCCCTTGCCAGATGGCGAGCACGGTCTGCTCCAGTTCGTTTTGCGGCTCGCCCTTGCTCTGCTGCCAGACGATGGCGGGCAGGCGGCGCAAGTCCAGCTTGCCGTTGGGGGTGAGCGGCATCTCGGGCAGCCAGCAGAGGCGCGCCGGCACCATGTATTCGGGCAGGCACTCGCCGGCCCGCTGCAGCAGGGCATCGCCGTCGGGCTCCCTTGCCCCGGCCTGCAAACAGGCGTAAGCGAGCAGGCGCCCCTCCTGCACCACCACCTTGATCTGGCGAATGGCTGGGCACAATTCGGCAAGCCGGGTCTCTATCTCCCCCGGCTCGATGCGATAGCCGCGCAGCTTGATCTGCTCGTCTATCCGACCCAGATACTGGATGTTGCCATCACGGCGCAGCAGGGCCCGATCGCCGGTGCGATAGAGGCGATGGGTAGGTTCATCATTCGTTGCATCAAAGGCCAGCTCGATAAAAGCCTCTTGGGTGCGCTCTGGCAGATTGAGATAGCCGCGGGCTAGCCCCAGCCCCGCCAGACAGAGCTCGCCGGGCACCCCCACCGGGCAGAGGTTGCCCGCCTCGTCCAGGATCAGCGCCTTCAGGTTGTTGACCGGTCGACCTATGGTGATGGGCGCGCCCGGGGTGAGCCGCGCGCAGAGCGCGGTGACGGTACACTCGGTCGGGCCGTACATGTTGAATAGCGCCACCCGCTCCCCCCAGCGCTCCACCAGGCTGCTCGGGCACGCCTCGCCGCCAAAGCCGATGGCCTTGAGGGAGCCGAGATCCGCCGGGGGCAATAGATTCGCCAACAGCGCCGTGGGCAGGATCATATGGCTGGCACCGCAAGCGATCGCGGCACCGATCACCCCCTCGCCCGGCTCGCCGAAGTGCAGGGCCGCGCCGCAGTAGAGCGGCAGCAGGGTGGTCATGTTGCCTGCATCGAACGAGAGGGACATGCAGTTGAACATGGCGCCATTCTGATCAAGGGCGATGCGCTCGCCGTGATCCGCCATCAGGTTGACCAGGCTGCCCTGCTCCACCATGACCCCCTTGGGCAGGCCGGTGCTGCCGGAGGTGTAGATGATCTGGGCCAGCATGGCGGCGTCCCGAGGCAGTGCGGGCGTGCTGGTTGGCATCTTGTCCAGCACCAGCCCTTGCAGATCGTGATATTCGGCCGTCGTGCCCGCCAGCGCCTCGCCAAGCCGCGGATCCGGCACGCCACCCAGCACCAGGCTGATGGATGCATCGCCAAGGATATGGGCCAGCCGCTCGGCGGGATAGGCAGGATCGAGCGGTACATAGGCCGCCCCCGCCTTCCAGCAGGCGAGCAGGGCGATGACGAAGGCCACATCGCGCCTGGCCTGGATGCCGATGGCGGCGCCCGGGGTGACGCCCTGAGCCTGCAGCCAGTGGGCCAGCCGGTTGGCTAGCACCTCCAGCTCGCCATAGGTCAACGATTGCACACCGTCGCTCACCGCCAACGCGTCCGAGCACTTCCCAACGCGCCGCTCGATATGACAGAGCAGGGTGTCGCGACTCGGGTAATCCGGCGGCAGGTCTGCAAGCTCGGCGGCCAGCGCTGCCTGGTCGGTGCCCGCCTCCAGCGGCAACTGCCAGATGTCGGTCTCGGGGGCCGCCACCACGGCGCGCATCAGGTGCAGCAGGCGATCGGCATAAGCCTGGATGGTCTCTCGCTCGAACAGGGCGGTGGCGAACAGCCAGTCCACTCTGACCGAATCCATCAGCTCGGTCACCTTGACCGAGATGTCGGTCTTGGCCGGCAGCACAGGCGAGGTCTCCTCCACCAGCTGGCAGCCGGGGATGAGAGCGTTGAAGTCCACCTTGGCCTGATAGACCAGCATGATCTGGAAGATGGGGTTGATGGCGGTGGTGCGATCGGCGCCGATGGCCTCGGCCAGCGCCTCGAAACGGTAGAGCTGGTGATCGAAGGCCGCCAGATCCTCCTCCCGGCACTGCTGCAGATAGTCGACAAAGCTGGGCTTGCCGCTCAGTTGAGTGCGCAGCACCAGGGTGTTGACGAAAAAGCCCACCAGCGACTCGATTTCGTGACGCTCGCGATAGGCAAGCGGGGTGCCGATCACCACCTCCTTCTCGCCGCTCTGGCGCACCATCAGCAAGGCAAACAGGGCGTGCAGACCGATGAAGTTGGAGGTGCTGTACCGTTGGCACAGGCGCTTGAAGCTCTCCCACAGGTCGCTCTCGATGGTGGAGAAGACCAGCTCGCCGCCGCTGTCCTGATGGGCCGGGCGCGGCTTGTCGAGCGGCAGACCGTGCACCTCGGGGCTGCCACCGAGCCGATCGACCCAGAACGGCTTGAACTCGGCGTGATAATCGAGAAAACGCGGTGAGTTGAACCAGCGGGCATAGTCGATGTAGGTGAGCGACAGCTCGCTTACCTGCAGAGGCTCGCGGTTCTGATGGGCAAGAAAGGCACGCTTGAGATCCGCGAACATGTTCTTGACCGACCAGCCGTCGGAGATGATGTGGTGCTGGGTGATCAGCAGCACGTGTTCGCGGCTGCCCAGCCGAATAAGATGCACCCGGCTGAGATCCCCCTGGGTCAGGGAGAAGGGACGGCCTATTTCTTCGCGCACCCGGCGGGCCACATAGGCCTCGCGCTCGGCTGCGGGCTCTGTGCTCACGTCCTCAATCTGCAACTTGAAAGGTGTGTGGGGCAGGATCTCCTGGGCCCCCCTGCCCGCCTCGTCCTTGATGAAGCGGGTACGCATGCTGGGGTGGCGGGCAAACAGGTGGTCGAAAGCAAATTCCAGCGCCGCCGTGTCCAGCTCTCCCTTGACGCGAAAATAGACCGGCATGTTGTAGAGGTGGGAGGCCTCCTCGTACTGCTCGATAAACCAGAGCCCGCTCTGGGACGACGAGAGCGGCCCCTGCCGGGCGCCCTCGGCATCACGTAGCGCAAGAATGGGCGCCTCGAAGGCGGCACGGGCCGCCAGGCAGCGCACCAGCTCATCCTTGTGGGTCTTGATGGTGGCACCGATGGCCGGCGTCACCGCCTCCTTGCTCGACTGGGAGATAAGCTGGCCTTTCTCGTTCAAAGCCAGCTTCACTCCCTGCCGTTCCAGCTGTTTCAACAGCAAAATCATATTGTTCATCTGTTTCTCAAGCCTCAGGCACTCAGGGTGGCGCCGCCGTCGACGACCAGATCCTGCAGCGTGATGTGGCTGGCCAGATCCGAGGCCAGGAAGAGGACGGTATGGGCGATCTCCGCCGGAGTAGCGACCTTGCGCAGGGGGATGCCGAGCTTGAACTGCTCCGGCAGCCCGGCGATGGTGCGGGCCATGGCCTCCTCGCTTGGCAGCATGCCGCGCAGCATGGGGGTATCCGTCGAGCCCGGCGACACCAGGTTGGCGCGCACGCCGAAGGGGGCCAGCTCCAGCCCCACCGTCTGGGTCAGGCTGGTGACCGCCGCCTTGGAGGCGCAATAGGCCGCCATCTGCATGCGCGGCACATGGGCGGCGTTGGAGCCGATGGTGACGATGGCACCGCGCTGCTGCCCCTTGAAGTGGGGCACCAGGGCCCGCAGCAGATAGAAGACGCCGCTGGCGTTGACCGTCATGCAGTCGTGCCAGTCATCATCGCTTAAGGTTTCGGTAGGACCGAGGTGCAGCACACCGGCCCCGTTGACCAGCACATCCAGCCCGCCGTCCGCCAGCAGCGCTGCGCAGCTGGCGTTGACCGCCTTCGAGTCACCGATATCGAGCAGCCGGGTGGCATAGGGGTAGTCGGCCTCGGGAAACGCCAGATCCAGCCCCACCACGATTGCACCGGCCGCCACGAACTGCGTCGCCACCTCGCGGCCGATGCCGCGCCCGGCCCCGGTCACCCAGACCCGCTTGCCAGTGAAATCAAAGGCCATTGCTTGTTGCTCCTTATCCATCACCACACCATCTCCACGCTCTCTTCGTCCTCGGCAAGCAGGCCGTCGAGGAAACGGCAGAAATCATCCAGGCGAGGGTGATCGAACACGTCGGAGACCTTGACCTGCACCCCGAACTCGGCGCCGAGCCGGTTCACTATCTGGATGGTCTGCAGGGACTGGCCCCCCAGTTCGAAGAAGTTGTCCGTGGGCGCCATGGTGGCGAGCCCCAGGATCTGCTGCCAGATGGCGCCGACCCGGTTCTCGGTCTCGCTGCTCAAGGTCAGGGCTTCGCCGCCCGCCTGGTAGGCGTCCAGCAGGGCCTTGCGATCCAGCTTGTTGGAGCCGGTGCGGGGCAGCTGGTCATAGTGGCGATAGTCGGTGGGGATCATGGCGGCAGGCAGCACCCTGGCCAACTGCGCCTTGATGACCCGGCTGTCGCACTCCGGCCCCGCCACGAAGGCCACCAGCCTGCGCACACTGCCGATGCTCACCCCCTGCACGCAGGCCTCGTCCACCCCGGGCAGGGCCAGCAGCTGGGCCTCCACCTCGCCGGGCTGGATGCGATAGCCGCTTATCTTGAATTCGTTGTCGCGCCGGCCAAGGTAGACCAGCCGGCCGGCCACCAGCCGCACCCGATCGCCGGTGCGATAGACGGGCATCTGCTCCGCGCCAACCCGCAGGGTGCCAAAGCTCCCTTGCACGCCCCCCACGTAACCGTTGGCCAGCTGCGGGCCGAGCAGCACCAGCTCCCCTTCCTCGGCGGGTTGCTCCCCCGCCCCCAGAATGAGCGCCTGCATGCCGGGCAGCGGCAGGCCGATGGGCAACTGGGCCTGGTTCGGGTCTTCCTGTTGCAGCTCCTGGGTGGTCACCACCACGGTCGTTTCGGTGGGGCCATAGGTGTTGAACAGGCACACATCGGAGCGGCCCTGGCGCTGCCACTGGGCCAGCTGCTCGGGGTAGACCGCCTCGCCGCCGATGATGACGGTGGTAAGCCCGGCAGGAATGTGGGCCTGACCCGCCGTCAGCGCCACCACCCACTCGTTCCAGAACGCGGTGGGCAGATCGAGGTGGGTGATCCCCATCTGCTCCACCCCGGTCGCAAAGGCGGGCATGGATTCGAGCAGAGCGTCGGTGCGCAGCACCAGGGTGGCTCCGGCGCTCAAGGTGGCGAACACCTCCTCGATGCTGGCGTCGAAGTTGAAGGGGGCGAATTGCAACATCCGCGCCTCTTCATCCAGGTGGTAGCGGCAGCGGGCGGCGGCGGCGAAGTGATCCAGCGCGCCGTGGCTCACCGCCACCCCCTTGGGCAGGCCGGTCGAGCCCGAGGTGAACATCAGGTAGGCGACGGCGCGGCCGGCGGCCGGCTGGTTCAAGCGGTTATCGCTCACCAGATCCCCCGCCAGCAGATCCCCAACCAAGAGAGTGCGCCCCTCAAACAGGCTGGCCAGCTTGTGGCGGTACTCGGCCTGGGTGATGAGGGTCTTGACCTCCCCCAGCCGCAGGATATGGCCCTGACGCTCCAGCGGCTGCTCGGGGTCGAGGGGCACATAGACGGCGCCCGCCAGCAGCACCGCCAGCTGGGCGAAGATGGCCTGTGGGGTGCGGGCCAGCATGACCCCCACCTTGTCGCCGGGGGCGACGCCTGCGGCCTGCAGGGCAGCCGCCATCTGTTCGGATCTGGCCAGCAGCGCCTCGTAGCTGAAGCGGGCCTCTCCCTGCTCCGTGCTCTGAACCAAGGCAATCTTGTGCGGGGTCTGGGCGGCGAAGTGGCAGAGCGCCTCCAGCACCGGCCGTGTCTTGATCACTTCATGGGCGGGGCCGGCGATCAGGGCCCTGACTCGCTGCTCGGCCAGCCAGTCGGCCTTGAGCGTCCCCAGGGTCTGGGCGGGCTCGGCCAGCCAGCGGCCCAGCAGGGCAAACAGGGTATCGGCGATGGCAGCCAGATCGGCCTGCTGGTAGCAGCCGGGGTTGGCGTCCAGATCCAGTCTGGGCTGGCCATCGACGCCGACCTGCACTTCGATGGTGAGATCCTCCACCGGCCCGGCGCTGATGTTGAGAATATGGGCAGATAGCGGCCCGAAGCGGCGAGCGTGATCGAACGGCATGATGTTGACCAGCGGGCCGAACAGGCGCTTGTCGCCCCCCACCAGGCCAAGGTCGCGGCGCAGCAGCTCGTAGCGGTAGTGCTGGTGCTTGCGCACCCCGCGCTTGGCCTTGGCCACGGCGCCAGCAGCCCCCGCCAGATCCAGTTCTTCACCCAGAGTCAGCGCCAGCGGGGTAATGTTCATCTGCATGCAGGGCACGGTCAGCGACGCCGAGCCGATGCGGTTCATCATCATCAGGCCGAGCAGGGTCTTATCCTGGCCGCTCGACAGCGACAGCTGGGCCGAGAGGCCGGCCAGCAGCAGATCGGGCCAGCCCAGCTTGTGCTCGTCGGCAAAGCCGGTCAGGGATTGCCAGAGCGCCGCCGGCAGCGGACGGCTCTCGCGGATAAAGTCGGCGGCAATCGGTGCGCGGGTCTCGCCAAAGGACTTCAACTCGGGCCAGCCTTGCAGCTGCTCCTGCCAGAAGGCGCGTGCTGCGTCGTTCTTGCCGCTCTGCTCGCGGCTCGCCTCTTCTGCCAGCACCTCAGCCAACGAGCCGAAGGGAGATGGGGAGTTCATCTCACCGGCCAGCCCCTCGGCATACAGTTCGGCGATGCGCTGGAACAGCAAGGTGGTGCCAAAGCCGTCGAGGGCGATGTGGTGCACGCAGCTGTAGAGATAATCGCGGCCGGGGCCGCGCAGCAGGGCGAAACGGCAGGGTGCCTCTTGGGTCAGCTCGAACGGGCGGCGCAGATCAGCCCAGGCCCAGGCGCGGGCCAGCATCTCGTCATCGCGCTCGAGGGAGACCTCTTCATAGGCCAGGGGCAGCTCATGCGAGACGAAGCAGACCGCCTCCTTATCGTCTTCGAAGTGGCCCTTGAGCGCCTCGCACTCCCCCACCGCCTTGGCAAGGGCTGCGACCAGCACGGTCGCCTCGACCTTGCCGTCGAAGGCGATGCACTCGGCGGTGTTGAACATCGCCTTGTCATCGTTCAGCAGATGTCCGGACCAGAGCCCCTGCTGGGGGATGGTCAAGGGGAAGCGGTTCATGGGGTCACCTCCAAGGCCTGGGCTGCCAGCTTGGCCTCGATGAGGCGCCACCAGCCGTTGAGGGTCGGCAGCTTGGCGAGATCCACGAAGCCGAGCTCCACCCCAGCGGCGCGCCACTCGGTGAGCAGGGCCATGATCCGCACCGAATCCAGACCGTAGTCGATGAGGTTCTCGTCGGGGTCAAACTCCCCCTCGTCCTCGTCGATATGGCTCAGCAGCCGCGCCTTGAGCCCCTCATACGTCAGCAACGGATTGGTCAGCAAGGGATTGGTGGGCTGGGCGGCAGAAGTGGAAGCCGGGGCGAGCGCCAGCACCTCCTCGCAGCGGATCACCTTGCCGCAGCGGGTCGCCACGTAGTCCAGCGCCATCTGGTGGTCGGCCAGGGAGAAATCCGCCACCCCGTCCGCCAGGAAGAAGGGCTGGATGTCGCGCATGAAGGCGTCGCAGGCGGTCATCATGCAGCCGATATGGCCGTAGATGCCGCCGATGATCAGCTGATCCCGCCCCAGCGCTTTGAGCATCTGCTCGAGCTCGGAGCGCTGGAAGGCGCTGTAGCGCCACTTGACCAGCACGGTGTCGTCCCGCTCCGGGCGCAGGGCGGCCACCACCTGCTGCTGCTCGGGTCGCTTGTTGAGACCCGGGCCCCACATGTCGTTGAGCAGGGCGCGATCTTCAGGGGATTGATCCTTGGGCTGGGCGGTGTAGAAGACCGGAATGCCGAGGGCCTTGCACTGCTTGCGCACGGCGGCCAGCTGCTCGGTGAGCGCCGCAATCAGCGGGCTGTTTTCGCCATAGAAGGCGGTGAAGTACTCCTGCATGTCGTGGATCAGCAGGGCGGCGCGCTTGGGATCCAGGGACCAGTTGACCTTGTTGGCCTTCCACTGGCTGGGCATGGCGTAATTGTTCAGGGTTGGAATAGCCATAACGTCATGATTCCTTTTAGTTTTATGCTGTTGTCAGGGGCTGGTTGGCGGCGATGGCGTGCGCAATGCGTGCCCGCAGCCCCTGCTTGTCAATCTTGCCCACCGCCGTCATGGGCAGGGCGTCCAGGGCTTCGAAACGGTCGGGCAGCTTGAAGTCCGCCACCCCGCGCTCACGCAGAAACTTGCGCAAAGCCAGCGGCTTCAAGGCGGGATCCGTGCTGACGATAAAGGCACAGCTCTTCTCCCCCATGGCGCTGTCGGGCATGGAGACCAGGGCCACATGGGTGATGGCAGGATGGTGCAGCAGCTGGTTTTCCACCTCTTCCGCCGCGATCTTCTCGCCGCCCCGGTTGATCTGATCCTTCTGCCGCCCCACCACGGTGAGGTAACCATCGGCATCCTGTACCACCAGATCGCCGGAGCAGTAGAAGCCCTCGGCATCGAACACCCGGGCATTGTGGGCCGGGCTCTGGTAGTAACCGCGGAAGGTATAGGGGCCGCGGGTGTGCAGGGCGCCAGGCTCGCCCGGGGCGACCGGATTGCCCGCCTCATCGAGGATACGCACCTCGTCATCCGGGCTCATGGGGCGGCCCTGGGTGTGAATGACCTTCTCGTCGGGGTCGTCCAGCCGGGTGTAGTTGACCAGTCCTTCCGCCATGCCGAACACCTGCTGCAGCCGGCAGCCGAGCAGCGGCCCAATCTTGCTGGCCACCGCCTCCCCCAGCTTGGCGCCACCCACTTGCAGCAAGCCGAGGCTCTCGAGCTGAGTGCGCGCAGTGGGGTCCGCTTCCGCGGCCTGCAGCCAGAGGGAGACCGCCGGCGGCACCAGCGAGGTGAGATTGACCCGGTGGCGGGCGATCAGCGGGAAACAGCTGATGGGGCTGGGATCGGGTGCGAGCACCACAGTGCCGCCCGCCTCGAACACCCCCAAAGCACCCGGGGAGCTCAGGGGGAAGTTGTGGGGCGCCGGCAGGGCGCACAGATAGCGGGTGTGCGGGCCGAGGCCACAAATTTCGTTGCTGCGGCGCACGCTGTACAGGTAGTCATCGTGGGTGCGAGGGATGAGCTTGGGGGTGCCGGTGCTGCCGCCGGAGAGCTGGAAGAAGGCCACCTCGTCCGCCGGGGTCGGGCCAGATTTCACCGGCTCACTCTCATCCCCCTTCGCCAACCAGCGGGTCAGCCCCAGCGCCCCTGCGTCGCCATCGAGCAGCACCAGCTCGGCACCGATGGTTGCCAGCAACTCGCTCTCGCGCCCCTTGCTCGCAAACAACGGATGAGCCAGCGAGCCGACAAAGAGGCGCGGTGTGATCTGCTCGGCATAGGAGAGGAGCTCCAGCCGGTTGTGGCTAAAGAGCGCGTTGACCGGTGCAATGCCCGCTTTGAGCAGGGCGAAGAAGACCAGATAGAACTCGGCCACGTTGGGGAGCTGCACCAGTGCGGTATCCCCCACCCCCAGGCCGTGGCGGGCCAGACGCCCGGCCAGCCGGCTGGAGGCGGCGTCCAGCTCGCCATAGCTCAAGCGCCGCTCGCCGCAGAGGATGGCGGTGGCATCCGGCGCCACTTTGCACTGGCGATGCAACATGGCGGTCAGCGGCTCGCCACGCCAATAGCCCTTGGAGCGGTACTGCTCCGCCAAGGCTTCGGGCCAGCGGGTATAGGGCAGGAAGCGGTTGGACTGCGTCATTGCGCCACCTCCAAATCCAGGCCCAGGGCTTTGAGATTCGGCTGCCCACTCGGCCAGCCCAGATATTGACGCTGGCTCATTGCGCCACCTCCAAATCCAGGCCCAGGGCTTTGAGATTCGGCTGCCCGCTCGGCCAGCCCAGGTATTGACGCTGGCTCATTGCGCCACCTCCAAATCCAGGCCCAGGGCTTTGAGATTCGGCTGCCCGCTCGGCCAGCCCAGGTATTGATGCAGGCTCATTGCGCCACCTCCAGATCCAATCCTAGGGCTTTGAGCATGGTGCCCAGCTTGGTGCCGGTCTCGGCCCACTCCATGGCGGGATCCGAGCCCGCGACGATGCCGGCGCCGGCAAACAGCTCCACCCGATGACCATCGAGCACCCCGCAGCGGATCACCACGGCCCACTCCCCATTGCCCTGACTGTCACACCAGCCGACGATGCCGCTGAACAGGGCGCGCCGGAAGGGTTCCTGCTCGCGGATGAACTGGCGGGCGATATCCGTGGGATAGCCGCACAGGGCCGGGGTGGGATGGAGCTGGCAGGCAAGGGACAGCACCGACGCCTCACCGCCATTGAGGCGACCGGCGATGGGGGTGCCCAGATGCCAGAGGGTATCCGTGCTCATCAGACTGGGGCTGGACGGGATCGCCAGCTCGCGGCAATGGGGGGTCAGCACCCGGCGGATCTCGTCGATCACCAACTTGTGCTCATGCTGATCCTTGCGGGACGCCAGCAGATCCCGGGCCACCGCCTCGTCCTGCTGCGGCTCGCCCGCCCGCCTGGCGGAGCCCGCCAGGGGGTGGGTGAACACCTCTCCCCCGCTGACCCGCAACAGCAGCTCCGGGCTGGCGCCAAGCAATCGGCGCGTTCCATCGAGGGGCAGGGAGAAGTGGAAGGCATGGGGGTTCTGGGCCATCAGCCGGGCCAGCACCTGCTCGGGGTCGGCGGGCTGGTGCAGGGTGAGGGAGAGCTTGCGCGACAGCACCACCTTGGCGAGGCGACCTTGGGCGAACGCCTCCAGCGCCGCGCTGACCGAGGCCTTGAATTCGCTGGCGGCCGGGGTGCTCTGCACCGAGATGGCCTGGTTCGAGGCCTGGGGGCCGGGTTCGCGCTGGCGGCGTTCGCTGCGCTCAACCTGGCCGGGCACATAGAGGCAGGAGGGTTCTGAGGGGTCGAAGGCGAAGGCGCCGATAAGCAGGGGGTTGGCCTGGCCCGCGGCCCTGGCCGCCGCCAGCGCATCCGCTATCTGCCGCTCCAGCAGGGGCCATTCGCTGGCTGGCGTTCGGATCGGCTGGCCCAGATCATTGGCCCGGATCTCTCCCTGGCTCGACGTGAACAGGACGTCGGGGGGCGCAGCCTGAACCGGCGCGCGGGTTTCCATCACTTGAGTATCCATTTCACACCCATCGAATAAGACTATAAATGATAACTATTATCAGTCCACTATTGTGCGGCGCTAAAATACTCGCTTTGAAATCCCCGGGTCAATGGAATTTGCATGGGACAAAACGGGAGCCTTTATGTGGGTATCGGCCAGAATGCAGGGCACTGCCACCCCATGGGGCGGGAGTGGTCCCCGCCCCGGGACTCGGGTTGCGACAGCCGATGACTGAGGCTTGCCGCCCCAGAGGCCAATGGCCTGGGTGATGATAAGGGATCATATGAATACCCAGCCAGGACTGGCAATTGATCAGTATTTGCCTTTATCGGAGAGCGTCGCCGCCATCATCAGTCAGGGCGGGCGGTGGCTGAGGCTTGCCGCCCCGGAGGCCAGTGGCCTGGGTGATGATAAGGGATCATATGAATACCAACCCAGGGCTGGCAATTGATCATTATTTGCATTTATCGGAGAGTCGCCGCCATCGTCAGTCAGGGCGGGCGGTGGCTGAGGCTTGCCGCCCCGGAGGCCAGTGACCTGGGTGATGATAAGGGATCATATGAATACCCACTCAGGACTGGCAATTGATCATTATTTGCATTTATCGGAGAGCGTCGCCGCCATCGTCAGGGCGGGCGGTGGCTGAGGCTTGCAGCCCCGGAGGCCAGTGTCCTGGGTGATACTTGGGCATCATATGAGAACCAACTTATGACTGGCAATTGATAATTATTTGCATTTATCGGAGAGCGTCGCCGCCATCGTCAGGACGGCCGGTGGCTGGGGCTTTCCCGTCACTGAGGCCAGTGGCGAACACGCCAAATCGGAACCATATGAATACCACTAAGGGCCGGCAATTGATAATTATTTGCATTTATCGGATAATGACCGCCATCGTCAGCCAGGAGTCCGTCCATGTCCCAGCCCGCCCCCGTCAATCGTCCCCGTCTGCTCAGCGTCAAGCGGGTTCAGGATCTCACCCCTCACCTGCGCCGCATCTGCCTGACCGGCCCCGACCTTGCCGACTACCCCTTCACCTGTGGCGGCGCCCATATCAAGATCATGCTGCCGCAGCCGGGCCAGGCCCATGCCGTCCTGCCCACCCCCACTCCCCAGGGGCCGCGCTGGGAGGATCCGAGCCAGCGACCCATCATGCGCACCTTCACCATTCGCGCCTTTCGCCCCGAGGCCCTGGAGCTGGATATCGACTTCGCGCTCCATGGCGAGACGGGGCCGGCCAGCCGCTTCGCCCTCAATGCCAAGCCGGGGGACAGGCTCGCCATCTCGGGTCCCGGTGGCCCCAACCCCATGCTGCAGGCGGCCGACCACTACTACATGGTGGGGGATCTCACCTCCCTGCCCGCCATCTGCGCCATGGCCGAGGTGATGGCGCCCCAGGCCAGGGGCCACATAGCCCTGCTGGTGCCCCATGAGCAAGACATGCTGGACATCCCGCTGCCGGCCGGGGTCGAGCTGCGCTGGTTTGTCGGCAGCCCGCAGCAGACGGAGCCCCTGATCAGCCATCTCACCAGCCAGCCCATGAGCGGCGACAACAGCTACTTCTGGTTCGGTGGCGAGGAGGGGCTGGTGGTCCCCATGCGCCGCCATGTCAGGCGCACCCTGGAGGTGGACCGCAGCCGCGTCTACGCCGTCCCCTACTGGCGCCATGGCAAGGATGAAGAGGCCTATCACCACGCCCGCCACGACGTGATGGACAGCTGATCTCCCCCTGCCCCGTCCGGGCCCGTGGCAGCCATGCCCGGGCCCTTTCCGTTTGTCTCTCCCCCTCCCTGCCCTTCCCGTTAGTGCTTGCAAGTCACGGGCAAAACAAGATAATGATAATCACTCTCAACAACTGCGATGGAAAGGCCCACCGACGGATGCCACCTCGGCATCGGCCCCATCGCCTCCATTCCCTCACAAGGTAATCCAGATGGCAGTCTTGAATTCGGTCATGCGCGCCGCCACGGTGACGACGCTCCCCACCCCGGCAGATCTGCTGGCACAGCAACCCTGTCCTGCCCAGTTGCAGACCCGGATTGCACAACATCGTCAGCAGGCCAGCGACATTCTGGGTGGGGAAGATGATCGCCTGCTGGTGGTGATAGGCCCCTGCTCCCTGCACGATCCCCAGGCGGCCCTCGACTATGCCAGGCGCCTGGCCCCCCTGGCCGCTCAGTACCAGGATCGGCTGCAGATCGTGATGCGGGCCTACTTCGAGAAGCCGCGCACCACTGTGGGCTGGAAGGGGCTGGTGTTCGACCCTCACCTGGATGGCAGCCATGACCTCGCCCTGGGTCTGCGCCTGGCACGCCAGCTGCTACTCGACATTGGCGAGCTGGGCCTGGCCACCGCCACCGAGTTTCTCGACACCACCAGCTTCCTCTATCTCGCCGACCTCATCAGCTGGGGAGCGATCGGTGCCCGCACCACCGAGTCCCAGGTTCATCGTCAGCTCGCCTCTGCCCTGCCCTGCCCGGTCGGTTTCAAGAACGGCACCGATGGCAACGTCCGGGTCGCCCTGGATGCCATCCAGGCGAGCCGGGCCCCCCACCTGTTCACCACGCCGGGCAGCGAGGGGGGCATGGTGGTGGTCCAGAGCCAGGGCAACGGGGCCGGCCACATCATCCTTCGCGGCGGCACCAGCCCCAATTACCATGCGGCCGATGTGGACGCGGCGGCGCAGCGCCTGCGCGGTCAGGGGCTGGCCCCCCGGCTCATGGTCGATTGCAGCCACGGCAACAGCCAGAAGCAGCACAAGAACCAGCTCAGGGTCGCCGAGTCCCTCGCCCAGCAACTGACCCAGGGCAGCCAGGCCATCGCCGCCGTCATGGTCGAGAGCTTCCTGGTGGAGGGCGCTCAGGCCCCCGCGCCCCTCGGCGCCCTCACCTATGGCCAGTCGGTCACCGATGCCTGCCTCGGCTGGGATGACAGCCTGAGCCTGCTCGCCCTGCTGGCCGAGGCGGTCTCGGCACGCCGTCGCCACCTTGCCTCGGCCCCCGCGCCCTGCTGGGAGGCCCAGCTGGCCAGCTGACGCACCGCCCCCTGGACGCGGCACCGAGGAGCCGGCCACTATACTTGGCCGGTGTCATCCTTCACCCGGAGTACCCCATGGTGCCGCGTCTCATCCTCTGCCTCCTGCTCTGCCTCACCCTGGCCCCCCTGCCCGGGGCCAGTCCCCTCCACGTCAGCCTGCTGCACCGGGACCTGGCCCACCCCTGGGGGCTGGTGTTCCTGCCCGGCGGCGATCTGCTGGTGAGCGAGCGCCCCGGCCGCCTGCTGCGCCTGGGGGCCGACGGCCGGCGCCATGCCGTGACCGGCCTGCCCGAGATAGCGGCCCAGGGCCAGGGGGGCCTGCTCGATCTGGCCCTGGATGACGAGGGCTGGCTCTATTTCAGCTACAGCGAGCCCGGCCCGGGGGGCAGCAGCACCGCCGTCGCCCGGGCCAGGCTGCAAGACGATCGCCTCATCTCCCTGCAACCCCTGTTCAGCCAGCGACCAAAGGTGTCGGGCGGCGCCCATTTTGGCTCGCGCCTGGTGCTGGGGAGCGATGGCCTGCTCTATATCACCCTGGGGGATCGCTACCACCAGCGCGACCTGGCCCAGCGCCTGGACAACCACATCGGCAAGACGGTGCGCCTGAACCGGGATGGCAGCGTGCCGACGGACAACCCTTTTCGCCACACCCCGGGGGCCCTGCCCGAGATCTGGAGCCTGGGCCATCGCAACATGCAGGGAGCGGCCTGGCGGCCGCTGGCCAACCAGTTCTGGACCCATGAACACGGTCCCCAGGGCGGGGACGAGGTCAATCTCATCCTGGGAGGGCAAAACTACGGCTGGCCCAGGGTCAGCTTCGGCGAGGAGTATGGCGGCGGCAAGATTGGCGAGGGGGCATCGGCGCCGGGGCTGGTCGCCCCCCTCAAGGTCTGGGTGCCCTCCATCGCCCCCTCCGGCATGGTGTTTCACTCCGGGGCTCGCTACCCCCAGTGGCGGGACAAGCTGTTTGTCGGCGCCCTGCGCGGCCAGTCACTGCGGGAGCTGACCCTGGCCGGCGACGCCATCGTCGGCGAACGCACCCTGCTCGGGGAGCGGGGGGAGCGGATCCGCACCGTCAAGGAGGGACCCGATGGTGCCCTCTATCTGCTCACCGACAGCGGATCGGGCAAGCTGTTGCGGCTGACGCCTCGACCTCTCGACTAAACTGAGAGGGCCCGTATCCCGGAGTGTCACAAGGAGCAAGACCATGAGATCCCTCAAGACCCTGACCATTTTCCTCTGCTGCGGCCTGCTGATCGCCTGCAACACCATGAGCGGCGTGGGCAAGGATGTCGAAAAAGTCGGCGAGACGATCCAAAAGAGCGCCGACAAGTGACCCCGGGCCGGGTGCCCCCGGCCCTTCGCCCCCATAAAGCAGTGGCTCGCCGCGCCGCTCTGTAATAAGGTTTTTCCTGCTCCTTATGCTCGACCCCATCAGCTCGATCCCGGCCGACCCTAAATTGCGCAGGATCCCCACAGAGACCCTTTATGCCCCCTCAGCCCGCTCTTGACCCTCTTCCCGGCCCGGCCCCCGACCTTGTCTCCTTCGCCGCCCTGATGGGTCGCCACTTCCCGGGTGCCCGGGTGCTGATCGTGCCCGCCGCCCCCATGGCCCCCGCCGCCTTCGGGTTGACGCCGGGGGAGCAGGCCGCCCTCCTCGGCCTCGCCAGCCGGGTGGGGGCTGGGGCCCATTTTTATCGGGATCGGCCGCCAATATCTGGCCTCCCCTCCTCCCCTGACACCGGCATCCCGGGGGCCTGCGCCCTGGTCCCCCTCACCGGCGGCGAGGGCCGCCCCCTCGGCTGGTTCGCGCTCCTGCTGCCCGGCAGCCATGACTTCACCCCCTGGGAGCGCCAGGACCTGGACGGCTTCGCCCGCCAGCTCGTGTGCATGTTGCAAAGCGTCCCCGGGAGCCCGGCTTGCTACAGCCAGCTGTTCGAACTCACCTTCAACCAGTCTTCGGTGGGCATGGCCCTCTCGGCCCCGGACGGTCGCTGGCTGCGGGCCAATCAGAGCCTGTGTCAGCTGCTGGGCTATCCGGAGTCCCTGCTCATCGAGCGGGACTGGCAATCCATGACCCATGCCGAGGATCTCGCGGCCGAGGTGCGGCTGTTCGAGCAGCTGCTGGCGGGGGAGCGGCAGAACTACCGGCTGGAGAAACGGCTGCTGCGCCTCGACGGCACGCCCCACTGGGTCCAGCTCAGCGTCACCCTGTGCCGGGGCCGCAGCCCCCAGCAGACTCACCTGATCGCCGTGTTCACCGACATTGACGATCGCAAGCAGGCGGAGCAGCAACTGCACCAGCTGCAGGCCCGGCTGGAGCAGCAGGTGGCCGAGCGCACCCAGGCCCTCTCCCGCGCCCTGGCGGAGCGGGACAGGGAGATGGCGGAGCGCGCCCAGGCGCAGGCGCGGCTGATGGAAGAGAAGAACCGTTTCCAGAACATGCTGGACAACAGCAGCGCCGCCTTCATCGAGGTGAACGAGCAGGGCAGCCTCTGCGGCTGGAACCCGGCGGCCAGCAGCCTGTTTGGCTGGCAGACCGAGGCCGTGCTGGGCCGGCCCCTCGTCGCCCTGTTCGACCCGGACTCCCCCTTCTGCCAGCTGTTGCTGGGCCAGGATCCCCAGCCCAGGCGCCAGGAGGTGGACATTCGCGACCGGGACGGGCGCCTCGTCCAGGCGGAGGTGGTGGCCGAGTCGAGCCAGCATGGGGGGCGGCCGAGCCGCTTCGCCTTCATCCATGACATCTCGGCCCGGCGCAGCGTGGCCCAGCAGCTCAAGCAGAGCAAGAGCCGGCTCAAGGCCATCGCCGACAACATGCCGGCCCTGATCGCCCAGATCAACCCGCAGCAGCGCTATCTCTACGCCAACCGCGCCTATCAGGAGTGGTTCGGGGTGAGCAGCGAGCAGCTCTATACCATGACGGTGGCGGATCTCATCGGCCCCAAGGCCTACCGGGTCGCGGCCCCCCACCTGGCCCGGGCCCTGGCCGGGGAGGAGCTCGCCTTCGACACGCCGTTTGACACCCTGCAGGGGGAGCGCATGGTGCACTCCCACTATGTGCCCAACCCGGAGCCCGGCACCGGCCTCTACATACTGGCCACCGACATCAGCGAGCTGACCGAGTTGCAACGGCGCCTCGAGCACGAGGCGGCCCACGATGCCCTCACCGGCCTGCCCAACCGGCGCGCCTTCAGCCTGCGTCTCGAACGCGAGCTGGCGCGCACCCGCCAGGGCCGCGGCCACCTGGCCCTGCTGTTTATCGATCTCGATGGCTTCAAGCAGCTCAACGACAGCCTGGGTCACGACTTTGGCGACAAGGTGCTGCGCTACTTCGCCGAGCGGCTGCAGGCCTGCGTGCGGCCGGGGGACATGGTGGCGCGCCTGGCGGGGGATGAATTTACCCTGCTGCTGCCGGATCTCGGGGATCCCCACAGGGAAGTGAGCCTGGTGTGCGAGCGGCTGCTGGCGGATCTCGCCATGGAGCGGGAACTGGCGGGCCAGCACCTGCGCCTGACCTGCAGCATAGGGGCGGCCCTGTGCCCGCCGGGTCGGGAGATGACCCTGGATGCCCTGCTCAATCAGGCCGATGGCGCCATGTACCGCGCCAAGGCCGCCGGCAAGGGGCGCTACGCGCTGGCCTGAGCCGGGGTCAGGGGCACCAGGGAGAGCTGAACCCCGTGCTGGGCCAGCATCTCCCTGGCGTTCTGGGCGAGCCTGTCATCGCTGATCACCCGATCGACAGCCTCCCAGCCCACCACCTTGAAGGTGCCCACCTTGCCATATTTGGACGAGTCGCAGATGAGGATGCGGGTCGAGGCGGCGTCCACCACGGCCCGCTTGACCGGCACCTTCTCCTCGTTCGGGGTGGAGATGCCATGGCCATCCCAGGAGGAGGAGGAGAGGAAGGCGATATCCAGATGCAGGTTGCGCAGGAAGTGGGCCGTCGCCTCCCCGGCGCAGGACTGGTTGTCGCGGATCACCATGCCGCCGGTGTGATAGAGCCGGCCCAGGCCATGCTCGATCAGGTAGGCACACACCATGAAGTCGTTGGTCACTATCATGAGGTCGTCGCGCAGCGCCAGCTCCCGAGCCAGCTCCAGGGAGGTAGTGCCCGCATCCAGATAGACGGTGCTGCCCGCCGTCACCTGCTCCGCGGCCAGGCGGGCGATGGCCAGCTTGGCCTCCTGCATCAGGCTGCGCTTGGCGGCGTGGGAAGGCTCGCTGGTGATGCGCTCGGCCAGGCTGACCCCGCCGGAGACCGACAGCACCCGCCCCTGCTGCTCCAGCTTCTGGATATCCCGACGCACCGTCATGTGGGAAACATCGAGCCGCTCGGTGAGCTCCAGTATGCTGACCACGCCGCGCTCGGCCAGCAGGTGCAATATCTGTTGCTGTCGTTCTATGGGGATCATGGGGCCTCCTCCTGTCAGTGGCGTCGCCATTCTAGCCCAACGGCATGGTAAAAAATGATAAAACTTCATCACAGTCACTGAAGTTAACATTAACTCACAAAAAAGCCCCACCATTTGCGCCATCGAAAGGGCCCAACTGAACCAAATCACAAAAAATAACAGACAGTGAGTTAATTTTTGTGATTTGCGCCCGATATTTCACCGCCATTAGCCCCTACTATGAGCCCATACGTCGTCTCATAGAGGAACTCAGCATGTCTCATCCTTATCAGGTTGCCGTCATCGGCCTTGGCGCCATGGGCATGGGCGCCGCCCTCTCCTGCCTGCGGGCCGGGTTGCAGACCCATGGCATAGACCTGGCCCCCGCCGCCCGCGAGCGGCTCGCCGCCGCCGGCGCCGCCAGTGTCGGCACCCATGCCCACGCCATCGCCGACCGGCTCGATGCCGTGCTGCTGCTGGTGGTCAATGCCGCCCAGGTGCGCCGCATCCTGCTCGGCGAAGAGGGGCTGGCCCGCCGCCTCAGGCCCGGCACGGCCGTGATGATCAGCGCCACCATCGCCAGCGAGGAGGCGAAAGCCATCGCCGCCGAGCTCGCCGCCCTGAGTCTGCTGGTGCTCGATGCCCCCGTCTCCGGCGGCGCGGTCAAGGCCGAGGCGGGGGAGATGGTGGTGATGGCCTCGGGCGCCAGGGCCGCCTTCGAGCGGCTGCAACCCGTGCTCGATGCGGTGGCGGGCCGGGTCTTCGTCATCGGCGAACAACCGGGCCAGGGCAGCACGGTCAAGATCATCCACCAGCTGCTGGCGGGAGTGCACATCGCGGTGGCCGCCGAGGCCATGGCGCTGGCGAGCCGCGCCGGGGTGCCGCTCGATCTCATGTACGAGGTGGTCACCCAGGCCGCCGGCAACTCCTGGATGTTTGAAAACCGCATGCCCAGGGTCATCGACGGCGACTACCGCCCCCGCTCCGCGGTGGACATCTTCGTCAAGGATCTCAACCTGGTGGCCGACACGGCCCGGGCCCTGAACTTCCCGCTGCCCCTGGCGAGCGCCGCCCTGAACCAGTTCCTCAGCGCCAGCAACGCCGGCCACGGCCAGGAGGACGACAGCGCCGTCATCAAGGCCTATGCCGGGATCCAGCTGCCGGGAGACGCACAATGAGACTCGGGGTCATAGCGGACGATTTCACCGGCGCCACCGACATCGCCGGCTTCCTGGTGGAGAACGGTCTCTCCACCCTGCAACTGGCCGGGGTGCCGAGCGGGGGGGATCTGCCTCGGGCGGATGCCCTGGTGGTGAGCCTCAAGAGCCGATCCTGCCCAGCCGAACAGGCGGTGGCGGATTCCCTCGCCGCCCTCGCCTGGCTGCGGGAACAGGGTTGCGATCGCATCTATCAAAAATACTGCTCCACCTTCGACAGCACGCCCCAGGGCAACATAGGGCCGGTGGCCGATGCCCTGCTGGCGGCCCTGGGCCACGACTTCACCCTGATCTGCCCCGCGCTGCCGGTCAATGGCCGCACCGTCTATCAGGGCAACCTGTTCGTCGGGCCCCAGCCCCTGGCCGAATCCGGCATGCGCCACCACCCCCTCACCCCCATGACCGACAGCAACCTGCTGCGGCTGATGGATGGCCAGGGGCGCGGGCGCACCGGCCTGGTGCCACTGAACACCATTGCGGCCGGGCCAGAGGCCATCGCCGCCGCCCTGACCCGCCTCAGGGATGATGGCTATCGCTACGCCGTGGTCGACACCCTGACCGAGCAGCACCTGCTGGATATCGCCGCCGCCGTGCGCGACTGGCCCCTGGTCACCGGCGGCTCCGGCCTCGCCATCGGCCTGGCCCGCCAGCTGAGCCGGGGTCAGCCCCTGGCGGCCCGGGCCGCCGGTCGCCCCGTGCCCGGCCCCTGCGCCATCCTGTCCGGCTCCTGCTCCCAGATGACCAACCGTCAGGTAGCCCACTATCGCACGCTGGCGCCGAGCCTGGCCCTGTCGGTGGAGGCCTGCCTCACCGAACCGGACTACCCGGCCCGCCTCGCCGACTGGCTGCTCGGCCAGGGGGAGGGCCCGGCCCCATTGCTCTACGCCACCACGGCCCCCGAGGCCTTAAGTGAGATCCAGCGCCAGTACGGGGTGCAGGCTGCGAGCGAGGCGGTGGAAGCCTGCTTCGCCGCCGTGGCCCGCCTGCTGGTGGCGGCGGGCGTGAGCCGGCTCATCGTCGCCGGGGGCGAGACCTCGAGCCGGGTCACCCAGGCCCTGGCCATCAATGCCTTCCACATAGGTCCCCAGATAGCCCCCGGGGTGCCCTGGGTGCGGGCCACGGACAGGCCCCTCTCCCTGGCGCTCAAGTCCGGCAATTTTGGCGACGAACACTTCTTCTCCACCGCCCAGGAGGCATTCCATGACTGAACAGGCACTGCGCGACACCATGGTGATGCTGGGGGCCTCCCTGTTTGCGCGAGGCTATGCCACCGGCGGCGCGGGCAATCTCTCCGCCCGCCTCCCCGACGGCACCCTGATCGCCACCCCCACCGGCTCCTGCCTCGGCAGGCTCAGCGCCCAGAGCCTCTCCCGCGTGAGCATGAGCGGCGAGCACCTGGGGGGGGATCGCCCCTCCAAGGAGGTGGCCTTCCACCTCGCCCTCTACCACAACAACCCCGATTGCCAGGCGGTGGTGCACCTGCACTGCACCCACCTGACCGCCCTCTCCTGCCTGGATGGGCTGAACCCGGCCAACGTGATCCGCCCCTTCACCCCCTACTACGTGATGCGGGTCGGCAGCCTGCCCCTCATCCCCTACTACCGGCCGGGGGATGAGCGCATCGCCGAGGAGCTGGGCCGCCGCGCCCTGGACGCAGGCGCCTTCCTCCTCGCCAACCACGGCCCCGTGGTGATGGGCAAGAACCTGGTGGAGGCGGTCAACAACATGGAAGAGCTGGAGGAGACGGCCCGCCTGGCCCTGCTGCTCCATGGCCAGCCCATCCGCTACCTGAGCGAAACCGACATTGCCCAATTGAGGAACATGAAGCCATGAGCAAGTTTGCCGCCAACCTGACCATGCTGTTTACCGAACTGCCCTTTATCGAACGCTTCGCCGCGGCCCGCGCCGCCGGTTTCGAGGCGGTGGAGTGTCTCTTCCCCTACGAGTGGCCGGCCGCCGAACTGGCCCGTCAGCTGCGGGAGCACGGCCTCTCCCAGGCCCTGTTCAACATGCCCCCCGGAGACTGGGCGGCCGGTGAGCGCGGCATGGCCGCCATCCCGGGTCGGGAAGCGGAGTTTCGCGCCCAGCTGCCGAAGGTGCGCGAATACGCCCTGGCGCTCGGTTGCACCAAGGTGCACGCCATGAGCGGCATCGTCGACCCGGCTCATAGCCTGGCGGCCCACCGCCAGACCCTGGTGGAGAACATCCGCTTCGCCGCCGACTTTCTCGCCGCGGACGGCATCAAGGTGCTGCTCGAACCCCTCAACAACCGGGACGTGCCCGGCTACTTCCTGGCCCACCAGCGCGATGCCCTGGCCCTGGTGCAGGAGATAGACAGGCCGAATGTCGCAGTCCAGCTCGATCTCTACCACGCCCAGATCATGGACGGGGATCTCACCCGTCTCATCGCCACCCTGGGCCCGGCCATCGGCCATGTCCAGATAGCCTCGGTGCCGGATCGCCACGAACCGGATCGCGGTGAAATCCACTACCCCCACCTGTTCGAGGCCCTGGCCCGGGCCGGCTACCAGGGCTGGATAGGCTGCGAGTACCACCCCAGCGCCGGCACCCAGGCAGGTCTCGGCTGGCTGGCGCAATGGCAGTCCCGATAACCCATAACAAGCATGACCCTACACACGAACGAGTCTGAGGATAACAAGATGCAGATCATCATCACGGGGGGCGGCGGCTTTCTCGGCCAACGCCTGGCCCGCGCCCTGTTGCAAGGACCCCTCCCCTTCAGCGAACTGCTGCTGGTGGACATACAGATGCCGATGAGCCCGCAGCCCGACCCCAGGGTGCGCTGCCTGCAAAAGGATCT
Source organism: Aeromonas sobria (assembly GCF_050266975.1). Taxonomy (GTDB): domain Bacteria; phylum Pseudomonadota; class Gammaproteobacteria; order Enterobacterales; family Aeromonadaceae; genus Aeromonas; species Aeromonas sobria_B. The sequence goes on from NZ_JBKISU010000005.1 coordinate 55,447, forward strand.
CACCGCCCCCGGGGTGGCCGAGACCCTGATCACCAGGGAGACGGGGATCGTCTATCACCTGGCCGCCATCGTCAGCAGCCACGCCGAGCAGGATTTCGATCTCGGCTGGCGTGTCAACCTGGACACCACCCGCACCCTGCTGGAGGCGTGCCGCCACGCCCGCCCCGGCATCCGCTTCATCTTCACCAGCTCGCTCGCGGTGTACGGCGGCCCCCTGCCCGAGCAGGTGGACGACGGCACGGCGCTCACCCCGACCTCTTCCTATGGCGCCCAGAAAGCCATGGGGGAGATCCTGGTCAACGACTACAGCCGCAAGGGCTATGTGGATGGCCTGGTGCTGCGTCTGCCCACCATCTGCGTGCGGCCGGGCAAGCCCAACCGCGCCGCCTCGTCGTTTGTCAGCAGCATCATCCGCGAGCCGCTGCAGGGGGAGACGACCCACTGCCCGGTCGATCCGGCCCTGCGGCTCTGGCTGTCGAGTCCGGCCACAGTGGTGGCGAACTTCCTCACCGCCGCGACCCTGAGCCCGCCGACCGGCTGGCGCAGCATCAACCTGCCCGGCATCAGCGTCACGGTCGAGGAGATGCTGACCACCCTGACCCAGGCAGGTGGCCAGGCCGCCCGGGAGCGGGTCACCCTGGCCCGGGATGGCGCTATCGAGCGCATCGTCGCCAGCTGGCCAGGGCGCATCGACAACAGCCGGGCCTGTGAGCTTGGTTTCGTGGCGGACGGGACCTTCGCCGACATCATCGACAGCTTTATCACCCATGACATGCAGGAGGCATCATGATCGATATACCTACCCCCATCATTGGGCTCATCATCGCGGTCTTTGCCCTGGTCTTCCTGGTGCTGCGCACCCGGGTCCACGCCCTGATCGCCATGCTGGCCGCGGCCTGCATCGCCGGACTCACCGGCGGCATGACCATCGACAAGACCCTCACCGTCATCACCCAGGGCTTTGGCTCCACCCTCGGCAGCATCGGCATCGTCATCGGCCTCGGGGTCATGATGGGTCGCCTGCTGGAGGTGTCGGGCGCGGCCGAACAGATCGCCTACAGCTTCATCAAGTGGCTCGGCAAGCGCCGTGAGGAGTGGGCCCTGGCCATCACCGGCTATATCGTCAGCATCCCCATCTTCGTGGATTCCGCCTTCGTCATCCTGTTCCCCGTGGCCAAGGCGCTGGCAAAAAGCGGCAAGCGATCCCTGCTGACCCTGGGGGTGGCCCTGGCGGGCGGCCTGGTGGTGACCCACCATACGGTGCCCCCCACCCCGGGGCCCCTGGGAGTCGCCGGCCTGTTCGGGGTCGACATCGGCGCCATGCTGCTGACCGGCATGTGCCTGGCGGTACCCTGCGTCATCGGCATCGTGCTCTACGCCCAGTGGCTCGACAAGAAGTACCCGGAATTCGGCCAGCAGGGGATGAAGACCCCGGACGAGCTGCAAGCCAGCTATGAGCAGTACCTCAAGGAGAAGGCGGGCAAGCCCCTGCCGAGCCTGACCCTCTCCCTGCTGCCCATCCTGGTGCCCATCGTCCTCATCTTCTGCAAGGCGATCCTCACCACCCTGAGCGCCATGGAGGGGATGGCGTTCCTCGCCGGCAACCCGCTGGTGCAAGGGATAGGCTTTATCGGCACCCCCATCATAGCACTGGCCATCAGCGTCTTGCTGGCGGTCTATACCCTGGTGCCCCACATGGACAAACACGCCACCGCCGAGCGCCTCGAGGAGGGACTGCAATCGGCCGGCATCATACTGCTGGTGACGGGCGCCGGCGGCGCCCTGGGGGCCGTGCTGCGCGACAGCGGCGCCGGCAACCAGCTGGCCGAGCAGATTGCGGGGCTGCCCATCTCCCCCATTCTGATCCCCTTCATCGTCGCCACCCTGGTGCGCCTCATTCAGGGCTCAGGCACGGTCGCCATGGTGACGGCGGCCTCCATCTCGGCCCCCATACTGGCCCAGATCCCCGGGGTCAACATGCTGCTGGCCGCCCAGGCCGCCACCATGGGGTCGCTCTTCTTCGGCTACTTCAACGACAGCCTGTTCTGGGTGGTCAACCGCATGATGGGGATCTCGGACGTCAAGCAGCAGATGGTGGTCTGGTCCATCCCCACCACCATCGCCTGGGCCATCGGCGGCACCGGGGTCGCCCTGCTCAACCTGCTGTTCGGCTCAGGCGGTACCTGGTTCGACCCCGTGCTGCCCCTGCTGGTGCTGGCCCTCATCATCTGGGGGGTGCGTCGCCAGCCCCTGGGGATGACGGCCCCCGCGGCGGTGCGCCAACCCTGAGTCGGCACACCTGAGGGATGCCCGGCGTGCGCCGCCGGGCATCCCTCTTTGAGACGTCGAGCACAGGAAACAACGAAAGAGGCCCGTCCTTGACCAGGGACGGGCATGAGAAACAATGGAAGGCGTTCGCCCGAGGAGGGGCGAGCATAGGAATCGAGGGGGCCCGTCTGCTAGACTGGCCCCCTCGTTGGCTTCTCTCACAAGGATTGGAAGATGTCTGGTTCGCCCCTGCGCGATCGCTCCACCGCTTTCGCCCTGCTCACCATCTTGCTGTGGGCCTCCCTGGCCGCCCTCACCTCCCGGGTCACCAGCGTCTCCCCCCTGGTACTGGTGGGCCTGGTACTGCTGTGTTGCGGCGCCCTCGCCCTGCCGTTCTGGCGCCAGTGGCGCGCCAGCCCCCAGACCTGGCTGGTCACCATCACGGCCCTGCTCTGCTATCACCTGCTGCTGTTCATGAGCTTTCGCCACGCCCCCGTGCTGGAGGCGAACCTCATCAACTACCTCTGGCCGCTGTTCATCATACTGTTCACCCCATTGCTGCTGCCGGGCCACCCCCTCCAGGGGCGACACCTGCTGGCGGGCCTGCTCGGCCTTGCCGGCAGCGTGCTGGTGATGGTCGATGGCGAGCTGCAACTGCAATCGGCCCACCTGCCCGGCTACCTGCTGGCGCTCGGGGCCGCCATCATCTGGGGCGGCTACTCGGTGCTGTCGCGCCGCCTGCCCCCCGCCCCTGCGGTGGTGACGGCGGCGGCCTGCCTGCCCGCAGGGCTCTTGGCCCTGCTGCTGGCCCGGGGGCTGGAGGGCCCCCTGCCTCTGGCGACCATACCGAGCGGCGACTGGGGGCTCATCATGGGTCTGGCCCTCGGCCCCATGGGGGCGGCCTTCGTCACCTGGTATCTGGCGCTGCGGGACGGGGATCCGCGCCGCATCGGCGCCCTGGCCTACCTCACCCCCCTGCTCAGCACCCTGCTGCTGGTCTGGCTCAACGGCGAGACCCTGACCCTGCGCCACGTGCTGGCCGGCAGCCTTATCCTGGGCGGCGCCCTGCTGGGCCTCAGGGCGGGGCCGACCAAGGTCAAGCCACTGCCCCCCGAGGCGACCGCAAACGGCTGACCCAGAGGCAGCAGCAAACCGCTGACCCTGACGGCCGATCCCGGGCGGCGCCCTGCCGGGTCTCAAGGCTGGTTCAGCCAAGGTAAAGCCACTGTCCCCCGAGGCGGCCGCAAACGGCTGACCCAGAGGCAGCAGCAAACCGCTGACCCTGACGGCCGATCCCGGGCGGCGCCCTGCCGGGCCTCAGGGCGGGGCCGACCAAGGTCAAGCCACTGTCCCTCTAGGTGGCAGCAAGCGGCTGACCCAGAGGCAGCAGCAAACCGCTGATCCCGGGGTCAGGTTTCCACGCGCAGGCCGTTTTGACCCCTGTCATGAAACTGCCATCAATCCTGCTTAAGCTGGCGCCGTTCGTCGTTCAAGCAGGACTCTTCTGGTGAATATCTCCCGTTACTCTTCCCTTGCCGCCCTCATCTTGTTGCTGCTGGCCTGCGTGCTCGCCACCGCCCTGGGCTATGGCTGGCGCCAGCTCGACCGCAGTGAATCCAGCCAGCGCCTGCACGAGCGACTGGAGCTGCGCCTCGCCACCACGCTGCAGGGGGCCCTGCGCGACTACCTCGCCAGCGGCGACCCCGTGCGCCTGGCCAGTGCCGAGGGGGCGCGCCGCCTCGCCATCGGCCAGCTCGAGCAGATGTCGGGCCCCCCCGTGGAGGCGCTCAAGGGGCAGCTGGATCGGATGGGCAAGAAGATAGAGAGCGACTATCTGGCCGCCGGCAAGCTGTCGGGCAACAGCCAGGAGCTGCTGCAAAACGCCGAACGGGAGCTGACCGCCCAGGCCAAGGCGCTGCTGCGCTACGGCCAGGGCAGCGAGGCGCCCGCCGCCGCCGACTATCGCCAGGGGGCCGCCGATCTGCTGGCCGCCCTGCCCCACCTCATTCATCTGCGCCAGCAATACATGGCCCAGGGCAGCGCCAAGCAGCTCGAGGCCCTGCAATTCGAGCTCGCCAGCCTGAGCCGTCAGGCCGATGCCCTCGCCGCCCTGCCGCTGCTGGGGCTGCTCGAACCCGCCCCCGCCCAGGATGAGTTCACCCTGGGGGAGCCAGAGCGCCGGGATCTTGGCCAGCAGCCTCGCAGCGAGTTGCAGAGCCTGCTGCGCCGCTATCCCCAGGAGCTGACCAACAGCCAGCAGGCCCTCACCCGCCAGCAGCAGGCCCGGGAGGCGGTCAATCGGGATCTCGAGCAGATGCTGGCGGCCATGACCCGGATGGGGGACGCCCTCGGCGCCGAGCGTCATAGGGTCAATCAGCATCTGGCCACCGTGCTCGGCAGCCTGGCCCTCGGCCTGGTGCTGACGGCGCTGCTGTTCGCCTGGTGCCAGCGCCGCTGGATAGTGCGCCCCCTGATCCGGCTGCGCGCCGCCTTCGCCCAGCTCGAGCAGACCGGCCTGGCCGAACCCCTGCCCCAGGGGCGCGAGCGCAACGAGCTGGCGGACATAGTGGCGAGCTACAACCGCCTGCTGGCCCACAAGCAGCAGGAGCAGGCCCACAAGGAGGAGCAGCTCGAGGCCGTCTCCCTCAGCCTGCAGGGCATGGTCAGCCAGGTGCAGGACATTCACCAGAGCACCCACACCACAGAGCAGGCGGTCGGAGAGGGGGAGCAGATGATGAACGAGCTGAACCAGCTCGCCAGCGAGGTGCACCAGGTGGCCGCGGATATCGCCCTCCATGCCCAGCACAACGAGCAGTCCATGACCGACAGCGAGCGACTGGTGGGGGGCATGCTGCTGGCGACCGAGCAGACCGGCCTCGCCATCCATGAGAGCGGCGACGCCCTGGCCCAGCTGCGCCGCTCGGTGGAAGACGTCACCGCCATCGTCGATGTCATCAACCACATCGCCCAGCAGACCAACCTGCTGGCGCTCAATGCCGCCATCGAGGCGGCGCGGGCGGGAGAGCATGGCCGCGGGTTTGCCGTGGTGGCGGACGAGGTGCGTCATCTCTCCGCCGACACCCAGCGCTCCCTGGCGCAGATCACCGAGATACTGCAGCGGCTCACCGGCTCGGGGGAGCAGATCACCTCGGTCCTCGGCCGCATTCGCAACGAGTCGGCCCAGCAGCGCCAGCAGGCCGAGCAGCTGCGCCAGACCACCCAGCAGGTGCGGGACATGGCGCGCAGCACGGCGGTCATCGCCTTGCAGGGGGCGGACAACGCCAAGAGCCAGGAGCACAAGCTCGCCACCTTCGCGGCGCTGATCGGCAAGATCAGCCAGCATGCCCACCAGGTCAGCCAGCTGGCGGTGCAGGTCTCGGGCCACATCCACCATCAGGCCCAGCAGATCCCCAGGATCCTCGGCCACCAGGGCTGAGGCCCCGCCCCCTTGCTTTCGACAGACCGCCTCGCGCGGTCTTTTTTCGTGGCGCAAAATCAACTGTTAAATTCGCGTTAACAGAGAAAGTTCGGCGCCCCCCCTCTCCCGCCGCATCCGGCCACATAATTAACCATGAAAGCGTTATTAGACCAGCGATGGCGCCCTCTCGACGAATAACGGCTTAATGATACAATTATTTGCACTCTGTCATAGTTTTGAAACGAGCCTGGAACTTTTGATTGATATTTCGCACCGCGAACGTACTCTTGAAATCAACCGGCACGCCAAGGTCGGTACACAAAAAAATAAAGTTTGCATAGTGCCAAGTCTGTTCGTCATCGATACGCCAAGTCATCGAGGCAGGACAGCGACAGAAACGTTTTTGCCCTTCGGGGTCTTGATTGCAATGCCAAAACCGCGCGGCGGCATCACGCCAGATCGCCGGATAAAAAAGCTAAGTCCATAAAATCAGGAGCAATTCGAAATGGAAAAAGTGATCTTCAAACGTGCTGCCCTGAGCAGTGCGGTCATCGCCGCCCTGCTCGCCCCCGGTCTGGCATTCGCAGCCGACGACGCTGGCCCCGCCTATCAGGCCGCCGCCAGCAAATTCTACGAAGAGGGCAAACTCAACGGTGGCCTCTTCTACTTCCAGCGCGACCGTCAGCGCATCCAGGGTGGTGAAGACGGTGATGGCAAGTACCACTCCAACCTGAGCCATGCCACCACCCAGCTCGCCCTGAACTACAACTCCGGCTACGCCTGGGATGTGGTCGGTGTGGATGTCGGCGGTTTCGGCGCCTATGACCTCTCCGTCGACGAGAGCAACGGTGTCAACGAGGAGAACGAATTCTCCTTCATCGGCAAGAAGTGGGGCGACAAGATGGACGGCGTGCCCGAGGGTGGCTTCAGCCTCTCCAACGCGGCCCTGAAATTCAAGTTCGGTGACGCTGTCACCGCCAAGGGGGGTCTGACCCAGCTCTACGTCCCGGGTATCCTGGGGGTCAACTGGTCCTATCAGCCCGGTACCTACCGTGGTGGCCAGATCGAGGGCAACTTCGGTGGCCTCTACCTGACCTACGCCATCGCCGATGAGTACAAGGCGCCCTGGTTCAAGGAGACTGCAGGCTTCTCCAAGAAGACCATGTATGCCGGCAGCGATGTCGCCTTCAACAGCGAAAACGAGATCGACTACATCCACGGCTTGGCCGCCCGTTACACCTTCGAGGGTGGCACCGCCATCACCGGCTCCTTCGGTCAATCCCAAGGCTACATGGACAGCTACCACTTCAAGCTGGCCCACAAGTTTGACGTACTGGGCGGCCTGAACACCAGCTACCAGTTCTACGGCTCCACCACGGACAACGACGACTACGACGGTCTGGCATGGCAACAGGCCCTGACCGCCAGCTGGGCCATGGGCCCGTACGGTTTCCGTACCGAGGCGCTTTACACCAAGGCCGACGGCGACCTGGGCAACTACCTGCCCCGTCTGACCACAGGCTATGCCAACTCCCAGGGCGCGAACGAGATCTGGTGGGATTCCCGCTCCGACTGGAACGAGAACGGCGAGATCGCCCTGTTTGCCGGGGTGACCCGCTCCCTGGATGACCTGGTCGGCGCCCCCGGCTGGACCGTCGGTGTCTCCGGTGCCTATGGCTGGGGTGCTCAGAACGGCGACAAGAGCCTGGATAAGGACGGTGAAGAGTGGGCCGCCAACTTCGACGTCATGTACACGGTGCAAGATGGCAAGCTGAAGGGCACCCTGTTCAAGCTGCACTACACCGACTACAACAACAAGCAGGACGAGAAGGGCAGCTGGTACTACCCGAACATGTTCACCTCCGAGCATGACGTCAAGTTCCACATCATCATGCCGTTTACCATTCTGTAAGCCGCTGACGATAAAGAAAAACCGGGCCAATTGGCCCGGTTTTGTTTTTTGGCGCCGCACGCTACCATGTCCCCTTTCCCATCCATGAGGAGAGTGTCATGTCCCGTTTCGTGCTGATCACCGGCTGCTCCAGCGGCATCGGTCTGGCCGCCGCCCGGGCGCTTCAGGGCGCCGGTCTGACCGCCATCGCCTCGGCCAGACGCCCGGAGGACGTGGCCCGCCTCAGAGAGGAGGGATTGCTCGCGGTGCAGCTGGATCTCGATGACGAGGCCAGCATAGAGGCCGGCGCCCGGGCCGCCCTGGCCCTGGCAGGAGGCCGCCTGTACGGCCTGTTCAACAACGGCGCCTACGGCCAGCCCGGCGCCCTGGAAGACGTGCCCACTGCCGCCCTGCGGGCCCAGTTCAATACCAATCTGTTTGGCTGGCACCACCTGATCCGCCAGATCCTGCCCACCATGGTGGCGGTCGGCGAGGGGCGCATCGTGCAAAACAGCTCGGTGCTGGGGCTGGTCGCCATGAAGTATCGTGGCGCCTACAACGCCAGCAAGTTCGCCCTGGAGGGGTATACCGACACCCTGCGCCTGGAGCTGGCCGGCACCGGCGTCCACATCAGCCTGATAGAGCCAGGCCCCATCGACACCCAATTTCGGGCCAACGCCCGCGCCGCCTTCCTGCGCCACATAGATCCCGCCACCAGCCGCCATAGTGCCGACTATGACCAGACCCTGGCGCGATTGGAGAAAGAGGGGCCGAGCGGGCGCTTCACCCTGCCAAGCGAGGCCTGCGTCCCGCCGCTGCTCCACGCGCTCACCAGCCCGCGCCCCAGGCACCGCTACCCGGTCACCTTCCCCACCCGGCTGTTTGCCTGGCTGCGCCGCCTCCTGCCAAGCCGCTGGCTGGATCTGATCCTCGGCAAGTCGGCCTGATCCGGACTGGCATCCGGTCCCGGCATACCGCTATCGCTGCTGCCCGGGGCTGCCCGGCTTGCACCAGCCGGATCAGATCACCCTATCAGTCGTGCTCGCCATTGCTGTCGTGATAAGGGGGACCTTATCCCCTGGTCCGCCCGACATCGGCAAAACGAGGCTCGATCAGTCGTGCTCGCCATTGCTGTCGTAATACGGGGGACCTCATTACCTGGCCTGCCCGACATAGGCAAAACGAGGCTCGATCAGTCGTGCTCGCCATTGCTGTCGTAATAAGGGGGACCTTATTAGCTGGCCTGCCCGACATAGGCAAAACGAGGCTCGATCAGTAGTGCTCGCCATTGCTGTAGTAGGCGGACTTGTCGATGGCCATCACCTGTACCACCACATGGGTCTGCTCGCCGAGGGCCTGCTTGAGATGGCGGGTGATGAGGGCCGCCGCCTCGTCCTGCACCGCCTGGGGGCGGGCGAACCAGAGCAGCTCGACGAAGGGGTTGCCCGCCTCCGGCTGGCCGTCACGCACAAACCGGCTCCCCAGAGACTCCAGGGTGACAAACTCCGGCTTGCCGCCGGTCAGGGCGCACAGATCCGCGACCAGGGGGGCGCTGATGCGCTGCAAGACCTCGATGTCGACGGCGCGAAAACGCAGGTGGGGCATGGGAAACCTCTTGGCTGATAGGAATGAGGCCTTATCATAGACCCAAGCCATCACCCGAATCATGTGCAAACTGCCATCCATCAAGGAGTGCCATGTCCGTCCCTCGCCTGCTACTGCCCCTGCTGCTCTGGCTGCTGCTGCCGACCCGTCTGCTGGCCGAACCCGCCTTCTATCACCTCAGCAAGGGAGATCAGCAGTTCTGGCTGCTGGGCTCCATCCATGCCGCCCAGGCGAGCAGCTACCCCCTGCCAGGCGCCATAGAGCGGGCCTGGGCCCAGAGCCGCGTCCTGGTGCTCGAGGTGGACATGGCGGCCATCCCGGTCGACGAATGGCAGCAGGTGGCGAGCCTGACCCGGCTGGCGCCGGGACAGACCCTGGCGGACACTATCCCCCCGGCGCTCTATCGGCGCACCCAGGAGGCGGCGAGCCGGCTGGGCCTGCCGCCAGCCAGCCTGGACGGCCTGCAACCCTGGTTTGCCGCCATCAGTCTGACCCAGCAGGCCCTGGCGAAGAGCCCCTTTAGCGGCGAGTACGGTATCGATCAGCACTTCGCCAACCGCGCCGCCCAAGGAGGCAAGCCGGTGCAGGGGCTCGAGACCCTGACCGAGCAGCTCGGCTACCTCGCCAGCGTGGCAGAGCATCAGGATCTGATGCTGGCCGCCACTCTGGACGAGCTGCCCGAGCTCGGCACCAGCTTCGCCGCCATCCTGGCCGCCTGGCAGGACGGGGACGAGGCGCGGCTCATCGCCCTGCTCAGGGAGGAGATGGCCCCCCCGGCGCTGCAACAGTGGCTGGAGCAGACCCTGCTGGCCCGCCGCAATCACGACTGGCTGCGCCGCCTGCCCGCCCTGCCCACCGAGAGCTTCGTGGTGGTCGGTGCCCTGCACCTGTATGGAGAGCAGGGACTGCTGGCCCTGCTCGAGGGGGCGGGCTGGCGCATCGAGCCCCTGACCCAATCCGGGTCTGTGCGCGCCATCACAGGGTCAGCCAGCGATTAAATAAGCAGCATGGGAGTTGATCGAGATCATCTCTGCCCCATAAAGAGGTATCTATCATGCCTGTCATCGACGAATGGCAGGAGCGGATGAGATGGATTTTTGGTTGAACCTGATGTTTGGCCACCCGGTGGGGTGGATGTCCATGCTGGTCATACTGGTGACGGTGGCGCTGATCAGCTTCTACGCCGGTTACTTCATCTACAAGGTACACAAGGCGCAGCCGCCGGTGGAGCAGGGTCAGCCCTCTCCCAAGGCGCCCCATCACTGAAGCGCCTACCCGCCACCGACCCAGCAGGGGGCCCAGGCCCCCTGTTGGGTCGACGACCTGGCCCCCTCCCCCAGCCGGGCTGGCTGCGCTCCCCTGCGCGGTTCCTGCTCGCCCGGCATCGCTGACGATTCTCTCCCGGCATCGCTAACGCTAGACTGCAAGGCTCATTCCTACTCTCCAGGAGCCTGCCGTGTCCGATAACGACGAACGCTCACTCTTCCTGCAGGAAGTGGCCGATGTGAAACCCATGCGCCACGACCGTATCAGCACCCAGCCCGGCGCAGTCGGCGCGAGCGAGGCCCAGCTCGCCCGGCGCCACGCCGCCGCCCATGGCAGCAGCGACGAGATGGACCTGCTCTCCCTGGATCCCGCCCCCGCCCTCGACCCCCACGCCATCGTCGGCTTCAAGCGCGACGGCGTGCAGGAGGGGGTCTACAAGAAGCTGCGCCTCGGCAAATACGCGCTGCAAGGCAGCCTGGATCTGCGCCGCCACAGCGCGCCGGGCCCTGGTCGACTTCCTGCGCGACTGCGAGCGGCGCGACATCCGCTGCCTGCTGATCCTCCATGGCCGGGGCGAAGGGCCAGCCCGGTCAGCCCCCTCCCTTGAGGGCGAAAAACGGGGGCGACTCAAGAGCCAGATCAGCGCCTGGCTGCCCTGTCTGCCGAGCGTGATGGCGGCCCACAGCGCCCAGCCGCACCACGGCGGCAGCGGTGCCCTCTATGTGTTGCTGCGCAAGAGCGAGCAGAAGAAGGCCCAGAACCGGGAGCGCCACCAGCAGCGCCTCGGCTGACCGGGCGGGTGCTGGCCCGTCGCCGCGGCCGGTGCTAGCATCGGGACGCCCGTCCTTGCCAGGAGCGGGCCTGCCGGATGGCAGCCAGGACCCAACCACAATAACAAGGACCCCTTATGTCATATCAACGATTGGAGCAACACCAGCAGCGGCTCTACCGCCTCTCCCACCTTGGCGCCATCTGCGGCTGGGATCAGGCCGCCGTCATGCCCCAGGGGGGCAACGAGGCGCGCGCCGAGGCCATGGCGGAGCTGGATCTGCTGCTGCACACCGAGCGCACGGCGCCGCAGCTGGCCCAGTGGATCGCCGAAGCCGAGGCCGAGCCCCTGAGCGAGCTGCAACGGGCGAACCTGCACGAGATCAAGCGCCAGTGGCGGGATGCGACCCTGCTGCCGGGGGATCTGGTGGAGGCGCTGTCCCTGGCGGGCAGCCGCTGCGAGCACGCCTGGCGCCGCCAGCGCAAGGAGAACGACTGGGCAGGCTTTGCCCCGAACCTCGAGGAGGTGGTGCGCCTGTCCCGGGAGGTGGCCAGCTTGCGCGCCGAGGCGCTCGCGGTGCGTCCCTATGACGCCATGCTGGCGCTGTACGAACCCGGCATGACGAGCGCGCGGCTGGACGTCATCTTCGGCGAGCTCGGCCAGTGGTTGCCGGGCCTCATCCAGAACGTGACGGCGCGCCAGCGCCAGACGCAACCCTTGCAGCCCCGGGGCCCCTTCCCCATCGCGAGCCAGCAGGCGCTCGGCCAGGAGGTGATGGCACTGCTCGGCTTCGATTTCGCCCACGGCCGCCTCGACGTGAGCAGTCACCCGTTCTGCGGCGGCGTGCCGACGGACGTACGCATCACCACGCGCTACAACGAGGACGAGTTCGTCTCCAGCCTGATGGGCATAGTGCACGAGACGGGCCACGCCCGTTACGAGCAGGGATTGCCGCGCGCACTGCTGGGCCAACCGGTGGCCGAGGCGCGATCCATGGGCATTCACGAGAGCCAGAGCCTGTTTTGCGAGATGCAGCTCGGCCATGATCCTGCGTTCCTGAACCTGATAGCGCCGCACATCGCCCGCCACTTCGGCACCCAACCCGCCCTCGCCCCCGAGAACCTGGCGCGCCTGTACCTCGGCGTCGAGCCTGGTCTCATCCGGGTCGATGCCGACGAAGTGACGTACCCGGCCCACGTGATCCTGCGCTACGAGCTGGAGCGCGATCTCATCGAGGGGCGCATCGAGGTGGCGGACATCCCCGCGCTGTGGGATGCGAAGATGCAGCAGTGGCTCGGGCTGTCAACGAAGGACAACTACCGGGATGGCTGCATGCAGGACATCCACTGGACGGACGGCTCGTTCGGCTACTTCCCGAGTTACACGCTCGGCGCCATGTACGCGGCGCAGCTGCGCTTCGCGCTGGAGCGTGCGCTCGGCGCGTCCCTCGGCACCCTGGTGGCCGAGGGGCGACTCGCCGACGTGTTCGGCTGGTTGCAACATAATGTGTGGCAACACGGCCGCGCGTTCGACACGGACGAGCTGATGCGCCGCGCGAGTGGCGAGGCGCTCAATCCCCGGTGGTTACGCCAGCACCTGGAGCAGCGCTACCTGCCCTGATGCCCTGATGCCCTGCGCCATCAACCCATGCAGCAGGCGCCTGCGGGCGTCTGTTTCAATCCCCGGTGGTTGCGCCAGCACCTGGAGCAGCGCTATCTGCCCTGATGCCCTGATGCACGACGCCATCAATCTATGCAACAGACGCCTGCGGGCGTCTGTTTTTTTACATTGCTGTCCGATCCTGGCTAGTATCTCGCCCCGCACCCGCTTACTCTGCCCCTGAACCGAGTGCGAAGCGGGCCCCAACCCCCTCGCACGCCCCATGGGCAGACAATCCAGCCCAGCCCCACCACCAGAGGAGCCGCGCCATGGCCAGTTCACGTTCGGCGACCACCGCTTCGGGCATGCCCCATGATCCGGGCGAGCGCAACACCACCGATGACGGCGAGCAGCACGAACACGCCCGCATCGGCCTGAGCCGCGCCCAGTGCCTGGAGGCGCGCCTCGCGCGCGATGCGCGCTTCGATGGCCGCTTCTTCACCGGCGTGCTGTCCACCGGCATCTATTGCCGCCCCATCTGCCCGGCGCGCGCACCGCACGAGCGCAACGTGCGTTACTTCCCGAGCGCCGCGAGCGCGGAGCAGCATGGGCTGCGCCCCTGCCTGCGCTGTCGCCCCGAACTCGCGCCCGGATCCGGTCGCCGCCTGCCCGAGGTGCTTGAGCTTGCGCTCAAGGGGATAGACGGCGGCGCGCTCACGGAGCAATCCCTGCCCGCGTTTGCGCGCACGCTCGGCGTCACCGAGCGCACGCTGCGCCGCCAGTTCGAGCGCCACCTCGGGGTGGCACCGAGCCAGGTGGAGCTGACGCGCCGCCTGCTGCTCGCGAAACGCCTGCTGACCGAGACGAGCCTGCCCATCACAGAGATAGCGTTCGCGGCGGGCTTTGCGAGCATTCGCCGCTTCAATGATGCCTGGCAGCACGCCTACGCCATGGCGCCTCGGGCCGAGCGCGCGCTCGGGCAGCCCCCCGGGGAGGAGGCGCCGCTCACGCTGCGCCTCGGTTATCGCCCCCCCTATGACGTGTCCGCCATGCTGGCGTTCTACCGGCTGCGCGCCATCCCCGGGCTGGAGCGGGTCGATGAAAAGGGCTACGAGCGGCGCTATGACTATCGGGGGCAGACGGGCTGGATCCGGGTCGAACCCGGGGACGGTCACTACCTGAACGTGACGCTGCGTGGCGTAGCGCCGCGCGCGTTGCCGGACATACTGCACCGGGTGCGGCGCATGTGGGATCTGGATGCGGATCTCGCCCAGATCAGCGCGCACCTGACGCAGGATCCATTGCTGGCGCGCCTCGCGGCGCACAGTCCCGGGGTGCGCCTGCCTGCGGGCTGGAGCGATTATGAAGTCCTGCTGCGCGCCATCGTCGGCCAGCAGGTGTCGGTGAAGGGCGCCATCACCATCATGGGCCGGCTGGTGGCGCGCACAGAGGCGCAGTTTGGCGAGGCGGCGCTGCCGACCCCGGCGCAGCTGTGCGCGCTCAATCTGGACGGCATCGGCATGCCGGGCAGCCGCATCCGCACCTTGCAGGGCGTGGCCTCGGCGCTCGCGAGCGGTGCACTCACCCTCGCCACGGCAAGGGACGAGCAACTGCTCGCGCTGCCGGGCATAGGCCCCTGGACGGTCGCGTACTGGCGGCTGCGCTGCGGGCTGGACACGGACGCCTTCCCCGCCTCGGATCTCGTGCTGCAAAAGGCGCTGGGGGGCGGTGACAAGCTGCCGGTGAAGGAGGTGCTGGAACGAAGCGCACCCTGGCACCCCTGGCGCGGCTATGGCGCCAGCTGGCTGTGGCACGCCATGAGCACGGCCCCGGCGCTGCTGGGCATTACTTCCACATCCCCTGCGGGAGGCGCCAAGGTGGCGCGCCCCGACAACCCGGAGACGACATCATGATCCGTTACGATCTGCTGGCCACCCCCTGCGGCCCCTTGCTGGTGGCCATCGAGGAGCGCGGCCTGTGCCGCGTGGATTTTCTGGCCGGCGAGCGCCCTCCCCTCATCCAGGACGCCTGGCGGCAAGACCCGCAGGCCCTGGCCCCCTTCCTTGCCGAGTTTCGGGACTACTTCGCGGGCCGCTTGCAGCGCTTCACCCTGCCCCTCGCGGCGCAAGGCACGGCGTTTCAGCAATCGGTGTGGCAGGCGCTGTGCGACATCCCCTACGGGGAGACCCGCAGCTACGGCGACATCGCCCGCGCCATCGGCAAGCCGAGCGCAGTGCGGGCGGTGGGGGCGGCGAACGGCCGCAATCCGCTCTCCATCATAGTGCCCTGCCATAGAGTGATAGGGCAAAACGGCAGCCTGACCGGCTATGCGGGGGGCCTGCCCATCAAGCAGGCCCTGCTGGCGCTCGAGGGGATCGACTGCTGAAGGGCCCCCGGCTCAGGGGCGCGGCGGTTTGCGCCCCTGGATGACGCCACGGGCGGCGGCCCCCAGCAGGCGGCGAAAGGTGGGACAGCTCATATGGCTCGGCGCCGGGCAGATGGCGGCATGGCGTAGACCGTCGCGCATGGCCGTCAACTGCCCTATGGTGCGATCCAGCTCCTCGGCCTTGTGCAGCAGTCGCTCCCTGTCTATCTCGGGCTGCCCGCCCTCCCCGAACATCTGCGCAATCTCGTCCAGAGAGAAACCCGCGGCCCGCCCCAGGGCGATCAGCGCCAGACGCTCCAGCACGCTGGCCGCAAACTGGCGCCGGATCCCCTGACGGCCCAGGGGCTGGATCAGCCCCTTCTCCTCGTAAAAACGCAGCGTCGAGGCGGGCACCCCGGACCGCTTCACCACCTCGGAAATGTCCATACTCTCCCCTTGACTTCAAGTCGACTTGAAGTCGTACGCTAGCGTCAGTGTCAACACAAGGGAAGGAAAAACCATGAACACTCCGCTCGCCGTGCTGCTCATCGGGATCGGCGCAACCGCCTTGATGGATCTGTGGGGGGTGGCGCGAAAGCCGCTGTTTGGCATGCCGCTGCCGAGCTACGCCATGATGGGGCGCTGGCTGGGCCACATGGGCCAGGGCCGCTTCCGTCATGAGGCCATGGGGGCGGCCAGCCCCATCCCGGCAGAAGGTCTCATCGGCTGGAGCGCCCACTACCTCATCGGCATCGCCTTCGCCGCCCTGCTGATCGCCATCCAGGGTCAGGGCTGGTTGCTGGCGCCCACCCCGGGCCCGGCCCTCGTCCTGGGTCTTGTCACCGTGGCGGCCCCTTTTCTGGTCATGCAGCCCTGCATGGGGGCGGGCATCGCCGCCTCCCGCATGCCGAATCCCGCGTCGACCCGGGTTCACAGCCTGCTCAACCATGCCGTGTTCGGCCTGGGGTTGTATCTCTCTGGCTGGGCGCTGCACGCCCTGTGAGGGGCGCTAACTAGCGCCCCTTGCCCAGTGTCGCTTTCAGAGCCGGATTGAAGACGCGTTTGAGGGAGGCGGGGTTGTTCACCAGCTTGGCCGCCGGGCGGCGCGGGCGCCTGACCAGCTCGCCGCCACAGTTGGGGCAGATCAGGTGAAGATACTGATCGTTGCACTCGGCGCAGAAGGTGCACTCGAAGGAGCAGATGTAGGCCGTCGCCGTGTCGGCGGGCAGATCCCGATCACAGCATTCACAGTTGGGTCTGAGTTCAAGCATGGCAAGTTCCTGAAGGGGACGCGGGAGAGAGGGCGGCTCAGTCGACGATAAAGAGGCGGGCGCCCTGCTCGGTGTAGGAGCGATGGGGTTCGGCGTTATCCGCCACCTGGTAGCTCATGCCCGGCGTCAGGGTGAAGACGCGGCCATCCTGCAACTCGGTGTGCAGCTCCCCCTCGAGGCAGAGCAGCACATGGCCCTTGCTGCACCAGTGATCCGCCAGATAGCCGGGGGAGTACTCCACCATTCGCACCCGCAGATCCCCGAACTGCTGGCTGTGCCAGCGGGCGACGCCGCGCTCTCCCTGGTGTTCGGTCGGCGGGACGTCGGCCCAGTTGGTGGTGCAAAACGGCAGTGCATTGATGTTCATGACGGATCCTTTGTCAGAAGAAGGCTGGGGAAGGCGCCTCATCACGGGATATCCGTGACAAGGCAGCGCCCCATACTGCCATCAAATCCGCTGCCGCCCTATGCCCAGAAGGTATGCCCAGAAGGGTGACCGCACAGGCCATCAGCGCTTGAGGCTGCCCATCACCTGCATCTCGCAGCGGTGGCAGTCAAAGCGCAGGCGGAAACTGTCTTTACCCATCTTCAATTCCAGGGGCTCGGCCTTGAGGCCGGGCACCTCCTTCGGGCAGAGATTCTGGCTGTAGCGGATGCAGTGCTTGGTGGTCATCAGCACCACTTCCCGCTGCTCCTGGTTCGCCTCATAGGCGGGGGCGATGCGCCCCACCCCGTGTTCGCGAAAGAACTGCTCCGCCGCGCCGTTGAGCACGTTGCCGAGGTAGGAGAGCCGATGCTGGGGATAGACGGCGCCTCGCAGGGGGATGCGCCGCTCGGGTCGCCGGTAGGCAGCCAGATGGGCCGCCTCCAGGGCGGCAATGCCGTCCCGGCGCAGGCCGTTGAGCATGGATGCGGCAATGAACAGGGGCCTCGTTACTGCCAACTCAATCTGGCGAGCCACAAACAGGGTGTTGCCGAGTTTGCCTAGCTGGTCGCGGGCCTGTTGCAGCGCCCGCGCCGGGTTGTCGGCCGGCTGCTGGTCGCAGGGGAGCGTGACAGCGGCGCCTATACCCTGCTCGTCGACCAGTTCGAGTCGCAATCCCTCATCGCACTCAGAGAGCCGCATATCGATCCGGATGCGGCGATCCGCGCTCCCCTTCTCGAGCTGCTTGCTGAAGGCCTGATCGTGGTTGCGGAAGATCTCGGTACCCACCTGGAGACCCGGCATGGATTCGGACAGCAGCAAACGCCTGCCGTCCACCTTGTTCAGGCGCATCCCCACCAGCTCCCCACCCGGCTTGAAGAAGCCGAGGCCGTCGCCGTTGTTGAGGGTCATGGGTTTGCCGTCTATCTCTATGCCATCTCGGGTCACCCTGCTGACGCGGCCGAGCGGCTCCCCCAGGTATTTCGGGCTTCTGGGGGAGTCGATGCCTGGCTGTCGGCCATGGAGGAAGTAGTCGGTGCTGCCCCGGTTGAAGCTCTTTTTGGGATCCGGTGTGAAACCGTAGCTACAGCGACCGGCGGAGGCGGCCACCAGATCGGGGCGGCGCTCCAGGATGGCATCCAGCTTCTGGCGATACCAGGCGGTGACGTTCTTGACGTAATCCAGCCCCTTGAGGCGCCCCTCAATCTTGAAGGAGCGGATCCCTGCGGCGATCAGCGCCTCCAGGTTCGCGCTCTGATCCATGTCTTTCAAGGAGAGCAGGTGGCTGTTCTCCACCAGCACCTCCCCCATGGGCGTTTGCAGGGAGCAGGGCAGCCGGCAGAGCTGGGCGCACTCGCCGCGGTTCGCGCTGCGCCCGGTGCGGGCGTGGCTGATGTTGCACTGGCCGCTGTAGGAGACGCACAGGGCGCCGTGGATAAAGAATTCCAGCTGCACCTGGGTCTGGGCGCTGATGGCACGGATCTGCTCGAGGGACAGCTCGCGGGCCAGCACCACCTGGGAGAAGCCCACGTCCTGCAGAAATCTCACCTTTTCCGGGGTGCGGTTGTCGGTCTGGGTGCTGGCGTGCAGCGCTATGGGGGGCAAATCGAGCGCCAGCAGCCCCATGTCCTGCACGATCAGCGCATCGGCCCCCGCCTCGTAGATCTGATGGGTCAGGCGCCGGGCCTGCTCCAGCTCGCTATCGTGCAGCAAGGTATTGAAGGCGACGAACACCTGGGCGCCGAAGCGGTGGGCGTGGCGGGCCAGGGCTTCGATGTCCTCGAGGGAGTTGCCCGCCGCGCTGCGGGCACCGAAGGCGGGGCCGCCCAGGTAGACGGCATCGGCGCCATGGTTGATGGCCTCGATGCCGTAGGCGAGGTTCTTGGCCGGGGCCAGCAGCTCGAGGCGGTTAGTCTGGGTGTGATCCTGCATGGGTCTGGTCTGAAGGCGGACGAGAAATGCCCGCCACTCTAACGAGCCCCGGCGCCCCCCGCCTTGATCCCGCTTAAGATCACCGCAGAATGCAGGATTGACTCGGTACGCGGTTTGGCTGCCCCCTCATCCCCAGCCCTTCTCCCGCCAGGGGAGAAGGGCGCAAAGAGATGGTGCCGACCACGCTGGCACCCGACGCGGGTCTAGATCACCACCTTGAGGGCCAGCCCCAGCAGCACCAGGCCGCTGACCTTGTCGATCACGGACGACTTGGCCTTGAGCCAGGAGAGGACAGGCCCGCGGGAGAGCAGCAGGGCCACCAGCACGTACCAGAGCACATCGATGCCGCCGGCGGTCAGCATCATGATGCCCCCCTCGCGCCAGCCGGTGTCGACGTGCACGAACTGGCTGAACAGGGCGATGAAGAAGATGGCGAGCTGGGGATTCAGGAAGGCCACCATAAAGCCTTCGAACGCCCCCTGACGGCCCCGGGGCGGATGCCCCTCCTCGCGGCCGGCCTCACCCCCTGCGGGTTTGGCCAGCAGCGCCTTGATCCCGAGCCAGGCGAGAAACGCCGCGCCGCCGTAGCGGATGAGATCGAACAGCAGCGGGGTCTGGGTAAGCAGGATGGCGAGACCGAGGGCCGTGATCAGGGCATAGATGCCGACCCCCAGACCGTGGCCCAGCGCGGTGGCCACACCGTGGCCCTGCCCTCCCTGCATGGTGTTGCGAATGATCAGCGCCAGGCTGGGCCCCGGGCTGATGGCCCCCATCACGCAGATGGCCACCAGGGCCAACCAGCTGCTCCACTCCATCTCATCTACTCCAATCGATTGTCTGGGGTCAAGGTAGCGCCGGGTGAACCATGCCTGTAGTGAAAGTTATGAATAGATCCCATAACCCAGGATGATAGTGGCGCCGGGATCAGAGCCAGGCCCGGCTCGCCTTGAGGGTGCGTTGCAGATGGTTGCGCAGGAAGGGGAAGGCGAGCTCGCGAAACCAGCGATGGGCCGGATCCTGATGATGGCGCTGGTGCCACATCAGGTGGTACTGCTGGCAGCGGGTCGCAAACGGCAGGTCCACGAAGCAGAGCTCGTGCTGCTGGCTCAGCTGCCAGGCGATATGGGCCGGGGTGGTCATCAGACAGTCGGTGCGCAGCAAGACCTCGAGGGCCGCCTGGAAAAACGGCACCCGGGCAAACCAGCGCCGGGAGAGCCCCTGGGGCGCCAGTACCTGCTCCACCGGGCTGTCCTTGTCCCCGCCACCGCTCACCTGCAGATGGGGCCAGGCCAGATAATCCGCCAGGGTCAGGGGGCGTCCGGCCAGGGGGTGATGGCGCCCCATCAACACCACCAGCCTGTCCTCTCCCTGGTGCAGGCCACGGATCTGATCCGGCACCAGATCCGTGATGGTGGACACCAGATCCAGCTCGGATCGCCACAGTTCGGGCAACTGGCGCTTGTCCCACAGGCTGTACTCCAGCGCCGCCCCCGGCGCCTGACGCGCCAGCTCGGCGCAGATCTCGGGCAGGATGTACTGGGCCACATAATCCGACGAGGCGAGCCGAAACACCCGCTCGCAGCGCTGGGGGACGAAGGTGGCGGGGGCATAGAGCCGCTCGAGGGCGCCCAGGGCCTGCCCGAGCTCGACGGCCAGCGCCTCGGCCCTCGGGGTCAACAGCCAGCGCTGCCCCTCCCGCACCAGCAGCTCATCGCCAAAGGCCTCCCGCAGCTGTCCCAGCTGCTTGCTGATGGCCGGCTGGCTCAGGTGCAACTGCTCTGCCGCCCGGCTGAGGTTGCGGGTCGCCAGCAGCACCTTGAGGGTGGGCAACAGATTCAGGTTCACATTCGGGTTCAGGCTTGGGCTCACGGTGGACTCCTTGTCGTCGGCTCCATCTTAATCCAGCACGTCCCCGGCCCCAACCCGAACCTGACCAGCTCCCGGCTCGCCGGATCCGGGCATCGGGATGACAGATGGCAGCCGCTCCGTCATAATTGCGCGATTTTCCGCCCCATGCCGCGCCTCGCCAGGGGCCCAGAGACAAGTGGTAACGCCATGACTTTTGCCAATATCACAGGATGGGGCAAGTGCCTGCCCCCCGCCGTGCTGAGCAACGATGACCTCAGCACCATCATGGAGACCTCGGACGAGTGGATCCACTCCCGCACCGGTATCAAGGCCCGTAGGGTCTCCCATGTCAGCTGCTCGGCCCTGGCCACCCTGGCCGCCCGCCGCGCCCTGGCCTGCGCCGGCCTCGAGGCGAGCCAGCTCGACGGCATCATTCTCGCCACCGCCACCCCGGGCACGCTGGTGCCCAACGGTGCCTCCGCCGTGCAGCAGGCCCTGGGCGCCCACAAGGCGGCGGTGTTCGATCTCAATGCCGCCTGCACCGGCTTCGTCTACGGGCTCTCCGTCGGCACCGCCCTGGTGCAGACCGGCATGATGAAGAGGGTGCTGGTGATTGGCGCCGAGCGGCTGACCAAGCTGCTGGACTGGGCCAAGCGCGACACCGCCGTGCTGTTCGGCGATGGCGCCGGCGCCGTCATCATAGAGGCGAGCGAGCGGGAGAGCGGCCTGATTGCCAACAAGCTCGGCTGTGACGGCGAGGCCCGCGAGATCCTGCACATCCCAAACTTCGGGACAGATCGCGAGCGTTTCGCCGAGATTGACGGCCTGTTCGCGTTCAATTTCGAGGGGCAGGAGATCTTCAAGCGCGCCGTGCGGGGCATGGGCGAGGCCACGGGCGCCGTGCTGGCCCAGGCCGGCATCACCCCGGAGCAGGTCGATCTCATCGTGCCCCATCAGGCCAACCTCAGGATCATCGAGACCCTGGCCAAGCGGATGGATGCCCCCATGGAGAAGGTGATGGTCAACATAGCCCAGTACGGCAACACCTCGGCCGCCACCGTGCCCATCGCCCTGTGCGAGGCGCTGGAGCAGGGCCGGGTCAAACCGGACAGCTATCTGCTGACCGCCGCCTTTGGCGCCGGCCTGACCTGGGGCGCCGCCCTCATCAAGTGGGGCGATCGGGTCACGCCACTGGCCCAGTGTGACGACGAACTGCCCCCCTGCCAGCAGACCGGGCTCGAGCTCATCGCCAGCGCCGTCGCGGGTTGCCAGCAGGCCGACCGCCCCCGCTAAACAAGACCCGAAAGAGGATGGCGCAACGCCATCCTCCGCTTGCCTCCTCTCGCCAGACCCGCCCCTTGTTTCTTTATCTTGCTGATCCCTTGCCTTTTTTCTTTTTGGGCTACCATTACTGAGCGATCGGTAATTAATAACTAGACAGTGCGCTACCACCCCAGTGTCGATCGCCCACCTCGTGTTCACGGATGAGCTCATGTATGGCAAAACACAGCACTTTCTTACCCAATCGGGCTCCCTTTTTCTGGGTGCTCGCCCTGGCTGCCGCTAACGGCGTCCTGCTCTGCCTCGCTACCCAGGGCTTGCCCTATCCCTACCTGGCCATCAACCTGGTACTGGCGCTGGGCATCGGCCTCTGGCTTGGCCGAGCCCAAGCCGCCCCCCCGTTGCCCCAGGCTCCCGAGCAGCATGCCCAGAGCAGTGGCGCCGCCCTGGCCGGTCTGGAGCAGGTCTGCGAACAGGCCGTCCCCATCTGGACCAAGCAGATCGAGAGCTCTCGCCAGCAGAGCGAGGGAGCCATGATCAGCCTCACCGAACGCTTCGTCGGCATCTCCACCAAGCTGGAGGAGGCGGTGACCGCCTCCCACCATGCGGCCGGGGACCTGGCCGGGGAGAACTCGGAAGGGATGGCGGCCGTGCTGGCCGAGAGTCAGCGCCAGTTGGGCGCTGTGCTGGCCAGCATGCGGGCGACCCAGCAGAACCGCGACGCCATGCTGGCGGAGATAAAGGGGCTCACCGCCTACACCCAGGAGCTCAATGCCATGGCCCTGGATGTGGCCAAGATAGCGTCCCAGACCAACCTGCTCGCCCTCAACGCCGCCATCGAGGCGGCCCGGGCCGGGGAGGCGGGCCGCGGTTTTGCCGTGGTGGCCGACGAGGTACGCACCCTCTCGCGCCTCTCCAGCGAGACCGCCAAGAAGATGTCCGGCAAGGTCGATACCATCAACACCGGTATCGCCCAGGTGTTCCAGATAGCCGAGTCGGCGGCGGCCCGGGATCACGAATCCGTCGCCCACTCGGAGCAATCCATCGAGCAGGTGCTGACCCGCTTCCATGAAGCCACCGCCAGCCTGGCAGAATCCGCCGCCCTCTTGCAGCACGAGAGTAGCGGCATTCATGCCGAGATCTCGGAGCTCATCGTCTCACTCCAGTTCCAGGACAGGGTCAGCCAGATCCTGAGCCATGTCCGGCAGAACATGGAGAGCCTGTACGACCACCTCCTCCACGCCAAACGCGCCCCTGCCCACGAGCGGATCGCCATCGACGCCCAGCGCTGGCTGGCGGACATGGAACTCTCCTACGCCACCGACGAGCAGCGAGACCTTCACCACGGCAAGCAGACCCCTTCCCAAAAGACAGACACGGACATCACCTTTTTTTAGGAGAGCGCTATGGGCAAGACCATCTTAATCGTGGATGACTCGGCGACCATTCGTCAGGTCGTCGGCATGACCCTCAAGACCGCGGGCTACGATGTCATCGATGCCTGTGACGGCCGGGATGCCTTGAGCAAGCTCGATGGCAAGAAGATCAACCTCATCATCAGCGACGTCAACATGCCGAACATGGATGGCATCAGCTTCGTCAAGGAGGCCAGGAAGCTGGCCAGCTACAAGTTCACCCCCATCATCATGCTGACCACCGAATCCCAGGACAGCAAGAAGCAGGAGGGCCAGGCCGCCGGCGCCAAGGCCTGGGTGGTCAAACCCTTCCAGCCGGAACAGATGCTGGCCGCCGTCGCCAAGCTCATCATGCCCTAGTCAGGAGGTCCTATGCCGCTGCACGCAACGTCACTGCCAGACAAGATTGCCATGAGGCTGGAGGGTGAGATGACCATCTATCACGCCAGCGAGCTCAAGGAGCAGATGAGCGAATGGCTCGAACAACCCAGGGAGATAGAGATGGATCTCTCCGGGGTCAGCGAGATCGACAGCGCCGGTCTGCAACTGCTGATCGCCGCCAAACAGGAGGCGGGGCGCCGCGGGGGCAGCCTGCACCTGCTGTTTCACAGCCAGGTGGTGCTGGAGGCGATCGAGCTGTGCAACCTCTCGGGTTACTTCGGCGATCCCACCCTGCTGCTTTATACCCTCAATGACTAGGCGACAAGGAGCCCGAGCATGGAGCTGGATCAGGCGCTACAAACCTACCTCGTCGAGGCGAGAGAGCTGCTGGTGGAGATGGAGTCCGCCCTGCTCAGCCTGGAATCGACACCAGGCGATGACGAGCTCATAGGCGCCGTGTTCCGGGCCGCTCACACCATCAAGGGATCCGCCGGCCTGTTCGGGCTGACCCCCATCATCGGCTTTACCCACATCGTCGAGGACATCCTCGATCAGGTGCGCAACCACAGGCTCGCCATCTCGGCCCCCCTCATCAAGGTGCTGCTGGAGAGCTGCGATCACATCAACCTGCTGGTCAGCACAGTGGTCGAGCAAGGGGAAGATCCGACCCCCGGGGATCTCGCCAGGGAGGCGGCGCTGCGCGAGCGCCTGCTCGTCTGGCAACCCCGGGAAGATGCCCTCCCCCCGCTGCACGGCGGCGGGCCTGCACGCATCGAGCGCGAGCCCCCCCGGACCACCAGCGGGCTCTGGCACATCTCCCTGCGCTTTGGCACGGACGTGTTCAAGAGCGGCATGGAGCCCACCTCCTTCCTGCGCTATCTCGCCACCCTGGGCAAGATAGTGACCATGGAGACCATCACCGGGGCCATCCCCCCCTGGCAGGGGTTCGACCCCGAGCTCTGCCACCTCGGCTACGAGATCGACTTCGACTCCAGCGCCAGCAAGGAGAGCATCGCCGAGGTGTTCGAGTTCGTTCGCGATGACTGCCGAATCGTCATACTGCCCCCAGACAGCAAGGTGGAGGAGTACCTGGCGTTCATGGCGGCCCTGCCCGAGGAGAGCGAGCGGCTGGGCCAGCTGCTGGTCAAATCGGGGGCCCTCACCCAGGCCGAGCTGGACGCCGGCCTCTGCCTGCAGAGGGGGGAAGACCCCTCCCCCAGGCTCGGCGAGATCCTGGTCGCCCAGGGGGCGGTGGACGAGGTGGTGGTCGATGCCGCCCTCAGGAAGCAGAGCCAGGGCAAGGAGCAAAAAAGCAGGGAGCAGCGCTTCGTGCGGGTGCCCGCCGACAAGCTCGACGATCTCATCAACCTGGTCGGCGAACTGGTGGTGGCCAGCTCGGGGGCCAATCTGCTGGCCCAGCGCTGCCGCGACAGCCAGTTGCAGGAGGCCACCTCCGTCATCACCATGCTGGTCGAGGAGATCCGGGATGGTGCCCTGCACCTGCGCATGGTGCCCATCGGCGAGACCTTCAACCGCTTCCAACGGGTGGTGCGAGACGTCAGCCAGGAGCTGGGCAAGGACATAGTACTGCACATCTCGGGGGCCGACACCGAGCTCGACAAGTCGGTGGTGGAGAAGATTGGCGATCCCTTGATGCACCTGGTGCGCAACGCCATGGATCACGGCATCAAATCGGCCGAGCGGCGCCGCCTGGCGGGCAAGCCGAGCCAGGGCACCCTGACCCTCAACGCCTTTCATGACTCGGGCAGTATAGTGCTCGAGATCCGGGATGATGGCGCCGGCCTCGACCGGGAGCGGATCCTGAAAAAGGCCCTGGAGCGCGACCTCCTGAGCCCGGGACAACAGCTCAGCGATCAGGAGGTGTATCAGCTCATCTTCGAGCCGGGATTCTCCACCGCCGAGGAGGTGACCAAGCTGTCGGGGCGCGGCGTCGGCATGGATGTGGTCAAGCGCAACATCCAGGCCCTGCGCGGCAGCGTCGAGCTGCACAGCGAGACGGGCAAGGGCACCTTGGTGCGTATCCGTCTGCCCCTGACCCTGGCCATCATAGACGGCTTCCTGGTGCGGGTCGGCAGCGCCCACTATGTCATCCCCCTGGACATGGTCATCGAATGCGTCGAGCTGACCGAGCTGGCGCTGCAAGACACCCAGGGCCGGGACTACATCAACCTGCGCGGCGAGGTGCTGCCCTTCGTGCGGCTGCAACGCTATTTCGCGCTCTCGGGCCAGCCGGGACGCAGGGAGAACATAGTGGTGGTCAGCCACGGCGGCCAGAAGTCAGGGCTGGTGGTGGACGAGCTGCTCGGCGAGCTGCAGACAGTCATCAAGCCCCTCGGCAAGCTCTACAACCAGCTGAGCGGCATCAGCGGCTCCACCATTCTGGGGGGAGGCGACATCGCCCTGATCCTGGATATCCCCGCCCTGCTCCAGTCGGCCATCCGGCGTGAACTGCATCAGCTGAACCACACTGGCACCGGGTCACCCCAGAGCCAACCCAGTATCAATTGAGGAGGAGCGAGCCATGTTCAAGGATGCCACCATCAAGACCCGCCTCTTCCTGCTGCTCGGCGCCCTCTGCGCCTTGCTGTTGCTGCTGAGCAGCCTGGGACTGTACGGGATGCAGCAGGGCAATCAGGGGGTGCTGCGGGTCTACCAGGACAGGGTCGTCCCCCTCAAGCAGCTCAAGGAGATAGCGGATCGCTACGCCGTCGCCATCGTAGACAACGTCAACAAGGCGAACGCCGGCCTCATCAGCGCCGATGCCGCCCTCAAGGAGATCCAGGCCGCCCAGCAGCAGATAGCCCAGGAGTGGCAGCGCTATCAGGCCACCAGCCTGACCCCGGACGAGCAGCGGCTCTCGGACCAGGCTCTGGCGCTGTTTGAGACGGCAAACCGGGAGATCGACCGGCTCACCCAGCTGCTGGCCAACCGGCAGGGGCTGGTGACCGGCACCCTCAATGAGTTCGATGGCCACCTCTATGAGGCCATCGACCCCATCAGCAGAAAGGTGACCGAGCTGGTCAACCTGCAGCTCGACGTCGCCAAGACGGAGTTCGACCATGCCCAGTCCGCCTACCAGACCCTGCTGCCCATGGTGATGGTCGGCATCGGCGTCGGGCTGCTGGCGGCCATCTGGTTCGGCCTGCGCCTGATCCGCAGCATCACGGACCCCATCAACCAGGCACTCAAGGCCGCCCGCCAGCTGGCGGAGGGGGATCTGAACGTGCATCTGGAGGTCAGCTCCCGGGACGAGGCGGGCCAGCTGCTGGAGGCCATGCAATACATGGTCGACAAGCTGGGGGCCCTCATCAATGACATAGAGCAACAGGTGAGCGCCGCCGTGGAGCAGGGGGACTTCAGCTACCGCATCAGTCTGGCGGAGCGCCAGGGTTATGTGAAACGGTTGAGCGAGCTGCTCAACCGCCTCTCCGAGGTGACGGACACCAGCCTGGGGGACGTGATGCGCATCGCCACCGCCCTCTCCAAGGGCGACCTGACCCAGCGCATCGAGCAGCCCTACCCCGGCGTCTTCGGTCGCACCAAGGATGGCCTGAACGACACCATCACCTCCCTCACCGGCATCATAGACGAGGTGCGCAGCGCCACCGACAGCCTGAGCAATGCCTCCAATCAGGTGAGCGTCACCGCCCAGTCTCTGAGCCAGGCCACCAGCGAGCAGGCCGCCAGCGTCGAACAGACCAGCACGGCGGTCGAACAGATGAGCGCCAGCATCAACCAGAACACGGACAACGCCCGCCAGACCGATGCCATGGCCGGCCAGGCGGCCCAGGAGGCCGGCGAGGGCGGCACCTCGGTGCAGCAGACGGTGAGCGCCATGCAGCAGATAGCGCGCAAGGTGAGCATCATAGATGACATCGCCTACCAGACGAACCTGCTGGCCCTCAACGCCGCCATCGAGGCGGCCAGGGCCGGGGAGCATGGCAAGGGCTTTGCCGTGGTCGCCGCCGAGGTGCGCAAGCTGGCCGAACGCAGCCAGGTGGCGGCCCAGGAGATAGGGGAACTCTCCAGCAGCAGCGTGGAGCAGGCGGAGCGCGCCGGCGAGCTGCTGGGGCGGATCGTCCCCTCCATTCGCAAGACCTCGGACCTGGTCCAGGAGATCAGCGCCGCCTCGGGCGAACAGGCGGGGGCCGTGACCCAGATAAGCCAAGCCATGAACCAGCTCAATCAGGTCACCCAGCAAAATGCCGCCAGCAGCGAAGAGCTGGCCGCCACCGCCGAGGAGATGAGCAGCCAGGCGGAGGAGCTGCAGCAGACCATGGACTTCTTCATCCTGGCCGCCAGAGCCCCCGCGGGCCAGGGAGGCGCCAGCGTGGCGCGGGCCAAGCCGGCCCAGCCTCGCGGCCACTTCCTGACCTCGTCCCAACCTGCGCAGCCGGTCCACGGTGGGCCGGTTGATGACGCCGACTTTGTCCGTTTCTGAC
Organism: Aeromonas sobria; assembly: GCF_050266975.1. Lineage (GTDB taxonomy): Bacteria > Pseudomonadota > Gammaproteobacteria > Enterobacterales > Aeromonadaceae > Aeromonas > Aeromonas sobria_B. Next base: position 83,643 of record NZ_JBKISU010000005.1, read on the forward strand.
CGGAGGCCCCATGAATCCATCCACCGAACTGACCCTGGCATCCACGCCTCTGCCCGCGGCGACCCAGGGCGATGCCCAGTACCTCACCTTCCTCATCAAGGGGGAGATGTTTGCCATCAACATCCTGGGGGTCAAGGAGATCATCGAGTACGGCAACATCACCCCCATCCCCCTGATGCCTGAGTTCATCAGGGGCGTCATCAACCTGAGGGGCGCCGTGGTCTCTGTGGTCGATCTCAACGCCCGCTTTGGCAATGCCGCCTCGACGGTCACCCGCCGCAGCTGCATCGTCATCATAGAGACCCAGGGTCAGGAGGGGGACCAGGAGGGAGGGTCCCAGGACATAGGGGTCGTGGTCGATGCCGTCTCCGAGGTGCTGACCATTCCCAGGCAGGAGATAGAGCCGCCCCCGAGCTTCGGCGCCAGGATCCGTTCCGATTTCATCAGCGGCATGGGCAAGGTCAATGGCAAGTTCGTCATCCTGCTCAACACCCAGAAGGTGCTCTCCATCGACGAGATGGCCCTGCTCCATGAGATAACCCATCGCCCGGATGCGGCCATCGCCGTGACCCAATAGGCAGCAACAGACTTTTATCACTCGAGTATCAGCACAAGGATAAGGCTCATGACTCAATCATTTTTCGGCAAGTTGTTTGGCAACGACGACCACGAACGGCTGTTGTCCCAGCTCGATCACACCCTGACGGATGCCATGGCCGTCAACCTCGCCGCCGCCAGCGGCCAGTTCGAGCAAGCCATCCGCCTCGACGGACTGAGCGGCCCATTGCTGGCGCTGTGCCAGGAGTTCAACCAGCTGCTCGAGCGCCTCGGCCAGACGGTGCGCAGCAACCTGGCACAGACTCAGGCCAGCCAGCTCGCCCACACCGAGAACTTCCGGGTCCGCAAGGCCCTCGATGGCGCCACCACCAACTTGATGATCGCCGACACCGACCTCAACATCATCTACATGAACGAGGCCATCAAGGAGATGCTGACCCTGGCCGAGAGCGACATCAAGAAGGAGCTGACGGCGTTCGAGGTCAGCGGCCTCATGGGCAAGAACATCGACAGCTTTCACAAGCATCCCTCCCACCAGCGCGCCATGCTGGCCAAGCTCGACAAGACCTACCGCACCCAGATAACCCTGGGGGGACGCATCTTCTCCCTCATCGCGAGTCCCGTGGTCAATGACGAGGGGGAGCGGCTCGGGACCGTGGTGGAGTGGAACGATCGCACCCGCGAGGTGGCCATCGAGAACGAGGTCAAGGCCGCCAATGCCGCCGCCAAACAGGCCTCGGACGAGAGCATGCGGGTCAAGAAGGCCCTCGACTGCGCCACCACCAACGTGATGATCGCCGACAACAACCTCGACATCATCTACATGAACGAGTCGGTCAAGACCATGCTGGTCGAGGCCGAGCACGACATCAAGAGCGAGCTGCCCCACTTCAATACCAGCCAGCTGATGGGCAGCAACATCGACAGCTTCCACAAGAATCCCGGCCATCAACGGGGCATGCTGGCCAAGCTCGCCAGCACCTATCGCACCCAGATCCTGCTCGGGGGCCGCACCTTCTCCCTGGTCGCCAACCCCGTCTTTGCCGATGACGGCGAGCGCCTTGGCTCCGTGGTGGAGTGGAGCGATCGCACCAAGGAGGTTGCCATCGAGCGGGAGGTGTCCGAGATAGTCCAGGCGGTGATCGATGGCGAGCTGAGCAAGCGCATGGCCCTCGCCGACAAGGCGGGCTTCTTCAAGAACCTGGGAGAGGGGATCAACAAGATTGCCGACGTGATAGACACCAGCCTCAAGGACGTGATCCGGGTGGTGCAGGCCTTGGCCGAGGGGGATCTGACCCAGAAGATAGACGCCCATTATCCCGGGGTGTTCGGTACCACCAAGGATGCCCTGAACCAGACCATAGCGGCCCTCACCACCATAGTCACAGAGGTGCGCAGCGCCTCGGACAACCTCTCCAGCGCCTCGGAACAGGTGAGCGCCACCGCCCAGAGCATCAGCCAGTCGAGCAGCGAGCAGGCGTCGAGCATGGAGGAGACCAGTGCCTCCATCGAGCAGATGAGCGCCAGCATCAATCAAAATACCGAGAACGCCCAGGTCACGGACGGCATGGCGAGCAAGGCGGCCAAGGAGGCCATCGAGGGAGGGGACGCGGTCAAGCAGACGGTGGATGCCATGAAGCAGATCGCCAAGCGCATCAGCATCATAGATGACATCGCCTACCAGACGAACCTGCTGGCCCTCAACGCCGCCATCGAGGCGGCCCGGGCCGGTGACCATGGCAAGGGCTTCGCCGTGGTCGCCGCCGAGGTGCGCAAGCTGGCCGAACGCAGCCAGGTGGCGGCCCAGGAGATAGGGGAGCTGGCCTCCAGCAGCGTCGACATGGCGGAACGGGCGGGAGAGCTGCTCGATCAGATAGTGCCCTCCATCAACAAGACCTCGGATCTGGTGCAGGAGATCAGCGCCGCCTCCGCGGAACAATCCACCGGGGTCAGCCAGATCAACATGGCCATGAGCCAGCTCAGCCAGGTGACCCAGCAAAACGCCGCCAGCAGCGAGGAGCTGGCCGCCACCGCCGAGGAGATGAGCGGCCAGGCCGAACAGCTGCAGCAATCCATGGAGTTCTTCACCCTGGTGCAGCACAAGACGGTGACCGAGCTCAGGCAGCCGCCACAAAAGGGCACCAGTCGCAGCCGGTATCAGGCCCAGGAGGGGGGCCCCCAGGATCTCTCGGCCGCCCATGGCCGCGCCTATGAGGAAGGCGACTTCGTCCGTTTCTGATCCGAACGGCGGGGAGCTCCTCCCCGCCCCACCATGCAAGCCAGCCGAAGATCCATGAGACGGGTGATTTATGACGCGTTTGAACCCAGATGCAAGCCGCCAGCCCCGTCTACCCCGTCCCGGTGACGGGAGGAGAGAACCCGTGTTGGAACATGCCGTCCTGAGCGATCAGGAGTTCTGTCAATTTCAGCGCTGGCTGCATCAGACCGCCGGCATCGACCTCTCTCCCGCCAAGAAGACGCTGGTCAGCAGCCGCCTCGCCAAGCGGCTCTCCCATTACCAGTTGCCAAGTTTTGGCGATTACTTTCGCCTCATCATGCACGATGACGCCAAACAGGAGCTGCAGCTGGCCCTGGATCTGCTGACCACCAACGAGACCTACTTCTTTCGCGAACCCAAGCATTTCGAGTTTCTGAGCCAGCAGGTGCTGCCCGATTTTCCCCAGGGGCGACCCCTGCGCATCTGGAGCGCCGCCAGCTCCTCCGGGGAGGAGGCCTACAGCCTCGCCATGACCCTGGCCGAACGGCGGCCGTCGGCTCCCTGGGAGATCCTTGCCTCGGACATCAGCAGCCGGGTCCTGGCCCAGGCCAGGGCGGGCCTCTACGCCATGGATCGCGCCCACAACATCCCCACCTCCTATCTGATGAAATACTGCCTCAAGGGGATTGGCTTGCAGGAGGGCACCTTTCTCATCGATCGCAAACTCAGGGAGAGGGTGCACTTTAGCCAGATAAACCTCAGCAAGCCGCTGCCGGAGCTGGGGCAGTTCGACCTCATCTTCATTCGCAACGTGATGATCTACTTCAACCGGGAGACCAAGGAGCAGGTGCTTGCCCGCCTGGTGCCCCTGCTGCGCCGGGGAGGCTATCTCATCATCAGCCATGCCGAGAGCCTCCATGGCCTGCAGTGCGGCCTGCAACTCGTCTCCCCTTCCATCTACCGCAAGCCCTGAGTCTGGCCATGAAGGCGCTGCAGCTGCAACCCGGTGAGGCCCTGTTCAGCCAGGAGGCGCTGGAGATGCGCACCCAGTTGGGCTCTTGCGTCAGCCTGACGCTCTGGCACCCTCACCACCACTGGGGAGGCATGTGCCACTTCATGTTGCCGGGCCGCCCCCCTGGCGGCCAGCCACCAGTGGCAGGCCGAGGGCGGCTGGATGGCAAGTATGCAGATGAAGCCCTGGCCCTGTTGCTGGCGGCGATAAACGAGACCGGGAGCGACCCCAGGGAGTATGTGACCAAGCTGTTTGGCGGGGGCAACATGTTCCCCCAGTTCTGCGATCGCCACCCGCGGGACATCGCCAGCCAGAATGTGGCGGCGGCCTGGCGCCTGGTTCGGCGCCATGGCCTGACGGTCAGCGCCCACGATCTGGGGGGCACAGGCCACAGATCCCTGATCTTCGAGCTGGGCTCGGGTCATGTCTGGGTCAGGCACTCTCCCCTGGCACCGGAACCCGGCCTCAGGTAGTCGCTCTCTTACCGAACAAGGACAAGCCAATGAAACAGATCACCGTCATGCTGGTCGATGATTCCGCCGTGGTCAGGCAGGTGTTGCAGAGCGTGCTGGAGCGGGAACCGGATATCAGTGTCATCGCCACCGCCTCGGATCCCCTGTTTGCCCTGGAGAAACTCAAGAAGGCCTGGCCGGATGTGATAGTGCTGGATGTGGAGATGCCGCGCATGGACGGCATCACCTTCCTGCAAAAGATCATGGCCGAGCGGCCGACCCCTGTGGTGATCTGCTCCTCCCTCACCACCCGGGGGGCCGAGACCAGCCTGCAGGCCATGGCGGCCGGGGCGGCCGGGGCGGCCGGGGCGGTCAGCATCATCACCAAGCCCACCATGGGGCTGAAGGGCTTCCTGCAGGAGTCCGCTCACGAGCTGGCCATGGCGGTGCGCGGCGCGGCCATGGCCAATCTCAAGCGACTGGGCAAGCCGCCGCTCACCGTGCCCCCCAGGATAGACATGGATGGCTGGCTGCCCGCCCCCTCCCAGGCCATGGCCCAGACCACGGAGCGGATCGTGGCGCTGGGCACCTCCACCGGCGGCACCCAGGCCCTGGAGCGGGTACTCACCGCCCTGCCCAGGGTCAGCCCGGGCATCGTCATCGTCCAGCACATGCCGGAGAAATTCACCGCCGCCTTCGCCGCCCGGCTCAACGGCCTGTGCCAGATAGAAGTGCGCGAGGCGTGCCACAACGACAGGGTGATCCCCGGCCTCGCCCTGATAGCGCCGGGGGGCAAGCACATGCTGCTCAAGCGCAGCGGCGCCTACTATCACGTGGATGTGATGGATGGTCCCCTCATCAACCGTCATCGTCCCTCGGTCGATGTGCTGTTTCGCTCCGTCGCCAAGCACGCCGGCAAGAATGCCACCGGCATCATCATGACCGGCATGGGGGATGACGGCGCCCGCGGCCTCAAGGAGATGCTGGACGCGGGCGCCATGACCTATGCACAGGACGAGGCCTCCTGCGTGGTCTTTGGCATGCCCAAGGAGGCGCTCAAGCTGGGGGCGGCCCGCCACACAGTGCCCCTCGACCAGATCCACCAGCTGATCGCCAGCTAGTCGCTCTCAGGGCGGCGCCCCGGCTCAGCGCGCCATGGCGTCCAGCAGGGCGAACAGCCTGTCTATCTCGGCCAGGGTGTTGTAGTGCATGCAGCCGATGCGCAGCACCCCCCCCTCCCCGACGTCGAGCGCCGCTATCAGCCCGAGCGCATAGAAGTGACCCGCCCAACTGCACACCTGATGCTCGCCGAGATGGGTCGCCATCTGGGCCGGGGTGTGCCGCTGCGAGGTGAGGGCGAAGGTGGGGGTGCGCCCCGCCGTGCCCCGGATACCATGGAGGGTGAGCCAGGGACGCTCCGCCAGCTTGGCCAGCAGGTGCGCGCTCAGCTGCTGCTCGTGGGCATGACTGCGGGCGAAGCCGATATCGAGCCGCTCCTCCAGGGAAGCCTCCCGGGCCGTCAGGCCGGAGAGGGAGGCCAGGTACTCGATGGTGGCCTCAAGCCCCGCCAGGGCCTCCCAGCTCTGGGTGCCCGTCTCCCACTTGTAGGGGGAGACATTCTTGGCCGGTTCCACCTTGTAGGGGGTCAGTCGCTCCAGATGGGCCAGCTTGCCATAGAGGATGCCCAGATGCGGCCCGAAGAACTTGTAGGCGGAGCAGCCGAGGAAGTCGCAATCCCAGGCCTGCACGTCGATGCGCTCATGGGGGGCGAAATGCACCGCATCCACATAGAGCAGGGCGCCAACCCCGTGTACCGCGTCGGCGATGGCGGGAATGTCCACCAGGGTGCCCGTGGTATTGGAGGCCGCCGTCACCGCCACCAGCCGGGTGCGCGGCCCGAGCAGGCTCAGCAGGTGCGCCATGTCGAGCCCACCAGTGCCGGCATCGACCCGCGCCTGGTGGACGATGACGCCCCTATCCTCCGCCGCCTGCTGCCAGCTGGAGACGTTGGAGTAGTGATCCAGGGCGGAGACGACTATCTCGTCCCCCGCCTGCCACTCCCGTGCCAGGGCACGGCTGAAGGCGAAGGTGAGGCTGGTGAAGTTGGCACCGAACACTATCTCCTGCCAATGCTCGGCCCCCAGCAGGGTCGCCGCCCCCTGACGGGCCCGCAGCGCCTGCTGCTCCGTCTCTCTGCCGGAGAAGAAGGTGCCGCCCAGGTTGGCGTTGAAGCGTCCCAGGTAGTCCGTCATGGCTCCCAGTACGGCATGAGGGACCTGGGCACCACCTGGGCCGTCGAAGAAGAGGGGGGACTTGCCATCGATCAACTGATTGAGGGCGGGAAACTGGCCGCGCAGGACGGCGACTTCGAGAGGCTGCATAGGGTCACATTCCATGTTAACAGTTAGATAACATGGCGAGATTAAGATCAGGTAGCAGCAAAGTCCACACTCAAACCCATTCCCCATCACATTCACAGAAAAAAGAGCGCAATCCAGTATAAAACCCTGGTTTGCTCCATTCACATTGCGGGGCTCGGGCGGCCAAACCCGGGGGGGATCCCTGGGTTCACTTGCGATCAATCCGACATGAAGCCTATGAAAAGATTGAATTTTGAACGCTAGATATCAAAAAATAAGCGACTCGCATATTTTTCTGCATAGATTGCAAATCGGGGCTTCACAAAGCCGTGGGATCTGTTAGTATGCGCCTCGCACTTGAGGAGGGGTTCCCGAGTGGCCAAAGGGATCAGACTGTAAATCTGACGGCTCTGCCTTCGAAGGTTCGAATCCTTCTCCCTCCACCATTTCAAGTGCAAAAATCAGGAAAATACCCCGTGGAGGGGTTCCCGAGCGGCCAAAGGGATCAGACTGTAAATCTGACGGCTCTGCCTTCGAAGGTTCGAATCCTTCTCCCTCCACCATCTTCCTGATTGATAAGAAAGGCCTGTAAAAAGCAATGCCCCTGTGGAGGGGTTCCCGAGCGGCCAAAGGGATCAGACTGTAAATCTGACGGCTCTGCCTTCGAAGGTTCGAATCCTTCTCCCTCCACCATTCTTCAGAGAACCCGGCCCTGCGCCGGGTTTTCGCTTTTCCCCCTGTCAGATCTGACAATTGCCCTGCCCCCGCTTTTTCGAAACAGTCACCCCATAGCGTCGCATGGAGCGTCTTCATATGTTTGAAATCTGGGATGAGAGGGGTCGGGAGCAAGGGTTGACGCTGCCCGAGCTGCAGCAACGGCTGCGCCATTACCAAGGGGACGTCATGGTGCGTTATCTCAACCGCCTCGGCCTGCCGAGCACCCTGTTCCTGACCGTTGCGCAGGGCCAGGCCTACCAGCGATTCAAGGCGGATACGCCCAGGCTCGACTGGTCCTGGCTGGCCCAGGCCATGACACCTGCCCCTCAGCAAGCCCCACAGGAATCGCGCTTGACTGCCACATCCCCTTGACCCCCTTCCCAGGTCCGGTCGATCACAGCCAGCCCAGGCCAAATTGCATGATGGCCTGGGGACGAGTACAATCTCGCACCCTTATCGGGATGGCATCACCTCCATAGAGGAGAGTGCCAGCCTCATTGCGGCGCCATCAGGTGGCGTCGTCCTGATTTGCAATCAGACCAGCGAGAAAATCATGTTCAGACCAGAATTGCTCTCCCCCGCCGGGACCCTCAAGAACATGCGTTACGCCTATGCCTATGGCGCCGACGCCGTCTATGCGGGCCAGCCGCGCTACAGCCTGCGGGTGCGCAACAACGAATTCGATCACGCCAACCTGCAGCTCGGCATCAACGAGGCCCACGCATTGGGCAAGCAGTTCTATGTGGTGGCCAACATCCAGCCCCACAACTCCAAGCTCAAGACCTTCATCCGCGACATGCGTCCCGTGGTGGAGATGAAGCCGGATGCGCTGATCATGTCAGATCCGGGCCTCATCATGATGATGCGCGAAGCCTTCCCGGACATGCCCATTCACCTCTCGGTGCAGGCCAACGCGGTCAACTGGGCCACGGTGAAGTTCTGGCATCAGATGGGCCTGACCCGCGCCATCATGTCCCGCGAGCTGTCCCTGGACGAGATCGAGGAGATCCGCATGCAGGTGCCGGAGATGGAGCTGGAAGTCTTCGTCCACGGCGCCCTGTGCATGGCCTACTCCGGCCGCTGCCTGCTCTCCGGCTACATCAACAAGCGCGATCCCAACCAGGGCACCTGCACCAACTCCTGCCGCTGGGAGTACAAGGTGCACGAAGGCAAGGAAGATGACGTGGGCCAGATCGTGCACCGTCAGGAGCCCATCGCCGTGCAGAAAGTGGATCCGACCCTTGGCGCCGGCAAGCCGACCGATGCCCTGGTGCTGCTGGAAGAGTCCAACCGTCCGGGCGAGTTCATGACGGCGTTCGAGGACGAGCACGGCACCTACATCATGAACTCCAAGGACTTGCGCGCCGTCGAGCACGTGGAGCGCCTGACCAGGATGGGCGTGCATTCCCTGAAAATCGAAGGGCGCACCAAGTCCTTCTACTACTGCGCCCGTACCGCCCAGGTCTATCGCAAGGCCATCGACGATGCAGTCGCCGGTCGTCCGTTCGATCCGACCCTGATGGGCACCCTCGAGAACCTGGCCCACCGTGGCTACACCGAGGGCTTCCTGCGCCGCCACAACCACAGCGAGTACCAGAACTACGACTATGGCTACTCCGTCTCCGACACCCAGCAGTTCGTCGGCGAGATCACCGGTCGCGATGGCGACATGGTGGAAGTGGAAGTGAAGAACAAGTTTCTGGTGGGCAACAGCCTGGAGCTGATGACGCCGCAGGGCAACGTCAGCTTCAACCTGGAGCAGATGCAGAACCGCAAGGGGGAACTTATCGATACCGCGCCGGGCAACGGCCATGTGGTCTATGTGCCCGTCCCCAAAGAGGTCGACATCAACTACGGCATACTGCTGCGCAATCTGGGAGAGCGTCAGGATACTCGCCAGCCCCACTCGGCGGCCTGAGATGGCGCTGCTCATCACCGACAAGTGCATCAACTGCGACATGTGCGATCCCGAGTGTCCGAACCAGGCCATCAGCCTGGGAGAGGCCATCTACGAGATCAATCCCGATCTGTGCACCGAATGCGTCGGCCACTATGAGAAGCCCACCTGCATCAGCGTCTGCCCGATCGACTGCATCATCTGGGATCCCGCTCACGTAGAGACGCAAGAGCAGCTGATGGACAAGTTTGTGACGCTGCACAGGCAGTAACACCGGCATCAGCATCTGCGACCCACGGACTGCCTGCTTATATGGAGAGGCAGCGCAGCTGATGAACAGTGTGTGAAGCTGCATCGCAGCTGATGCCATCCGCCATGGCATCAACAATCAGGCCGGGCTCATGCCCGGCCTGATTGTTATCTGCCGATGACAACAGATAGCTCCGCCTACTTGCCCTTGGACTCGACAAGGGCACGCAGCGCGCCATTGTGGATCAGCGCCTGCTGATACTTGGCCTGAGCCTCATCCAGCTTGCCCTGTTTCTTGGCAATCTTGTCCGGCTTGCCCGTGACCCTGGCGCTCTGCAACTCGCTGAGGCGCTCATCCACCTTGGCCTTGAGCTCAACCAGCTGCTCGTCGCTCTCCTCGAGCAGCCCGGCATCGGTGCAATGGGTCTCTATGTTGCGCAATGCCCGCTCCAGCCCAGCCACTTGCTCCCCGTTGCCGTGGGCACGGGCACTGGCCAGTTGCTCTGCCACCGCCTGCTGCCGGGCCTGACACCACACCTCCTGGTTGCCATAAGCCTGACCTGCCAACAGCAGCATGCCGACTCCCGCAAGCTTCCACATAACGACCTCACTCCTCTGTCATGTTTGATGGTCGCCTATCAGACCGCACCCACTCGCCAGGGTCAAGCCACGGGAAAAGCGCTACGACAGAGTTTGTGCGACATCACGTCAACCCCAATCCGGCCGGGCTACAATGGCCCTTCCAATCAGGAGACCCACATGACCCAACATATCCTCATCATTGCCAACGGCGCCCCCTACGGCAACGAATCCCTGTTCAATGCCCTGCGTCTCGCCATTGCCCTGGGCGAGCAGGGCGGTGCCAGCCTGCAACTCTTCCTGATGTCCGATGCGGTCGGTGCAGCCCTCGCGGGCCAGGCCCCGGCCGAGGGCTACAACCTGCGCCAGATGCTGGAGATCCTGCTGGCCCAGGGCAGCACCATTCGCCTGTGCAAGAGCTGCACCGATGCGCGCGGCATCACGGCACTGCCCCTCATCGAGGGCATCGAGATTGGCAGCCTGCCTCTGCTGGCCCAGTGGACCCTGGCGGCGGACAAGGTACTCACCTTCTGACAGACTCCTGCGGGCTGTCCCATGCCGGCACCGCCGCCCGCTATCCCTCCCCGGGACAGGGGCTGACCGCCTCGGGGCGAGGCTCCCGGGCGCTGGCCTCGTACAGGATCAGGATGGCCAGACAGAGCAGGGTCATGAGTCCGTAGAGCCAGCCGCCGCCCCAGTGGGCTATCATCCAGCCCCCCAACAGGGCCCCCATGGCCACACCGAGCCCGGACAGGGAGGCCGCCCCGAAATAGCTGCCCTTGAGGTGCGCCGGTGCCATCTGATCGATCAGCACATTGAGCAAGGGAAAAAGGATGCACTCCCCCACGCTCAGCAGGATCACCGCCACTATCCAGTGCCACCAGATGGCGGTATCTCCGAGGGCGAACAGCAGCTGGGCACCGAGAAACAGCGCCACCCCGAGCTGCAACCTGCGTTTGTTGCACCAGCGCGCGGTGAGGTGGAGCAGCGGAAACTGCAACAGCACTATGGTGAGCGCATTGGCAGTGACCAGCAGACCGACCAGCCGCGCCACCTCGGGGGTGCCGGCCCGGGTCAGGTACTGGATCAGCGGCGATTCGAACTGGGCGTAGACCAGCATCAGCAGGAGGTTGGCCAGGGTCAGCAGCAGGAAAGCGCGATCTCGCCCGAGCACCCGCAGCACGGCGCGCATGCCGGGACCCACCGGACTCGCCACCTGACGAGGGGTCAGTCTGAATCCCATGACAAAGAGCAAGCCCAGCAGCAGATAGCTGGCCCCCAGCAGCAGGAAGGTCTCCTGGCGGGCGCTCAGGCCATAGCTGACCCCGATCAGGGGGCCGAGGGCGGCCCCCAGGTTGAGCAGAAAGTAGCGCAGGTGCAGGGCCAGCTCGCGGGCCTTGGGCTCGGCCAGGTTGTCGGCCATCAGCGCCTTGCCCGGCGAATCGATGAGACCGTAGGAGAGGCCGCTGCCGATCACCCCCAGCGCCAGCCAGCTCACCTGATGGGAGAGGCCGAGCAGGACGAAACTCGCCGCCGAGACCAGACAGCCGAAAAGCAGTATGTTGCGCCGCCCCCACTTGTCAGAGAGCCAGCCGCCATAGAAGCTGACCAGGGTCGAGAGCGCCGCCGTGGCCCCCAGGATGAGGCCGATCAGGGTCGCCGAGAGCCCATGGTCACGGTAGAGCAGGATGGAGAGAAAGGGCCACACCATGAAGAAACTGGTGCGCACCATGAAGGTACCCAGAATGACGATCCAGACCAGGATGGGGAACTGCCTGAGATAGGCCCACGACATGGTGCATCTCCTTATGACGGCTGAAGGCGGTCGTCCCTTATAACAATGAGTCTCAAAAGAAACAACCCATCCGGCACCGAGAAGACGCCAGCCACATCCGGACAAAAAAAAGCCGACCCTGAGGTCGGCTTCTTCACCATGGACTCGCCTTATTCGGCGGCAGGCTCTTCGGCGGCGGCAACGGCCACCTCGGCAACCGGTGCGGCGGCCTCGGTCGGTGCATTCGCTTCCTTGATGGAGAGACGCACACGGCCCTGACGATCCACTTCCAGTACCTTCACCTTGACCACGTCACCGATGGCCAGGTGGTCGGCCACGTTCTGGACGCGGGCGTCGGTGATCTGGGAGATGTGCACCAGACCGTCTTTACCCGGCAGGATGTTGACGAAGGCGCCGAAGTCGGCCAGACGCACCACCTTGCCTTCATAGATGCGGTTCACTTCGATCTCGGCGGTGATGGCCTCGATGCGACGAATGGCTTCCATGGCGGCCTCGTTGGCCACGGCGGAGATGCGGACGGTACCGTCATCATCCAGCTCGATGTTGGTGCCGGTCTCTTCGGTCAGGGCGCGGATCACGGACCCGCCCTTGCCGATGACATCCTTGATCTTCTCGGGATTGATCTTGATGGTATGGATGCGCGGGGCGAAATCGGAGATCTCGCTGCGGGGAGCCTGGATGGCTTCGTCCATCACCTTCAGGATGTGCAGGCGAGCACCACGGGCTTGCTTGAGGGCTATCTCCATGATCTCTTTGGTGATGCCTTCGATCTTGATGTCCATCTGCAGCGCAGTGATACCTTGAGTAGTACCGGCCACCTTGAAGTCCATGTCGCCCAGGTGATCTTCGTCACCCAGGATGTCGGACAGCACCACGAAGCCTTCTTCTTCCTTCACCAGACCCATGGCGATACCGGCAACGGACGCCTTGATCGGCACACCGGCATCCATCAGCGCCAGGGAGGAACCACAGACGGAAGCCATGGAGGAGGAGCCGTTGGATTCGGTGATCTCAGAGACCACACGCACCACGTACGGGAACTCGGCGGCGCTCGGCATCACGGCGGCCACGCCGCGCTTGGCCAGACGGCCGTGACCTATTTCGCGACGCTTGGGGCTGCCCATCATGCCGGTCTCGCCGACGCAGTACGGCGGGAAGTTGTAGTGCAGCATGAAGCGGTCGGCACGGTGGCCGGTCAGCTCGTCGATGTTCTGGGCGTCACGCTCGGTACCCAGAGTAGCGACGACCATGGCCTGAGTCTCGCCACGGGTGAACAGGGCGGAGCCGTGAGCGCGCGGCAGCACGCCGGTGCCCACGTGCAGGGCACGGATCATCTCGGGATCGCGACCATCGATACGCGGCTCGCCACGGACGACGCGGCCACGGACGATGCGGCTCTCCAGGCTGTGGAACTCTTCGCCAATCTTCTTGGCGTCTTCTTCCACGCCGGAGGCGATGACTTGCTCAACCACGCGGGCCTTGATGGCGCCGATGGCGGCATAACGCACGGCCTTCTCGGTGATGCGGTAGGCTTCACCCAGTTCGGCGGTGGCCAGCTCGGCGATCTTGGCTTTCAGCGCCTCGTTGACGGCAGGCGGGGTCCAATCCCAGGGCTGGGTGCCCACGTCGGCGGCGAATTCGTTGATGGCGTTGATCACCACCTGCATCTGATCGTGGCCAAAGACCACGGCGCCCAGCATCACCTCTTCGGAGAGGATGGCCGCTTCGGATTCCACCATCAGCACCGCGTTGGCAGTACCGGCAACCACCAGATCCAGATCGCTCTGGGGCAGTTCTGTGGTGGTCGGGTTCAGCACGTACTGGCCGTTCATGTAACCGACGCGGGCGGCGGCGATGGGGCCACCGAACGGGATGCCGGAGATGGCCAGGGCCGCGGAGGCACCGATCATGGCAACGATATCGGGAGACACGGCCGGGTTGACGGACATGACGGTGGCAACCACCTGAACCTCATTGAGGAAGCCTTCCGGGAACAGCGGGCGGATGGGGCGGTCGATCAGGCGGGAGATCAGGGTCTCGCCTTCGCTGGGACGGCCTTCACGACGGAAGAAACCACCCGGGATGCGACCAGCAGCATAGGTACGCTCCTGATAGTTGACGGTCAGCGGGAAGAAGTCGCGGCCGTGGTCGGCCTCTTTCTTGCCGACAACGGTCACAAATACGCAGGTATCGTCCATGCTGACCATGACGGCCGCAGTGGCTTGACGGGCCATCACACCGGTTTCCAGTGTGACGGTGTGTTGACCGTACTGGAATGACTTTACAATAGGATTCACGTGAATTTCCTTTTGACAATTTGGCTCTTTAAATTCGCGTGCAAGTATACTTGATCCGAACCAAAACGTAAGCGGTTACATGAATTGAGTGACAAGACAACCACTTGGCAAGACCAAAAAAAAAGGGGAACCTCGCGGTTCCCCTTTTCGCAAAATCTGTGGTCGATTAACGACGCAGACCCAGCTTGGCGATCAGAGCAGCGTAACGCTGAACGTCTTTACGCTTCAGGTAGTCCAGCAGCTTGCGACGCTGGGAAACCATGCGCAGCAGACCGCGACGACCGTGGTGATCCTTGGAGTGCTCCTTGAAGTGACCTTGCAGATGGTTGATCTGGGCAGTCAGCAGGGCAACTTGCACTTCGGGGGAGCCGGTGTCGTTGGCGCAACGAGCGTTGTCAGCAACGATTTGAGCTTTGATCTCAGCATTTAGAGACATGGTATTACTCCGATAGAGTGTTTAAAGGTTCACAGCCAATCTCTAATTCAGCCGTGAAATGAGGGCGGTATCATAATCGCAGCGGACCCGTAACGCAATGGCTAACTCGCCCGCCGCCCTGCCGCCATTACTCCTCGTCGTGATAACGAACCAGACGCTTGGGGGCAACCCGCCCTTCGTCGTCGATCTCGCCCACGCCGATGAATTCGCGCTCGGGGCCGACCGTCATGCGGACCTGGCCGCTGGCGGGGACACCCGGCACCTGGACCGCCTGACCCTGGTTCACATAGGCGGCGATCACCGCCAGCATGTTCACCTCGGGCAGGGAGGCCACCGCCGTGTCCATCGGCAGCAACAGGGGATCGAGCTGCTCCCGGGGCGGCACGCTCTCGGCCTTGGTCTGCTCGAAGATGCACTCGAGCTGCCCCAGGGTCAGCATCCGCTCGTACGGATACTGGGCCACCTGGGTGCGACGCAGGGCGGTGACGTGGGCGCCACAGCCGAGCACTTCCCCCAGATCGTCCACCAGGGAGCGAATGTAGGTGCCCTTGCTGCAGTGCACCTCCAGCTTCACCTCGTCCCCCTCGAAGCCGATCAGCTTGAGTTCGAAGATGGTGATGGGGCGCGCTTCCCGCTCGATTTCGATGCCTTCGCGGGCATATTCGTAGAGGGGGCGACCGTTGTGCTTGAGGGCCGAATACATGGACGGCACCTGCATGATGGGGCCGCGGAACTGGTCCAGGGCCTCGATCAGGGTGCCAACGGCCACGTTCACCGGACGGGTGGAGACCACTTCGCCGTCGGAATCGCTGGTATTGGTGCGCTCGCCCAGCTTGGCGGTCACCTCATAGCGCTTGTCCGCCTCCAGCAGGTACTGGGAGAACTTGGTGGCCTCGCCCAGGCAGATCGGCAGCATGCCGGTCGCCAGGGGATCCAGGGCGCCGGTGTGACCAGCCTTGGCGGCATTGTAGATGCGCTTGACCTTCTGCAACACATCGTTGGAGGTCAGCCCGGTCGGCTTGTCCAGCAGCAGGATGCCGTGTACGTCACGGCCCTTGAAACGACGTCTACGAGACATCTCAGGCGTTATCCTCTGTCTTGTCATCGGCGGCGGGCGCTTCGTCTTCACGGCCGGCTTCGGCCATGCGACGCTTGTCGTCACGCACTGTGTTGGTCACCAGGTTGGAGAGACGCATCCCCTCGACCAGGGTCTGGTCGTAGTAGAAACGCAGCTCGGGCACCACCCGCAGACGCATGGCGCTGCCCAGCAGGCTGCGGATGTAACCGGCCGCCTCGGTCAGGCCCTTGAGCCCTTCCTTGATGCGATCGGCATCGCTGTCGAGCTGCAAGAAGGTGACATATACCTTGGCATAGTTGAGGTCCTTGGACACTTCCACGTCCGAGACGGTTACCATGCCGATGCGCGGGTCTTTCACCTCGCGCTGCAGAATGAGCGCGATTTCGCGCTGGATCTGCTGGCCGACCCTGTTGGTCCGGCTGAATTCTCTGGCCATATTCTATCCTGCGATAAAAGGGGGCCTCAGCCCCCTATTTTGTCTTGCTCTCGGCTTACAGAGTCCGTTGGATTTCAACAGTCTCGTAAACTTCGATCTGGTCGCCTTCGCGTACGTCATTGTAGTTCTTGACCGCGATGCCGCACTCGTAGCCGTTCTTGACTTCGTTGACGTCATCCTTGAAGCGGCGCAGGGATTCCAGTTCGCCTTCATAGATGACCACGTTGTCACGCAGAACACGGATACGGTTGGAGCGCTTGACCACACCTTCGGTGACCATGCAGCCCGCCACGGCGCCGAATTTCGGCGACTTGAACACGCTGCGGACCTGAGCCAGACCGATGATCTCCTGACGATACTCGGGAGCCAGCATGCCGCTCATGGCCTGCTTCACTTCGTCGATCAGGTCATAGATGACGGAGTAGTAGCGCAGATCCAGGTTCTCGGCCTCGATGACCTTGCGGGCAGAGGCGTCGGCACGGACGTTGAAGCCCACCAGGATGCCGCTGGAGGCGGCAGCCAGGGTCGCGTCGGTTTCGGTGATGCCACCCACGCCGGAGCCCACGATCTTGACCTTGACCTCTTCGGTGGAGAGCTTGACCAGCGCATCGCAGATCGCTTCCACTGAGCCCTGTACGTCGGCCTTGATCACCACGTTCACTTCGGACACTTCGCCCTCGGTCATGTTGGCGAACATGTTCTCCAGCTTGGCCTTCTGCTGGCGAGCCAGCTTGACTTCGCGGAACTTGCCCTGACGATAGAGCGCCACTTCGCGGGCCTTCTTCTCGTCACGCACGACGGTGGCTTCGTCACCGGCTGACGGCACCCCGGACAGACCCAGGATCTCTACCGGCAGGGACGGACCCGCTTCCTTGATCTCGCGACCCAGTTCGTCACGCATGGCGCGCACCCGGCCGTACTCGAGACCACAGAGGACGATGTCCCCCTGGCGCAGGGTACCTTCTTGTACCAGCACGGTGGCAACCGGGCCACGACCCTTGTCCAGGAAGGACTCGATCACGACGCCGTTGGCCATGCCATCGACCACCGCTTTCAATTCCAGTACTTCGGACTGGATCAGGATAGCTTCCAGCAGCTCGTCGATGCCTTCGCCGGATTTGGCGGAGACGTGAACGAACTGGCAATCGCCACCCCAGTCCTCGGACATGACGTTGTAACGGGCCAGCTCGGTCTTGACGCGATCCGGATCCGCTTCGGGCTTGTCGATCTTGTTGACCGCCACCACCAGGGGCACTTCCGCCGCCTTGGCGTGCTGGATGGCTTCGATGGTCTGCGGCATGACGCCGTCATCGGCAGCCACCACCAGCACGACGATGTCGGTCGCCTTGGCACCACGAGCACGCATGGAGGTGAACGCGGCGTGACCCGGGGTATCCAGGAAGGTGATCATGCCACTGTCGGTCTCGACGTGGTAGGCACCGATGTGCTGGGTAATGCCACCGGCTTCGCCCGCGGCGACCTTGGCCTTGCGGATGTAGTCCAGCAGCGAGGTCTTGCCGTGGTCGACGTGACCCATGATGGTCACGACCGGCGCGCGCGGCTTGGCTTCGGAGGTCTCGTCACGATCAGACAGTACCGCCTCTTCCAGCTCGTTCTCGCGACGCAGCACCACCTTGTGGCCCATCTCCTCGGCAACCAGCTGAGCGGTCTCCTGGTCGATGACCTGGTTGATGGTGGCCATGGCGCCCATCTTCATCATCGCCTTGATGACTTCGACACCCTTGACCGCCATCTTGTTGGCGAGCTCCGCCACTGTGATGGTCTCGCCGATGACGACGTCACGGTTGACCACGGCGGCCGGCTTGTTGAAGCCGTGCTTCATGGCGTTGGGCATGGCCATCTTGCCACGCTTGCCCTTGCGGGCACGGGGATCGCGGGAGTTGCGATCATCCTCGCGACGGCCCGGTTTCTTCGGACCCTTGGCGGCGGCGGCGGTGCGACGGCTGGTCTCTTCTTTGCGATCCAGTTCGTCTTCGGCTGCCTGAGCATGCTTGTTGGTGGTCAGGTGGTAGTCGCTGCTCTCTTTGGCGCGAGCGGCTTCTTCCTCGGCCCAGCGGGCCGCATTTTGTTCCGCCATCAGACGAGCCTCTTCGGCTTTCTGAGCGGCGAGTTCCTCAGCTTTTTGCAAAGCTGTTTGTTCCTGTTGGCGCTTCAGTTCTTCTGCTTCGCGCTTGGCCATCTTTTCTGCCTCTTGCTGAGCTGTGCTACCGGCTGCTTTGGCGGGCTGCTGAGCCTGCCTGGCCTTTGATTGTGCCTCGATGCGCGCCTTTTCCTCAGCTTCACGACGAGCCTGCTCAGCCGCCAGGCGAGCCTTCTCCTCAGCCTCACGACGAGCCTTCTCTTCGGCCTCGTGACGGGCTTTTTCTTCTGCTTCCAAACGCGCTTTTTCCTCGGCTTCCGCCTGACGCTGTTCATCTTCCAGCGCCGAACGTCTTACATAGGTGCGAGACTTGCGCACTTCTACCTGCACTTCCTTGTTCTTGCCGCCAGTGCCTTGAACACTCAGGGTGCTCTTGGTCTTGCGCTGCAAGGTCATGCGGGCAGGTGCGGTGACCTCGTCACCTCCATGCTGTTTCTTCAGATGGGCCAGCAGAGTCTGTTTCTCGGACTCGCTGACCAGATCGTCGGCCTTGTTCTTGCTGATACCGGCATCGACAAACTGCTGGAGAAGACGATCAACCGGTGTGTCGATGTCAGTGGCAAGTTGTTTGACTGATACTTCTGCCATTCATTTTCCTCCGTTTGATCTTAACTGGACTGCTCTTCCCCGAACCAACAGATATTGCGAGCAGCCATAATCAGCTCACCGGCTTTCTCAGCCGTCAGCCCTTCAATGTCGGCAAGGTCATCGATGCCTTGCTCTGCCAGATCTTCCAGATTGCCGATACCGCGAGCAGCCAGAGCATAGGCCAGTTCGCGATCCAGGCCTTTGAGACCGAGCAGTTCTTCGGAAGGCTCGACGCCTTCGAACGATTCTTCTTTGGCCAGGGCCTTGGTGGTCAGGGCATCCTTGGCACGGGTGCGCAGCTCTTCGACCATGTCTTCATCCAGACCGTCGATGGCCAGCAGCTCGTTGACCGGGACGAAGGCGATCTCTTCCAGGGTAGAGAAGCCCTCTTCCATCAGCAGACCGGCGAAATCGTCGTCGATGTCCAGGGTGCTGGTGAACAGGTTCATGATGCGGTCGTTCTCGGCCTGGTGCTTGGCACGCATGTCCTCGACGGTCATGACGTTCAGCTCCCAACCGGTCAGCTGGGAAGCCAGACGCACGTTCTGACCGTTGCGGCCGATAGCCTGGGCCAGGTTGGCGGCTTCCACGGCGATGTCCATGGTGTGGTTGTCTTCATCGACGATGATGGAGGCCACATCGGCCGGCGCCATGGCATTGATCACGTATTGGGCCGGGTTGTCATCGTAGAGCACGATGTCGGCGCGCTCACCGCTCAGTTCGGCGGAAACCGCCTGAACGCGGGCACCGCGCATGCCGATACAGGCACCGATCGGGTCGATGCGACGATCGTTGGTCTTGACCGCGATCTTGGCGCGGGAGCCCGGATCACGGGCGGCGCCCATGATTTCGATCATCTCTTCGCCGATCTCCGGTACTTCGATGCGAAACAGCTCTTTCAAGAAGTCCGGGCTGGAGCGGCTGACGAACAGCTGGGAGCCACGGGCCTCGGGACGCACGGCGTAGAGCAGGCCACGGATGCGGTCACCGGGGCGGAAGGTCTCGCGCGGCAGCATGTCGTCACGGAAGATCACCGCCTCGGCATTGCTGCCCAGATCCAGGATGACATTGTCACGGTTGCTCTTCTTGACCACACCACTGATGATGGTGCCTTCCTTGTCCTTGAACTGGTCAACGACCTGGGAACGCTCGGCCTCGCGCACTTTCTGCACGATAACCTGCTTGGCGGTCTGGGTGGTGATGCGATCGAAGGTCACAGATTCAATCTGATCTTCTACATAGTCACCGACCTGGATCTCGGGGTCATCGATCTGGGCCGCTTCCAGGGTAATTTCACCGTAAGCGTTCTCCATGGAGGCTTGATCGGCCACCACGACCCAGCGGCGATAGGTGTCGTAATCACCGGTCTTGCGGTCGATTTCGACCCGCACTTCAATTTCGCCTTCGTATTTCTTCTTGGTCGCCGTCGCCAGCGCGGTTTCCAGCGCCTCGAAGATCTTCTCGCGGGGCACGGCTTTCTCGTTTGACACTGCGTCAACGACCAGCAAAATTTCTTTATTCATATCCGATAGCCTCGTTAACCAAAGTTCGGCACTATGTTCGCTTTTTGGATATTGGTGAAAGCGAACAGCTCGTCCTTACCGTCTACCGTCAGGGTGATGGTATCCCCCTGCACGGCTTTGATTACGCCTTTGAACTTGCGGCGGTTATTTGTTGCCATTCGAAGCTGCACCGCCGCCTCCTGGCCAACGTATTTTTCGAACTGGGCAACCTTGAACAGGGGACGATCCAGACCGGGTGAGGAGACTTCCAGGTAATACTCCTCGGTGATGGGATCTTCAACGTCCATGATGGCACCGACCTGACGGCTCACTTCGGCGCAATGTTCAACGGTCACACCCTGCTCGCTGTCGATGAAGACACGCAGGGTCGAGTGTTTACCCGCACGGATAAACTCCACACCCCAAAGTTCAAAACCCAAGGCTTTGATCGGCGCCTCGAGCAGATCGGTCAAACGCTGTTCCAACGTAGCCAAAGTTACCCTCCGAAAAAACAAAAAAAGGGCATATAGCCCAGATGAAGTACAAACTCAGAGTAAATTGCACATAACAAAAAGCCCCGATGTCAAATCGGGGCTTGGCGCTTTACCCTGATTGTCGCCTCGCAGCGACCGCTTTCCTGAGCGAAGGAATGCGTGAAATTTGGTTGCGGGGGCCGGATTTGAACCGACGACCTTCGGGTTATGAGCCCGACGAGCTACCATGCTGCTCCACCCCGCGTCCGAAATCGTGCGAGATTATAGCCTTATCAAACTTTTCGTACAAGAATGAAGAGCCATAATATACCTGGTTACCCAGGCTCACTGCTTAATTGGTGCCGTGGGCGGGACTCGAACCCGCACACCCTAGAGCACTACCCCCTCAAGATAGCGTGTCTACCAATTCCACCACCACGGCAAAACTCACTCAATTGGGAACGTCGGAATCTTTCTTCACCGGCGCTTCTACCTGCTCAACCTGTTGGGTTTGTTGCAGATTTTCCCACTCGCTTCCCTGTTTTACCTTGTTGCTGGACATAGAACCCAGCAGCAGGCTGATGACAAAAAACAGAGTTGCCAAAATCGCTGTTGTTCGGGTCAGGAAGTTGCCTGAACCACTGGAGCCGAATACGGTATTCGATGCCCCCGCGCCGAAGGAGGCGCCCATGTCAGCCCCTTTACCTTGCTGAATCATCACCAGACCGATGAGGGTCAAGGAAACCAGCAGATAAACGACTAAAAGAATCTCGTACATTTAACTTGCACCCTTTGCCGCTTCAACAATTCCTAAAAACGCCTGGTCATCGAGGCTTGCTCCGCCAATCAGGCCGCCGTCAACGTCGGGCTGGGCAAACAAATCTCTCGCATTGGCCGGTGTCAGGCTCCCACCATAGATGATTCTAACGTTCTCACCTATTACCGGAGTATCCTCCGCCAAGCGACCACGAATAAAGGAATGAACCTCTTGTGCCTGCTCGGGTGTGGCGCATTTACCTGTGCCTACTGCCCAAATCGGCTCGTAGGCGATGATAGCATTATCGAAAGCCATCGCGCCATTCTTCTCTATGACGATGTCCAGCTCTTCGGCTATCACCTCAAAGGTGCGCCTTGCCTGCCTCGCAGCGCCTGACTCCCCCAGACAGAGTATGGGTATCAGACCTGCCGACCTGGCCGCAGCGAACTTCTCCGCCACGATGAAACTGGTCTCTCCAAAGAGACGCCTGCGCTCGGAATGCCCTACTATGACGTAACGACACCCTGCCTCAATCAGCATCTCACACGAGATCTCCCCCGTATAAGCGCCAGATTGGTGCTGACTCATGTTCTGAGCCCCCAACTTCATCACACGCTGATCACTCAGCAGACGCGACGCGAAGTCGAGATGCACATGGGACGGGCACAACACAGTATCAACCTTGTCATCCAACCCCTTGAGGCAAGCGGTGGTGAACTGCTCCAACTGCGACCTGCTACCGTGTAGCTTCCAGTTGGCTGCTACAAACGGCTTCCGATTTCCCATCGGCGAACTCCCTTGCGAAAGCGAGGCAGATAATATCCAGAGGACATTGAACTGACAAGCGCTATTTTTGATTTTTTGAATTGTTTGAACAAGATACAACCAGGGCGGTATAAATACCGCCCTGTTAGCTCATTAAAACGCCGACTTTACCCGCTGGGCGATGCGCTCTGCCATGTCACGCACCTGAGCCTCATGTTCCCCTTCCACCATGACCCGGATCAGCGGCTCGGTCCCGGACTTGCGCAGCAAGACGCGACCACGGCCTGCCAGCTCTTGCTCCACTGCGGTCACCTCGCTCAGCACGGCCTCGGATGTCAGGGGATCTCCCCCTTCGGAGAAACGTACATTGATCAGGATCTGGGGGAACTTGCTCATGCCTGAGCGCAGCTTGGCCAGCGGCATCTCGGCACTGCGCATGGCGGTCAATACCTGCAGCGCGGCGACGATGCCATCCCCCGTGGTGGTCTGATCCAGGCAGATGATGTGACCCGAGTTCTCGCCACCGATGCGCCAGCCTTTCTCGTTGAGCATCTCCAGCACGTAGCGATCACCCACCTTGGCCCGGGCAAACGGAATGCCGAGCGTCTGCAGCGCCAGCTCCAGGCCCATGTTGGCCATCAGGGTGCCAACCACGCCCCCCTTGAGGCGACCATTGCGCAACGCATCGCGGGCGATGATGTAGAGGATCTCGTCTCCGTCGATGATGTAGCCTGTGCTGTCCACCATCACCAGGCGATCACCATCACCGTCGAAGGCTATGCCCAGATCCGCCTTGCACTCCAGCACCTTGGCCACCAGGGCCTCGGGGGCGGTGGAGCCGACACCGTCATTGATGTTGAGACCATCAGGGCTGCACCCCATGGCGATCACCTCGGCCCCCAGCTCGCGAAAGACGGACGGGGCAATGTGATAGGTGGCGCCATGGCCGCAGTCCACCACCATCTTCAGCCCTTCCAGGCTCAGATGGGAGGCAAAGGTGCTCTTGCAAAATTCGATGTAGCGCCCGGCGGCGTCCTCGATGCGCACGGCCTTGCCAAGCTCGGCAGACTCCACGCACTTGAGCTCGCTGTCCAGCTCGGCCTCGATGGCGAGCTCCACCTCGTCCGGCAGCTTGGTACCGTCGGCGGAGAAGAACTTGATGCCGTTGTCGTAATAGGGGTTATGGGAGGCGCTGATGACGATGCCCGCCTCGGCACGAAAGGTGCGCGTCAGATACGCCACCGCCGGGGTGGGCATGGGGCCCATCAGTATGGCCTTGAGGCCGGCGGCGGAGAGGCCCGCCTCCAGCGCCGACTCCAGCATGTAGCCGGAGATGCGGGTATCCTTGCCGATCAGCACCTTCTTGGTGCCCTTCTTGGAGAGCACCTTGCCGGCGGCCCAGCCCAGCTTCATCACGAAATCAGGAGTGATCGGGTATTCCCCCACCTTGCCGCGGACACCGTCGGTGCCAAAATACTTTCTTGCCATTGTCTGTTCTCGTTGTTATCTGGAGATGAAATCTTGTCCCGTCATGACCATCCAGCCGGCGCGCAGGGCATCCATGGTCTCTCGCACGTCGTGCACCCGTATGATGCGGGCGCCATGCTGCATCCCGATGAGGGCGCAGGCCAGACTGCCGGCGAGGCGCTCATCGACACTGCGGCCGAGCAGGTGACCTATCATAGACTTTCGCGACATGCCGACCAAGAGCGGCATCCCGTAATCGAGCAACTTCTGCTGCCAGGCCAACAACTGGTAGTTGTGACTCAAGCTCTTGCCAAAGCCATAACCCGGGTCCAGCAGCAGCCGCTCGCGGGGGATGCCTGCCGCGAGGCAGGCGGCGATCCGCTCGTCGAAGAAGGCCCTCACTTCCCCCAGCAAGTCGTCGTAGTGTGGCTCCACCTGCATGGTCCTCGGCTGCCCTTTCATGTGCATCAGGCAGACGGGGACGCCCGCCTCTGCAGCGGCGTCGAGCGCCCCCGGCTCCTGCAGGGCCCGCACATCATTGATGAGGTGGCCGCCGGCGGCGCAGGCCTCGCGCATCACCACGGCCTTGGAGGTATCGAGGGAGATCATCACCTCCAACTCACGGGCGAGCCGCGCCACCACGGGCACCACCCGATCCAGCTCCTCCTGCTCGCCGACATCCGGGGCACCGGGCCGGGTCGATTCCCCTCCCACATCGATCAGGGTGGCGCCATCGGCCACCATCTGGCGAGCATGGGCGAGGGCCTGCTCTACCTGATGGAAACGACCGCCGTCCGAGAAAGAGTCAGGGGTGACATTGAGGATCCCCATGACGTGGGGGCGTTCGAGGGAGAGGCTGAGCCCCTTGCTGGTCAACTGCATGGTAGGGTCCATCTTGCATCAATGAAAAAAACCCCGGGCAAGCCCGGGGTTTCAGAGTGAATGATCTTATTTGGCCGGCACGTCGTTGGCTTTGTCGATATCGACGCTCGCCTCTTTCGGCTCCTCGACCTTCACCTCTTCAGGTTCGGTCTTGGTGGCACTGCCGCCACTTGGCGTATCGCCGTGCTCGTCATGCCAGTTGCTCGGTGCGCGCACTTCGCGACGGGCCATCAGATCGTCGATCTGCTTGGCGTCTATGGTCTCGTACTTCATCAGCGCATCCTTCATGGAGTGCAGCACGTCCATGTTGTCCATCAGGATCTGCTTGGCACGATCATAGTTGCGGTCGATCACCAGCTTGACCTCGGCATCGATGACGCGGGCGGTGTCGTCGGACATGTGCTTGGCCTTGGCCATGCTGCGACCGAGGAACACCTCGCCATCTTCTTCCGCATAGAGCATGGGACCGAGGCGCTCGGACATGCCCCACTGGGTCACCATCTTGCGGGCGATGTCGGTGGCACGCTCGATGTCGTTGGATGCACCGGTCGATACCTTCTCGGCACCGTAGATCAGTTCTTCCGCCAGACGACCGCCATACAGACTGGAGATCATGGACTCCAGATGTTGCTTGGAGTGGCTCCAGCGATCCTGTTCGGGCAGGTACATGGTCACCCCCAGGGCACGGCCACGGGGAATGATGGAGACCTTGTAGACGGGATCATGATCCGGCACCACGCGACCAATGATGGCGTGACCCGCCTCATGGTACGCCGTCATCTCCTTCTCGGACTCCTGCATCACCATGGAGCGACGTTCCGACCCCATCATGATCTTGTCCTTGGCCCGTTCGAACTCGGACATGGAGACCACGCGGCGACTCTCGCGAGCGGAGAACAGGGCCGCCTCGTTGACCAGGTTGGCCAGATCGGCACCGGAGAAGCCTGGGGTACCACGGGCAATCACGGCGGCATTGACGTCATCGGCCAAGGGGACCTTGCGCATATGCACTTTCAGGATCTGCTCGCGACCGCGGACATCCGGCAGGCCGACCACGACCTGACGGTCGAAACGACCTGGACGCAGCAGAGCCGGATCCAGCACGTCGGGACGGTTGGTGGCGGCGATGACGATGACGCCTTCGTTACCCTCGAAACCATCCATCTCGACCAGCATCTGGTTCAGGGTCTGCTCGCGCTCGTCATGGCCACCGCCGAGACCGGCGCCACGCTGGCGACCGACCGCATCAATCTCATCGATGAAGATGATGCAAGGAGAAGACTTCTTGGCCTGCTCGAACATGTCGCGCACCCGGGAGGCACCGACACCCACGAACATCTCCACAAAATCGGAACCCGAGATGGTGAAGAAGGGGACCTTGGCCTCACCTGCGATGGCCTTGGCCAGCAGGGTCTTACCGGTACCGGGTGGGCCGACCAGCAGTACGCCGGTGGGGATCTTGCCACCCAGCTTCTGGAACTTGGTCGGATCACGCAGGTAATCCACCAGCTCTTTGACCTCTTCCTTCGCTTCGTCACAGCCTGCGACATCACCGAACGTGGTCTTGATCTGCTCTTCGCTCATCAGGCGAGCCTTGCTCTTGCCGAACGACATGGCACCCTTGCCACCGCCGCCCTGCATCTGACGCATGAAGAAGACCCAGACACCGATCAGCAACAACATCGGGAACCAGGAGATGAAGATGGAGGTGATCAGGGAAGGCTCTTCCGGTTTGATCCCCTCAACCTTGACGTTGTGGTTGAGCATGTCGTTGAGCAGTTGAGGATCCTGCGCCGGGATGATCGTCTGGAAACGTTCACCGGTGCGTTTGACGCCATGGATGACCTTACCGTCCATCCGCACTTCGCGGATCTGCTCTTGGGTCACTTCTTTTACAAAGCTGGAATAGTCCAGCTGGCGACTGGTGGTATCACTGGGGCTGAAGCTATTGAACACCGACATCAGCACGACGGCGATGACCAGCCACAGGATTAAGTTTTTCGCCATGTCACTCAAATCAGTAACCTCGCAGACTGACAGTTAACGCTAAAAGGTAGGGTACTACAGTTTAAAACCGGTAGCCACAATGTACACTTCGCGCGAGCGGGCTCTTGATGAGTCCGGCTTGCGTATCTTGACTGCTGTAAAAAGTTGTCTAATTTCATTGAGATAGGCATCAAAGCCCTCTCCCTGAAACACCTTGGCCACGAAGCTGCCATTCGTACGCAGCACCTGGTTGCACATGTCCAGCGCCAGCTCGACCAGATACATGGCTCTCGCCTGATCCACCTGCTGGGTCCCGCTCATGTTGGGCGCCATGTCTGACATGACCACATCCACCTTGTTCGGCCCCACTCGTTCGAGCAGTGCGGCAAGCACAGTCTCCTCCCGAAAGTCCCCTTGCAGGAAATCGACTCCGGCGATGGAATCCATCGGCAGAATATCGCAGGCGATGACGCGGCCGTTGTCACCCACCTGATCGATGGCAAACTGGGACCAGCCACCGGGTGCGGCTCCGAGATCCACGACCGTCATGCCGGGCTTGAGCAGCTTGTCCTTGTCCTGGATCTCGTCAATCTTGAACACGGCGCGGGATCTCAGTCCAAGTTTCTGGGCTTTCTTGACATATTGATCGTCGAAATGCTCTTTCAACCAGCGAGTTGAACTGGGGGAACGTTTTTTCTGGGTCATGGTTATCGGCTTTAAAAAACCACAAGGGTTATTAGTATTAAGGGCTAAGTGGGGGTAGAATACGCCCCTTTCAACCCTGACTTATGAAGAATTTTGCCATGACGCTCAACAACAAACAGAAACAGTACCTCAAAGGCCTGGCCCACAGCCTGAAACCCGTCGTCCTGCTGGGACAACACGGTCTGACCGAAGGCGTACTGGCCGAGATCGATCTCGCTCTGGCTCATCACGAGCTGATCAAGGTGAAAGTCGCCGCCGAAGATCGCGAGATGAAGCAACTGGTCATGGATGCCATCGTCCGTGAGACCGGTGCCATCAAGGTGCAGAGCATGGGCCACGTGCTGACCATCTATCGCAAGGCCAACGAACCCAAGATCCAGCTGCCCCGCAAGTAAGAGAGAGCGCCGCTCTCTCCTTCCGTTTCCCCTCTTCCCAAGTCGCTTGCCAAAGTAGTCGTCAGGGCCTTAACCTGCGATGAATACTTGGAAGTGTCGACCATGGACCATCAGCAGATACTCACCGACGAAGAACTGACCATGTTGCGGGAGCTGGGGAAAGACCAGGGCTCGGCCGCCGGGCAATCCCTGAGCGGCTACCTGGATACCCCCCTGCTTGGCCTGCTGCAACGGGCGGACATGCTCGCCCTGGAGGCACGCTTCGCCGGGCATCAGCTCAGCTTCCCCCTCTATTTCACCCAGGGGGATGATGGCTTCCTCGAACCTCGTATTGCCGCCCCCGTCATTCAGGAACTCAGCCACGATCACCCCAGGGCCTGGCGCCTGGCCACGGAGGGGACACTGCAGTTGAAGGGGAACGATTACCCGGTCACCAGCCTCTCCCTCAACGGCCTCATCGTCCAGCGTCTGCCCGAAACCCTCAAACGGGGCGATGTCCTCCATGCCAGCCTGCTGCTCGATGCACTGGCGCCACTCACCCTCAGCGGCATCCTCATCAGGGAAGTATGCAAGGGTCAGATCGTCATCGGCTGGGCCGTTCAGTTTCAGATGAGCGAGGCGGATCAGGAGCGGCTGCGGGGCTGGATATTCCAGCATCATCAGAGCACCTTTACCCAGGCTTATGCTCCGCCCGAGCAGTGATGCCCGCAAATGACAAGAGGGGAGCCCGGGCTCCCCTCTTCGTTGCCAGCCACCCGTTACAGGTAGTCGACGCTCAACACTTCATATTCCACATCACCGGCCGGGGTCTTGACGATGGCCACATCGTCCACCTCCTTGCCGATCAGCGCACGGGCGATGGGGGAGTTGACCGAGATGAGGTTCTGTTTGATATCGGCCTCGTCGTCACCCACGATGCGATAGGTCACCTCTTCTTCCGTCTCTGACTTGAGCAGATTGACGGTGGCACCGAAGATGATGCGGCCATTGTTGGCGATCTTGGTGACATCTATGACCTGGGCATTGGAGAGCTTGGCTTCAATCTCCTGGATGCGCCCTTCGCAAAAGCCTTGCTGCTCACGGGCGGCATGGTACTCGGCGTTCTCTTTCAGATCACCATGTTCACGGGCATCTGCAATCGCTTCGATAATCTGCGGACGCAGCTCGCTCTTCAGATACTCGAGCTCTTTGCGCAGCTTCTCGGCGCCGCGCACAGTCATCGGAGTTTGATTCATAGTCGAAACCTGGGTTGCTTTATAAAGAGAAGCTGCGGCAATCAAAGAGAGCCGCAGCTATCGGTTCGGATGGGGCATCTTAATATGAAGCCGGGGGAAAATCCATGGTACCCCCGTGATGCGGCCCCCGCTTCAGCCTCGTTTATTGCGAGTCGTTCGGTACTCCTATCGGGTCCGATACGCTCGCCTTGCCCTGCATGATGGCAATCTCGACCCGGCGGTTGGCGCGGCGATGCTCGGTCGAATCGTTCGGCATCAAGGGCTGGGAATCGGCCATGCCCTGCACCACGAGTCGGCTCTGGTCGAAACCTTCCACCCTGATCATCTGATGGGCCACCGCCACCGCCCGCTGGGAGGAGAGCTCCCAGTTGGAGCGAAACAGTTCATTCTCGGTCGCGACATCATCGGTGTGGCCGGAGACGGTGATCTCCCCCGGCACATCCTTGAGCAAGCTGGCCACCTTGCGGATCACCGGCCAGAACTGGGGTTGCAAAAACGCAGACCCCGCCGGGAAGGAGGCCTTCTCGCGGATGCGGATGATGACCTGCTGGCCCAGCGACTCTATCTCGATGGCGCCGTCCTGGATCTGATCCTGGAGCTGCTCCGCCAATTGCTTCGCCAGGGCGTTGGATTGGGCCTGCTGCTGTTGCTGCTGCTCCTCCCGCGCCTGTTCGCTGGTCTTGCCCCCCGCCAGATCCCCTGCCTCCTTCTGCTGGCCCCCGGCCTGATCGGCATCCCCGGGCTGAAACTCCAGCTCGGTCTGGGTCATGTCAATGGTCTGCTGCATGATGGTGTCGATCGGCGTCGGCTCCGGTCGCCCCGGCCTGAACTCCTGGGCGATGACGGAGGTCCCCTTCGGAATATCCTTCACCTCCAGCAGATTCTGCACCCCGAAGGCGTACTTCATGGAGCCGGCGATCTGCTTGAACTTGAGCACGTCCATCTCGGCAAAGGAGAGCAGCAGCACGAAGAAGCACATCAACAGCGACATCAGGTCGGCAAAGGTCCCCATGTAAGAGGGCAGGCCCGGCGGCGGACACTTGCATTTAGACATGGCTATTCCTATTCGGCGCCGTCATTGCGCTTGGATTGGTTCAGGTAATTTTGCAGCATGGACTGGATCACGCGAGGATTCTGACCGTCCTGAATGCCCATGATGGCATCCAGGATCAAGGCCCGGGAGAGGCGCTCCTCGCCACTGCGCAGCTCCAGCTTGTCGGCGATGGGGATGGCAAACATGTTGGCCTCGATGGCGCCATAAAGGGTGGTCAGCAAGGCAACCGCCATGGCCGGCCCGATGGACTTGGGATCGCTCATGTTAGACAACATGGCAACAAGCCCCACAAGGGTCCCTATCATCCCCATGGCAGGGCCAAGATCGCCGAGGGCGCGAAACACCTTGATCGCCATGATGTGTCGCTCCGAGGTGAGCTCCATGTCTTTTTCCATGACGGCGCGCACCACCTCGGCATCATGGCCATCCACCAGCATGTCGATCCCCTTCTTCATGAAGGTGTTGGGGATCTCCGCCGCCTCCAGGGCCAGGAAGCCCCCCTTGCGGGCCGCATCTGCCAGCTCGACTGCCTTCTGGATCAGGTCGTCGAGCTTGTCCCCCTTGTGCATGAAGGCCTTGCCTGCGATCTTGAACGCCCCGAAGAACTGGCCAACGTTGAACTTCATCATGGCGATGAAGATGGAACCCAGGATGGTGATGCAGATGGAGGGGACGTCGACGAACATGCTGAGGGAGCCCCCCAGGATCATGCCGTAGATCACCACCCCAAAGCCGAGCACTATGCCGATAAGACTACCTAGATCCACGCCGCTACTCCTGTCAGCCGATTCTTGAATTCATCATATTTCATTGAATTTTCTGCTATTGCATCCCGAGCGGCAAGCGCGAAAGTGCGCACCTGACCCCTGTCGGCTTATTTATCGGCCGCCACGGCCAGAGTTTGAGGCAATGACGCTTTCCCGCTCCCCCCCAAGGGGCGACGATGTTAAGATGAGCCGTTTTTTCAATCCCCGAGGATGAACATGGCCAGTAAAAAAATCGACCGACTGAGTTTTGATGCCACTCTGGAAGAGCTGGAAACCATAGTTCATCAACTCGAGCAAGGTGCCCTCCCCCTCGAGGAGGCGCTCAAGCAGTTCGAACAGGGTATCCATCTGGTGCGTGCCGGCCAGCAGAAGCTGGAGCAGGCCGAGCAGAAGATCCAGATCCTGTTGACCCAGGCCGATGGCGACGAGCAGGCCGTTCCTTTCCAACCCGAGCAAGGAGCCTGACCCGTGTCGCTGGATAGCTTCTCACGCCTGTATCGCCAGCGTATCGATGATCGGCTGTCACAACAGCTCGATGCCCTCCCCCCCATGGCGCCCCGGCTGCGCGAGGCCATGAAGTATGGTCTGCTATTGGGAGGCAAACGAGTACGTCCCTTCCTGGTCTATGCCGTCGGCGAAATGCTGGGAGTCGAGACGGATAGGCTCGATGGCCCGGCCGCCGCCGTGGAGTGCATCCACGCCTACTCCCTGCTCCATGACGACCTGCCCGCCATGGATGACGACGATCTGCGTCGTGGCCAGCCGACGGTGCACAAGGCGTTTGACGAGGGCACCGCCATCCTGGCCGGTGACGCCCTGCAGACCCTGGCATTCAGCATACTGGCGGATCACCCCATGCCCGCCAGCCTGATGGCCAACCGGGTGCGCATGCTGAGCACCCTGGCCCGTGCCTCGGGTTACCTCGGCATGTGCGGCGGTCAGGCGTTGGATCTGCAGGCCGAGGGCCGCCAGATCACCCTGGCGGAACTCGAACAGGTTCATCGCCACAAGACGGGGGCCCTCATCGAGTGCGCCGTTACCCTGGGCGCCCTGTGCAAGGCTGACATGGATGAGCAGACCCTGGGGGCGCTGCAAGCCTATGCGGCCGCCATCGGGCTCGCCTTCCAGGTGCAGGACGACATCCTCGACATCACGGGGGATACCGCCACCCTGGGCAAGCCGCAGGGGTCGGATCTGGCGCAGGAGAAGAGCACCTACCCGGCCCTGCTCGGCCTGGAGCAGGCCCGTGAGCTGGCTCGCGAACTGCATGGCAAAGCCTTAACAGCCCTGCGCCCTTTGCCCTACAATACCGATATTCTGGAAGCGTTTGCCGATTACATCATCGAGCGAACCCACTGAACGCTGGATAACAGTAACAATATGAGCGTTGATATAAGCAAGTTCCCCAACCTGGCCCTCGCTGACACCCCGGTTGAGTTGAGATCCCTGCCCAAGGAGAGACTGCCCGTCCTGTGCAACGAGCTACGTGAGTACTTGCTGCGCTCGGTGAGCCGCTCCAGCGGCCATCTCGCCTCCGGCCTTGGCACCGTCGAACTGACGGTCGCCCTGCACTACGTCTACAACACCCCGTTCGATCGGCTGGTGTGGGATGTGGGCCACCAGGCCTATCCCCACAAGATCCTGACCGGACGGCGGGAGCGGATGCAGAGCATTCGCCAGAAAGATGGCCTGCACCCCTTCCCGTGGCGCGGCGAGAGCGAGTATGACGTGCTCTCGGTCGGCCACTCCAGCACCTCCATAGGTGCCGCCCTTGGCATGGCGGTTGCCGCCGAGCGCGAAGGGCTGGGGCGCAAGGTGGTGGCCGTCATCGGCGATGGCGCCATCACCGCCGGCATGGCGTTCGAGGCTCTCAATCACGCCGGGGATGTCCACAAGGACATGCTGGTGGTGCTCAATGACAACGAGATGTCCATCTCCGAAAACGTCGGTGCCCTCAACAACCACCTTGCCCGCCTGATGTCCGGCAAGCTCTACACCACCATCCGCGAAGGCGGCAAGAAGGTGCTGGCGGGG
This sequence comes from Aeromonas sobria, assembly GCF_050266975.1. Taxonomy (GTDB): domain Bacteria; phylum Pseudomonadota; class Gammaproteobacteria; order Enterobacterales; family Aeromonadaceae; genus Aeromonas; species Aeromonas sobria_B. The sequence goes on from NZ_JBKISU010000005.1 coordinate 116,498, forward strand.
CTGCCACCGGTCAAGGAGCTGGCCAAGCGAGCCGAGGAGCACCTCAAGGGCATGGTGGTGCCTGGCACCCTGTTCGAGGAGTTTGGCTTCAACTACATCGGCCCCATCGACGGCCACGACATCGAGGCCCTGGTCGAGACACTGCGCAACATGCGCAACCTCAAGGGGCCCCAGCTGCTGCACGTCAAGACCAAGAAGGGCAAGGGCTACGAGCCCGCCGAGAAGGATCCCATCGGTTACCATGGCGTGCCCAAGTTCAATCCGGACGACTGCGCCCTGCCCAAGAGCGCCGGCGGCAAGCCCACCTTCTCCGCCATCTTCGGCCAGTGGCTGTGCGACATGGCGGCCAGGGACGAGAAACTGGTCGGCATCACCCCCGCCATGCGCGAAGGCTCTGGCCTGGTCAAGTTCAGCCAGCAGTATCCGGATCGCTACTTCGACGTGGCCATTGCCGAGCAGCATGCGGTCACCTTCGCCGCCGGGCTTGCCATCTCGGGCCAAAAGCCCGTGGTCGCCATCTATTCAAGCTTCCTGCAACGGGCCTATGACCAGCTGATCCACGACGTGGCGCTGCAGGAACTGCCGGTGCTGTTCGCCATCGACCGGGCCGGTCTGGTGGGGGCCGACGGCCCGACCCATCAGGGGGCGTTCGACATCAGCTTCCTGCGCACCGTGCCCAACATGGTGGTGATGACCCCATCCGACGAGAACGAGTGCCGTCAGATGCTCTACACCGGCTATCTGTGCGATCGGCCTGCGGCGGTGCGCTATCCCCGTGGCAGCGGCTGCGGCAGCGAGATAATGAGCGAGATGCAGGCTCTGGAACTGGGCAAGGGGCGCATTGTGCGTGAGAGAGAGGGACGCGGGGGCAAGGCCACCGCCATCCTGGCGTTCGGCACCCTGCTCCATCAAGCCAAGGCCGCCGCCGAGGCGCTGGATGCCACCCTGGTGGACATGCGCTTCGTCAAACCCATGGACGAGGCGCTGGTGCTCACACTGGCCGCCAGCCACGATCAGTTTGTCACCCTCGAGGACAACGCCATCATGGGCGGGGCCGGCTCCGCGGTGAACGAGCTGCTGATGCGCGCCAGACAGTGCAAGCCGGTACTCAATCTCGGCCTGCCGGATCGCTTCATCGAACAGGGCACCCAGGAAGAGATCTATGCCCTGCTGGGTCTGGACAGTGCTGGTATCCTGGCCAGCATCCAGGCCTGGCAGCAAGCCTGACGCAAGCACTGGCTGCAATCGCAAGCAATAAAGAAGGGCGCCTGATGGCGCCCTTCTTGTATTTGCACTTCTGACTCGAGTCAACCTTTGTAGATTTTGGGGTTGAACACATCCCGCAGCCAGTCACCCAAGAGGTTGATGACCAGCACCAGCACCACCAGGCAGATGCCCGGGAAGGCGGTGATCCACCAGGATCCGGAGAAGATGTAGTTGAAGCCCACGCTGATGAGCGAGCCCAGGGAGGGCTGATCCACCGGCATCCCCAGCCCGAGGAAGGAGAGTGCCGCCTCGCTCATGATGGCGTTGGCCACCTGGACGGTGGAGATGACCAGGATGGGCGACAGGCAGTTGGGCAGTATGTGGCGGAACATGATGCGCGGGGCACGGAATCCCATCACCTGGGCCGCCTCCACATACTCCTTCTTCTTCTCCGCCAGCACGGAGGCGCGCACCGTCCGGGCATATTGCGGCCACTCGGCGATGCCGATGATCACCACCAGCATGACGATGGCGAACTGCGAATAGAGCTCGGAGCCAAAGCTCGCCTGGAAGATGGCGGAGATGATGATGGCCACCATCATGGTGGAGAACGACAACTGCACGTCGGCAAAGCGCATCAGCAGGCTGTCGATGCGGCCACCGTAATAACCGGCGATGAGGCCGATCACGATGCCGAGCACCAGCTGCAGGCCGACGGCGAACAGACCTATGGTGAGCGAGATGCGGGCGCCATAGAGGATGGTGCTCCAGATGTCGCGGCCCTGGTTGTCGGTGCCGAGCCAGAAGCGCGCCTCGCCGCCATCGAGCCAGGAGGGCGGCAGCTCCGCATCCATCAGATCGAAGCTGGTCTGGTCATAGACGTTGTGGGGCGCAATCCAGGGAGCCAGCAGGGCCGCCAGCACGAATGCCACGAAGATGGCGAAGCTGAACATGGCTACCTTGTCCCGCAGGAAGTAGTAGACGATGTCAGAGTTCTTGAAACGAGTCCAACGGCTTGGGCTCGCAGTTACAGCGTTACTCATGCGATTACCCCTTCGTAGCCAGGCAGATAGCCGGGTTGATGACAAAACCCGCGTGGTTGCGCCATGTCAAACGGCGGCTCACAGTTACAGCGTTAGTCATCTGTTACCCCTTGGCAGTCAGGTTGACGGTCGGGTTGATGAACCCGTAGAGCAGGTCGACCAGGGTATTGGTCACCACGAAGATAAGGCCGACGAAGATGACGTAGGCGGTGATCAGCGGGGTATCGACCCGGTGGATGGCTTCCAGGAACAGGAAACCCGTCCCCGGCCACTGGAACACGCTCTCGGTCAATATGGTGTAGGCCACCATGGTACCGATCTGCACGCCACCGACGGTGATGACCGGCAGCATGGTGTTCTTGAGGGCGTGCTGGTAGTAGACCTTGTTGTTGTCCAGCCCCTTGGCACGGGCAAACTTCACGTACTCGGAGGAGAGCTGCTCCAGCATCTCGGAGCGCACCAGCCGGATAAACAGCGGCAACATGATGGAGGAGAGGGAGACCGCGGGCAGGATCAGGTGCAAGATGCCGTCCCAGGTAAAGAAGCCCGACTCCCAGCCCAGCAGGTTGTAGGTCTCGCCCCGGCCATAGGCCGGCAGCCAGCCCAGCTGGATGGAGAAGAGATACATCAGCATGATGGCGGTCAGGAACACGGGGATCGAGATGCCGATGCTGCTCACGGCCATGATGATCTTGGTCAGTATGCTGCGCGGGCGAATGGCGGAATAAACCCCGAGCGGAATGGAGACCAGGACGATAATGAGGGCGGCGCCAAACACCAGTTCCAGTGTGGCGACGAGCTTGTCGAGAATGACCTCGAGGGCCGGGCGCTTGAAGAAGTAGGACGTCCCCAGGTCTCCTTGCACCGCATTTTTCAGGAAGCGACTGTACTTCACCAGGAAGGGATCGTTGAGCCCCATCTTGTCGCGCAGCTCCTGACGCTGAGCCTCGGAGACGGATTGTCCCACCAACTCACGCAGGGGATCCCCCAGGTTGTCCTGGATGGAGAAGGCGACCAGGCTGATGACGAACATCACTATCACGGCCTGATAGAACCGTTTCAGCAGGAATGTAAACATGCTTGTCCTTGACTCTGGCCGATGTCTTGGCATCGGCTTCTGTTAATGGCGGGGGCACCGTCACGATGCCCCCGCCCGTCCTTCTTGCGGGGTAATTACTTGCCTACCACCAGGTCGCCAAAGTACGGGAAGTTCATCACGTTGACGATGGGCTTGATGTCGGCGTTTTTCTTGGCGCCGTAGGCCAGGTTTTCCCAGTGCAACGGCACATAGGCGGCGTCGTCGATCAACATGGCTTCGACTTTCTGCAGGATGGCGGCACGCTTGGCCGGATCGGTTTCCGCGTTCGCTTCCATCACCAGCTTGTCCGCTTCTGCGTTGGCATAACCGGCACAGTTGTACTGGCCCATGCCGGTCTCGGCGCTCTTGGTGAAGGTCAGGAACTCGAAGAAGTTCGCGGTATCTTCGGTGTCGGAGTGCCAGCCGATCAGCTGCATGTCCGCGGCGCACTTGTCAAACTCCGGCCAGTACTGGGCCACCGGCATGGTCTTCAGATCCACCTTGATGTTGATCTTGGAGAGCATGGCGGAGACGGCCTGGGCGATCTTGACGTCGTTGACATAACGGGCGGCCGGGGAGATGAAGCTCATCTTGAAGCCCTGCTCGTAACCCGCTTCCTTCATCAGGGCCTTGGCCTTGGTCAGATCATACTGGGGCACCAGGGCCTCGTTGTGACCGGCATAGCCTTTCGGGCTCAACTGGCCGGCCGGCGTACCGAAGCCCTTGTTGATCTTGTCGACGATGCCCACCTGGTTGATGGCATAGTTGATCGCCTGACGCACGCGCTTGTCTTTCAGGGCCGGGTTGGTGCTCTGGTTCAGCTCTATGATGATGGCGCGGGTACCGGACAGGGTCACCAACTGGGTGTCCTTGCCCTTCTGGACCCGCTCCAGATCGTTGGGGGCGACCGGGTAGATCACGTCCACGTCCCCACCCAGCAGGGCGGCAACACGGGTCGCGTCTTCCTTGATGGGCACCAGGGTCAGGTTGTCGACGTTGCCCTTGGAGGACTTGTCCCAGTAGTTGGCGTTGCGGGTGTACTCCAGCTTGACGCCCTGCTCGCGGAACTTGACGCTGAACGGGCCGGTGCCTGAGACGTTGGTGGAGGCGAAGGAGTCGCCGTTCTTGACGATCTCGCCCTTGTCCTTGCCCGCCTCTGTCTTGCCGGTATAGAACTTGGAGTCCATCGGGAAGATGTAGGTCACGGTCTGCAGCACCAGGGGATAGGGCTTCTCGGTGATGAGATCCACGGTGAAATCATCCACCTTCTTGACGTCGGCAATGGGGTCGAAGATGGCCTTGAAGTCGACGGAGTCTTTCAGACGCTTGACGGTCCACACCACGTCATCGGCGGTGAAGTCGTTGCCTGAGTGGAACTTGACGCCCTTGCGCAGGTGGAAACGCACCGTCTTGTCGTCGATGCGTTCGAATTTTTCGGCCAGACGGGGCTCGAACTGCAGATCCTGCGTCCAGCGCATCAGGGGATCAAATACCAGGTGAGACATCTCCAGGGTCTGACCGGAGAGCTGCTCCTGGGGATCCAGCGAAGTGGGATCAGAGGCGACGGCGACCTTGATGTCGGCGGCAGAGACATTGAAGGCCAAACCGGCCGCAAACAACGCCATTGCAATCTTGGATAATCCTTTCTTCATGTCTTTCTCCATGCTGTTAGCTTTTTATTGACACTTTTTTTCTAACAAAAACCGGCAGGCCGGCACTTTCCTAGCTTGCGATTTCCAGTCCCTCACGGGACATTCCCTTGAACTCCGGCATGAGGGAGATCAGCTTGCGGCTGTACTCATGCTCGGCATTGGTAAAGAGTTTCTCCGTCTCCGCCACTTCCACCAGATGACCGTGCTTCATCACGCCGATGCGATCGCACATCTGGCGGATGACCGGCAGATCGTGGCTGATGAACAGCATGGTGAGGCCGAGCTCTTTCTGCAAATCCTTGAGCAGATTGAGGATCTGGGCCTGCACCGACACATCCAGCGCCGAGGTGGGCTCGTCGCAGATGAGAAAGCGCGGCCGGGTCGCCAGGGCGCGGGCGATGGAGATGCGCTGGCGCTGACCACCGGAGAACTCGTGTGGATACTTGACCCCGGCGCCGCGGCCCAGGCCGACGTGATCCAGCAGATCGCTGACGATGCCATCGATCTGGTTCTCCTCGGCCAATCGGTGGAAGCGGATCGGCTCGGCGATGATGTCACGCACCTTCATGCGCGGGTTCATCGAGGAGTAAGGGTTCTGGAACACCATCTGCATCTGGCGACGCAGGGGGCGACGCTCGCTCTCGCGCTTGATGGCGGTGAGATCGATCCCCTCGAAGCAGATCTTGCCGCTGTCGGGCGGATAGAGGCCTGTGATGGCGCGGGCGATGGTGGACTTGCCTGAGCCCGACTCCCCCACCAGACCGAAGGTCTCCCCCTCGAAGATCTCGAAGCTGATGTCGTTGCAGGCGCGCACGTATTCACGGCGGCTCGGGAAGAAGGAGTCCTTGGTGACGAACTTCAGATCGACGTTCTCCACCCGCAGCAGGGCCCCTTCATAGGCCCGCTCGTCCTGGCTCTGACCGAGCCAGTGGGTCTTGAGATCGATGCTGGTATCCGGCGCGCCGGCATCCTCGATATAGGAGACCAGGGGGAAACGCACCAGCTTCACATCCGAGCGGGGCACCGCCGAGATGAGGCTGCGGGTATAGGGGTGATTGGGGCGGCCCAGCACCTGCTCTGTGGTGCCGAACTCCACCAGATCGCCGCGATACATGACCGCCACCTTGTCGGTGACGTTGGAGACCACCCCCATGTCGTGGGTCACCAGCATGCAACCCACGTCCCGCTCCTTGCACAGGGTGCGGATGAGCTGGAGGATCTGATCCTGAATGGAGACATCCAGCGCCGTGGTGGGCTCATCGGCGATGATGAGTTCGGGGTCGCACGAGAGCGCGATGGCGATGACTACCCGCTGGCGCATGCCGCCGGAGAACTGGTGCGGATACTGCTTGATGCGCAGCTCCGGGCTCGGGATCCCCACCGCCTTCATCAGCTCGAGGGCCTTGGCGACCGCCTTGCTGCGAGTGAGCTCGGTGTTGGCGAGGATGGTCTCGACCAGTTGATGCTCCACGGTGAACAGCGGGTTCAGGGAGGTCATGGGATCCTGGAAGATGAAACCGATGCGAGAGCCGCGAATGGCCCGCATCTCATCCTGGCTCTTGCCGGAGATGAGTTCACCATTGAGATAGATGTCCCCCCGGGCGATATGACCCGGCGGGCTCAGCAAATCGATGACGGCATTGCCGATGGTGGATTTGCCGGCGCCGGACTCACCGACGACACCGACGACCTCACCCTTCTCGATGGAGAAAGAGAGATCCTTGACCGCGGCCAGCACCCCGTAGCGGGAGGGGTACTCGATCCGCAAGTTTTTGACTTCTAGCAAGGACATGTTTACCTCTGCGGGGGACATCCGTCCCAAACAATTCTTCCGTAAATCAGCCGCAGATGCCGGTTTGTGCCTGGGGCAATAGATGCTCATTCACAAGGCAGGGAAACCAGCGATCCGGGCGGGTTTTTTGCATTTTTTTGGAATAACCCGCCAGTAACTTAGACGCTTTGACCGAAAGAGTAAATGATCTGGATATACAATTTCGCAATACTTTGCGGTGTACCATGGGGGTCAGGCAGTCATAAAGCGTGATTTATCGCCCAATAAATAGCTGATTAAACTATTTTTGCATTAATAAACAAAGTTAACATCATACATATAGTTAACATTTGGCGAATATGACTGCGGCAGCAAAGACCGGGAGCGTCGAATGAGTAGTGAATATTTATGTGAAAAGGTTTTCTGGCGGCAGCATCTGCCAATGAATGGAAACTAGGCAGTCATAAATAAAGGGCGCCCCAGGGGCGCCCTTCTGCCAGCCCGGCTCAGGCGAGCCAATGGGCCAGCAATTGCATACAAAACAGGGCAAAGAATCCGGCAATCACGTCATCGAGCATGATGCCCAGGCCGCCATGGATGCGGCGATCGAACCAGCTGATGGGCCAGGGCTTGAGCACGTCGAACAGCCGAAACAGCAGGAAGCCCGCCAGCAGCCACTCCCAGCCCGCCGGCGCCGCTATCATGGTGATGCCAAACCCTATCACCTCGTCCCAGACGATGGCGCCGTGATCCGGCATGCCGATGGCGTCGGTGGCGCTCTGGCAGATGCGAATGCCCGCCACGAAACCCAGCGCCAGCAGGGCGATGAACCAGGGGGTCGGCAGGCCACTTGCCAACAGGTAGAGCGGGATGGCGACCAGGGTGCCCATGGTGCCAGGGGCCTTGGGAGAGAGGCCGGCGCCAAAGCCCACTGCCAGCAGGTGGAGGGGATTTTTCAGGTTCAGGCGTTTGAGCTCGGGCTTGATCATGCGAAGTGGTCCCAACCTTTCAGGGAGAGCGCCACCGGCTGCTCCGCCCGAATGTAATCGATGCCGGGTTCCCCCGCCAGGATGCGGCCGATCCGGCTGAACTTGACCCCGCTGTGGGCCAGGGCGGTATCCAGGGCCCCGCGATGATCTTCCGGCACGGTGAAGCAGAGCTCGTAGTCATCGCCACCGGCCAGGGCCAGTTGCCAGGCATCCTCCGGGAAGACGGCATCCTGCATCACGGGGGAGAGCGGCAGCAGGTCGAGATCGATCTGGGCCCGCACGCCGGATGCTTTCAGGATGTGGCCGAGATCGGATGCCAGGCCGTCGGAGAGATCCAGGGCGCTGCTGGCCAGCCCGCGCAGGGCCTGACCAGCCAGGATGCGGGGGTGGGGATGCTCGAGGCGCGGCAGCACGGCGGCCAGCTGGTTCTCGTTGAGGTTGCGCTTGCCCAGCAGATGGGAGAGCGCCAGGGCGGCATCCCCCAGGGTGCCGGTGACATAGATGCCGTCTCCGACCCTGGCGCCGCTGCGCAGCAGGGCGCGGCCGACAGGCACGGATCCCTTCACCGAGACGGTGATGGAGAGCGGCCCCCGGGTCATGTCCCCCCCCACCAGGGCCACGTTGTAGTATTCGGCAAGCTCGAGGAAGCCCTCGGCAAAACCGGCCACCCAGGGCTCGTTGATGGCGGGCAGGGTCAGCGCCAGGGAGACCCAGCGCGGCTCGGCTCCCATGGCGGCGAGATCGGACAGATTGACCGCCAGCGCCTTGTAGCCGAGATCCACCGGATCCATGTCGGGCAGAAAGTGGACGCCGCTCACCAGGGTATCAGTGCTCACCGCCAGCTGGCTGTCGGCTGGCAGGGTCAGCAGGGCGCAGTCGTCTCCCGGGCCCAATACCACGTCCTTGCGGGCGTGGGGCACCTTGAAGTACTTCTCTATCAGTTCAAATTCACCCATACAGTAAAAAGCCAGCGGTTAGGCTGGCTCCTCTCTTAATGCTGTGGCACAGGGATTAACGCTTGTTCAGCGTCTTGATGACCTTGTCCAGCACACCGTTGACAAACTTGTGGCTGTCATCGGCGGCAAACGCCTTGGCCAGCTCGATCGCTTCGTTGATCACCACGCGGGGCGGCACATCGTCACGACGGGTCAGCTCATAGGTCGCCAGGCGCAGGATCGCCTTGTCCACCATGTCCACTTCATCGAGCGGACGGGAGAGGAAAGGCGAGTACGCCTTGTCCAGCTCGTTGCAATGCAGGGCAACCCCGAACAGCAGATCGCGGAAATAGTTCAGATCCACCCCTTTGGTGTCCTGATCTATCTTGAACTGCTCTTCGATGTCCCCCACGTTGGCCTGGGTCATCTGCCACTGGTAGATGGCCTGGGTGGCGCAATGGCGGGCCTTACGGCGCTCAGACGGTTTCAATCTACTTCTCCTCGTTACACGTCCAGTTGTTTCAGGACGTTGATCATTTCGAGCGCACTCAGTGCAGCCTCTGCACCCTTGTTACCCGCCTTGGTACCGGCGCGCTCGATGGCTTGTTCTATGTTCTCTGTGGTCAGCACGCCGAAGGCGACGGGAATCTCATGCTCCATCATCACCTGGGCCAGGCCCTTGCCATTCTCGCTGGCCACCAGTTCGAAGTGGTAGGTGCCACCGCGAATGACGGTGCCCAGGGCGACGATGGCGTCATACTTGCCACTCTTGGCCAGCTTCTTGGCCGCCAGAGGGATTTCGACGGCACCCGGCACACGTACCAGGGTGAGGTTGCTGTCTTGCACCTGACCCTGACGCTTGAGTACGTCAACGGCGCCATCGATCAGGCTCTCGTTGATGAAGCTGTTGAAACGGGCAACGACAATTGCAACGCGCGCCTCTGGGGCGGCGATATTCCCTTCGATAACCTTCATTGGCAATCCTGTAGCTATGCAGTCAAATATGGCCGGGGTCAAAAGTGCGCACAGTCTAGCACAACAGACCCACGACAAAAACCATGGCCGCAACGGGCGGCCATGACCGCGATGTCATTGGGGTGATCGGTTTACTCGCCGACGTATTCAACGACTTCAAGACCGAAACCGCCGAGGGCGTGGTACTTCTTGGGGGAGCTCAGCAGGCGCATCTTGCCCACCCCCAGGGTCTTGAGGATCTGGGAGCCGACGCCGACCCGGCGCGAGGTGCCCTGCCACTTGGCCCCTTCCGGCGCCAACCCCTTGTCGGCGGCCTCGAACCCCTTGACCCTGGCCAGCAGCTCGGCGCCCTGGGCCTCGGCCCCCAGGATCACCAGCACACCGCCCTCTTCGGCGATGCGGGCCATGGATTTGGGCAAGGGCCAGCTGCGAGCGGCGTGGCGGTCGGTCAGCAGCAGATCGCTCAGCACATCGTGCAGATGGACCCGCACCAGGGTCGGCTGGTCGGCTTTCACCTCGCCTTTCTTGAGCGCGAAGTGCACCTGGTTGTCTATGGTATCGCGGAAGGTGATGAGATCGAACTCGCCAAACTCGGTGGGCAGCTTGCACTCGGCCACCTTCTCCACCGTGGTCTCGTGCTGGTTGCGGTATTCGATGAGATCCGCAATGGTGCCAAGCTTGATGCCGTGCTGCTCGGCGAAAACCTCCAGGTCGGGACGGCGCGCCATGGTGCCATCCTCGTTGAGGATCTCGACGATGACGGAGGCCGCCTCGTAACCGGCCAGACGCGCCAGATCGCAGCCCGCTTCGGTGTGACCGGCGCGGGTCAGCACGCCGCCATCTTGCGCCATCAGCGGGAAGATGTGGCCAGGCTGCACCAGATCGGCCGCCTTGGCGTCGGGGGCCACCGCGGCTTGCACCGTCACGGCGCGATCGGCGGCGGAGATACCTGTGGTCACCCCCTCGGCCGCTTCTATGGTCACGGTGAAGGCGGTGGAGAACTGGGCGTTGTTGCGGTCAACCATGAGGGGCAGCGCCAGCTGCTTGCAGCGATCTCGGGTCAGGGTCAGGCAGATGAGGCCACGGCCGTAGCGGGCCATGAAGTTGATATCCTCGGGCCGCACACAGGAGGCCGCCATGATGAGGTCCCCTTCGTTCTCCCTGTCTTCGTCATCCATCAGGATCACCATCTTGCCCGCCTTGATGTCGGCGATGATTTCCTGGGTTGTGCTAAGCGCCATGGGCTACTCCGTCAAAGGTGATAAATGCGTAAAGGCTAGATGGGGGCGCGCGGCCCCGTTTCAATCAGACTGGGCTCACAAAAAGCCCGATTGGGCCAACTTCTCCAGGGTCAGGGTGCTGCTCGGCGCCTGGGCCCCTGCCCCGCCTTGCAGCAGCCGCTCCAGATAACGGGCTACCTGATCCACCTCCAGATTGACCCTGTGACCCGGTTTCCAGCGTGCGATCGTGGTTTCCTCTGCGGTATGGGGCACTATGGTGAGCAAGAACGCATCCCCCTTGACGGCGTTCACGGTCAGGCTGATGCCATCCACCGCGATCGAGCCCTTCTCGGCGATGTAGCGGGAAAGCGACCCTGGCGCCTTGATCCAGTACTCGATGGCGCGGCCGCTGCTCTGTCTGCTCATCACCTGGCCCATGCCATCCACGTGGCCGGAGACCAGGTGGCCGCCGAGGCGTGAACTCGGGGTCAGCGCCTTCTCAAGATTCACCCTGTCCCCGACCTTGGCCTGGGCAAAGCCGGTGCGAGAGAGGGTCTCGAGCGACACATCAGCACTGTAGCGTTTGTCTCCCAGGGCGACGACGGTGAGACAGACGCCATTGGTGGCGATGGAATCCCCCAGCTTGACGTCACTGAAGTCGAGGCCGGGGGCCTCCACGGTCAGCACCACATCCTCCCCCTGACGCCGCAGCTCGGTCAGGGTGCCCATGGCTTCGATAATTCCGGTAAACATGGTCTTGCCTCTCCTCGGGCTCAGGCTAACCTGGCCGTGATCCTGATATCCTGACCCACCAGGCGTACATCCTTGAGGGTCAGCCTGGGCGCCTGGAACAGTCGCTCCAGCCCCGGCAGCTGGAACATGCCCCTGCCCCCATCCCCCAGCAACTTGGGTGCCTGATAGAGCACCAGCTCGTCCACCAGCCCCTTCTCCAGCAGGGCGCCACACAGGCGCGGCCCCGCCTCCACCAGCACAGAGTTGATCCCCTGTTTGGCCAGCAGCATGAAGAGGCTGACCAGGTCGACCCGCTCCTCCAGCCTGGGCAGCACCATCTGCTGCACCGACTCGGGCCACTCGCCGTCGCTCTGCAGCCTCGCCAGCAGCACGGGGCCCGGGCTGGCGAACAGCGGCAGATCCGGGGTGAGGCGATTTTGCGAGTCGATCACCACCCGCAGCGGCTGGCGCAGGTTCTCCCTGGGATAGGCGGCCTTGACCGAAGGGGGCAACTCGTCCCAACGCACATTGAGGGAGGCGCCATCGGCCAGCACCGTCTCGGCGCTGGAGAGCACGGCATCGTGGCGTGCCCGCAGCCGCTGCACGTCACGGCGTGCCTCGGGGGAGGTGATCCACTGGCTCTCGCCGCTCGCCATGGCGGTGCGACCGTCCAGGCTGGCCCCCAGCTTGACCGTCACCTGCGGGAAACCGGTGCGCATCCGCTTGAAGAAGCCGGGGTTGAGGGCCTCGGCCTCGGCGCTGAGCAGGCCAAAGTCGGTCTTGATGCCCGCCTCGGAGAGCATGCGCAACCCGCGCCCGCCCACCTGGGGATTGGGGTCGACCATGGCGGCTACCACCCGGGCCACGCCGGCCTCAATCAAGGCTTCGGCGCAGGGCGGGGTGCGGCCATGGTGGGAGCAGGGCTCCAGGGTCACATAGGCGGTGGCGCCCCGGGCGGCCTCACCGGCGCCATGGAGGGCATAGACCTCGGCATGGGGCTGACCGGCACGCTGGTGCCAGCCTTCGCCAACCAGGACGCCATCCTTGACCAGCACGCAACCGACGCAGGGGTTGGGGGCCGTGGTATAGCGACCGCGGCGGGCCAGTTCGAGGGCCCGGCTCATCCATTGGTAATCGTCTTGACTAAACATCTGGGCTCCCGTTCAACGCGAGAAAATGGGGTCTATGAAGCAACCGGCAAACGGGTTTACTTCTCAAGCTTGGCGATCTCTTCGCCCCTATCTGCCATCTGCCATAAAGAGGGCGAATATCCTCGACGCTGCGGTAGACGGAGGCGAAGCGGATATCCTCGAAGCTGCGATAGACGGAGGCGAAGCGGATATCCTCTTGCCCACCCGCTACCATCACTTCTCCAATTTGGCGATCTCTTCCCCCCTATCTGCCATCTGCCATCTGCCATAAAGAGGGCGAATATCCTCGAAGCTGCGATAGACGGAGGCGAAGCGAATATCCGCTTGCCCACCCGATACCATCATTTCTCCAATTTGGCGATCTCTTCGCCGAATTCGCGAATATCCTCGAAGCTGCGATAGACGGAGGCGAAGCGGATATAGGCCACCTTGTCCAGGCCCTTGAGCTCGTCCATCACCAGGTTGCCCACCAGCTTGGAGGGCACCTCCCGCTCGCCGGTGGCGCGCAGGCGGGACTTGATGTGGTTCACCCCCTTCTCGATCGCCTCCATGCTCACCGGACGCTTCTCCAGCGCCCGCAATATGCCGCCCCGCAACTTCTCTTCGTTGAAGGGCTCACGAGAGCCATTGGACTTGATGACCCTTGGCATCACCAACTCGGCCATCTCGAAGGTGGTAAAACGCTCGTGGCAGAGCAGGCACTCGCGACGGCGGCGCACCTGATGGCCTTCCGCCACCAGACGGGAATCGATCACCTTGGTATCCACGGCACTACAGAAAGGGCAATGCATCACACCTCCGGCGCAAAGGATTCAAACATCCTGCCCTGGGGTCAGGAATGGGGTGGGCCAGTGTAACACGGCCCCCGGAAACCGGTAAAAGCCCAGAAAAAACAATGCCGCCCCTAGGGGCGGCATTTGGCACTTGTTTCCCGCAAGGGGAGAGCCATCAGGCGTAAACCGGCAGACGACGGCAGACGGCCAGCACTTTCTCGCGCACGGTCGCCAGCACGGCTTCGTTGTCGTGGTTGTCCAGCACGTCGCAGATCCAGTGGGTCAGCTCGATGGACTCGGCTTCCTTGAAACCGCGGCGGGTGATGGCCGGGGTACCGATCCGCACGCCGGAGGTGACGAACGGGGAGCGCGGGTCGTTCGGTACCGCGTTCTTGTTGACCGTGATGTTGGCCTTGCCGAGGGCAGCATCGGCTTCTTTACCGGTCAGCTCGCGGCCGATCAGGTCAACCAGCATCAGATGGTTGTCGGTGCCGCCGGAGACGATCTTGTAGCCACGCTCGATGAAGGTGGCCGCCATGGCCTTGGCATTCTTGACGACCTGGGCCTGATAGGTCTTGAACTCGGGCTCCAGAGCCTCCTTGAAGGCCACAGCCTTGCCGGCGATGACGTGCATCAGCGGGCCGCCCTGGCCACCCGGGAAGACGGCGGAGTTGAGCTTCTTGTACAGCTCTTCGTCATCGGCGGCGGAGAGGATCAGACCACCACGGGGACCGGCCAGGGTCTTGTGGGTGGTGGAGGTGACCACGTGGGCGTGGGGCACCGGGTTGGGGTAGACGCCCGCGGCAATCAGACCGGCCACGTGGGCCATGTCGACGAACAGATAAGCACCGATCTTGTCGGCGATCTCGCGCATCTTGGCCCAGTCAACGATGCCTGAGTAGGCGGAGAAGCCACCGATCATCATCTTCGGCTTGTGCTCCAGGGCCAGACGCTCCATCTCGACGTAGTCGATCTTGCCGGACTCATCGATGCCGTAAGGAATGATGTTGTAGAGTTTGCCGGAGAAGTTGACCGGGGCACCGTGGGTCAGGTGACCACCGTGGGCCAGGTTCATGCCCAGCACGGTATCGCCCGGCTGCAGCAGGGCCATGTAGACGGCGCTGTTGGCCTGGGAGCCGGAGTGCGGCTGCACGTTGGCGTAGGTGGCGCCGAACAGCTCCTTGGCGCGCTCGATGGCCAGGGTCTCGACCACGTCGACGTACTCGCAACCACCGTAGTAACGCTTGGCCGGGTAGCCTTCGGCGTACTTGTTGGTCAGCTGGGAGCCCTGGGCTTCCATGACGCGGGGGCTGGTGTAGTTCTCAGACGCGATCAGCTCGATGTGCTCTTCCTGACGACGGGTCTCGTCTGTGATGGCCTGCCACAGCTGGGGATCATAGCCTGCGATGGTCATGTCACGTTTCAACATCCGTTTATCTCCTGAAAATCGTTTGCGCATGGGCGATATGGGGCCCGCGCATTGTAACCGCAGCGACATCAAAGGGACAGTCCGACCACCCAAAAAAATGTTGAATATATGTAATAAAACCAGAAATTTCCGCCCTGTTCCCCGAATGGAGGCGGGCAGACCCGCCATTGAACCACAGGCTCCGTCATGGGGTTGCTGCTCTCCCCCCATCTGGCGCGACCCGCACCGGGCACCGTCGGCTCCCACCATGGCGCAATGGTGACTCGATAAAGCCTCAACCCCAGCGCCAAGCTGAACGGGGGCTGTACCAGGGCTCGATTGTCACCTTATCTCCCCCGAAACCGGATCCCTGTCATGGTTCCCCGAACGGGGGCTCCTTATGATGATCGGAAGCACCACGTGACCGGATAACAGAGGACGCACCGCCAGGAGACAGCCGATGACCAGCCTCATACTCAAGCCCGCCTGCATCGATCCCTATCCCGAATTCACCCTGGCCTGCCACCGCGATGCCTGGCGTATCGACCACGGCAGCGACGCAGGCTTTGACGAGCAACAGGCCATGGCCTGGATAGACACCCTGGCCCTGCAACAGCCCCAGGGCCTGTTGCACCTCTGGCATCATCAGTGCCCCATCGGGCAACTGGAGCTGGATCCCGCCATGATCCATCGGGATGGCAGCCAGGGGGGCTACATCTATCTGCTCTATCTGGTGCCCGAGTGGCGAGGCCGCGGCCTGGGGCGCTGGCTGCTGGAACAGGCTCTGCAACGGATCCGCGCCGCCGGCAGTACCTCGGCGGCCATGCGCTACCTGCCGCGCAACCGGGGCGCCGAGCGCTTCTGCCTGCGCCAGGGCTGGCGCAAGGAGGGGCCCGTGGATGAACGGGGGCAGTTGCTGGTCAAGCCCCTCACCCCACTGCCTTCTCTTCACTCGCACACTTAGGCAAAGGAGGTATCCCATGAACCATCTGTTGCTGTTGATCCTGCTGGGCTTTGCCCTGTTCTACTGGGTCTACTTCTGTAGCGGGCGCAAGGGCCGCCGCCCGGTGGACTGGCAATCCCTACCCACCCGGGAGCAATATCTGGCCCGACATCCCGCATCCAGGGGCGAGCATGGGATCGCCTGTCACCACTGCGGCCACCAGCAACTGCAGGCGCAGGGGGTGATCCACCTGACCGACTTTCGCCATCAATATGTCTGCCCTCGCTGCCGTAGGGTGCTGTTCAGAACCCAATAGGCACCCGACTCACTCATGATGCTCGTCAGCAAGCCCCTGCAGAAGGGGAGAAGGCTGCGGCATGCAGCCGCCAGCGGCACGGGCGCTACCCTCACGAGTGGCCCCCATGGTTTCCTTTATTGCCAAAGTCGTTAGAATCGGGGGCCAACACGGCTCCCGACTGTCATCAACGGAGGAAAAATGCAGGAATTTCTGGCCACAAGCGAACGCAGGGCCGAACTCTACTGGTGGTTCGCCACCCTGTTTGCCGCCGAACTGTCTGATGAACAGATCGCCGAATACGATAGCTATGACGTACGCAGCTTCCTGAAGAGTCTCTCTACCCTGGACCCCATGCGCGACGCCGTGGCCGAACTCAATGACGCCATCGCCCGTCTGCTGGTGCGCCCCGATCGCCAGCTGGCACTGGCGGCCGATTTCGCCGGCCTCTTCCTTTGTGACCCCAAGCAGGGGGTGCCGCCTTACGAATCCCTCTATCGCGGTGAAGGGGGCCTCTTGATGCAAGCGCCCATGACGCAGATGCAGGCGCGCCTCACCCGCCTTGGCATCAGCGTCAGCGACAAGTACCAGGAGCCCGAGGATCACCTGGCCATCGAGCTGGATCTGATGGGCAACCTCATCATTCGCGCCGCCGAGGCGCGCACTGCCGATGAGCGCGCCCGCTGGCTCGCCGAACAGGATGGGTTGCTGCACGAGCAGCTGCTCGGCTGGTTCAGCCGCTTCGAACAAGCCTGCCGCGCCAAGGACAGCTTCGGCTTCTATGGCGCCTGCGCCCGCCTGCTCGGGGTCTTCCTGCTGATGGATGCCAACTACCTGAACCTGGTTCAGGCAGACCAGCCGGCCCCCTGAGCCATGTTGCTGCGCCCTTGCTGCTCACCAGCGGCGTCCTGACCCCATGAAGACGGCCCTGTTGCTCATCGCCTGCTGGCTGCTGGCCCTGATCCCGAGCGAGCAGGGCCTGACCCCCCTTGTCACGCTGTTGTTTGACAGCAACCGCGAACTCTATGGCAATGCCCAGCTCACCGGCTTTGGCGGTGTGCTGCTGACCCTCTATCTCGCCAATCTGGGGGTGGAGGTGGTGCTAAGGCGCCGCTTCCAGCTCGCCGGCATGCTGACCCTGCTGGTCGCCTGGGTCGCCTTCATCCACTGCGATGGGGGTGAGCCGAACTGGTGGCTTCTGTGGGCGCTGGCGCTGCCCTTTCATCTGCTCTCTCTGCTGGTGCTGGTGCGCGGCATCCAGGCCTTCGGCCGCCAGAAGGGGTAGCCACTCGCCCAGGGGCATTGCGCCCCCCACACCTCCTCTATTTGTGTCTTACCCAGCTTGGGTCTCACCTTGCGGGCAAGTGGCGTCGACTACGTTTCTTCTTTCTTCCTCTTGCGCTGCCTGCCGGCCGCACACCAGCCCCTTTCGCCCCGACGCCAACGCTGGCGACGGGAAATGAGGGCTGGCGCACGGCTATCCAAAAGTCTAATTGCCCTCCCCCGGCAAAGGTATAAGTTGTTATGTAATTATTAAAAGGATGTATTCAAAGGAGTGAAAGATGAGCGAGCACAAGGTCTACCCGGTCAAGGCCCACATCAGCCAGGGGGCCCTGCTGGATCAGGCGGGCTATGAGGCCATGTACCAGGCCTCGGTGCAGGATCCGGACGCCTTCTGGGCGGAGCAAGGCAAGATTGTCGACTGGATGACCCCCTACACCAAGGTCAAGAACAGCTCCTATGACCCCGGCCATGTCTCCATCAAGTGGTTCGAGGATGGCCAGCTCAACGTCTCGGCCAACTGTCTCGATCGCCATCTGGCCCAGCGTGGCGACAAGGTCGCCATCATCTGGGAAGGGGACAACCCGGCCGAGGATCGCACCCTCACCTATCGCGAGCTGCACGGCGAGGTGTGCAAGTTTGCCAACGTGCTCAAGGCGCAAGGGGTCAAACGCGGCGACGTGGTCTGCCTCTACATGCCCATGGTGCCCGAAGCCGCCATCGCCATGCTGGCCTGTACCCGCATCGGCGCCGTGCACAGCATCGTCTTCGGCGGCTTCTCCCCCGAGGCCCTGGCCGGACGCATCATAGACTCGGGCTCCTCCATCGTCATCACCGCCGACGAGGGGCTGCGTGGCGGCCGTGCCGTCCCCCTCAAGAAGAACGTGGACGAAGCACTCACCAACCCAGAGACCCGCATCGAGAAGGTGATCGTGCTCAAACGCACCGGCGGCGACGTCGCCTGGCACGGCGCACGGGACATCTGGTGGCATGACGCCATGGCGGCGGCGAGCGCCGACTGCGCCCCGGAAGCGATGAACGCCGAGGATCCCCTGTTCATCCTCTACACCTCTGGCTCTACCGGCAAGCCTAAAGGCGTGCTGCACACCACGGGGGGCTACCTGGTCTATGCCGCCCTCACCTTCAAATACGTGTTCGACTACCACGAGGAGGACATCTACTGGTGTACCGCCGACGTGGGCTGGGTCACCGGCCACTCCTACCTGGTCTATGGGCCGCTCGCCAACGGCGCCACCACCATCATGTTCGAAGGGGTGCCCAACTACCCCGCCAGCAACCGCATGAGCCAGGTGGTGGACAAGCACAAGGTCAGCATCCTCTATACCGCGCCCACCGCCATCCGCGCCCTGATGGCCAAGGGCAAGGAGGCCATCGAGGGTACCTCCCGCTCCAGCCTGCGCATCATGGGATCGGTGGGGGAACCCATCAACCCGGAAGCTTGGGAGTGGTACTACCGCACCATAGGGGACGAACGTTGCCCCATCGTCGACACCTGGTGGCAGACCGAGACCGGCGGCATCCTCATCAGCCCCCTGCCCGGCGTCACCGCCCTCAAACCCGGCTCCGCCACCCGTCCCTTCTTCGGGGTGCAACCGGCCCTGGTGGACAACCTGGGCGAGCCGCTCGAGGGCGCCACCGAGGGCAACCTGGTGATCACCGACTCCTGGCCCGGCCAGATGCGCACCGTGTTTGGCGACCACGAGCGCTTCGAGCAGACCTACTTCTCCACCTTCCCCGGTCGCTACTTCACCGGCGACGGTGCCCGTCGCGACGAGGATGGCTACTACTGGATCACGGGTCGGGTCGATGATGTACTCAACGTCTCCGGCCACCGCATGGGCACGGCCGAGATAGAATCGGCCCTGGTGGCCCATCCCAAGATCGCCGAGGCGGCCGTGGTGGGCGTGCCCCACGAGATCAAGGGCCAGGGCATCTATGCCTATGTGACCCTGATAGCCGGGGAAGAGCCGAGCCGCGAACTGCACAAGGAGGTGAAGGAGTGGGTGCGCAAGGAGATTGGCGCCATCGCCACCCCGGACGTGATCCACTGGGCGGAGGGGCTGCCCAAGACCCGTTCCGGCAAGATCATGCGCCGGATCCTGCGCAAGATCGCCACCGGTGAGACCGACAGCCTGGGGGACATCTCCACCCTGGCGGATCCGGGCGTGGTGGACAAGCTTATCCGCGAGAAGTCGGAAGCGGCCTGAGTCTCCTTCCCGCTAATCACAAAGCCGGCCCAGCGCCGGCTTTGTCGTCTCTGCTATTGTGTTGTCTGACAGCAAATGAATTTGAACAATAAACGGACAGATGTAGAGATTAGACCAGTAAAATGCTGCTAATTTTCACGAAATCAATATAATTGCGAAATCTGTGTGCCAGTGCACACCGAATTGCGCAAAAAATGGCTAGATTTCTGGTCATCCGCAAGATAGCCGAACGTTATCGGCATTATCATCGAGGATGTACTCATTATGTCGCAACATCACCGCATTCTCCTGCTCAACGGGCCGAACCTGAACCTGCTGGGCAAACGGGAACCGGGCATCTACGGCAGCCAGACGCTCGATGAGATCGTCGCCAGCTTGCAGCAGCAAGCCGGCGAACTCGGTGTCACACTGGAGCACCTGCAATCCAACGCCGAACACCTGCTACTGGAGCGCATCCATCAGGCCATGGGCCGGGTGGACTTTATCATCATCAATCCTGCCGCCTTCACTCACACCAGTGTCGCGCTGCGAGATGCCCTGCTGGGGGTGGCCATCCCCTTCATCGAGGTGCACCTCTCCAACGTCCATGCCAGAGAACCCTTCCGTCATCACTCCTACCTGTCCGATGTCGCGAAAGGGGTGATCTGCGGGCTAGGGCCGGATGGTTATACCTTTGCTTTAACCGCGGCTGTGCGTCACTTGGCACGGCTTGATAATCACTGATCAGACAAAGAAGAAAGAGAATGCTAATGGATATCCGCAAAATCAAAAAGCTGATTGAACTGGTTGAAGAGTCCGGCATCGCCGAGCTGGAAATCTCCGAAGGGGAAGAGTCTGTTCGCATCAGCCGTAACTTCTCCGGCCAGGTTAGCGTCGCACCTCAGATGATGATGCAGCCGGCCCAGGTGCAACAAGCCGCCGCCCCGGTCGCTGCCGCTCAGGCTGCCGCCCCGGCCGCCGAGGCCGCCCCGAGCGGTCACCTGATGCGCTCCCCCATGGTGGGTTCTTTCTACCGTGCCTCCAGCCCGGATGCCAAGCCGTTCGCGGAAGTGGGTCAGCAGGTCAATGTCGGCGACACCCTGTGCATCGTCGAAGCCATGAAAATGATGAACCAGATTGAATCTGACAAGGCTGGCGTGATCAAGGCCATCCTGGTCGAGAATGGCCAGGCCGTCGAGTTCGACGAGCCGCTGTTCATCATCGAATAAGGGGATATTCACCCATGTTGGACAAAGTAGTCATCGCCAACCGCGGTGAAATTGCCCTGCGGATCCTGCGCGCCTGCAAAGAGCTCGGGATCAAGACAGTGGCCGTTCACTCCACCGCCGACCGGGAGCTCAAACATGTGCTGCTGGCCGACGAATCCATCTGCATCGGCAAGCCCGCCAGTGGCGAGTCCTACCTCAATGTGCCGGCCATCATCGCCGCCGCCGAGGTGACCGGTGCCGTCGCCATCCACCCGGGTTACGGCTTCCTCTCCGAGAACGCCGATTTTGCCGAAGTGGTCGAGCAGTCCGGCTTCATCTTCATCGGCCCCCGCGCCGAGACCATTCGCCTCATGGGTGACAAGGTCTCCGCCATCGAGGCGATGAAGAAGGCGGGCGTGCCCTGCGTACCCGGCTCCGACGGCCCGGTGGACAACGATGCCAAGCGCAACGCCACCATCGCCAAGCGGATCGGTTATCCGGTGATCATCAAGGCCGCCGGTGGCGGTGGTGGTCGTGGCATGCGCGTGGTGCGCAACGAGGCCGAGCTGGCCGCCGCCATCGCCCTGACCAAATCCGAAGCGGGCCAGTTCTTCAAGAACGACATGGTCTACATGGAGAAGTACCTGGAGAACCCGCGCCACATCGAGATCCAGGTGCTGGCTGACGGCCAGGGCACCGCCCTCTATCTGGGTGAGCGGGACTGCTCCATGCAGCGTCGCCACCAGAAGGTGGTGGAAGAGGCGCCGGCGCCTGGCATCACCGAAGAGATGCGCAAGTTCATCGGCGAACGCTGCGTGCGCGCCTGTCTCGAAATCGGCTACCGCGGCGCGGGCACCTTCGAGTTCCTGTACGAGAACGGCGAGTTCTACTTCATCGAGATGAACACCCGGATCCAGGTCGAGCATCCGGTCACCGAGATGGTCACCGGGGTGGATCTCATCAAGGAGCAGCTGCGCATCGCCGCCGGTCAGCCCCTGTCCATCACCCAGCAGGACATCCGCATCCGTGGCCATGCCATCGAGTGCCGGATCAACGCCGAAGATCCGTCCACCTTCATGCCCTCACCGGGCCTGATCCAGCGCTTCCACGCGCCGGGTGGCATGGGCGTACGCTGGGACTCCCACATCTATGCCGGTTACAAGGTGCCGCCCTACTACGATTCGATGATCGGCAAGCTGATCTGCTACGGTGAGAACCGCGACATCGCCATCGCCCGCATGCGTCACTCCCTGGACGAGCTGGTGGTGGAAGGGATCAAGACCAACGTGGCCTTGCAAAAAGAGATCATGAAGGACGAGAACTTCCAGCACGGTGGTACCAACATCCACTATCTGCACAAGAAGCTGGGTCTGTAACAGGTTTCGGGCCCGGCAACGACGGCACTGTGACTGCACGAGCAGCCACCATCTGCACAAGAAGCCGGGTCTGTAATGGTTTAGGACCCGACCAATTGAGCACTGTGGCAGCACAAGCAGCCACTAGCGGCACAAGAAGCCGGGTCTGCAAGGGATCCTCTTCGACATAACGCATCCGCGCCATCAGGGGCGGCAGCGTAAAAAGGGCCATGGCGACATGGCCCTTTTTTGTTATCCTTGCGCCCTTCCGATAGCTGGAGGCCGCCATCTTGTCTCGTTTTTCCCTCGCCCGCCGGGAAGCCGCGCTCTGTCTGCTGCTCACCCTGCTCTATTTTCTCGCCTGGTATGGCTGTGCCTATTTCATTCCCGAGTCCCTGCGGCTCTGGGACATTCCCCTCTGGTTTCTGCTCAGCTGCATGCTGATGCCGCTGCTGTTCATGGGATTGTGCGCCTTCATGGTCGGCAAGCTGTTTGTCGAGATCCCGCTCGACCCCGAGTTGTCCAGCCAGCAGGAGTCTCCCCATGAACCTTGAGTTGCTGCTGCCCCTGCTCATCTATCTGCTGCTGGTGCTCGGCATCGGCTATTGGGCCAGCCGACGGCGCCGGGGGGGGGACTTCATGCAGGAGTACTTCATCGGCAACCGCAGCATGGGGGGCCTGGTGCTGGCCATGACCCTGGTGGCCACTTACACCTCGGCCTCGTCCTTCATCGGCGGGCCGGGGGCGGCCTACAAGATTGGCCTGGGCTGGGTCTTGCTGGCGATGATCCAGCTGCCCACCGTCTGGCTCACCCTGGGGGTGCTTGGCAAGAAGTTCGCCATCATAGCGCGCCGGGTCAATGCGGTGACCATCAACGACATGCTGTGGGCCCGCTACCAAAGCAAGTGGGTGGTGGTGCTGGGCTCGCTGACCATCATCCTCGCCTTCATCGCCACCATGGTGGTGCAGTTCATCGGCGGCGCCCGCCTGCTGGAGACCGCCACCGGCCTCAGCTACCAGCAGGGGCTCTTGCTGTTTGCCAGTTGCGTGCTGCTCTACACCATCATCGGCGGTTTTCGCGCCGTGGTGATGACCGACGCCCTGCAGGGCATCATCATGCTGATAGGCACAGCTGCCCTGCTGGCCGGGGTCCTGATCGCCGGGGATGGCCTGCCCAACCTCATCCACCGGCTCGAGCTGATCGATCCCAAGCTGGTGAGCCCGCAGGGGGCCGGTGACATGCTGACCCAGCCCTTCATGCTGAGCTTCTGGATCCTGGTCTGTGTCGGTGTGGTGGGGCTGCCCCACTCGGCCCTGCGCTGCTTCGGCTACCGAGACAGCAAGGCGCTCCATCGCGGCATCCTGATCGGCACCATCGTCAGCGCCCTGCTCATGTTCGGCATGCATCTGGCGGGCGCCCTGGGCCGCGCCCTGCTGCCCGCCATGGACAGCCCGGACAAGATCATGCCGGCCCTGATGATGGAGGTGCTGCCCCCCTGGCTGGCGGGGATCTTCCTGGCGGCCCCCATGGCGGCCATCATGTCCACCATCGACTCCCAGCTGATCCAGGCCTCGGCCACCCTGGTCAAGGATCTCTGGCTCAATTACCTGAGCCCGAAACAGAGCCAGCAGAGGCTGGAGGTGCGTATCCCGCGCCTGTCGCTGGTCACCACCCTGATCCTGGGCGCCCTGGTGCTGATGGCGGCGCTGCAACCGCCCGAGATGATCATCTGGCTCAACCTGCTCGCCTTCGGCGGCCTGCAGGCCGTCTTCCTCTGGCCCCTGGTGCTCGGTCTCTATTGGCCCCGCGCCAACGGCCAGGGCGCCCTGGCCAGCATGGTGGCCGGTCTGCTCTGCTACGGGGCCTTGAGCCAGTGGGGCATCAAGCTGGTGGGGCTGCACGCCATCGTCCCCAGCCTGGGGCTGGGGCTGCTCGCCTTCGTGCTGATCAGCCTGATGACGCCGCCACCTGGCAAGGCGGTACGCCAACTTTTTGATCGAGATTAACTTCTCGGCGATTAACTGCCGCCGAACTATCCCTTGAGAGAATGACGAGGTAAAGTGTGCGCCATGTCACATTTTCATCATTTTCTATGACGGCTGAATCCCGTCGACAGCGGCTGATCCAGGCCATGCAGCGGTTGGGCTATGCCCTGCTGCTGCCCGTCTCCATCCTGCCCCTGGCCGCCCTGCTCCACCGGCTCGGCGAGCCTGATGCCCTGGATCTGCCGGTGCTGATGCTGAGCGGTCAGGCCATCTTCGGCCAGATGCCCCTCATCTACGCGGCGGCCATCGCCTTTGGCATTGGTCACTCGGAGCGGGGCAGTCTCGCCTTGTCGGGGGCGGTGAATTTCCTGCTGCTGAGCTCGGCACTCTCGGCGCTGGCCCCCGGTCTGCACGCCGACCTCGTCTGCGGCATGCTGGCGGGCATCACCACGGCCCTGATCGCCCCCTGGTCCCCTTCCATGCCTAAAGCGGTGCGGCTCTCTCTGCCCGGTCCCTGGCAGGGGCCCCTGCTTTCGGCACTCGTCTGCCTGCTGCTCGCCGTGCCCCTGTCGTGGATCTGGCCCTCACTGGTGGAGGGCATCAGCCTGATCACCACGGATCTGGCGACCCCGTTTGGCGCCTTCTGTTATGGGGTGATTCACCGTCTGTTGCTGCCGTTCGGGCTGCACCAACTGCTCGGCAACCTGATGACCCTGGGGGAGAGCAACCAGCTGGCGATGGCCACGGCACAGCCGCTGCATCAGGGCTATGGGGCCGGTCTCTACCCCATCGTCATGTTCGGTCTGCCCGGCGCCTGCTTCGCCATCTGGCTGCACCGCCACCGGCTGCGCCAGGTGCCCCACGGCGCCCTGTTGCTGAGCCTGGCCCTCACCTCGTCCTGTATCGGCATCACCGAACCCATCGAGTTTCTGTTCGCCTTCACCGCCCCCTGGCTGTTTCTGGCCCACGCCTTGCTCACCGGCCTGTCGTTCGCCATCTGCAGCGCCCTCGACATCGAGATCGGCGGCTACTTCTCCGCCGGCCTGCTGGACTTGAGCCTGAGCTATGAGAGTGGCCAGCACTCCTTCTGGGTCATCCCTCTGGGGATCATGTTCTTCGTCGGCTACGCCCTGCTGTTCTACCAATTGCTGGGGCGGGCCCCCCTCAGCCTCGCCGACCAGCAACAGACCCGCCAGGAGATGGCCAACATACCCCCGGCCGATCCCCAGATGCTGGCCATCCAGTACCTCAAGCTGCTGGGGGGCATGGATAACCTGCAAGCCATCAGCGTCTGCCTGACCCGCCTCAGCGTGCGGGTGCGTGAGATGGCTCTGGTCGACACCTCCCAATTGCTCAACCTCGGTTGTCTCTCCTGGATTGAGCTCAACGAGCATCAACTGGTGCTGGTGCTGGGCCCCAATGCCGGCCTCATCGAGGGACAGATCCGCATGCTGGCCGAACGCCAGGCCGTGCCCCTCGGCCTCAAGCCCAATCATGAATCGAAGGATCAGGCCGCCTGGTGATCCCTGCTGGTCCCGGTACTGATCAGGCCCGCCCCTTGCTCTGACTCAAACGACCGCCGTTTGGCGACCAGGGCCAGTGTCAACGACGGCCGACTCAGGCTGGCGCCATCCATGGCAGGCAGACGGGCGATCGATTCGATCCGTCTCGCCAGCCAACCCTAAATAGGTAGAAAACGCACCATGATGGGGTGGTTTCACCAGAGACAAGCACCAAAAGCGCACACCGGGCCGCGCCCCCCCAGCGGCGGCGGCGAGCCTGGCGAGCGCCTGGGGGTCATGACCGACTAGAAAACAGACAACATACTGTTTCTCATCCAAAAAAAGGGGCCATCCCGACCGGGATGACCCTAAATACCTGAACGTTGGGGGTAACAATCACACACACATCCTTTGCAGGACAGAAGGGTTATTGCAGCTCCCATGCCAACTTAATGAAATGACCCGTTCAGGCTCGTTTTTTTCGCGCAAGCGGCGGCTAACCTCTTCCCCCGGCACCCTATCACCATAAAAAAACGCCACCCGAGGGTGGCGTAAAAGATGACGGAACTTTCCTAGAGCAAAGCAGTAATAGTGAATACATTAACCGTGCCAACCTTGTTAATGATCCCATTTTTGATGTCTGCCATCCCTGCCAGATACCTAAGCTCGCCCAGGCCAGCGCTCCTCGCCTGCGGGCAAACCACGACAGCACAGGCCCGGGGTGATAGAATCCCGCGGTTTCACATTTATGAAGAGTCGACCCCATGCCCTGGATACAAATTCGAATCAACGCCACCGCCAAGACGGCGGACAAGGTGAGCAACATGCTGCTGGGGCGTGGTGCCCAGGCCGTGACCTTTATGGATGCCAAGGATGTGCCCGTCTATGAACCCATGCCCGGCGAGACCCCGCTCTGGGGCGAGACCGAGGTGATGGGCCTGTTCGACGCCGAAACCGATCCCGCCCCCACCATCGCCTTCTTCCAGCAGATCTTCGGGGAAGAGGTCGGCTACAAGGTCGAGCAGCTGGAAGACAAGGACTGGGTACGCGAGTGGATGGATCACTTCCACCCCATGCAGTTTGGCGAGCGGCTCTGGATCTGTCCGAGCTGGCGCGACGTCCCCAACCCCGATGCGGTCAACGTCATGCTGGATCCGGGTCTGGCCTTCGGCACCGGCACCCACCCCACCACGGCGCTCTGCCTGCAGTGGCTGGACGGGCTGGATCTGGCCGGTAAGACGGTGGTCGATTTTGGTTGTGGCTCCGGCATCCTCGGCATCGCCGCCCTGAAACTCGGCGCCGCCCGGGTCATCGGCATCGACATCGACCCCCAGGCCATCCAGGCCAGCCACGACAACGCCGAGCGTAACGGCGTCGCGGGCCAGATCGAGCTCTACCTGCCGGCGGATCAGCCGCAAGACGTCGAAGCGGACGTGGTGGTGGCCAACATACTGGCCGGCCCGCTGCGGGAACTCGCCCCGCTTATCGCCGGCCACGGCAAGCCAGGCAGCCTGATGGCGCTCTCCGGCGTGCTGGAGAGCCAGGCCCCGGAGCTGGAGACCATATACGGCCAGTGGTTCGACATGGACTCGACCGCGGTGAAGGAGGAGTGGTGCCGCCTCTCCGGCCGCAAGCACGGCTGATGGCAACCACCTCATACAACAAGGGCACCGAACGGTGCCCTTGTTGTTTCCGTCATCCTCTCGTGTCTCCCCTGCTCACTGCCCCACACACAGGCAACAGCCCGGACTTAGGCCGAACAATCTGGTGCTGTTGCACCACAACAACGCAGCGGCCATATCTTGGTGTCAAACCATAAAACAGCTGTAACTATATGAATATAAATGACTATGTATTCATATGGCTGGATGGCATACCCCTTGCAATCTGCCTCTTCAGAGACTTTCACCATTGAATGTCATATTGGAGAAGCATATGCAGCAACAGGATTGTGCGAAACCGGAACTGAAACGAACCCTGGGGGCTTTTCACCTGTGGGGGATCGCCGTGGGACTGGTCATTTCGGGGGAATACTTTGGCTGGAGCTACGGCTGGGCACAGGCGGGTACCATGGGCTTTCTGGTCACCTCCCTGCTGGTAGCCGCCATGTACACCGCCTTTATCTTCAGTTTTACCGAGCTGACCACCTCAATTCCCCATGCGGGAGGCCCCTTTGCCTATGCCTACCGGGCCTTTGGTCCGGTCGGAGGATATGTCGCAGGCTTTGCCACCCTGGTGGAATTTGTGTTCGCGCCGCCTGCCATCGCCATGGCGATCGGGGCCTACCTCAACGTCCAGTTTCCGGCCATCGACCCCAAGTGGGTGGCGGTGAGCGCCTATCTCATCTTCATGACCCTCAATCTGGTCGGCATCGGTATCGCCGCTACCTTCGAGTTGCTGGTCACCCTGCTCGCCATTTTCGAACTGCTGGTCTTCATGGGAGTCGTGAGCCCGGGGTTCAGCGCCAGCAACTTCATGCTCAACGGCTGGGCAGGCCAGCAGGAGTTCAGCCTCGGCGCCCTCCCCGGCATCTTTGCCGCCATCCCGTTCGCCATCTGGTTCTTCCTCGCCATTGAGGGCGCCGCCATGGCGGCCGAAGAGGCCAAGGAGCCGAAGAAGACAATTCCGAAAGCCTTCATCGGTGGCATCCTGACCCTGGTCATGCTGGCCATGGGGGTCATGGTGTTCGCAGGCGGCGTCGGAGACTGGCGCCAGCTTGCCAACATCAATGATCCCCTGCCCCAGGCGATGAAGATGATAGTGGGCGAGAGCAGCGGCTGGCTGCACATGCTGGTCTGGCTGGGGCTGTTTGGCCTGATCGCCTCCTTCCACGGCATCATAATGGGCTACTCACGCCAGATCTTTGCCCTGGCCCGGGCAGGTTATCTGCCCGGTGCCCTGGCCTCGGTCAACCGCCGCTTCCAGACCCCCCACTGGGCCATTCTGGCCGGTGGCGTTGTGGGGATCCTGGCGATCTTCTCCGACTCGCTGATCGTGATAGGCGGACTCTCCCTCACCGCCAACATCGTCACAATGGCGGTGTTTGGCGCCATTGTGATGTACATCATCTCGATGGCGGCCCTGTTCAAGCTGCGCCGCAGCGAACCGGCGCTGGAGCGCCCATTCAGAGCCCCTCTCTATCCTTTTGCTCCGGCTCTCGCCCTGGGACTGGCAGTGCTCTGTCTGGTGGCCATGGTCTATTACAACGGCCTGCTGGCGCTGATCTTTGGCGCCCTTATGCTGGCGGGCTATGCCTACTTCCGTCTGACCCATGATGAAGGGATTGCCGCCCGTGACGGTGAGCTGGTCAAGGCCAGCTGAACCAGATCCTCTGTGCCCATCAGGAGCAAGGCCAGGCGCTGGCCTTGTCTCCCCACCCAGCATCGACGAGAGAGCCCCATGTATCGCACCCAACTGTCACACCACGGCTATCAGTTTCCCGACCTTCGCACCCTGATGGCCAAGGCCACCCCTGCCCGCTCCGGTGACTATCTGGCCGGCGTGGCCGCCCACAGCGCCGAGGAGCGCATGGCGGCCAGGATGGCGCTGGCTGACCTTCCGCTCAAGGCCTTCCTCAATGAGGCGCTGATCCCCTACGAGCAGGACGAGGTCACCCGCCTCATCATGGACAACCATGATCTCGCCGCCTTCGCCCCCATCAGCCACCTGACGGTAGGGGATTTTCGCAACTGGCTGCTGTCTGAGGCGGCCAACAGCCAGACCCTGGCACGCATAGCCCCCGGCATCACACCCGAGATGGCCGCCGCGGTCAGCAAGCTGATGCGCAATCAGGATCTGATCCTGGTTGCCAAGAAGTGCCGGGTCATCACTGCCTTTCGCAACACCATAGGGCTGCCCGGCCACCTCAGCGTACGGCTGCAACCCAACCATCCCACCGACGATCCTCAAGGGATAGCGGCAGCCATGCTGGACGGTCTGCTGTACGGCGCGGGGGATGCGGTGGTCGGCATCAATCCCGCCAGCGACAACTTGCCCGTCCTGGCCAGCCTGAACCAGATGCTCGACGAAGTGATCCAGCGTTTCGCCATTCCGACCCAATCCTGCATCCTGACCCATGTCACCAACACCTTGCAGCTCATAGAGCGCAATGTGCCGGTGGATTTGGTGTTCCAGTCCATCGCCGGTACAGAGGCTGCCAACCGAGGATTTGGTATCGATCTGGCCCTGTTGCAAGAGGCGTATGACGCCGCCCTCAGCCTGGGGCGCGGCACCCTTGGCAACAACGTCATGTATTTCGAGACGGGCCAGGGCAGCTGCCTCTCGGCCAATGCCCACCACGGACTGGATCAGCAGACCTGCGAGGCCAGAGCCTACGCGGTAGCTCGTCACTTCAAGCCGTTGCTGTGCAATACCGTGGTCGGTTTCATCGGGCCGGAGTACCTCTATGACGGCAAGCAGATCATCCGCGCCGGACTGGAAGATCACTTCTGCGGCAAGCTGCTCGGGGTGCCGCTCGGCTGTGACGTCTGCTACACCAACCACGCAGAAGCGGATCAGGACGACATGGACACCCTGCTCACCCTGCTGGGCAACGCTGGCCTCACCTTCCTCATCGGCGTGCCCGGGGCGGACGACATCATGCTCAACTACCAGAGCACCTCGTTTCATGACGCCCTCTATATTCGCGAGCTGCTCGGCCTCAAGCACGCACCGGAATTTGCAGACTGGCTGGTGCGGATGCAACTCACCAACCCTGGCGGCCAACTGCTCGATGCCAGCCTGCGCCATCCTCTGTTAACGGCTTTTGGCCAAAGCGGCAAGGTGGCCTGATGAGCAAGGATCCCCATGACATGAGTGACATAGTTCACCTCAATCCCTGGCTTGAACTCAAACGCTACACCTCGGCCCGCATCGCGCTGGGGCGTACCGGGGTCAGCCTGCCCACAGAGGCACTGCTGGCGTTTGGTCTGGCCCATGCACAGGCTAGAGATGCTGTGCACCAGCCCCTGGAAGTGACCGCCCTGACCCAAGCGCTGCACACCACAGGACACAGAGTCCTGACGGTGCACAGCGCCGCCACCAGCCGGGAAGAGTATTTGCGTCGCCCGGATCTGGGCCGACGGCTGAACGATGCCAGCCGCCTCCTGCTGAGCCAGCGCCCACAAGCAGAGGCCGATCTCGCGTCCCTGGAGCATCAGGCCCGGCAGGCTGAAGCCGATCTCGTCATCATGCTGGGTGATGGCCTCTCCTCCACCGCCCTGCATCAGAATGCCCTGCCCTTTATCGAGGCGCTACAGCCCCATCTCAGGCGCCTTGGATTGAGCTGTGCCCCTCTGGTGATCGCCCGCCAGGCCAGGGTGGCACTGGGAGATGAGGTAGGGGAGCTGCTACGGGCCCGGGCCGTGCTGGTGATGATTGGCGAGCGCCCCGGCCTCTCCTCCCCCGACAGTCTGGGGCTCTACCTGACCTGGCACCCCAGAGTCGGGTGCATGGATTCACAGCGCAACTGCATCTCCAACGTACGTCCCGCCGGGCTCGATTTCCCCCAGGCGGCTCACAAGCTGGCCTGGTTGCTGGAGCAGGCCTTCAACCGCCGCTTGACCGGGGTTGCCCTCAAGGATGAGAGCGGCGAGCTGGCCAGCCTGATCGAACACGACGCCCCGCTTCCCCCTTGCCGTCCAGCCTGACAACGGGGCGGCCAGCCCGGTCCGCCCCATCACCCATCCCAGACTGAACCACTTGAATCTGCAATGAAAACTGGGCATCGTCTCGCCACCCCCCGCCAAGCAGCCAAGGGGCGCGCCTCTACCCCTCAGGACAATTGCTTGATACACAAGAGGAACGGATGAAGATTGCCATTCTGGATGACTATCAGGATCAGGTTCGTCACCTGCCCTGCTTTGCCTTGCTGGCAGGGCACGATGTCAGGATCCTTAACCAGCGCGAGCCGGATGCTGCGCACCTTGCCGCCATGTTGGGGGGAGTAGAAGCACTGGTGCTGATCCGCGAGCGTACTCGTATCGACGAACAGCTGCTGATGCGGCTTCCCACCCTTAAACTGATCAGCCAGACCGGCAAAATCAGCCAGCATATCGATCCGGCACTGTGCCAGCGGTACGGAGTCGCAGTTGCCGAAGGGGTAGGCAGCCCCATTGCTCCCGCCGAACTCTGCTGGACACTCATAATGGCCGCCTCCCGCCATATTCCGGCTTACACTCGCGCGTTGACCAAGGGCCAGTGGCAGCAATCTGGCACACTCGGCCTGGGACGCACCCTGTACGGTCTGACGCTCGGTATCTGGGGCTACGGCAAGATAGGTCAGCGCATCGCCCGTTACGGCAATGCATTCGGTATGTCTGTGCTGGTATGGGGTAGCGCATCATCTCGTCAGCGGGCGACACAGGATGGATTCGATGCCGCCCCCAACAAGACAGCGTTTTTCCAACGTGCCGATGTCTTGTCCCTGCATCTGCGGCTCAACGAGCTCACTCGAGCCTGCGTCACCCGTGCTGACCTGGCTCGAATGAAGGCAGACTCTTTGCTGGTCAATACCAGCCGGGCCGAGCTCATTGAATCTGGTGCACTCCATGCGGAGCTCAGTGCGCATCCCACCCGGCGAGCGGCACTGGATGTGTTCGATAGCGAACCCGCCAACCTGGATAACGAGCCTCTCCTGGCGTTGCCCAACGTGCTGGCCACACCGCATCTGGGCTATGTGGAGCAAAACAGCTATGAGCTCTACTTTCGCAAGGCATTTGAAAATGTGCTGGCCTTTGCCGAGGGCAGGCCACAACACCTGGTGATGCCGGCGCTGGGTTGAAGTTCACTCTTATCCTGCCGACAACGCAGTAATATATGCGGTCTGCACTGGAGGTGTTGCGCTTGCGCGACAGCCAGCCGCCCAAATCGCCTCATGCCAATCGGAGAGCAGGAAGCCCCATGACCGACTATCAGAAGATGATCGCCAGCCAGCCCTACAACTGCATGGCGCCGGAGCTGGATGCCCTGCGCCGGGAGACGGCGCGCCGCTATCGCCGCTTCAATCGGGCGGAAGAGGAGGATGAACAGCTGGCGCTGTTGCAGGAGATAGTCGGCGAGCTGGCCGAGGGAGCCTTTATCTGCCCGCCGTTTTACTGCACCTATGGCCGCCATATCCACCTTGGCAAAGGCAGTTACATCAACATGGGGGCCACCCTGCTGGACAACACCCCTATCCGCATCGGTGCCGGTGTCATGATGGGGCCGAACGTGCAGATCTATACCGCGGCCCACGCCCTGGACGCCGATGCGCGCCTGGCCGGGGTGGAGACGGCGCTGCCGGTGACGGTCGAGGACAGGGTCTGGATCGGCGGCGGCGCCATCCTGCTGCCCGGGATCACCGTCGGGCGGGAGGCCATCGTCGGCGCAGGCGCCGTGGTGACCAGGGACGTCCCGGCCGGGGCCCGGGTGGTGGGCAACCCGGCCCGGATCCTGCCCGGGACATAACGCAGCACTGGTCCTCTCTTGCCGAGCCTGAGCGGCAGGCGGGTACAAAAAATGAAGCCCAAGGTCACGAAGACGTTGGGCTATATAAAAAGGTGCTACGGAATTGCGACTCTCATCGCAGAAAATCAGAAGGCGAACCTTCTGAACTGGCGCTGTGATAATAACGACGCGCAAACGTTTTACATAGCGAAAAATACCGAGATTGCGAACTTCCTCTCACTATTTAAAAAAGAGCCTGCCGCCGGCAAAAACCGGGCCTTCCCCTCTTTTCTTCCTTGCCCCACTCTGACTATCATCCCTGGTTGCATAGAAAAAGCCCTGATAGATCAGGGCTTTTCAAACAAGTCTCATGGCCGCCAACGGCACTCTTCAGAAGCGGCGAACAAACTCCCCAAGGGGCAGCTCGCGCAGCTTGCGTGCCTCCAGCATGGGAGTGCCCAGGTAGAGGAAGCCCACCAACTGATCCTCGGCGGCCAATCCCAGCCCCAGCCTGATATGCTCGTCGAAGATGAACCAGCCGGAGCGCCAGATGCCGTTGAATCCCTGGGCCTGGGCCGCCATCTGCATCGCCATCAGGGCGCAGCCGGCGGAGAGCTCCTGCTCCAGTTTCGGCACCTTGGGATGGGCCTGATAGCGGCTCGCCACCGCCACCACCAGCGGCGCTCGCAGGGGCGCCTGCTCGCTCTTGGCGATGCTGTCGGCATCCTCTCCCCGCAGCCGGGCCGCCTCCCCGAGCAGGGCGCCCAGGCGCTCGCGCCCCTCCCCCTCGAACAGGATGAACTGCCAGGGCGTCAGGGTGCCGTGGTCCGGTGCCCGCAGCCCCGCCTTGAGAATATTGTCGAGCGCCTCGCCGCCCGGAGCGGGCTCGGTCAGCCGAGCGCAGGAGTGGCGATTGAGCAGCAGAGTGAGGGCATCCATGGGCAATTCCTAGTCAGGGCAATGATGGCGCTACCTTAGCACAGCGCACAATGAAGAAAACCCCTGAAGCTCAGGGGTTTATCGCAATATCAGACCGATAGCAGGCCAGGGCGGAGCAACTAGATAACGGCGGCCAGCTCGGCGCCTTGCCGGATGGCGCGCTTGGCGTCCAGCTCGGCGGCCACGTCGGCCCCGCCTATGATGTGCACCGGCTTGCCCGCCGCCTGCAGGCCGGCCTGCAGCTCCCGCAGTGGCTCCTGCCCGGCGCAGATGATGACGTTATCCACCGGCAGACACTGTTTGGCCTCGCCTATCTGGATGTGCAGGCCCTCGTCGTCGATGCCCAGGTACTGTACGGCCGAGAGCATCTTGACCTTGCGGTTCTTCAATACGGTGCGGTGGATCCAGCCTGTGGTCTTGCCCAGGCCATCGCCCACCTTGCTCTCCTTGCGCTGCAGCAGCCAGATCTGGCGCTCGGGGGCGTCGATCTCGGGGACGATCAGGCCGCCGCGCTGTGCGAGCTGGCGATCTATGCCCCACTCCTTGAGCCAGTGATCGCGGTGATGTTCGGCATCCCTCTCCACCCGCTTCTCGACCAGGTATTCGGCCACGTCAAAACCGATGCCGCCTGCGCCGATCACCGCCACCTTCTGGCCGACCGGCTTGCCATCGCGCAATACATCGAGGTAGTTCAATACCTTGGCATGCTCGATGCCCGGAATATTGGGAGTGCGCGGCCGTATGCCGGTGGCGAGGATCACCTCGTCAAAACCGCCGCCAAGCAGGCTCTCGGCGCTCTGGCGCTGGCCGAGATAGAGCTCGACGCCACACTTCTCCAGCCGTTTGGCAAAATAACGCAGGGTCTCGTGAAACTCCTCCTTGCCCGGGATCTGCTTGGCGAAGTTGAACTGACCGCCGATTATCGGAGCCTGATCGAACAGGCTCACCTGGTGGCCACGCTCGGCGGCGTAGCAGGCAAACGCCAGCCCGGCCGGCCCCGCCCCCACCACCGCCAGCCGCTTGGGCTGGGGCACCCGGCCAAAGGTCAGTTCGGTCTCGAAACAGGCCCTGGGATTGACCAAGCAGGAGGCGCGCTTTTGCTTGAACACATGGTCGAGGCAGGCCTGGTTGCAGGCGATGCAGGTGTTGATCTCGTCCGCCCTGTCCTCGGCCGCCTTGATGACGAACTCGGGATCCGCCAGGAAGGGGCGCGCCATGGAGACCATGTCCGCCTCGCCCCCCGCCAGGATACGTTCGGCCACCTCGGGGGTGTTGATGCGGTTGGTGGTGATAAGGGGCACGGTGAGGTGCTTTTTCAGCTCCGCCGTCACCCAGCTGAAGGCGCCGCGCGGCACGCTGGTGGCGATGGTGGGGATGCGCGCCTCGTGCCAGCCGATACCGGTGTTGATCAGGGTCACCCCCGCCTGCTCCAGCGCCTTGCCAAGGGCAATCACCTCCGGCAGCGAGGAGCCCTGCTCCACCAGATCCAGCATGGAGAGGCGGAAGATGATGATGAAGTCGGGGCCGACCCGCTCGCGGATGGCGCGCACGATTTCCAGCGCAAAACGCATCCGCTTTTCGCTGCTACCGCCCCAGCCATCGCTGCGCTGGTTGGTGCGCTCGCAGATGAACTGGTTGATGAGATAACCTTCCGAACCCATCACCTCGACACCGTCATACCCCGCATTGCGGGCGAGCTGAGCCGTGCTGGCAAAGTCCCGTATGGTGCCGCGGATCTGGCGCTCGCTCATGGCTCTGGGCTTGAACGGGGAGATGGGGGCCTTGAGGGGGCTCGGCGCCAGGCTGAAGGGATGATAGGCGTAACGCCCGGCATGGAGGATCTGCAGCGCTATCTTGCCCCCCTCCCGGTGCACCGCCTCGGTCAGCTTGCGATGCTTGCTCACCTGCCAGGGGAAGCTGAGCTGGGAGCCGTGAGGCACCAAGCGTCCCCTCAGGTTGGGGGCGATACCGCCGGTGACGATGAGGCCGACGCCTCCGCGCGCCCGCTCGGCGTAGAAGGCGGCCAGCTTGTCAAAGCCCCCCTTCTCCTCTTCGAGGCCGGTATGCATGGAGCCCATCAGCACGCGGTTCTTGAGCTGGGTAAAGCCGAGATCCAGGGGAGTCAGCAAGGTCGGATAGCGGCTCATGATGCACTCCTTTGCGAGGCCGGTACGCAGCAATCCAGACGCAGCAGCACCCGGATACACAACTGGGTAACGCCAAGGTCGAGGGGGGTCAGCAAGGTTGGATAGCGGCTCACGGGGCCTCCAGTTAATTTTTTGTTATCAAATTGAGGCTAGAGTAAAGAATCGAAAATGCTTTTTCAAACAAATGTTTGGACATTTTTTCGGCGAACAGCTGTAGCGCCAGCGCCCCCCGCGATGGAACATGGCAATCGGCGGGGCAACTGGTTAATAATGGCTCCTCTAACCCATTGACAGGGCGATACCGCGACTATGTCTATTTTCAAAGGCCTGGGCTGGCTCTTTCGCAGCCTGTGGCGCCTGCTCAACTTCACCCGGCTGATGCTGGTCAATCTGTTGTTTCTTGCCGTCGTCCTGACTCTGGTGTTCGTGCTGGGGATGCAGCAAGAGGCGCCCCAGAGTCCGATTGAGGGGGCCCTGACCCTGGATCTCGACGGCACCCTGGTCGAGCAGCTCACCCAGGTGAGCCCGAGCGAGCAGCTGCTGCAACAGATGGGCAGCCGCGACGATCTGCCCCGGGAGCTGCTGCTGTCGGACTTGCTGTGGGCCATCCGCTCCGCCGGGGAGGATGACCGCATCCAGGCCCTGGTGCTTCAACCTCAGGGGCTGCAGGGCAATCTCTCCAAGTTGCAGGAGGTGGCCGATGCCATCGACGACTTCAAGGAGAGTGGCAAGCCGGTCATCGCCATGGCGGACTACTACACCCAGGGCCAGTATCTGCTGGCGGCCCACGCCGATCACGTGCTGCTCAACCAGAGCGGGGCCGTGTTGCTCGAGGGGCTGGGGGTCTACCAGACCTACTTCAAGTCGGCGCTGGAGAAGCTCAACGTCACCCCCCATGTGTTCAAGGTCGGCACCTACAAGTCCTTCGTCGAACCCTACACCCGGGATGACATGTCTGCCGAGAGCCGGGAGGCGAACCAGCGCTGGCTGGATCAACTGTGGCAGGCCTATGTCAGCGACGTGGCCAACCAGCGGGAGGTCGAACCCGACGCCATCTCCCCGAGCAAGGAGCAGTTCCTCGAGCGCTTGAGAAAGGCGCAGGGCAATGCCGCCGGTTATGCCCTCGACAACGGCCTGGTCGACGAGCTCGCCACCCGGGAGGAGATGAACCAGGCGGTGATCAAGGAGGTCGGCGAGCGCGAGGATCACAGCTGGCGCGGCGTGGGACTCAAAGAGTATCTGGCCGCCATCCCGGATCAATATCCCCAGAGCGGCAAGGATGAGGTGGGCCTCATCAAGGCCAGTGGCGCCATCATGGATGGCATCCAGCCCGCCGGCACCATAGGGGGCGACAGCCTGGCCAGCCTGCTGGCCGATGCCCGCCTGGATGACCAGGTGAAAGCCGTGGTGCTGCGGGTCGACAGCCCGGGCGGCAGCGCCTTCGCCGCCGAACAGATCCGCGCCGAGCTGCTGGCGCTCAAGCAGGCGGGCAAACCCGTGGTGGTCTCCATGGGCAGCTATGCCGCCTCAGGGGGCTACTGGATCGCCGCCGATGCGGACAAGATCTTCGCCTCCCCCACCACCCTCACCGGCTCCATCGGCGTATTCGGCCTGTTCGCCACCGTCGACCAGGCCCTTTCCCAGTTCGGCATCCACAGCGACGGGGTCGGCACCACCGACTTCGTCGGCCTGGGGGTGACCCGGGCCCTGCCGCCCCACGTGGGCGAAGCCATCCAGCTCAACGTCGAGAACACCTACCAGCGCTTCCTCGGCCTGGTCAGCAAGGGCCGCGGCCTGAGCATGGCGGAGACGGAAAAAGCGGCACAAGGCCGGGTCTGGACCGGTCTGGATGCCAAGGCGCTGGGACTGGTGGACGAGTTTGGCAGTCAGGATGACGCCATCGCAGCGGCGGCCGAGCTGGCCAATCTGAAGGAGTGGCAAGTGACCCCCATCCTGCCCGAGGAGTCCGCCAAGGAGAGGTTCCTGCGCGAGCTGCTGGGCAGCAGCGCCCGGGCACTGGCTCCCGCCCTCAAGGGCACCATCCCGGCCCCTCTCGGCCAGAGCCTCACCGCCCTCAACCAGGCCCTGGATCCCCTGATGCGTTTCAACGATCCCCAGGGCACCTATGCCTGGTGCCCGGTCTGCCGCTGAGCCCGGCGACTCACCATGACAAACCGCCCCTTTCTCGGGGCGGTTTTTTTTGCGTCCCAGGTCGTCACCCGGGGGTCAGAGGGGGCCCAGCAGCCCCTCCCTGTGCCAGCGGTGCAGCTGGGCCAACACCCGGGTCTCGCGATGGGTCCACTGGGGACAGCGACCACCGAGCAGCCATTGATTGTTGTGGAGCGCCTCCTCCATGGCGTGCCAGTCTGCGCTGAAGCCGAGCCGCTGCTCGTAGGCTTGCAACCTGGGCTGGCTGCGCCCCTCGGCCACCTGACACAGATAGTAGAGGGAGCGGATGCAGTAGGCGTCATAGTCGGGCTCCCGGGCGTTGCGGTACTCCCGGGTCTCGCCGAGCAGGGCCCCCTGAGTCAGCAACTCGGCGCCGCACTCTTCCCGCAGCTCCCGGGCCAGGGCCTCCCCATGGCTCTCGCCGGGCTCGACGCCGCCACCGGGGAACATGAAGTCTCCGTTGACGCGGGAGTGCACCAGCAGCAGCTCATCCCCCCGCAGCACCACGGCCCGCACGGTGACGCGTTCCAGCAGCCGATCCAGCCGGGGAAAGTCCCCGTGCATCAGGCGCAGGGAGAAGGGGGACAACCTCAACGTCTGCGGATCCTGGGTGCTCATGGACGGTAGGCCCCCGTCTTGATCTGCGCCACCAGCTCCTCGGCCCGGGCATCCAGGGTCGCCAGCTCCTCCTTGCTCAGGGTGTGGTAGAGGCCAAAGCGCTTGACCGAGAGATCTCTCCCCTCCTGGAAGGCGGTGCTGACCTTGCCCCACAGGTAGGCCTCCTGATACTGCTTCTGGCCCATGTGCAGGGTGCTCAGGGAGGTCAGCAGCCGCGTGTCCACCTCATCCCCCGCCCGGTAGAGGGAGAGGCCGTGCTCCATCACCTGGATGGCCCGCTCGGGGTCCGTCTTGGCATAGATGCCCCCCAGGGCAAGCTGCAAGGCGGGATCTTCCAGGGCCTGGGTTCCCGCCAGGGCCAGGAACTGCTGGCGCGCCTGCTCGTTGGTGTTGTTGGTCCAGTGCCAGATCAACAGGTAGGGATCCTGGGAGCCGCGGGTCTGCTCGTCGAGTCGCTCCAGCTCGGCGCCGGCGGCCAGCATCCCCTCGACCCGGCTGCTCTTGCGCTCCTTGGCATACTTGTACTCTATGTGGGTCGAGCGTTCGATGCAGCGCAGGTAATCTTCCAGCTTGCTCATCAGCTCGTACTTGTGACGGTCGCTCCCCTCCTGCTTGAGGTAGAAGCGGGCCCGGATCACGTCGGTGCGCTCATAGCGACACCAGCCATCGTCCACCAGATCCTGGCAGAGCTCGGGGTGATTGGCACAGATGTTGTGGAGACGGTCGTCGCCGCCGCAGGCAACGAGGCCGAGCCCCATGGCGAGGCCAACAACAGCCCGACGTAGTGGAAAATGGGTCATGGTTTACATCTGGTTGATAACATCGACAGCCTGCTCTCGCCACCCTTGGCTAGCAAACCACTCACATATCCATTACAATGCGCGCGCCAAAAGCTGGCCGCGATTGCAGAATAATATAACGAATTATACGCCCCTACAGTGATCTGCATTCGACGAATTTCTTTTTGCTTCAACAACGTGAAAAACACGGTTACGTGAAATAAAGGATCTGGTTAATGACCCACGAGCACTACTTGCAAGCGTGGCAGGAGAGCCAGGAGCTCGCCGAAGCCATGCAACCCTTGATCGGTCGCCTCTACCGCCAGCAAGGGATAGAGATCACCGTCTACGGACGCCCCCTGCAAAACGCCTCCACCATCGATATCCTCAAAGCCCACCGGGTGGTTCGCCGCCACGAAGGCCAGCCCCTCCCCATCCAGCACAGCTTCCCCCTGCTTCGCGCCTTGTGCGAACTGGCCCCCAGCGCCGCCGAGATCGATCTGGGCAAGCTGGCGGTCGGCTACTGGCGCGACCATGGTGACGAGGCGGGCATCACGGATTACCTCAAGGCCAAGCTGGCCCCGGCCCTGGGCCAGGGTGCCCTGCCGGCGCCGACCGACGTGGTGCTCTACGGCTTTGGCCGTATCGGCCGCCTGCTGGCCCGGTTGCTGATCGAGCGCACCGGCGCCGCCAACGCCCTGCGTCTGCGTGCCATCGTCGTGCGTGGCGGGCGCGAGGGAGATCTGGAGAAGCGGGCCAGCCTGCTGCGCCGTGACTCGGTGCACGGCCCCTTCAACGGCTCCATCGAGGTGGACAGTGATCGCAGCGCCATCATCGCCAACGGCACCTTCATCCAGGTGATCTACGCAAACAGCCCGGCCGACATCGACTACACCGCCTACGGCATCGACCATGCGCTCATCGTCGACAACACCGGGGTCTGGCGTGACGAGGCGGGTCTGTCCGAACACCTCAAGGCGCGCGGCGCCGCCAAGGTGCTGCTGACCGCCCCCGGCAAGGGGGAGATGAAGAACGTGGTGTTCGGGGTCAACCACGAGGTGATAGGCCCGGATGACAGGATAGTCTCCGCCGCCTCCTGCACCACCAACGCCATCACCCCCGTGCTCAAGGTGATGCAGGACAAGTACGGCATCGTCCACGGTCACGTGGAGACGGTGCACTCCTACACCAACGATCAGAACCTGATCGACAACTACCACAAGGGGGAGCGGCGCGGTCGCAGCGCGGCCCTCAACATGGTGATGACCAGCACAGGCGCCGCCAAGGCGGTGGCCAAGGCGCTGCCCGCACTCAAGGGCAAGCTGACCGGCAATGCCATTCGGGTACCCACACCCAATGTGTCGCTGGCCATCATCAACCTGTCGCTGGAGCAGAGCACGGATCGAGAGAGCCTCAACGCCTATCTGCAGCAGGCTGCCCTGAGCTCCTCCCTGCACCGCCAGATCGACTTCAGCGCCAGCACCGAGCTGGTCTCCTCCGACATGGTGGGTTCCCGTTTTGCGGGTATAGTGGACTCCCAGGCCACCATCGCCGAGGACGCTCACTGCGTACTCTATGTCTGGTATGACAACGAGTTTGGCTACAGCTGCCAGGTGGTGCGGGTGATGGAGAAGATGGCCGGCGTAGTCCGCCAGGATCTACCGGCATAGTCCGCCAGGATCTGCCCGCCTGAGTCAGCCATTCATTATTTCGGGTTTGCGAGGAAAGAGAGCATGTCATTTCAACAGGTCATAGGGCAGATGCCCCAGGAAGTCTACGAGCGGCTCAAGACCGCGGTTGAACTGGGCAAATGGCCCGATGGCAAGCCGCTCACCGAGGAGCAGAAGGCCACCTCGCTCCAGGCGGTGATGGCCTGGCAGGCGATGCACCTGACCAACCCGGAACACATGAATATCGGGGCGGATGGCGAAATCGTGATGAAGAGCAAGAGCGAGCTCAAGCGTCAGTACCGTGATGAGGAAGAGATAGTCCGCATCGAGATCAACCACTGAGGGCGAGCTCAAGCATCAAAGCAGCGCGACGAGGAAGAGATAGTCCGCATCGAGATCAACCACTGAGGGCGAGCTCAAGCATCAAAGCAGCGCGATGACGAAGAGATCATTCGCGTCGATCTCAGTCACCAAGCCTTGCCGCGAGCCCTGGTTCGCACGCCATAGCAAAGAAGGGAGCCATTATGGCTCCCTTCTTTTTTCCTGTCTCTGTGCAGGGTGAGGATATCCCCCTCATCCCCAGCCCTTCTCCCGCCAGGGGGAGAAGGGAGCTGGCCCGCAGTGGGCGGATAGCCAGTGGAGAACCTGCCGGCAATCGCCATGGCAAGCCTCGCTGCCAGCAACAGCTCGTGCTATCCCCTCTCCCCCTGGGAGAGGGCGGCAATGCTCAGGGGGTCAGTTCACCACGCAGGGACTGCTGCATCAGCTCGCGGATACGCGGGGCCGGCAGGTCCTGGCTCAGCAGGAAGTGCAGCTTGGTGAGCGCCGCCTCGGCGGTCATGTCAAAGCCCGAGATGACCCCGGCCCGGGAGAGGGCATTGCCGGTGGCATAGCCCCCCATGTTGACCCTGCCGTGCAGGCACTGGCTCAGGTTGACTATGATG
Source organism: Aeromonas sobria (assembly GCF_050266975.1). GTDB lineage: Bacteria > Pseudomonadota > Gammaproteobacteria > Enterobacterales > Aeromonadaceae > Aeromonas > Aeromonas sobria_B. Next base: position 158,899 of record NZ_JBKISU010000005.1, read on the forward strand.
ACGCCCCGGGCGGATGCCTCCGAGAGCAGCGCCAGCATGGCCGGGTTCTGGGGCGCATTGCCCACCCCGAAGGAGAGCAGGATCAGCGCCCGCACCGGCTGCTGCAGTATGTTGGCGATCACCTCGCTCGAGATCCCCGGATAGAGGGTCACCACGCCGATGGGCTGGGGGGTGATGTCGTGCAGCACCAGGGGGCGGTCGCAAGGCACGCCCAGCTCGCCCGCCTCCAGGGAGATGGCGATGCCGGCATTGAGCAGGGGCGGATAATTGGGGGAGTCGAAGGCGTGGAAGCCGTCGGCGTGCACCTTCTTGCTGCGGTTGCCGCGATAGAGCTGGTTGTTGAAAAACAGCGTCACCTCGTGGATCGGGTAGTTGGCCGCGATATAGAGGGCGTTGAGCAGGTTCTGCTGGCCGTCGGAGCGCAGTTCGGCCAGCGGGATCTGGGAGCCGGTGATGATGACCGGCTTGTGCAGATCTTCGAGCATGAAGGAGAGGGCCGAGGCGGTGAACGACATGGTGTCGGTGCCATGGAGGATCACGAAGCCGTCGTATTTTTCGTAGTTGTTCCTGATATCCTCGGCGATGCGCTGCCAGTCCGCCGGGGTCATGTCGGAGGAGTCGATGAGCGGCGCATATTCGTGAATATGGTAATCCGGCATCTCGGGCCGGTGAAATTCCGGCATCCGCGCCAGACAATCTTCCATGAAACCCGCCATCGGCACATAACCGTGGTCGGAGCGCTGCATCCCTATGGTGCCGCCTGTGTAGGCGATGTAGATAGACTTCTTCACACCCTCTCCTCATCTGGGCTGGAAACGGGCGAATTATAGAGTTTAGCGCCGACAAAGACAGCCCGAACAGGCTGAAATCGGGGATGTATCACCTAATTATCCGCAGGCAACAAACAGATAATAATGTCAACAAAGCGTATCTTTTCGGTTACATAACCAAGAAATTTGGATGTTACCAGTGCTTTTTGCTAATATCGCCGCCGTTATCACAAAACTCACATCCGCTGCGCCCACTTCGCTGGGCCCGACAGACCCGGAATGCCACCACCGGGTCGGGCAGATTTGCCCCTCTTTTTTATGACGCCAGACCGGTATGGAACGCCTCCATGCCCTGGCCACGCGGTTTCAATCCCGGCTGAATCTGTGCGTCTTCCCGCGGGGAGACACAGCCAATCACCATGGGAGTACCCAATGTTACAACTCGATGCTTATGCCACCCTAGTGGCCGCCACCCTGGTCCTGCTGCTCGGTCGCCTCCTGGTCAACCGGGTGGAAAGATTGCGCGCCTTCAACATTCCCAAACCGGTCGCAGGGGGCCTGCTGGTCGCCCTGGTGCTGCTGACGCTGCGCGTCGCGGTCGGACTCGAGGTGAAGTTCGACACCAGCTTGCAGACCCCATTGATGCTGGCCTTCTTCGCCTCCATCGGCCTCTCCGCCGATCTCGCCAGCCTCAAGCGGGGCGGGCGCGCCGTGTTCACCTTCCTCGGGGTGGTGACAGGTCTGCTGCTGATGCAAAACGGGCTGGGGGTGGCGCTGGCCAGCCTGCTGGGGCTGGATCTGCACATGGGGCTGCTGGCGGGCTCCATCACCCTCTCCGGCGGTCACGGCACGGGCGCCGCCTGGAGCGCCACCTTCACCGATAAGTACGGGGTCCAGTCCGCCGCCGAACTGGCCATCGCCTGCGCCACCTTCGGCCTGGTGCTGGGGGGTCTCATCGGCGGCCCGGTCGCCCGCTATCTCGTCAAGAAGGTGCAGGTGCCGGGTGAGGAGCACAACCTGGATGAAGTGCCCCAGGGCTTCGAGATGCCGGAGACGGAGCGACGCATCACCACCTTCAGCCTGGTCGAGACCCTAGCGCTGATCGCCATCAGCCTCAAGGGGGGCGAACTGCTCTCCCAGGGGCTGCTCGGCTCCGCCTTCGAGCTGCCGGTGTTCGTCTGCGTGCTGTTTGTCGGGGTGCTGCTGCGCAACGTCCTGACCCTGCTCAACTGGCACGAGGTGAGCGATCGGGAGGTCTCCCTGCTCGGCAACGTCAGCCTGTCGCTGTTCCTGGCCATGGCGCTGATGAGCCTGAAGCTGTGGGATCTGGCGAGTCTTGCCCTGCCCATCTTCGTGCTGCTGGTGACCCAGACCCTGGCCATGGCCCTCTACGCCATCTTCGTTACCTTCCGGGTGATGGGTCGCAATTACGATGCCGCCGTGCTGGCCGCCGGCCACTGCGGCTTCGGCCTGGGGGCCACCCCGACGGCGATTGCCAACATGCAGGCAGTCACCATGCGTTTTGGCCCCTCCCACCTGGCCTTCCTGGTGGTGCCCATGGTGGGGGCCTTCTTCATCGACATCATCAACGCCATGGTGATCAAGCTGTTCATGGCGATGCCCTTCCTCTCCTGAGGCCAGGGCGCGCCGCGTCCACAACAAGAAACCGCAAGCCAGGGGCTTGCGGTTTTTTGTTGTCCGGCACCGGGTGCCTGCTTATTGGCACGCCTCGCTGGAGGCGGAGTTGAGGTAGCTCACCTCCCCCTTGGGCGCGTAGTCGGCCGCCTGGATCACCTGCTTGGCGGTGAGGAAATCCTTGAGCACCGCGGCATCCACCAGACCGGCATTGACGGTGTCTATCTTGGGATAGCCATCGCCACCGGCGGCGCTGAAGCTCGGGATGGTGAAGCTGTACTGGGCGCCGGCATCGAACGGCTTGCCGCCGATGCTGGTGATGCTGACCGACTTGGCCTGGCAGTCCACCGCCATCTCTATCCCGCCAAACTGGGCATAGCCCCCGGTGTTGCCGGTTTTGGTGGCCACCTGACCCAGATAGCTCACCAGCTCGCTGCCCGGCATCACGGCCTTGTTGACCGTGTTGCCGAACGGATGCACGGTCAGCACGTCGCGATAGGAGATGTCCCCGGCCTGGATGGAGGCACGCACCCCGCCGGAGTTGACGATGCCAAAATCGGTGCGCAGGGTCTGCGCGGTGGCCGTGGTGATGAGACGACCCAGGTTGGTCTGCCTGTTGCGCACATTGGCGCGCTCGCCATCGAGCAGGCCGTCGGTGGCGGCGATCACCACTCCCAGCTCCTGGGCGCCCTTGTCCTGGTAAACCTGCAACACCCCTTCCAGGGCCGGATCCCGCACTATCTCCTCCTGGATGAAGGCACCGTTCTCATCCTTGAGGTTGACCGGGATCAGCTCGTAGCGGGTGAGGGTGAAGTTGCCATCCTGGTAGTCAAACTGGGCGCGCCCCACATACTTGCCCCACTCGTGGGCCTGCATGATCCAGGTGCCATTTTGTTGGTCAGGCTGGCAATCGTTGCCGGGCTTGAAGTCGGCATACTGGTTCGCCACCCCGGGCTCCATGCAGACCGGGTTCTGGGAGTGGCCGCCAATGATGGCATCCAGCTTGCCCGCGGGCAGCTGACGGGCCATCTCCACGTCCCCGGGGGCATTGCTGCCGTGGGCGCCATCGGCGTAGTGACCCATGTGGGTGATGGCGAAGATGACATCGGCCGAATTGCCTTGCTTGATGCCGTCGATTACCCGCTCCACTTCCACCTTGGGATCGCGAAATTCCAGGTTGAGCACATTATTGGGGTCCACCAGCTGGGCGGTATCTTCCGTGGTCAGGCCAATAACGGCGACCCGCAGACCATTTTTCAGTTTGAATATCTTGTAGGGATCGAAATAACGCTGGCCGGTCTTCTTGTCATATATGTTGGCCGAGACCATGGGGAATTTGGCCCATTGGCGCTGCAGCTCGAGAATATCGAGGGGATTATCGAATTCATGGTTGCCGACCGCCATGGCGTCATAACCGATATGGTTCATGGCAATAAAGTCCGGCTCGGCATTTTGCAGATCCGACTCGGGCACCCCGGTATTCACGTCCCCACCCGACAGCACCAGCACCTCGCTGTCGGCGGCCTTGGCTTCGGCTCTCAGCCGGTCGACCAGGGTCTTCTGGGCCGCCATGCCATATTCGCCATCCTCGTTGTGCCAGAAGCGACCATGGGTATCATTGGTATGCAGCACGGTGAGCTTGCACACATTCTCGACGCAAGGCTCGCTCTCGTTCTTGGAGGTATTGCAGCCCGCCATCGCCGCCAGCACGGCCAATGCCAGGGTTCCCTTTATCAAATTATGTTTCATTCCTTCACACCTTGATTTTGTTAGTATTGGGCCTGACCATTCCAGTCTTGGTCGCGGGCAATATATCAACCTTTGATATTCAATCGGCATCCTGGCTGAAAAAAATGACATAAGTGTGATCCGGCATTATTTCCCATTCGAACAATTAGCCAGGAAAACGTTTATCTTCATTTGATGTGATTCGGGAATTCAGATAATAAGTGCGACACTCATGGATGAATGGCGAGAGGTGGCCAACTGCTGATTGGTGGTACCCTTCTGCTCGCCAAAGTAAAAGCAGTATCACCATGAGCTATCAGCAGTTGACCG
>NZ_JBKISU010000006.1:0-149273 GCF_050266975.1 Aeromonas sobria
TGAAGTTTTTTGCCTGGCGGCCATAGCGCCGTGGAACCACCTGATCCCATGCCGAACTCAGAAGTGAAACGCGGTAGCGCCGATGGTAGTGTGGCATTCGCCATGCGAGAGTAGGACACTGCCAGGCTTCAATTAAGCAATCACAGCGATGTGGTTGGTCGCGATACGACGTCAGGTCGTGTTGGACAGAAGATTTAGATAGCGCACACAGTGCGGTCTTTACCGGTTAGTGTGCTGATATGGCTCAGTTGGTAGAGCGCATCCTTGGTAAGGATGAGGTCCCCAGTTCGACTCTGGGTATCAGCACCATTATTAAGTAATACAGCTTTTGCCTGACGGCAATAGCGCCGTGGAACCACCTGATCCCATACCGAACTCAGAAGTGAAACGCGGTAGCGCCGATGGTAGTGTGGCATTCGCCATGCGAGAGTAGGACACTGTCAGGCACCTATTTAGAAGAGGCCTCCCATACGGGAGGCCTTTTTGCTTTCTGCCCCTTGGCCCCTCATTCGGACTGCGTTTTCCTCCTCCCTTTTCCAGCCTTGCCGGGTGGAGTAAGCTGAGCCCTTCTCAATCCGGGCCATGCCCCTGCGTTCTCGCTTCATTCGGGATGAAGCGACTCTGATGGAGACTGTTTGTGCGTCTTGATCCCTTTACCTGTGTGCTGATCCTGGTGGTTGCCCTGGCCTCCCTCTTTCCTTGTGAAGGTGAGGCGGCCGTCTGGTTTGGCCTGCTGACCAAGCTGGCGGTGGCGCTGCTGTTCTTCATGCACGGCGCCAAGCTGTCGCGCCAGAATCTGCTCTCTGGCCTGGGCCACTGGCGCCTGCATCTGGTGGTGATGGCCAGTACCTTCCTGCTGTTTCCGCTACTGGGGTTGTTGCTTACCCCCTTGGTCCCCCAATGGCTGAGCCCAGCCATCTACCTCGGTTTTCTTTATCTCTGTGCGCTGCCGGCAACGGTGCAATCGGCGATTGCCTTCACCTCGATGGCGGGAGGCAATGTCTCGGCCGCTGTGTGCAGTGCCTCGGCGTCCAGCATACTTGGCATCTTCCTCTCCCCCATACTGGTTGGCCTGATGATCGATGTGCAAGGTGCCGAGGTGGACACCTGGCACTCCATCCAGTCCATCATGGTGCAACTGATGCTGCCCTTCGTGGTAGGCCACCTTTCCCGCCCCCTGATCGGGCGCTGGGTCGACAGCCACAGGCCGCTCATCGGCAAGCTGGATCAGAGCTCCATCCTGTTGGTGGTCTATGTGGCCTTCAGCGAGGCTGTGGTGCAGGGGATCTGGCATCAGGTAGGTTGGTATGACTTGGGCAGCATAGTGCTGTTGAGCTGCCTCTTGTTGGCCCTGATACTGGCCTGGAACGTCTGGATCAGTCGGCGTCTCGGTTTTTGCCGGGCAGACGAGATCACCATCGTCTTCTGCGGCTCCAAGAAGAGCCTGGCCAATGGCGTGCCCATGGCCAACGTCATGTTTCCGGCCGCCAGCGTCGGCGTCATGGTGCTGCCGCTGATGATCTTCCACCAGATCCAGCTGATGGTGTGCGCCGTGCTGGCGCGGCGTTACCGCGAGCAGGAGGCCGTGCCCCAGGTCTTGAGCCAGAAGGAGTAAGACGCCCGGATAAAACAGAGGGAGGCCATGGGCCTCCCTCTTTCGTTTACCGCCCGGTCAGCGCTTGCGCCAGACGGTCAGCTGGGCCAGGGTGTGCTGATGTTTGCGGGCCGTCTCGCGGATGACGAAGGGGACATCCCTAGGTGGGACCAGCTCCTCGAACTCGGCCGCCAGCAGTCGCTGCAGCGCCTGGTAGGTGGTCAGGGCCTCGCCATTCTCCCGTACGCCCCCGAGCCAGTTGGCCTTGGGGGTGTACTCCTCGAGCCAGGTGTAAGGGCTGGTGAGCAGCAGCAGACCGCCGGATCGCAATCTGGGTGCGATGTCGCGCAGGAAGCGGGCCGGCTCTCGCAACCGGTCGACAAGGTTGGAGGCGAGCACCAGATCGTAATGGTCGTACTTGGGCTTGAGATTGCAGGCATCCCCCTGACTGAAATGGATGCGCGCCGCCTGGGCTGGGCCCAGATCGTGATGGGAGAGCCGCGCCTCGCAATACTCCATCAGATCACCCTCCAGCGTCATGGCGTAGCGGAAGCTGTCCTGTTTCGCGAGGCTTAAGGCGACATCGATGAAGCGGGCCGAGTAGTCCACCCCGTCCACATGCTGGAAGTGGCGGGCCAGCTCGAAGCTGGCGCAGCCTATGTCGAGCGCCCTCTGGCGGTTGCTGCACAGTTCGCTGGCGATATCGGCCAGGGTCTTGGCGTAGTTGGCCACGCCAAAATGGCTGGGACCGTACTGGAAATCCAGATATTGGGCGACTAAGGCATCGGTTTCGTAAGGGTTCACTATGACGGGTTCCTGATGGCGGGAGACCAGGTAGCGGAAACCCGCATGCTGGAAGAAGTGGCGACGAAAGGCATAGCGAGCCGATTTGAGCGCCTCGTTGCCGGTGGAGATCCAGCTTCCCCCCTTGATCAGGGTGTGCTTGCCGTCGAAGGTGGGGGTGGAGAAATCATCGTAGAGGGGGTGCACCCGAAAACCTTCGAAGCCATCGATGGCGCTGCTGGTCCACTGCCAGACGTTGCCGACCAGATCGCAGAACTCGCCCTGGGGGAAGAGATCCACCGGGCAGGGGGAAGCGAAGCCGGCCAGGTTGATGTTGCCAGGTGCCCTGTGCCAGTCGGGCTGATCCCCCGGCACCCCTTCCCTGAGCAGAGCCCACTGGGCCTCGCTCGGCAGCTGGATGGGCAGCCCGGTCTTGGCCGATTTCCAGCGACAGAAGGCGGCGGCCTCGAGCTGGTTCACCTCGACGGGCCAGTCCCAGGGCATGGCCACAACCTCCGTCATCAGCCTCAGTTGCAGCCGGTCTGGATCGGCGGGGCCGCCGAGCCAGAAGCTGGGCATCTGGGCCCCGGCGTATTGGCGCCAGCCCCAACCCTCCTGATCCCACCAGGCTTGCGTCTGATAACCGCCATCCTGCACGAAGGCAAGGTATTCGCCATTGCTCACCAGCAGGCGGCTGGCCTGGAAGGCCTCGATGTCGAGGCTGCGAGTGCCATATTCGTTGTCCCAGCCATAGGTATCATCGCGCTTGCCGAGTTCGACCGTGCCTCCCGCCACCGGCTGCAGCGGATTGGCTGGCACCTGGTCTCGTTGGTGACGCGCCTGCCGGCAGGGGGGCCAGTGAGGCTGGTCGCGTACCCAGGCCAGGGGCAGCTGGCGGATCAGCACGCTCGAGGTCTCGAGATGGATCCGCTCGTGCTCTACCCCCATCAGGATGACCCAGGCCGGGCTCTGCCAGTCGATGGGCAGGGTGACGGGCATGTGGGTGATGACCTCGATGACGCGGCTGCGCACCTTGGCGCGGTAGGCTCGCAGGCGTTCGACCGAGGGCCAGTCATAGTGCGCCTCGTCCAGGTCGTCCCAGCTCATCTCATCGACGCCGATGGCGACCATGGCCTCGATCTGGGGGTCGATGCGCTGGTCGATGAGGCGGGCCGCCAGCAGCTTGTTGATGAAGAAGGCCGCCGTGTGGCCGTAGTAGAAGATGAGGGGGTGGCGCAGGGAGATGGCCTTGTTGAACCAGGCTCTGGGATCGGCCAGGCAATCAAACAGGCTGTCGTAGAGATCGAAGGTCTGGCAGAAATAGCCGAGAAGTTCGCGGCGCTTGGCTTCCGGATCCGTTCCGCTCAACAGCGGGGTGCGGGTCGGTTCGGGCAGCTCGCTGGCGGCGGTGCTGAGGCTGGCTGGGATCACGCTCTGACTCCTTGTCTGGATTGGCTTCTCGAAAGAGAGCTATATACGTATCAGATGTCAGTAATGGGTCAATCGACTGAGCAAGGTCACCACAGGGGTGGTGTCGGCCCTTGAGCATAGTCAATGGGTGACGGGGCCGGCGCCCACCCGGGCCCACAGTGCCTGACTCAGCTCAGCTCGGTGGGGTCGATATCCAGGCTCCAGCGCACCTTCTTGGTCTCGGGCCAGCCATCCAGCTCCTTGACTGCCCAATCCAGCAGCTGGGCCAACGGCGCCCGGCTGGGCCCCTGCACCAACAGTTGCATGCGAAACTTGCCCGCCTTGCGCTCCATGAAGCCGCTGATGGGCCCCAGCACCTGCACCTGGGGATAACGGGCGCTGCGCAGGGTATCGGCGAGACGGGTGAGGAACAGTTGCACCTCGTCCCGGCCGTTGGCCTCGGCCCGAAACAGCCCCTGGTAACTGAAGGGCGGCAGCCCCAGCAGGCGGCGCTCCTTGAGCGCCGTGTCGGCGAAGTGGCCGTAACCGTTCTGGGTCAAGTCCTGCAGCAGGGCGTGCTCCGGGTGGTGGCTCTGCAACACCACCAGCCCGGGCTTGCTGGCGCGGCCTGCCCGGCCCGCCACCTGGGTGTAGAGCTGGGCCAGCTTCTCGGCGGCCCGAAAATCGGCACTGAATAGCGCGCCATCCACATCCAGCAGACCCACCAGGGTGACATCCGGGAAGTGGTGGCCCTTGGCCAGCATCTGGGTGCCGATCAGGATCTTGTACTTGCCCGCCTTGATGTCGCCGAGATGGGTCTCCAGCTCCCCCTTGCGGCGGGTGTTGTCCCGATCGATACGCACCACCGGATATTGCGGGAAAACCGTGGTGAGCAGCTGCTCCAGCTGCTCGGTGCCCACTCCCGAGCCGATGAGCTCACTGCTGCCGCACTCGGGGCAGCTATGAGGCAGCGGGCGCACGCTGTCGCAGTGATGACAGTGCAGCCGTCGCCCGGCCTGATGCCAGGTGTACCAGGCATCACAGCGTTCACAGGCGGCGCTCCAGCCGCACTGGTGGCAGATGAGGGCCGGGGCATAGCCGCGGCGGTTGAGAAACAGCATCACCTGATTGCCCGCCACCAAGTGCTCTGCCATCAGCTGCTCCAGCTGGGGGGAGAGTCCGGCCTGCAGCCGCACGCTCTTGATGTCCAGGATCACCTGACGAGCGGTCTGGGCGTTGCCGGCGCGCCGGGTCAGGCTGAGGTGGTGGTACTTGCCGGTGCGGGCGTTGTGCAGCGTCTCCAGCGACGGGGTGGCAGAGCCAAGCAGTATGGGAATGCCGGCACGATGGGCCCGCATCACCGCCAGATCCCGCGCGTGATAGCGAAAACCGTCCTGCTGCTTGAAAGAGCCGTCGTGCTCCTCGTCGATGATGATGATGCCGAGGTTCTTGAAGGGGGTGAAGACCGCGGAGCGGGTGCCGATCAGGATGGCGGCGCCGCCGTCGCGGCAGGCCAGCCAGGCATCGAGCCGCTCCCTGTCGTTCATGGCGGAGTTCATCGCCACCACGGGCACCTTGAAGCGGCGGCGGAAGCGGTTGATGGTCTGGGGGGTGAGGCCGATCTCCGGCACCATCACCAGGGCCTGCCTGCCCGCCTTGAGCAGGGGCTCGAGTATGCTCAGGTACACCTCGGTCTTGCCGGATCCCGTGATACCGTCCAGCAGAAAGGCGCCGAATCTGTCGCTCTGGCTGGTGACGGCAGAGACCGCCAGCGCCTGCTCGCCGTTGAGGCGCAGTCCTTCTCCTGGCTCAAAATGGGTTGCCCAGTCGCCGTCATGGCTCGGCTCCAGGCTGCGCTTCTCCAGCAGGCCCTTCTTCTCCAGGGCGGTGAGGGCGGCGCTCGAGATCTCCTCCTGCTTGAGGGCGGAGGGGGTCTGGGGTCCCTTGCGCAGCAGGGCGAGGGCCTGCTGCTGCTTGGCGGCCCGCTTGAGCTCGTTGAGATCGATGGCCATGCCCGCCTCGATGGCGAACCAGAACTCCAGCTCCCGGTAGGCGGCGGGCTCCCCCTTGCGCACCAGTACCGGCAGGGCATGGGGCAGCACTTCCCCGAGCGGATGCTGGTAGTAGCCGGCGCTCCAGGCCATCAGCGCCAGTATGTCGGGCCCCAGCACGGGGGCGCTGTCGAGCACCCTCTTCAAGGGCTTTAATTTGTTGCGGGGCACCTGGCTCTCGGCCGGGTGATCCACCACCAGGCCGACCAGGGTCTGGGGGCCGAACGGGATCTCGACCCGGCAGCCGGGGGCGGGCAGGGGGAGGGGGGAGAGATAATCGAAATGGCGGCGGAGGGGAACCGGCACTGCGACACGAACCAGATCAAGCGTTTGCGATGAATCCACCAAAGATTGCCTATTTTTTCTGCGAAGCCACTTGCCTGCCATCAGGCATTTCCTATATTATTCGCAGCCTTTGAAACTGTGTTCAACAATCGTGTGGTGTCCGACAGAAGATCGGATAGCGACACGGCCTGATAATTGAGGTTGTCCATGAAAGCTGGTATCCATCCCGAGTACGTAGCCATCACCGCCAAGTGCTCTTGCGGTAACGTCATCAACACTTTCTCTACCCTGGGTAAAGATCTGAACTTGGACGTGTGCTCCGCGTGCCACCCCTTCTATACCGGCAAGCAGAAAGAAGTGTCTAGCGGCGGCCGTGTAGACAAGTTCAACAAGCGTTTCGGTGGCCTGACTGCCAAGAAGTAATGCTACTTCTGACGAATTCTGAAAAAGGTGCCCATCGGGCACCTTTTTTGTTGCCTGGCGTTCTGTATCGGGTCGGATTGCCCTAAGGTGGTGGCTCAGCCAAGGGGAGAAGCACGCATGCGTACATGTCTGGTCATGGGGGCCGCCGGGTATATTGGTTCCCACCTGGTGCCCTATTTGCAGGGGTTGGGTCACAGGGTGATTGCCGGGGCGCGCCACCCCTGCCGCCTGCCCGCCGGGGTCGAATTTCGCCTGGCCGACGTGCTCGAGCCAGGCAGCCTGCCCGCGGCCCTGACCGGGGTGGATACCGTTTTCTATCTGGTTCATGCCATGGGGGCGGGCGCCAACTTCCATCGCCTCGAGCAACAGGGGGTGAAGAACTTCGCCGCCGCCGCCCGCGCCGCCGGGGTGCGCCGCATCATCTACCTGGGGGCCATTCAGCCCAGGCAGTGCAACAGCCGCCACCTCAACTCCCGCCGCCACTGTGGCGAGCTGTTTCGCAGCGCAGGGGTGCCCACCGTGGAACTGAGATCCGGCATCATCATAGGTCCGGGCTCTGCCGCGTTCGAGGTGATGCGGGATCTGGTGTTCAACCTGCCGATGATGGTGACCCCCAAGTGGGTACGCTCCCGCACTCCCCCCATTGCGCTGTCCAATCTGCTCCACTATCTGGGCGGGTTGGTGGAGCTCGACGGGGTGGATGGTCAGGTGTTCAACGCCGTGGGGCCCGAGCTGCTCAGCTACCAGCAGCAACTGCAGACGTTCGCCGCCCATATCGGCAAGCGCTGCCCCATCATCCCCATCCCCTTGCTGACGCCGCGCCTCTCCGCCTGGTGGTTGCAGTTTGCCACCTCTGTGCCCCAGCCCATCGCCAAGGCGCTGGTAGGGGGACTCAAGCATGATATCCCCGCCGAAGATGGCCCCTTGCGGGCCCTGTTGCCCCAAAAGTTGCTCGGCTTCGACGAGGCGCTGACGGAGAGCCTGGCCCTGGAGCAGCGACTCGGTGCCGAGCAGCAGGGGGAGGAGACGCCCCTGGGGCTGCGCTGGCGCCATCCCGAGTATGGCTTCTATGACAGGGTCGCCTCTGGCAGCGCGCTCTCTCTGGCGCCGCCAGAGGCGCTCTGGCAGGTGTTGCAAGGACTGGGAGGGGAGCAGCGTTACTTCTACATGAACAGCCTCTGGGCCATCCGGGAGTGGATGGACGCCGCGGTGGGCGGCCCGGCCCTGACCCGGGGGCGCACCAACCCGGACCGCTTCGTGAAGGGGGACATGCTCGACTCCTGGCAGATCATCGGGGTCGAAGAGGGGAGCCGCCTGGCCTTGCTGTTCAACATGAGGGCGCCAGGGGTGGGGCGGCTCGAGTTCATCATTGCGCCGGAGCCCTCAGGCCTGACCCGGGTGACGATCAGGGCCCACTGGCATCCCCAAGGCGCCTGGGGGCTGGCTTACTGGCTCGCCATGCTGCCGTTCCACCTCTTCATCTTCCAGGGGATGACGGAGGCGCTGGCCCGCCAGGGGGAGGCGCTGGTCGGCATTCCCGTGATGGACTGAAACCGCATCTACCACCAAGGGGTTAGTTTTCGTCAGCACACTACTCTGTTGAGTGGCCACTTAACAGCGGGTTGGCGATATTTTCTGCTGGGAAAGCCCGGAGCTTTTCTTTATGATCCTAGCCCCTCGCCTCAGGCGAGCCACCCTTTCCCTACTTATTCAAATATTGCCTCGGGGTCCCCATGTCCGATCTGCGTCAGCAAGCGCTCGATTATCACGCCCAACCCATTCCCGGCAAGATTGCCATCGCCCTCACCAAGCCCGCCGAGACCGCCCGCGATCTGGCGCTGGCCTACAGCCCGGGCGTGGCCGAGCCGGTGCGCGAGATCGCCGCCAACCCGGATGATGCCTACCGTTACACCGGCAAGGGCAACCTGGTGGCCGTCATCTCCAACGGCACCGCCATTCTGGGGCTGGGCAACCTGGGGCCGCTGGCCTCCAAGCCGGTGATGGAGGGCAAGGCCCTGCTGTTCAAGCGCTTCGCCGGCATCGACGCCATCGACATCGAGGTCAAGCACGAGACCAGCGCCCAGTTCATCGACACGGTCGCCGCCATCGCCGACACCTTCGGTGGCATCAACCTGGAAGACATCAAGGCCCCCGAGTGCTTCGAGATAGAGCGGGCGCTGATCGAGCGCTGCGACATTCCCGTGTTCCACGATGACCAGCACGGTACCGCCATCGTCACCGCCGCCGGCCTGCTCAATGCCCTGGAAGTACAGGGCAAGCTGATCGGCGACAGCCGCATCGTCTGCATGGGGGCGGGGGCCGCCGCCACCGCCTGCATGGACTTGCTGATCACCTGCGGGGCCAAGCCGCACAACATCTTCATGCTGGACCGCCAGGGGGTGATCCACAGCGGTCGCACCGATCTCAACCCGTACAAGCAGCGTTTCGCCAACGACACCCCGCTGCGCACCCTGATGGAGGTCATCGACGGGGCGGACGTGTTCGTCGGCGTCTCCGGCCCGGACGTGCTGCCCGCCGAGGCGGTGGCCCTGATGGCCTCCAATCCGGTGATCTTCGCCTGCTCCAACCCGGACCCCGAGATCAAGCCCGCCCTGGCCCACGGGGTGCGCAGCGATCTCATCATGGGCACGGGCCGCTCCGACTATCCGAACCAGATCAACAACGTCATCTGCTTCCCCTTCATCTTCCGCGGCGCCCTGGATGCCCGTGCCAGCCGCATCAACGATGCCATGAAGGTGGCGGCGGTGGAGGCGATCCGCGCCCTGGTCAAGGAGCCGGTGCCGACCGAGGTGCTGACCGCCGCCGGGGTGGAGGCGCTGACCTTCGGCAAGGATTACGTCATTCCCAAGCCGATGGATGCCCGCCTGCTGCCCCGGGTGGCCCGCGCCGTGGCCCTGGCGGCGGTGGAATCCGGTGTGGCCCGCATCGCCCTGCCGGCAGACTATATGCAGGAGTGACAGGACGGGGTCAGGGTGAGTGACCCCCAGATCCGCCGCCGACCGGCATGAAGAAGGGGCCCCGTCATGGGGCCCCTTCTCGTATCTGGATTCGGGTCGTCTGGGGGTCAGCCCTTGCGGCGCAGGTAGACACCCGCCTCCATGTGATGGGTCCAGGGGAACTGGTCGAACAGGGCGAGCCGGGCCACCTCGTGGGTCTGCCCCAGGGCCTGCATGTTGTCGATCAGGGTGTCCGGGTTGCAGGAGATGTAGAGGATGTTGTCGTACTCCTGCACCAGGCGGACCGTGTCCTCATCGAGGCCGGCGCGGGGCGGATCGACGAAGATGGTGTTGCACTGGTAACTGGCGAGGTCTATCCCCTCCAGCCGGTTGAAGCTGCGCTCGCCGCGCATCGCCATGGTGAACTCCTCGGCGGACATGCGCAGTATGATGAGGTTGTCCACCCCGTTGGCGGCGATGTTGTACTGGGCCGAGGCCACGCTCGGCTTGGCGATCTCGGTGGCCAGCACCCTGCGAAAGTTCTGGGCCAGGGCGATGGAGAAGTTGCCGTTGCCGCAGTAGAGCTCCAGCAGATCACCCTCGCTACCTCGGGTCACGTCCAGGGCCCAGCCCAGCATCAGCTGGTTAATCTCGGCATTGGGCTGGGTGAAGCTGTTCTCCACCTGCTGATAGATGAGCTCGCGCCCCTGTACCTTGAGGGTTTCGACCACAAACTCGTCCCCCAGGCAGATCTTCTGCTTGTGGGCGCGGCCAATGATGCGCACGTCGAAGCCCTGGGCCTGCAGCTTGGCCCGCAGCCCTTCGGCCGCGGTCTGCCAGTCGCCATCGAGGCGGCGATGGTAGAGCAGGGTGATGACGAGCTGGCCGGAGAGGGTGGAGAGATAGTCTATCTGGAACAACTTGAAGCGCAGCGCCTTGACCGGCCGCAGCTGGTCCAGCAGGGGCGGCATCACCCGGTTGATCAGGGCGCTGGCGGCCGGGAACTGATCCACCCGGATACGCTGGCGGGTCTCCTGATCGAACATCACATGATAGAGATCGTCATCCTCGTGCCAGAGGCGGAACTCGGCGCGCATCCGGTAGTGCTCGGCGGGAGAGGCGTGGACCTCGATGGCGGGGGGATTGAAGCCGGCAAACAGGGCCTGAAGGCGCTGCGCCTTGGCCGCCAACTGGGCCTGATAGGCGGCCGGGGTTCGCTCGGATGGGGTCATGACATACCTCTGATGCACGCCGGCGGGGCCGGACAGAAACCTGGGGGTGACTCAAGGCCACCCAAAGGGGCCTGATTTTAAAAGTCAGGGGTAGATTGTCCAGTTTTTTATGGTCAAGAAGTCGCCAGCCGGGCCGATAAGCGGCTAACGGGGATTGCACGAGGAGATGGCGATGCGGCTGGATGGCATGGGGGCGGGTCAGCCCAAAGGGGTGAAAGGGGAGGCGCGCAACGACGAGGTGCGCCACGGCAGGGAGAGCGAGGCCAGGGGCAAGCCGGAGCGCGCGCGCGAGACCGGCGGCAAGGGGCTGGACGAGGAGGTGATCCTGAGCCGGGCGCCACGCTGGGCCCAGGCCCTGGTGCAGCAGGCGTTGCAGTTCCATCTGCAGCTCAACGGCAAGGGCTATCAGGCGCCCAGGGCCGAGCCGCCGGAGGAGATCACCCCGCAGACCCTGTTCGACTTCCAGGCGGTGGCGGACAATGTGCTGCAGTTCGTCAGCGGCCGCCTCGGCGCGGCGCGGGCCGACGGCAAGTCCGATGACCAGTTGACCGAGATGATGGCCCAGGCCCGCAAGGGGGTGGAGATGGGCTTCGCCGACGCGCGCAAGCAGCTCGGCGACACGGCGACCGACAACGAGGACGTCAAGACCGGCATCGATCAGAGCTACAAGCTTATCCAGCAGGGGCTGGACGAGTTCGAGCAGACCTTCTTCGGCCAGGTCTCCGACCTGGAGGAGTCGTCGGCGGAGATGGCCAGTCGCCAGCAGGGGATCCTGGAGATAGAGACCAGGGAGGGGGACAAGGTGCTGCTGCGCTTCAACGACAGCTGGCAGCTCAAGTCCCGGGAGCAGGGGGATGCCAGCCAGTTCAGCCTCAAGCTGAGCCAGAGCTTCAGCTTCTCCCTCGAGGGGAACCTGGGAGATGCCGAGCTGGCGGCCATCGGCGATCTGGTCAAGGGGCTCGACTCGCTGGCGGACAGCTTCTTCAATGGCAAGCTGGATCAGAGTCTGGATGCCGGTCAGTTGCCCGGGCTGGACGACGGCCAGCTGGTGGCCTACTCCCTGCGCCTCAAGCAATCGAGCCGGCTGGGTCAGCATTATCAGGGCAACAGCGCCCTGCAGCAGCGCCTGGCGCCCCTGGCGGACTACCTGCCCAGGCTGGCCGACTGGCAGCAGCAGGCCGACGGCGTGCTGGCGCAGAGCCAGCAGCAGGCGCTGACCCCGGCCGTGCTGGCGGCGCGGGGCGATGACGGGGAAGAGGGCGCCCGCTTCGTCGCCACCAATCGCCGCCTGCTCGATGCCTATCGGTTATTGGGAACGGCTTGAGTCCGGATGCCCCCCGTCGCCTGTTTGATATCTGGCGTCAGGCAGGCACGGTAGGGGCCCTGCCTTTGCCGGCCGGGTGCCCCTGTTTGCCTGGGACGCCCCCGGCTGGCACACTGCGGCTTTCCCCGCGAGCGAGAACCCCATGGATCAGCAGCCCGAATCCGGCCCCGACGAGGCGCAGGCCAGCGCCCCTGCCGCGCGTCAGCGCAGCCACAAGCGCCCGAAAGACATACGGGAGCTCTGCTACCCCTTCATCTACGAGACCCAGTTGCAGTGTGACTACGAGATAGCGACCGACGAGCTCTGCTGCCAGGTGGGGGCTGTCATGGCCATGCTGCCGACGCCCCTTGGCGAGGGGGAAGCCGCCATCTTCGCCGATCTCGATACCCTGCAGCGGCTCATCTACAACCTCAACGGCTCGGTGCGCGGCAGGCTCGGCATCTTCGAGGAGGATCTGGACTGGCTCAAGGGGCGCTATGACGCCTACAACGAGGCGAGCCGCGGCCGGGTGACCGGCTTCGTGCTGCCCCGTGGCCCCCAGCCGATCCCGGCCTTGCACCTGTGCCGCTGCGCCAGCAAGAAGGTGGTGCGCCTGCTGGTGCGCCTCGAGGAGAGCGGCGTCGGCCATGATCCCATACTGGCCCGCTTCGCCAACCTGCTGGCCAACTTCTTCTTCGTGCTCACCGTCTACCTCAAGCAGGCATGGGATGTGACCGAGGTCCCCTACGTCAGCATCAACTACTGAGGGGGCCTGCTCGAGCAGGCAAGTGCCGCTCTGCTCCATGCTGACCGTTTACCTCAAGCAGCTGTGGCAGGTGGACGAGGTGCCTTGCGTCAGCATCAACGACTGATGCAGCCGACCCGGATGGGGTGAGCAAACCAAAACCGGAGCCTTGCGCTCCGGTTTTGGTTGTCAGCTCGACAGCAGCACCCGGGCCGAGTTGGCCGGGATGGTGAGTTGCACCTCCCCCTGCACCACCTCGAACTTGTCGCCGTTGAAGGTATCGGTGAAGCGGCTGGCGGGGCTGGCGGTCTGCCACAGGGGGAGGCTGATGGTGC
This sequence comes from Aeromonas sobria, assembly GCF_050266975.1. Lineage (GTDB taxonomy): Bacteria > Pseudomonadota > Gammaproteobacteria > Enterobacterales > Aeromonadaceae > Aeromonas > Aeromonas sobria_B. The sequence continues at coordinate 13,119 of NZ_JBKISU010000006.1, forward strand.
GGGGCTCGGTGGGGTGGCGGTTGCAGGCCACCACCACCTGATCGCTTTGCAGGGTGCGGGCGAACACATAGCTGTGGGCCCCGGCGTAGAGGGTCTGGGCGTCGCCCCGACGCAGGGAGGGACGCTGGCGACGGATCTGGGTCAGGCGGCGATAGTGCTCGTGCAGCACATGGTCCCAGGCCGTGCTGTCCCAGGGGAAGCAGCGGCGGCAGTCCGGGTCGTTGCCACCGGACAGGCCCACCTCGTCGCCGTAGTAGATGCAGGGGGCGCCGATATAGGTGAGCAGCAGGGTGGCGGCCAGCATCATGCGCTGCCTGTCCTCCCCCAGCAGGTGCAGGAAGCGGGCCGTGTCATGGCTGTCCAGCAGGTTGAGCTGGGCCAGCTGGTTCTTGAACGGGATGTGGGCCCGGGCCTGCTTGAGCCAGCCATCGAGCTCGGCGGCGCTGATCCTGATGGGGTGGTAGGCGATGTCCTGACCTGCCAGGAAGGCGCGGATCGGGTGGGCGAAGCCATAGTAGTTCATGGCGCCATCCTCCTGATCCCCCTGCAGCCACTGGCTCGCCTCGAAGAAGTGCTCGCCGAGCACATAGGCCTCCGGGTTCTCCTGCTTGAGGGTGTGGCGAATGGCGCGCACGTGACCAGGATTGCCCTCGGCGGTGCCCCGCTCTCCCAGCATGTGGATGACGTCGAAGCGCCAGCCGTCTATCTGGTAGGGCGGGCGCATCCAGTAACGCAATATGGCGTCCTCGGCGCGGTAGACGGCGTCCTGCACCTGTTCGCTGGCAAAGTCCAGCTTGGGCAGGCTGCGGATCCCCTTCCAGCTCACATAGTCCCCCTCCTGATCGAAGGTATAGAACTTGCGAAACGCCGAATCCGGATTGCCCATGGCGCCCCTGGGCGGGCAGAACCAGGGGTGCTGGGTCGAGGTGTGGTTGACCACGGCGTCCAGGATGATCTTCATGCCGCGCTGGCGCAGGTGGCGGGTCAGCTCGGCCAGCCGATCGTTGCTGCCCAGATGGGGATCTACCCGGTAGTAATCCTGGGTGTCGTACTTGTGATTGCTCGGCGAAGCGAAGATGGGGTTGAGGTAGAGCGCCGTCACCCCGAGGGACTGCAGATAGTGCAGTTTGCCGTCGATGCCGGCCAGATCGCCGCCATAGAACTCGCTGCTGGCGGTGCCTTCCCCCTGCTGGCTGACCGGCTCGCCCCAGGCCTTGCTGATGACGGCCTTGCCGCCGTACTCGTATTCGTGATGGCGCACGCTCAGGGAGGGATCGCCGTTGCAGAAGCGGTCGGGGAAGATCTGGTAGAACACCTGATCCTGCACCCAGGCCGGCGGCTGGTGGCGGGCGTTGAAGCGAAAATGTTGCTCGCGGGGGGGCATGGCGGGGCTGATGCCGGCGCCGTGCAGCCACCACTGGCCCTCATGGGTGAGGCACTTGAAGCAATAGAGTTGCAGATCCTGGCCCGGGGCCAGGGGCAGTCTGGCCTGCCAGATCCCCAGCCGCTCCCGGGTCGCCACCCGGGTCATGGCCAGCAGGTACTCCTCGTTGTCCGGCTCGTGGCGCAGCCAGACCTCGCGGATCCGGGCCCCCTCTTCGCAGAACAGGGTGAGTAGCAGGGAGTCGGACTCCTCCTGGAACCAGGGGGCCGCCTGAGGGTGAAACAGAAACGGGATATCTTGGGTCATGTCGTTCATTGGGTCAGGAGTTCGTCGAGGGGGTTGCCCTGCTCGTGAAGGGTCTCGAGTTGCGCGGCCAGCCGGCTGGTATCCAGCCCCAGGGGCTCGGCCAGGGGCATGGGGAAGCGGGCGATGATGGTCTGGGCCGGAACCCCGGCATGCCAGGCGAAGGAGACGAAAACCGCCAGCCGGATCAGCACGGCATCCCGGCTGACGGGCTGGTGGGCCAGGGGGTCGAGCTGCTGTGCGATGGCGGTGACGAAGGCGGGAGCCAGTTGCCAGCGCCGGGCCAGTTCGGCGCCGAGCTGGGCATAGTCGTAACCCAGCATCTGGCGCTGGGCATCGACCCGGCTGGTCCCCTGCTGCACCGCCAGATGGATGAGCTCGGCCTCGTCGGGCAGGGTGCTCTGGATCAGCAGCTCGCCGATGTTGTGGATGAGGGCGCAGGTGAAGGCGGTCTCGGGATCCATCTCCCTGGCGTGCTGGGCCAGGAGCCGCGCTATGGTGGCGACCCGGAAGGTCTCGGTCCAGAAGGCATGCTTGTCGAAGCTGGGCGGCGCCTTGAAGCTGCCAATGATGCCGGAAGCCACCACCAGGGAGCGCAACCGGTTGAAGCCGAGCCGGATCACCGCCTGTTCGATGGAGGTGATGTCGTGGCCCCGACGCAGGGCGGCGGAGTTGGCCAGCCGCAGCACCTTGGCACTGATCACCTGATCCATGGCGATCCGGGTGGCAATCTTGTCTATCTGGGCGTTCTCGTCGCCGAAGCTCTGCATCAGCTCGTGAAGCAGCTGGGGTATGGTGAGCAGTTGCTTGATCTTGTCAAACAGGTGATCCATCGACATGGGGGCCGCCTCCGTTGCGTGCACTGCCCATATTGTGCCACAGGCAAGGGCCCTGTTCCCGTTTGTGGCGTCCCTTTCGTGCGCCTGGGGCGGTTTAGTAGACCCAGTCCCGCAACTTGTATTCCAAACGGTGCCGTTTTCCCTGCAGGATCAGCCGCTGGGTGTCTCCCGTCAGGGTGGCGCCCTGTTGCAGGGTGTCGAGCACCGCCTGCTCTATGGTGTCGAGGGGGGGCGGGCAGGCCATGCTGGTGCTGCCCAGGTTGGTGACTTTGAGCCTGTCGCCCTTGAGGTGGCCCTGGCCGAAGTAGCGGTTGCACCCTGCGATGCCGTTGACGGTGAAGTGCTCGCCTATCTCGAAATCCGGCCGGTTGCGGGCGGGGAGCGCAATGGCCTCATCATCGAGTCTGTCCAGCACCCAGTGATGGTGCATCAGGTCCTGGCGGCTGAACTGGGGGGCCGAGCTGCAACCGCCGAGCAACAGCAGGGCGAGCACCAGCAGCAAAAATCTGTACATGGGAGGGCTCCGGTAGTGGGAGCCTCAAGGATAGCGCCGCCGGGCCCGGGGCGGCAGGGGCCGGGGGCGCCCCCCCGACCGCTTCTGTCGCCCCGGGGCGTGGGGGGAGTCAGCAGGGTCGGAATATGGGGCAATCTGGCGCCGATGGGGCCTGGTTCTCGGTCAATGACTGCCGGCCCGTGACTTCCGGCCCATGATTTCCGGCCTGTGACCTTCGGCCAAAGAAAAGAGGCGGCGACCCGGGGCCGCCGCCTCTTTTGGATGGGGCTCTGGGCGGTGTCAGCCCCGGGGGGCGCCAAACAGCCGCTCGGCATAACGGGCCAGCCCCGAGGCGACCGAGCCGAAGTCATCGCCGCCATCCACCGGCAGGCTGGGCAGCTTGTCGTTGATATAGGCCTTGATGAGGGGGGAGCGGGCGCTGCCTCCCGTGATGAAGACGCGGTCAGGCGCCACCCCGGCGGCCTGGATGGCGTCATCCATCAGCTCCCCTATCTTCTCCAACAGGGGGGCGGACGCCTGGGCCAGCTGATCGCGGTGCAGCTCGGCATGCAGCCCCCGCTCCAGCTCGGTGAGCGGCTGCTGGCAGCTTTCCTGGTCCGAGAGCTGGATCTTGCCCTGCTCGGCGCGCCAGACCAGCTGGTGGCTGAGCTTGTGGGCTCGTAGCCGGGCGAGGCGGGGCAGCTTGCTGTCGGGGGCGCTGTCGAGCTGCAGATCCTGCAGGGAGCGCGCCGTCTCCAGGCTGTAGAAGCGGCCCTGGGCGCTGACGTCGTTGATGGCGGCCGCGTCCCAGAACAGCGGGTGAGGCAGCGGCTTGCCGGTCTTGAGGGTCTCGTGCATGCCGAGCAGCGGCATCATGCCCTCGACGGTGAGGCGGATGTCGAAGTCGTTGCCGCCGATGCGCTGGCCGCTGTGGCCGAGCAGATCGTCGTCGCGCTCGAGCCGGTGGCGGTGGCTCGGCCCCATCCGCAGCATGGAGCAGTCCGTGGTACCACCGCCGATATCCACCACCAGCACCACGGCATCCTGGGTGAGGCGCGCCTCGAACTCGAAACCGGCCGCCACCGGCTCATAGAGAAACGCCACCCGCTCGAACCCGGCCAGACGGGCCGCCTCGCCGAGGATGGCGATGGCCTGGCGGTTACTCTCCTCCCCGGCCAGCCCCTGGAAGTTGACCGGGCGACCGATCACGGCGCTGCGTACCGGCTGGCCGAGCTGCTGCTCCGCCTGCTGGCGCACATGCAGCATCATGGCGCAGACGATGTCCTCGAACAGGGCGATCTGGGGCGGCTTGAGACCATAGGCGCCGAGGAAGGACTTGGGCGACTTGATGTAGTAACCCTCGTCCGGCGCCTCCAGATAGCGATCCAGGGCGGCGGCGCCGAAGCTGAGCTCGTCGATGAGCCCCTCGTCGCGCATCTGGCGACGGACCGACTGGGCGCGCTGCACCACGGGGCCCCGCAGCTTGAGGTAGCTCTGCTGCTGGGCCGGGCAGAGGCCTTCGGCCAGCAGGCCGGCGATGGCATCCCGGTGCGGGGCGTGCAGGGTGGAGGGCAGATAGTGGGAGGCGCCGAGGGGCAACAGCCTGGGGTTGCCCTGCTCCATCACGGCGACGGCGCAGTTGGATGTGCCGTAATCGAATCCGATAAACATGGGGGGCGGGCTCCTGTGCAAAAAGGGGCCGGACAGCCTAACGAATTGCGCCGACTCTCACAAGTCGGCGCAGGATATTGGGAGGACTGGACTGGGCCAGTGTCAGCGGCTGGATCAGGACTCGACCTCGTTGTCGCTGCTGCCCTGGCTTTCGATTGCCTGGATGTTGCCGAGGGTAGTGTCGGCCACAAGGGACGTGCTCAGGACTCGACCTCGTTGTCGCTGCGTCCATCCTGGCCGATAGCCTGGATGTTGCCCAGGGTGGTGTCGGCGATGGCGTGCAGGGCTTCGCGGGTCAGGAAGGCCTGGTGACCGGTGAACAGTACGTTGTGGCAGGCCGACAGGCGGCGGAAGACATCGTCGGTGATCACCTCGTTGGACTTGTCCTCGAAGAAGAGATCCTCCTCCTCCTCGTAGACGTCCAGCCCCAGGGCGCCGATGCGGGAGGTCTTGAGGGCCTCGATGGCGGCGTTGGCATCGAGCAGGCCGCCCCGGCTGGTGTTGATGATCATCACACCGTCCTTCATCTTGGCGAAGGCCTCCTTGTTCAGCAGGTGGTAGTTCTCCTTGAACAGGGGGCAGTGCAGGCTGATGACGTCGGACTGGCGCAGCAGGGTATCGATGTCCACGTACTCGGCGCCGAGATCGATGGCGGCCTGGTTCGGGTAGGGGTCGCTCACCAGCAGGCGCATGCCGAAGCCCTTGAGGATGCGCAGGGTGGCGATCCCTATCTTGCCGGTGCCTATGATGCCGGCGGTGCGGCCGAACATGTTGAAGCCCACCAGCCCTTCCAGGGAGAAGTTGGCGTCCCGGGTACGCTGATAGGCCTTATGGATGCGGCGGTTGAGGGTCATCATCAGGCCCACAGCGTGCTCGGCGACCGCCTCGGGGGAGTAGGCGGGCACCCGCACCACTTTCAGCCCCAGCTCCCTGGCGGCGACCAGATCCACGTTGTTGTAACCGGCGCAGCGCAGGGCGATGACCTGGGTGCCATGCTGGGCCAGCTCGGTCAGCACCTCCCGGTCGGCGTCATCGTTGACGAACAGGCAGACCACGGGGAAGCCGTGGGCGAGACGGGCGGTCTTGGCCTCCAGCCGCACATCGAAAAATTCCAGGTCGAAGCCGTACTGCTCATTGGCCTGGTGAAAGTGTTCCTTGTCGTAACTCTTGGTACTGAATAGGGCGACGCGCATGGCGGTTCTCCAACAACGTGAGGGTTGTGGTTAATTTACAACAAGGCGGCGGGCGCGGCACCAGAAACCGGCGCCGGACCGCCCCCGGGGCGAGCGGCCATATGCCGGGGGCGGCGGCTGCCCCGACTCACTCCAGCTCCACCGGCGGGCGGAAGGTCATCTCGTGCATCATCACGTCCTCCGGCAGGGTGAGCAGATGGACCAGGGTGCGCGCCACGCTGGCGGGCTGCATGTATTGCGGCCTGGCCTGGGGGCGAAAGCCGGTGTCGGTGCCGCCCGGATAGAGGGTGGTGACCCTGATGCCGTGGGGCTGGGCCTCCTTCATCATCACCTGGCTCAGGCCGGCGAGGCCCTGCTTCATGGCGGTGTAGACCCCCATGGTTTCGCTGCTGCGCTTGGCGACCGTGCTCACCACGTTGATCAGGTAGCCACGGCCACGGGGCTGCATCGACTTGAGGGCCTCCCGGGCCAGCAGATAGGGGGCGCGCAGGTTGATGGCGTACTGCTGGTCGAACTCCTCCAGACTGGTCTCCACCAGGGGGGCTTTGCGGCTGTTCATGCCGGCGTTGTTGATGAGCACGTCGATGGGGCCGAGGGCCTGCTCGGCACTGGCGTAGAGCGCGAGCAGGGCGGCGGGGTCGGCCAGGTCCGCCGTCTCCCCCAGGCAGCCCGTCGCCTGCTTGAGGCGGGTGAGGGCCTCCTGGTTGCGACCGGTGGCAAACACTTGGTAGCCAAGCCGGGTCAGCTCCTCGACCAGGGCATAGCCTATGCCGCTGGTGGCGCCGGTCACCAATATGGTCCGATACATCTGCAACTCCCTCCGTGTGAATGTGACAGGCCCGGTGGCTCAGCCCCAGGGCATGATGGGCACGGCGCTGACCGCGCTCTTGTAGGAGCCATCGATCAGCTTGGTGCTGTAAGTGAGATAGACCAGCCCATTGCGCTTCTCGTCGTAAAAGCGCACCACCTTCTGCTCCTTGAACACCAGGGAAGTGTTGACGTCGAACACCTCCTCCCCCTGCCTGAGCTTGTCCGGCACGGCGATGGGGCCGGTCTGGTGGCACGAGAGGGAGGCGTGGGAGGGGTCTTCGGCCAGGCCGAGGCCGCCCTTGACGCCCCCTGTCTTGGGGCGGGCCAGATAGCAGGTGACGCCGGCGATGTCCGGATCGTCGAAGGCCTCGATCACTATCTTGTGGTTGGGGCCGAGCAGCTTGAAGGCGGTGCTCACCTCGCCGACGGTGTCGGCCTTGCCGTGGGCCAGGGCGGGCAGCAGCAGGGCACAGGCCAGCAGAGTGTTCAGGAAACGCATGGGTCTCTCCATATCGGCATCAATAACGGATGGGCAGCGGTCGTTACTGACCTTGGCTGGGAGGATAGTCCCAGTAGTGGGCCGGTATGCTGCGCAGCAAGGGGGTCATGTCGGGGTTGGCCAGCTGTATGGTGGTGCGACCGGCCAGGTTGGCGTTGGCCAGGGCGGTGCGGATGGCCGGACTCTCCCGAAAGAAGCGCAGGAAGCTGCCGTCGGCATAGGCGGACTCCAGCCCCCGGGTCAGCGCCTTGGCCAGCTTGGGATGGCGAGGGCTGACGAAGAAGAACTCGGCGAAGGGGTAGCGGATCAGCAGGTGCTGCTCCACCACCAGGTTGGGATATTGGCTGGCGAGCTCCCGCTGCTCGGCGAAGATCTCCACCAGGCTGCGGGGGAAGAAGTCGAGCCGGCCGCCATCGTTCATCAGCCGAAACAGGTTGCTGAAGCGGGTCATGTAGGTGGGGATGCCCGCCTCCTGATAGACCCGGTTGTCGGCCCAGCCGATGCCCTGGGCGGCCCGCATCTTCCTGAGCTGCTCCAGGTTCGTTATCTGGCTGAACTTCTCCTGATCCTTCTCGTGGATGAAGGCGATGCGCAAGCCTTCGAGACCGCGAAACAGCGGCACGGGCACGGGCAGCAGGGCCGACTCCAGGGCGCTGGACGTCCCCATCCAGAACACATTGATCTGTTTGCCCTCTCGCAGCTGCTGTTGCAGGGTGAACTGGTTCAGATCCACATCGACCTGCTCTATCCGAAACGCCTGGCCGGAGTGGCGCAGGGCGAGATCCAGCAACTTGAGTTGATAGTCGCCGTCCAGCTGGTTGACGGGGCGTTTGGGGATCTTGACCACGAGGTCTTGCGCCTGCGCCAGCAAGGGCAGGCACAGACACAGGGTGATGAGCCATTTCACTGTCTGCACTCCTGAAACAACCTGAAAATAGTCCGGAGTCTAACAGAATAACGGGTCAGCGCCTCGTGCCAGGGCGGCGGTATGGGGCAAATCGGGAGGGGGTCGGGTGAGGATGGCCAAATGGCCAGGCCCCCGGCGGGCAGCCGGGGGCCTGGCGCGCATCAGGCGACGCGGCGGAACACGTGAGTATCGTTGAACTCCTTGGTGCTCTGGCACTCGAGGCAGTAACGGGACTCCGGGCGAGCCTGCAGACGCTTGAGGGCGATCTGCTCGCCGCAGGACTCGCAGTAGCCGAAGTCACCTTCGTTGATGCGACGCAGCGCCGCCCTCAGCTTGCGCAGGTGCAGCTTGTCGTGCTCGATGCGATTGAGTTCCAGGCGGCGGGCCTCTTCGATGCTGGCCCGGTCAATTTCATCGGCCATCTCGTTGGTATCGGTGGCGATGGCCTGGCTGGCCTGGGAGTTGAGGCGCTCTTCGAGCTCGGCAATGTGCCCCTCTATCTGTCCCGTGTAGTAGGCCAGTTGGTCTTCTGTCATGAAATCACACATAAGGTTTACCAGTCAGTTTCTAACCCAATTTTCCGTAGTTATGGGGGCGGTCTGCATCCAGTCCAAGCCCTGTGTCCTCGATTTACCGCAGATGGCGACGAAAAGCGTGCAAATCAGGGCGGGCCTTGTACCAAAAAAACGCCGGCAAGCAAAGCGCAGTGCGCGAAGAGTGTGCGCCCTTGCAAATAATCGGCGGGGAGAAGACGGGTTCTGACTGAGGATGGCGGGCTGCGACGAGCCGCGTCGGCAGGGAGATGCGCCCCTGTCTGTTCGAGGCTGGGTGTTTAGTATTTTGTATCGATTTGGCCGTTATTCAGACAATGACTTGTGCTTTTTTAAACAGAGCACCTTGACAGGCGCCACAGCGGCGGGCTTTTATGGAGGCGGACATTACATATCTGCAACAGGGGTGTTCCATATATTAGACACCCCTGCCAATGGCAACCGTCAAGTCGGGGTTTAACATGGACAGTATCAAGGGTTGGATGGATGCCAACCGCATCACGGAAGTGGAGTGCCTGATCCCGGATTTCACCGGCAACGCCCGGGGAAAGATCATTCCGGCCAGCAAGTTTCTGCGTGAGGGGGGCATGCGCCTGCCCGAAGTCATCTTCATCCAGACCGTCACCGGCGACTACCCGGACGACGACAGCATGATAGATCCGCTGGAGCGGGACATGCACCTCTTCCCCGACCCCAACACCATTCGCTTCGTGCCCTGGGCGCTGGAACCCACCGCCCAGGTGATCCACGACTGCTTCGACACCAGCGGCAACCTGATCGACATAGCGCCGCGCTCCGTGCTGCGCCGGGTGCTCTCCTGCTTCGACAAGCAGGGCTGGAAGCCGGTGGTGGCCCCCGAACTGGAGTTCTACCTGGTCAAGCGCAACGAGGATGCCGACTATCCCCTGGTGCCGCCCATCGGCCGCAACGGCCGCCCGGAGACGGCGCGCCAGTCGTTCAGCATCGATGCGGTCAACGAGTTCGACCCCATCTTCGAAGACATGTACGACTACTGCGAGGCCCAGAATCTGGAGGTGGACACCCTGGTGCACGAGTCCGGCGCCGCCCAGATGGAGATCAACTTCCTGCACGGGGACGCCATCGATCTCGCCGATCAGGTGTTCCTGTTCAAGCGCACCATGCGCGAGGCCGCCCATCGTCACGGCATCTACGCCACCTTCATGGCCAAGCCCATGAGCGACGAGCCGGGCTCCGCCATGCACATCCATCAGAGCCTGGTGGATGGAGACGGGCGCAACCTGTTTGGCACCGAGGATGGTGGCCACACCGAACTCTTCCTGCATTTCATCGCCGGCTTGCAGAAATACACCCCGGCGGTGACGGCCCTGCTGGCGCCGAACGTCAACTCCTATCGTCGTCTCACCTTCGGCGAGAGCGCCCCGCGCAACGTGCAATGGGGGGTGGAGAACCGCACCTGCGGCCTGCGGGTGCCCTATTCGGATGCCAACGCGCGCCGGGTCGAGAACCGCTTCGCCGGGGCCGACGCCAACCCTTATCTGGCCCTGGCCGCCACCCTGGCCTGCGGCTATCTCGGCATTCAGGAGCGGTTGCAGCCCCTGCCCGAGATGAAGACCAGCGCCTATGACCTGCCCTACAGCCTGCCCCGTACCCTGGAGGAGGCCCTGAGCCATCTGGAACAGTGCGAGCCCATCAAGGAGATGCTGGGGGAGCGTTTCGTCCAGGCTTTCGTCGCGGTCAAGCGCAAGGAGTACGAGACCTACTTCGGGGTGATCAGCCGCTGGGAGCGAGAGTTCCTGCTGCTGAACGTCTGACCCTGCTTTGGGGGAGGCCACGGCTTCCCCTGCTCATATCGAAGGAACCGAGGAGCAATTCATGTCCAATACCAGGGAGTGGCAGCAACAGGATGCCAGCCACCATCTACACCCCTTCACCCATTTCCAGGCCCTGAACCAGAAGGGCAGCCGCATCATCACGGGGGCGCAGGGGGTCTATCTCGAAGACTCCGAAGGGCGCAGGATCCTCGACGGCATGGCAGGCCTGTGGTGCGTCAACCTGGGGTATGGCCGCCAGGAGCTGGTGGACGCCGCCACCCGCCAGATGCAGCAGCTGCCCTATTACAACCTCTTCTTCCAGACCAGCCACCCGCCCGCGGCGCAGCTCGCCACCCTGCTGGCCGAGGTGACACCGGCCCATCTCAACCATGTCTTCTTCACCGGATCGGGCTCGGAGTGCAACGACACCGTACTGCGCATGGTGCGCCATTACTGGGCCTGCCAGGGGCAGCCGGACAAGCAGGTGATCATCAGCCGCCACAACGCCTATCACGGCTCGACGGTGGCGGGGGCCAGCCTGGGGGGCATGAAGGGGATGCATGCCCAGGGCGGCTTGCCGATCCCGGGCATAGAGCACATCGACCAGCCCTATCACTTCGGTGAGGGCCAGGGGATGAGTCCCCACGAATTCGGGCTGGCGCGAGCCCGCCAGCTGGAGGAGAAGATCCTGGCGCTGGGGGTGGACAAGGTGGCGGCCTTCATCGGCGAACCCATCCAGGGTGCTGGCGGCGTCATCATTCCGCCCGACAGCTACTGGCCCGAGATCCAGCGCATCTGTGACCAGTACGGCATCCTGCTCATCGCCGACGAGGTGATCTGCGGTTTCGGCCGCACCGGCCACTGGTTTGCCAGCGAAGGGTTTGGCATCAAACCGGATCTCATGTGTCTGGCCAAGGGGATCACCTCCGGCTATCTGCCGATGGGGGCCGTCATGGTGGGTGACAGGGTCGCCGAGGTGCTGATCGAGCAGGGTGGGGAGTTCAATCACGGCTTCACCTACTCCGGCCATCCGGTCGCCTGCGCCGTGGCCATCGCCAACATTACCCTTATGCAAAACGAGAGCATAGTTAAGCGAGTGCATGATAATATCGGCCCCTATTTGCAGCGGCGCTGGCGCGAGTTGGCCGGTCATCCCATCGTCGGGGAAACCCGGGGCAAGGGCTTGGTTGCCGCGCTGGAAATAGTGCAGGACAAGCAGACGAACACCCGCTTCCCGGCCTCGGCCAATGCGGGGATGACATGTCGAGAGTTCTGCTTTAACAATGGCTTGGTGATGAGGGCAGTCGGCGATACCATGATCATATCGCCCCCCTTGGTCATCACCGAGGAACAGGTTGATGAGTTGATCGATCTGGCCAGGCGCAGTCTGGATCTGACGGCGCAAACGCTGGCAGGCTAGCTTGCCTCTGGCCAGATGGTCGTGCGCATACATTTGCTTAGGAGACAAGGATGATGTCTTTCAAAACGGGAATGCTGGCCGCGTCCATGGCGCTGGGGATGTTCAGTGCCGGGGCCATGGCCGATGACAAGGTTCTGCACGTCTATAACTGGAGCGACTATATCGCGCCGGATACGCTGGAGAACTTCCAGAAGGAGGCGGGCATCAAGGTGGTCTATGACGTCTTCGACAGTAACGAAGTGCTGGAAGCCAAGTTGCTGGCGGGCAGTTCGGGTTATGACATAGTGGTGCCGTCCAACCCCTTCCTGGCCAAGCAAATCAAGGCGGGTGTGTTCCAGAAGCTGGACAAGGCCAAGCTGCCGAACTGGCAGCACCTGGATACCTCCCTGCTCAAGGCGCTCGAGCCGAGCGATCCGGGCAACCAGTACTCCATTCCCTACCTGTGGGGCACCATCGGCTATGCCTACAACATCGACAAGGTGAAGGCGGCCCTGGGGGCGGATGCGCCGGTGGACTCCTGGGATCTGGTGTTCAAGCCCGAGAACATGGCCAAGCTGAAAGAGTGCGGCGTCTCCTTCCTGGATTCACCGACCGAGATGCTGCCGGCTGCCCTGAAATACCTGGGCTTCAAGCCAGACAGCCAGGATCCGAAGGAGCTGAAGCAGGCCGAGGCGTTGTTCCTCTCCATTCGCCCCTATACCGCCTACTTCCACTCCTCCAAGTACATCTCGGATCTGGCCAACGGCAACATCTGCGTGGCCGTCGGCTACTCGGGTGACCTGCAGCAGTCCAAGGCGCGGGCGGTGGAAGCCAACAACGGCGTGAATCTGACCTACACCATCCCGAAAGAGGGGGCGGGCAGCTTCTTCGACATGATCGCCATCCCGGCGGATGCCAAGAACACCGAGGCTGCTCACACCTTCATCAACTACCTGATGAAGCCGGAAGTGATCGCCAACATCACCAACTTTGTGCAGTTCCCGAACGGCAACAAGGCGGCGACGGCACTGGTGGACGAGGCTATCCGCACCGATCCGGGCATCTACCCGAGTGACGAGACCCTGGCGAAGATCTACACCTTCCCGGATCTGCCGGCCAAGGTACAGCGCGTGATGACCCGCAGCTGGACCAAGATCAAGTCCGGCAAGTAACCGCAATGCCCCTCCCGGTCCGCCGTTTGGCCGGGAGGGTACCCACGGGAGTGGGCAGACATAGACGCCGTATGGATGCGGAATCTCAATTTCCAAGGACATAAAGGAGTTAAGACGTGCATATTTCCAAGATGATAACCATGACCCTGACGCTGGGGTTGGCAAACGCGGCACTGGCCCAGCCTGTGGTGCATTTTTACAACTGGTCTGACTATATCGGTGAGACCACCCTCAGTGACTTCCAGAAGGCGACCGGCATCGATACCGTCTATGACGTGTTCGATTCCAACGAGACCCTGGAAGGCAAGCTGCTGACAGGGCGCACCGGTTACGACCTGGTGGTGCCGTCCAACAACTTTCTCGCCAAGCAGATCAAGGCGGGGGCTTTCCAGAAGCTGGACAAGTCCCAGTTGCCCAATATGGTCAACCTGGAGCCGACCCTGATGCGTCAGCTCGACAAGGCGGATCCGGGCAACCAGTATGCGATCCCTTATCTGTGGGGCACCAATGGCATCGGCTATAACGTCGACAAGATCAAGGACGTGCTGGGGGTCGACAAGATAGACTCATGGGCCTTCCTGTTCGAACCGGAGAACATGAAGAAGCTGACCCAGTGCGGGGTGGCCTTCCTGGACTCGGCCGACGAGATGATCCCGGCCGTGCTCAACTACCTGGGCAAGGATGCCAACAGCCATGATCCCGCCGACATCAAGCTGGCGGAACAGAAGCTGCTGGCGGTCAGGCCCTATGTCACCTACTTCCACTCCTCCAAGTACATCTCGGATCTGGCCAACGGCAACATCTGTGTCGCCGCCGGCTTCTCGGGAGACGTGCTGCAGGCGGCCTCCCGGGCCGAGGAAGCGGGCAAGGGGATCCAGATCGCCTACAGCATTCCCAAGGAAGGGGGCAACCTCTGGTTCGATATGCTGGCGATCCCGAGCGATGCCAGCAATGTGAAGGAGGCCCATGCCCTGATCAACTATCTGCTCACCCCGGAGGCGATCGCCAAGGTGAGCGATTATGTGGGCTACGCCAACCCCAATGCCAAGGCGGGACCCTTCATGGATGAGAGCGTGCGTGACAATCCGTCCGTGTACCCGCCCCAGGCGGTGCTGGAGCGGCTCTATGTGCAGGAGGCACATCCCCGCGCCATACAGCGGCTGATGACCCGGAGCTGGACAAAAATCAAGTCCGGCACTTAACCATGGCGCCCGTCCGGGCGCCAATTGCTTTTTGGATCGACCCTCTGGTCACTATTTCAAGTCGGGAGTGAGTGGTAATGGCAATAGCCTCCAGTGCCTATAAGAAAGCCCTCGAGGGCAGCCAGCAACCCAAGGAGGTGCTGGTAAAAATTGACAGGATCAGCAAGCAGTTCGATGAGACCCTGGCGGTCGACAACGTCTCGCTGACCATCAACAAGGGGGAGATCTTCGCTCTGCTCGGCGGATCGGGTTCCGGCAAATCCACCCTGCTGCGGATGCTGGCCGGCTTCGAGCGCCCGACCGAGGGACGGCTCTTTCTCGATGGGGTCGACATCACCGACATGCCGCCCTATGAGCGCCCCATCAACATGATGTTCCAGTCCTACGCCCTGTTCCCTCACATGACGGTGGCCCAGAACATCGCCTTCGGCCTCAAGCAGGATGGCCTGGCCAAGGCGGAGATCGACGCCCGGGTGGAGGAGATGCTCAAGCTGGTACAGATGAACCAGTACGCCAAACGCAAACCGCACCAGCTCTCCGGCGGCCAACGCCAGCGGGTGGCCCTGGCCCGCTCCCTGGCCAAGCGTCCCAAGCTGCTGCTGCTGGACGAACCCATGGGGGCGCTGGACAAGAAGCTGCGCTCCCAGATGCAGCTGGAGCTGGTCGAGATCATCGAGCGGGTCGGGGTGACCTGTGTCATGGTGACCCACGATCAGGAAGAGGCCATGACCATGGCCGAGCGCATCGCCATCATGCACCTGGGCTGCATCGAGCAGATCGGCAGCCCCATGGACATCTACGAGACCCCGGCCAGCCGCCTGGTGTGCGAATTCATCGGCAACGTCAACCTGTTTGACGGTCTGCTGGTGGAGGATGAGCAGGACCATGCCACCATCGCTTGCGCCGATCTGGAGCAGCCCATCTACGTGGGCCACGGCATCAGCTCCCGGGCCGAGAACAAGAAGGTGACCTACGCCCTGCGTCCCGAGAAGCTGCTGATGAGCACCCAGAAACCGGCCGATCTCGAGCATCCCGACTTCAACTGGACCAAGGGGCTGGTCTACGACATCGCCTATCTCGGTGGTCACTCCGTTTATCACATCCAGTTGCCCTCGGGCAAAATCGTGCAGGCCTTCATCGCCAATGCCGAACGCCACGGCAAGCGGCCAACCTGGGATGATCAGGTGTTCCTCTACTGGGAAGATGACAGCGGCGTGGTGCTGCAATCATGATGGCATTGAGACGACTGAAGCGATTGGGGGGGCGCCGGTTGGTGATTGGCATCCCCTTCTTCTGGCTGTTCCTCTTCTTCCTGCTGCCCTTCATCATAGTGGTGAAGATCAGCTTCGCCGAAGCGGACGTGGCCATACCGCCCTACACGGATGTGGTGAGCTGGGCCGATGATCAGCTCACCATCTTGCTCAACCTGGGCAACTATGTGCTGCTCGGCGACGATGAGCTCTACCTGGCCGCCTATCTGGGCTCCCTCAAGATGGCCTTCTTCAGCACCCTCATCTGCCTGCTGATCGGCTATCCCATGGCCTATGCCATCGCCCGGGCCAACAAGGAGAACCAGACGGTCCTGCTGTTGCTGATCATGATGCCGACCTGGACCGCCATCCTGATCCGGGTCTACGCCTGGATGGGCATTCTCAGCAACAACGGGCTGCTCAACGGCTTCCTGCTGAGCATGGGGCTGATCGACGAGCCGTTGCAGATCCTCAACACCAACCTGGCGGTCTATATCGGTGTGGTCTACTCCTATCTGCCCTTCATGATCCTGCCGCTCTACGCCAACCTGGTGAAGCATGACATGAGCCTGCTGGAGGCGGCCTCCGATCTGGGATCCAGCAACATCAACAGCTTCTGGAGGATAACGGTTCCCCTCTCCAAGAACGGCATCATCGCTGGCTGCATGCTGGTGTTCATCCCGGTGGTGGGCGAGTTCGTCATCCCCGAACTGCTGGGAGGCCCCGAGACCCTGATGATCGGCAAGGTGATGTGGCAGGAGTTCTTCAACAACCGCGACTGGCCGGTGGCCTCTGCCCTGGCGGTGGTGATGCTGGCGGTGCTGATCGTCCCCATCATTCTCTTTAACCGCAACCAGGCCAAAGAGCTGGAGGGCAAGGCATGAAACGCATCAATTTTCCCAGCCTGATGCTGGTGGTGGGTCTGCTGTTTATCTACCTGCCCATGGTCATCATGGTGATCTACTCCTTCAACGCCTCCAAGCTGGTGACCGTCTGGGGGGGCTGGTCGCTGAAGTGGTATTTCGGCCTGCTCGACAACACCCAGCTGATGACGGCCGTGATGCGCTCCCTGGAGATCGCCTTCTACACCGCCATCGCCGCCGTGGCACTGGGGACGGTCGCCGCCTTCGTGCTGACCCGGATCCCGAATTTCAAGGGTCGCACCCTGTTTGGCGGCATGGTCACCGCCCCTCTGGTGATGCCGGAGGTGATCACGGGTCTGTCGCTGCTGCTGCTGTTCGTGGCCATGGCCCAGCTGGTGGGCTGGCCCGCCGAGCGAGGCATGATGACCATCTGGATCGCCCATACCACCTTCTGCACCGCCTATGTGGCCGTGGTGGTATCGGCGCGGTTGCGGGAGCTGGATCTCTCCATCGAGGAGGCGGCCATGGATCTGGGGGCCAAGCCGTGGAAGGTGTTCTTCCTGATCACCATCCCCATGATAGCCCCCTCCCTGGCGGCGGGCGGCATGATGTCCTTCGCCCTGTCGCTGGATGATCTGGTGCTGGCGAGCTTTGTCTCAGGCCCCGGTTCCACCACGCTGCCGATGGAGGTGTTCTCCGCGGTGCGTCTGGGGGTCAAGCCCGAGATCAACGCGGTGGCCAGCCTCATCCTGCTGTCGGTGTCGCTGTTCACCTTCACCAGCTGGTTCTTGATGGCCCGCGCCGAGAAGCGGCGCCGGGCGGAAATCTCCCAGATGCTGCAGATGCAGTCGGTGACCTGAGTCTGATAATATCCGCATTCTCTCGTCAATCAGGAGGATGAGAATGCGGATATCCCTCTTTCGCGGCCATGGCTCGGAGCTGGCCCCGACCCTCACCAGCGCCATCCACAAGTCCATCATCACGGATCCCGTTTTCTGCTCCTTTTTGGGGCTGGACGGAGACGAGCAGAGCGACCAACGCCACCACGGCGGCATCGAACGCGCCCTGCACTATTACCCTGCGGAACACTATCTCTGGTGGCAGACCTGGCAGCAGGCCATGGCGCTGCCCGAACCCGCCATCGCCTGGCAGCCGGCCGCCTTTGGCGAGAACCTGTCCGGTCTCGGCCTGACCGAGGAACAGGCCTGCATCGGCGATGTCTACCGGCTTGGCGAGGCGCTGATCCAGATCAGCCAGCCAAGATCCCCCTGTTTCAAACTCAATCTGCGCTTTGGCTATGGCCAGCTATCCCAGGTGATGCAGCTCAGCGGTCGCTGTGGCTGGCTGCTGCGGGTGCTGGAGGAGGGCAGGGTGGCGCCCGATGCCGATCTGACCCTGGTCGATCGTCCCTATCCTGGCTTGAGTGTGAAACGCTGTGCCGACATCCTGTTCAACGGGGTGCGCAACGAAGACGATCTGCTGCTGCTGACCGACACCCAGGCCCTGTCGCCGGGCTGGCGGCAGCATGCGGCCCACTGGCTGGAGCACGGCCGGGTGGCGGATTGGAGCCGCCGACTGCTGGGGCCGGCCGAGTTCCGTCTGCCGCAATGAGGCAGCGCCAAGTTGCGGAGCGGACAGGTTTTTCCCCTCAATGGCCAGGATCGCCCAATAGTTGAGCGAATGGCGCTTTTTTTGCGGCTTAACTGAAAAAAGACTTGTGCCGAGTGCGGGGTTTAGGTAAATTCTCGCCCCGCAGACATCGGTGTGTAGCGCAGCTTGGTAGCGCACTTCGTTCGGGACGAAGGGGTCGGAGGTTCGAATCCTCTCACACCGACCATATTAGAAAAGGCCGCTCAACAGAGCGGCCTTTTCGCATTCAGACATCCGGCGCGGCCCGGTTCTGGGTCGCCGTCTGCTTCCTTTGTAGGCGGGGCGGCTAGCCACAAAAAAGCGGGCCACCGCTCGGTGGCCCTGGGTGAGATCTGTTGCTGATCCCGTGATCTTTCAGATTGTCACTAGCTCGCTATGGGTCTTGTCTATGGTGCCCTCCTTGCGCGCCGGGCGCTCTCTCAGATATGCCAATGACTGTGCTGCAACGCCTTGAAGCTATGTTGTGGTTGCAGAGCCGCGTGTTTGGGATACTCGTTGATGAACTGTTCAATACCCTCCATCAAGCGTAACCGCAAGGAAGAGACGGGCTCGTGCCAGGCTTGCAGACAGAGGTAGCCAGGGATCAGCAAGGCCTGGTATTGCTCCTTGAGATCGTCGGGCCAAGGCTCGATATCGGAACTGGGGTGCAACAGGTAGTGAGCGGCAGGGGCGCGGGCATAGATGAACTGAATATGGGCCAAATCGCGTTGGCACAGCGTTTGACTGCCGATATGGCAAGTCAGATAGCGTCCTGTGTTCAGATCCAAGAAGTGACCACGTTGCCGGCAGGCGATGATGCGGTACCAGGGCAGTTGAGCGTCCGGGGCATAACCCTCGAGCTCCTGTTCAAGCCAGTGACGACATTCGGGTGTCTGCACCTCGTTGCGCATGGATTCAAGTTGCTGCAACAAGACACTGGGTGAAGCGACCGCCAGACTCGCACTCATCAATCTCTCTCCCTATCTGCATCACAATCCCGACCTCCAGTATGGACCGGATGATGGCGAGGGGGTAATTAATCCAATGATTAAAGATTGATTAAAAGCTCGGTTTTTATGCAGTCTCGGCGTTTAGCCCACCAGGTAGGTGCCGGTACCGAAGGCGATGTGGGTGCCCGCTTCGTTGTGCAGCTCCATGCGGGCGACGGCCACCTTGCTGCCGGCGCGGATGATGTGGGCGGTGGCGATGAACTCGCTGCCGCGGCCGGGTCGCAGGTAGTCGACCCTGAGGTCTATGGTGCCGAGGCGGGAGAAGCGCTCCTTGAGGTAGCTGGGGGAGAACTCCTCCAGCTCGTCGATGCAGGAGGCGGCGACTATCATGCCCCCCGCCACGTCCAGCAGCGTGGCGGTCACGCCGCCGTGCAGTATGCGGTGAAAGGGGTTGCCGACCAGCTTGTCATCCATCTTGATGCGCAGCTCGACCCTGTCGAAATCGTAGTGGGTCACCTCCATGCCGATCAGCTTGTTGAACGGCATCCGTTCGGCAAACAGGTTGGCAATGCCACTGAGCGCCATCTTCTTCATCATCTGCTTCATCGATCCATCCCTGGTCAAGCCGAGTAAAAACTCCAACCAGTCTGCAACACATTGTTAACAGTCGCAATGGCAGGTTTATTGTGGGCGGCGGCTGCTTTAGAATGGCGACCCCAAAGGAGAGCCCATGACCGTCATCGCCGACACCTTGCCCGACCCTCAGCCAGAGAATCCCCTTGCCCTGCTGCAGGCGGTGTTCGGCTATCAGCAGTTTCGGCCGGGTCAGCTGGAGATCATCGAACAGATAGTGGCGGGGCGCGATGGCCTGGTGCTCAAGCCGACCGGCGGCGGCAAATCCCTCTGCTACCAGATCCCGGCCCTGTTGCGACCCGGTCTGGGGGTGGTGGTCTCCCCTCTCATCTCCCTGATGAAGGATCAGGTCGATACCCTGCGGGCCAACGGGGTGGCGGCGGCCTACATCAACTCGGCCCTGAGCCGGGAGGAGCTGATCCAGCACTTTGCCGCCATGCGCCGGGGCGAGATCAAGATTGTCTATGTCTCCCCCGAGCGGCTGCTGCAACACGAGTTCATGGACAGGCTGGCCGAGCAGCCCCTCGGCCTGTTTGCCATCGACGAGGCCCACTGCGTCTCCCAATGGGGTCATGATTTTCGCCCCGAATATGCGGCCCTGGGCCGGCTCAAGCAGTGGTTCCCCCAGGTGCCCGTGGTGGCCCTCACCGCCACCGCCGACGAGGCAACCCGGCGCGATATCCTGCATCGCCTCGAGCTGCAGGATCCCTTCGTCCACACCGCCAGCTTCGACCGACCCAATATCCGCTATAGCCTGGTGGAGAAGTTCAAGGCGGCGGAGCAGCTGCTGCGCTATGTCCAGGGCCAGAAGGGCAACTGCGGCATCGTCTATTGCTCCAGCCGCAACCGGGTGGAGGAGGTGGCCGAGCGCCTGGTTCGCCACGGCAGCAAGGCGGCTCCGTACCATGCCGGTCTGCCCCTCGAGCAGCGCCAGCGTACCCAGGAAGATTTCCTCAAGGATGACGTCGAGATAGTGGTGGCGACGGTGGCGTTCGGCATGGGGATAGACAAGCCCAACGTGCGCTTCGTGGTGCACTATGACGTGCCCAAGAATATCGAATCCTACTACCAGGAGACGGGCCGGGCCGGGCGCGACGGTACCCCGGCCGAGGCGCTGCTGCTCTATGATCCCGCCGACATCGGCCGGGTGCGCCGCCTGCTCGACAACATCGAAAACCCCCAGCAGCTGCAGGTGGAGCAGTACAAGCTCAACGTGATGGCGGCCTTCGCCGAGGCGCAGACCTGCCGCCGCCAGGTGCTGCTCAACTACTTCGGCGAGTACAACGACAAGCCGTGCGGCAACTGCGACATCTGCCTGGATCCCCCCAAGAGCTATGACGGCACCGAAGACGCCCAGAAGGCGCTCTCCTGCGTCTGGCGGGTGGGGCAGGCCTTCGGGGTAGGCTATGTGGTGGAAGTGCTGCGCGGGTCGCTGAACCAGCGTATCAAGGACCACGGCCACGACAAGCTGTCCACCTATGGCATCGGCAAGGATCAGAGCCACGAATACTGGATGAGCGTCATTCGTCAGCTGATCCACAAGGGGCTGCTGACCCAGAACATCACCCGCAATCTGGTGTTGCAGCTGACGGAGGCGTCCCGCCCCGTGCTGCGCGGCGAGGTGACGCTGGCCCTGGCGGTGCCGCGCCTGCAGCCTATCTCCAGCCGCAAGGAGAAGCGCAGCGGCCTGTTGGACAACGCCAACTACGACAAGCGGCTGTTCAAGGAGCTGCGGGCCCTGCGCAAGCAGATCGCCGAGGAGGAGGAGGTGCCTCCCTATGTGGTGTTCAACGACGCCACCCTGGTGGAGATGGCCCAGCTGATGCCCATGACCGAGGCTGAAATGCTGGCAGTCAACGGCGTCGGCCAGCGCAAGCTGGAGCGTTTTGGCGAAGCCTTTATGGATCTGATCATCGACTACTACCGCCGCTAGGGGGTCAGTTGGGGATGGTTGGGTCAAGAGGAATGCCGATGACACAGAGCGAGCTGCAGGCCCTCGCTGGCGTCGGCCAGCGCAAGCTGAAGCGTTTCGGCGAAGCCTTTATGGATCTGATCATCGACGGCTGCCGTCGGTAGGAAGAGTCAGTGCGCCCGGCAGTCGGGCGCACGCTTCACTTCAAGCTGGCGTAATAGGCCGCCAGATTCTCCATGTCCGCCTCGTTCAGCATCGCCATGAAGGGGACCATCAGCGGTTCCTGACGGCTGCCATCCTTGAAGGCCTTCAGTTGCTTGAGCAGATAGGCCGAGTGCTGGCCGGCCAGATGGGGATAGACGGGGACGCTGGCCCTGCCATCCGCCCCGTGACAGGCGGCGCAGACCGCCGCCTTGGCCTTGCCCGCCTCGATATCGGCCGCCCTGGCATGCTGCCCCCACGCCAGTGCCAGCAAGGGCAGGGCATATACCCATCTTTGCATCTTCTTCTCCTTGATATGAAATAGAACCATCGCCCGTTAGCCGGAACCGGCCGACGGCGGTATAACAGAGTGACACGAGCATACGCAGGGACGAATCGCACCACCATGAAGCTGATCAATAGTTTTGCCACCGAATTGCCCTGGGCCTGCGAGCCGGTGGCGCCCCAGCCCCTGGCCAACGCCCGCCTGCTGCACCTCAACCGCCCGTTGCTCGGCGAACTGGGGCTTGACGAGGTGAGCGATGAACAGTGGCTGGCCTGCTGCGGCCAGGCCAGGCCCCTGCCGGGCATGCAGCCGGTGGCCCAGGTCTATGCGGGCCATCAGTTCGGCGGCTACAGCCCGCGCCTGGGAGATGGCCGCGCCCTGCTGCTGGCAGAGCAGCAGGGCCCCGATGGCCAGCGCTGGGATCTGCACCTGAAAGGGGCGGGCAAGACGCCGTTCTCCCGCTTCGGCGACGGCCGCGCCGTGCTGAGATCCAGCATTCGCGAATACCTGGCCTCCGAGGCGCTCCATGCCCTCGGCATCCCCACCACCCGCGCCCTGGTGCTGGTGGGCAGCGACGAGCCCGTCTATCGCGAGACGGTGGAGACGGGGGCGACCGTGCTGCGCACCGCGCCGAGCCACCTGCGCTTCGGCCAGTTCGAATACTTCGCCTGGAGCGGCCAGGGGGAGAAGATCCCCTTGCTGATCGACTATCTGCTGCGCCACCACTTCCCCGAACTGGAGAGTGGCGCCGAGCTGTTTGCCGAGGTGGTGCGCCGCACCGCGCGGCTCATCGCCAAGTGGCAGGCGGCCGGGTTTACCCATGGGGTGATGAACACGGACAACATGTCCATTCTGGGGCTGACCCTGGATTACGGCCCTTACGGCTTCATCGACGGTTACGAGCCCGATTTCGTCTGCAACCATACCGACAGCGGTGGCCGCTATGCCCTCAGCCAGCAGCCGGCCGTGGGCTACTGGAATCTGCAGAAGCTGGCCCAGGCCCTGGCGGATCATGTGGACGGGGAGGCCCTGGCAGCGGCCCTCGGCCAGTACGAGCATCAGCTGATGCTGCACTACTCCGAGCTGATGCGCGCCAGGCTGGGGCTGCTGACCTGGGAGGACGAGGATCCCGCCCTGTTCCGTCAGATGTTCCAGCAGCTGGCGGCGGGCAAGATTGATTACCACCTCTTCCTGCGTCGCCTCGCCCTGGTCGAGGCGAGTGGGCCCTGGCCTGTCTCCCTGCTGGCGTTGCTGCCGGATGCCGCCTCCTGGCAGGGCTGGCTCGACGCCTATCGGGCGCGCCTGGCCCGGGAGGGGAGCGAGGATGCGGCCCGCAAGGGGCGGATGAATGCCGTCAATCCCAAGTACGTGCTGCGCAATGCCCTGGCCCGGCAGGTGATCGAGGCCGCCGAGGGGGGCGACATGGCGCCGTTTGAGCGGCTTTATGCGGCGTTGCAGCATCCCTATGACGATCAGCCCGAGTTCGAGGCGTTCGCCACCCCGCATCCTGACTGGTATCTGGGGGAAGCACTCTCATGCAGCAGCTGAGCCCGGGGCGGACAAGAGGAGGAGAGCCATGTCAGTGCACTGGCAGGTGACGGGCAGGGATGAGGAGGCCGGCATACTGCTGCTGGGCCATCCTGCTCTGGATTGGGACAGCTTCCCCGTCCTGGCACAGGAGTTGCTGGCCGAGTGGGAACTGATCCCCTTGCAGCGGGACAGCGGCGCCGATCGCCACTGTTGGCAGCTGGCGTTCGAGGCGTGCCGCCTCTGGCTGCACTTCGAGCATCACAGCGACTGCTGGCTGAGTGCCGACGACGAGGAGGGGAGGGCGACCCTGAGCTGGTTGGCCAGACAGCACAAGGATTGAACTATGGCGTTGGGGGCGTATAATGCCGCCCCTCAATTAGCGCCATGGTGGCGCTATGGGTTCCCTAACCCCATTAACCAAAAAGGTCACAATATGAATCTGACCCCTGCTCAGCACCAGACGGCGCTGACGCGCCTCGCCTTGTTCCACATCCTGATCATCGCCAGCAGCAACTATCTGGTGCAGCTGCCGATCACCCTCTTTGGCTTTCACACCACCTGGGGGGCGTTCAGTTTCCCCTTCATCTTCCTGGCGACCGATCTGACGGTACGGATATTCGGCCCGGACCTGGCCCGCGCCATCATCCGCAGGGTGATGCTGCCGGCGCTGGCGGTCTCCTATGTGCTCTCGGTGCTGTTCTTCGAGGGCAGCTATCAGGGGATGGGTCAGCTGGCGGAGTTCAACCTCTTCGTTGCCCGGATAGCGTTGGCCAGCTTTATGGCCTATCTGGTGGGCCAGTTCATGGACGTGGTGGTGTTCAACCGGCTGCGGCAGCGCGGGGCCTGGTGGGTGGCACCGGCCGCCTCGACCCTGATCGGCAACCTGGTCGATACCCTGGCCTTCTTCAGCATCGCCTTCTGGCGCAGCACGGATCCCTTTATGGCCGAGCACTGGGTCGAGATAGCGACCGTGGACTATGTCTTCAAGCTGCTGATAAGCCTCGGCCTGTTCGTGCCCCTCTATGGCGTCCTGTTGCGCTATCTCAGTCGCAAGCTGGTGGGCCCTGCCCATGGGGAGGGGTTGTCGGCAACCTCCGGCATCTGATCGTCGACTGACGACTCAGGCATGGATATTGACCACCCCCAGGGTGGTCAATTTTTTTGCAAGATTGGAAAATAAGAGTTGCCAATTTAAATGAGAATGATTATTGTTAACTTGCGTTCCGGGATAGGCCCCATTCGTTCCAACATGGTGACTTCTTGTGAAAGCACGACATTGCTCACATTGCTTCCAGTTATAGGGCCAGTATTTCTGGCCCTCTTTTTTTGCCCCACTTTTGCTGTTTCTCCCTCTTTTTCCGCCGTCTTCCCATAAAAAATGGGAGCCAGCGGCTCCCATCTCTTCCGGCCGGACAAGGCCTATTCGATATCCAGCGGATCCGGGGAGAGGATCACCCCAGTGGTATCTGCGTAGAGGTGGTCATCCGGCAGGAAGGTGACGCCGCCGAAGTTGACCGGCAGATCCGTTTCACCCACTTCCTTGCGATCGGCACCGACCGGGATGGCGGCCAGGGCCTGGATGCCGATATCCAGATCTTCCAGCACGTCCACCTCGCGCACGCAGCCGTAGCAGACGATCCCTTCCCACTCGTTTTCCGCCGCCGTGGTGGCGATTTCGCCGTCGATCAGCGCCCGGCGCATGGAGCCGCCGCCATCGATCAGCAGCACGCGGCCGACGCCGTTTTCCTTGACCATCTCACGGATCAGGCCGTTGGATTCGAAGCATTTGACCGTGGTGATGACACCACCGAAGGAGGCGCGTCCGCCGAAGGAGCAGAGCATGGGCTCGAGTACATCGACCATGTCCTGATAGATGTCGCAAAGTTCTGAAGTGTTGTATTCCATTGTGTCAGTCCACCGCTGGAAACAGGTGGATCCAGTATAAGGACTGAGCCTGGCATTTCAATGAATATTCCTTGAACAACAAGTGGCTGGCGCGCACGCCACCCGGATGCTGGCGCCGCGCCTTGCCTCTATCGAGGCCTCATCAGGCCGATGCCCTCCGCCCCGGGGCCACTTCCCCAAACCAGGCGAGCTGGTCGGCCAGGGTCACCACCGAGCCCACCATGATGAGGGCCGGGCTCTCGACGCCTTGCGCCAGCGCGGGCAGCTCATCGAGGGTGCCGCGAATGACCCGCTGGCTGGGCTGGGTGCCGCGCTCGATGAGGGCCACCGGGGTGTCGCCCCCCTTGCCGTGGGCCATCAGTTGCTCGCGGATAGTGGCGCAAGAGGAAAGCCCCATATAGAACACCAGTGTCTGTTTGTCTCTGGCCAGCAGCGGCCAGTCGAGATCCTGGGCGCCCCCCTTGCCGTGGGCGGTGACGAAGCGCACGCTCTGGGCGTGATCGCGGTGGGTCAGGGGAATGCCGGCATACGCCGCGCAGCCGCTGGCCGCGGTGATCCCCGGCACCACCTGAAAGCCGATGCCGCTGCCGACCAGCGTCTCCAGCTCCTCGCCGCCCCGGCCGAAGATGAAGGGGTCGCCACCCTTGAGGCGCACCACTCGCTGCCCCTTCTTCGCCTCGTCCAGCAAGAGCTGGTTGATCCCCTCCTGCGGCACGCAGTGGTTGCCCGCCTGCTTGCCGACGAAGATACGCCTGGCATCCCGGCGCACCAGCGCCATCACCTCATCCGAGACCAGCCGGTCATAGACCACCACGTCCGCCTGCTGCATCTGGCGCAGGGCGTGCAGGGTGAGCAGGCCGGGATCGCCGGGGCCAGCCCCGACCAGGATCACTTCCCCCTTGGCACCGGCATCCTCGGCAAACAGAGCGTCGGCCAGCTGGTTGGCCGATGCCTTGTCACCCCGTGCCAGCGCCTGACCGAGGCGGTCGGCGCCAAGCAGCCGCTCCCAGAACTGGCGCCGCTCCCCCATGGTGGCGAAGCGGGCCTTGACCCTGTCTCTCAGGCCGCCGGCAAAGGCCGCCACGGCGCCGAGATGCTGGGGCAGCAGGGCCTCCAGCTTCTCCCGCAGCAAACGAGCCAGCACCGGGGCCTTGCCGCCGGAGGAGATGGCCACCATCAGCGGCGAGCGGTCGATGATCGACGGCATGATGAAGCTGGAGCGCTTGGGGTCATCCACCACGTTGGCAAAGATCCGCGCCTGATTGGCACTCTGGTAGATCAGGGCGTTCACCTCGCGCCGATCGGTGGCGGCCACCACCAGCCACTTGCCCGCCAGTTGTTCCGGCACAAATTCACCGGCCAGCCACTCGATGCTGCCGTCGGCAGCCAGTTCCGCCAGCTCGGGAGCGAGCTCGGGCGCCACTACTGTGAGCTGGGCACCGGCATCCAGCAGCAGGCGCGCCTTGCGCTCAGCCACCTCGCCGCCACCGACCAGCAGCACGGGTTTGTTGTCGAGTCGGCAAAAGATGGGCAAGTAGTCCATGGGGCCTCCTGATCAGGCGGTTTGGGTCTGGCTGGCTGTGGTGCTGGCGTCGCTTACCGCGACCGGGCGCTCAGCCTTGGGGGTGGCATACCAGTAGCCGAGGCCCATGAAGAGGGCGCCGGAGACTGTGTTGCCGAGGGTCACCCACAGCAGGTTGTGGCCTATGCCCCCCAGGGTGTAGGCCTCGGAATGGGCGCCGAACCAGGAGAGGGCGAACAGGGTCATGTTGGCGACCGAGTGCTCGTAGCCGGAGGCGATGAAGGCCAGCAGGCACCACCAGATGGCGATGAACTTGGCGGCACCCTCGGTGCGCAGCGCCATCCAGATGGCGAGGCAGACCAGCCAGTTGCACAGCACACCCTTCATGAACAGGGTCAACGCCGGTGCCTGGGTCTTGGCCAGCGCCACCTTGTGCGCCAGGCTGCCCGCGTCCGGCAGCAGGCTGCCACCGTAGGAGTAGATGAGCGCCACCGCGATGGAGCCGAGCAGGTTGCCGGCCCAGGTCTGGGGCAGGATGCGCAGCAGGTCGCTCATGGCTATCTTGCCCGCTTTCACCCCGAAGGTGAGGAACATGGTGTGGCCGGTGAACAGCTCGGAGCCGGCGATGATGACCAGGGTCAGGGCGATGCCGAAGGTGGCCCCCATCACCAACGGACGGATGGCCGGATCCACCAGGTTGCCCAGGGTGAAGATGAGGATGATGCCAAGGCCTACATAGGCCCCCGCCATGGCGGAGCTGAGCCAGAAGCCCAGCTTGTCACTGCGCTCGAAGCGGTTGATGCGGGCCGCGTTGGCGGCGCACTTGTTGATGGTTTCCGTATACATCTTTTGAGTCCTTGAAAGGGCTGCCCATGGGCAGCCCGGGCATTTTTTACCCCCTCCCTGCCTCCCCCTTGTTAAGGGGGAGGTGTTTTTTTGGGGTGGGGTCTGATGTTAGACTGCGACCCAGACCTGCTGGTCGCGTACTTCAACGGGATAGCTTTGCACCGACATGGCGGCGTTCTCGAGGCAGTGGCCGTCGCGCAGACGGAAGTGCTGCTTCTTGAGGGGGCTGGCGACCCAGAGCTCACCCTCGTGTTCACCTATGATGCCGCGCGACAGCACGTTGGCGGCGAAGAAGGGATCCCGGTTGTCGATGGCGAACACCTCGGCCGCCGCGCTCGGGCGGAACAGGGCGATCTGGCGGCCCTCAAGGAGGGCACAAACACCGGTTCCCGGCATGATGTCGTTGAGTTGGCAGGCAAGTTTCATCGCTTAATCTCCACGTCGAGTTGGCAGTTAAGTTTCATCATTTGGTTTCCACCTCGATCTGGTAGACGGGGATGCGCTCGGCCGGGGTCGCCGGTCTGTGCTGGTCGCGCTCGCTGACGAACTGGATGTCCGGGTCGCGCTTGTCGCTGTTGATGAAGTGGCTGAAGCGCTTGAGCGCCTCCTCTTCACTGAGGGTGCGCGACCATTCGCACTCGTAGCTGTCGATGAGAGTCTGGATATCGCGCTCCAGCGTGTCGGCCAGCCCCAGCTTGTCGTCGACGATCACCTCGCGCAGGTAGTCGACGCCCCCTTCCAGATTGCCGAGCCAGACCGAGGTGCGCTGCAGTTTGTCGGCGCTGGTGACGTAGAACATCATAAAACGGTCTATCAACCGGACTAACGTCTCGCGGTCCAGGTCGGAGGCCAGCAGATCGGCGTGGCGCGGCTTCATGCCGCCGTTGCCGCCCACATAGAGGTTCCAGCCCGCGTCCGTGGCTATGATGCCGACGTCCTTGCCCTGGGCTTCCGCACATTCGCGGGTACAGCCGGAGACCCCGAACTTCATCTTGTGCGGGGTGCGGATGCCCTTGTAGCGATTCTCGAGGAAGACCCCGAGGCCGACGCTGTCCTGCACGCCGAAGCGGCACCAGGTGCTGCCGACACAGGTCTTGGCCATGCGCAGCGCCTTGGCGTAGGCCTGACCGGTCTCGAAACCGGCCGCCAGCAATTTCCGCCAGATGGCGGGCAGGTCATCCTTCTGGGCACCGAACAGGCCGATGCGCTGGGCACCGGTGATCTTGGTGTAGAGCTTGTAGTCGCGGGCCACTTCGGCCACCGCCAGCAAGCCTTCCGGGGTCACCTCGCCACCGGCCATGCGCGGGATGACGGAGTAGCTGCCGTCTTTTTGCATGTTGCCGAGGAAGATGTCGTTGGTGTCCTGCAGCTGGGTATTGAGCGGGCTCAGCACATAGCCGTTCCAGCAGGAGGCGAGGATGGAGCCGACCGTGGGCTTGCACACCTCGCAGCCATGGCCGTGTCCGTGCTTGGCCAGCAGCTCGTCGAAGCTCTTGATCCCCTCCACCTTGACCAGGTGGAACAGCTCCTGACGGGAATGGGGGAAGTGGGCGCAGAGGTGGTTGTTGACCTCTATGCCCTGCTTCACCAGCTCGGCGTTGAGCACCTGGCTGATGAGCGGCACGCAGCCGCCACAGCCGGTACCGGCCTTGGTGTGCTGCTTGATGGCGGCGAGCGTGGTGTGGCCCTCGGCCACCGCCTGGGCGATGTCGCCCTTGGAGACGTCGAAGCAGGAGCAGATCTGGGCGGTGGACGGCAGGGCATCCACCCCCAGGGTCGGTTTGGCACCGGCGTAGGCGGGCAGGATCAGGGTATCCGGGTGGCTCGGCAGCGGCAGGGCGTTGAGCATCATCTGCAGCAGGTTGCCGTAGTCATCCACGTCACCCACCAGCACGGCGCCGAGCAGGCGGCTGTTGTCTTCGCTCACCACTATCTTCTTGTAGACCCCGGCCTGATCGTCCTGGAACACATAGCTGTGGCTGCCGGGGGGGCGGCCGTGGGCATCGCCGATGGAGCCGACGGAGACGCCGAGCAGCTTGAGCTTGGCGCTCATGTCCGCCCCTTCGAAGCGGCTGTCGCCACCGAGCAGGTGGTCGACGGTGATCTGGGCCATCTTGTAGCCGGGCGCCACCAGGCCGAAGAAGCGACCCTGCCAGGCGGCACACTCGCCGATGGCATAGATGTCGGGATCCGAGGTGAGGCAGTGATCATCGATCAGCACGCCGCCGCGCTCGGCGATGGCCAGTTCGCTATAACGACCCAGGGTGTCTTGCGGGCGTATGCCGGTGGAGAAGACAACCACATCCACGTCAAGGGCGCTGCCATCTGCGAAGGCGAGGCGGTGTTTCGCCTGCTCACCGCCGTGCATCAGGATTTGGCTGGTGCTCTTGCTGGTGTGTACCTGCACCCCCATGGACTCTATCTTGCGGCGCAGCAGCTGGCCGCCCTGACCGTCGAGCTGCTCGGCCATCAGTACCGGAGCGAACTCCACCACATGGGTCTCGAGGCCCAGCGCCTTGAGGGCGCCAGCGGCTTCGAGGCCAAGCAGGCCGCCCCCGATCACCACCCCGCTCTTGCCGCTCCTGGCGGCGCTGCGGATGGCTTTCAGATCTTCGATGGTGCGATAGACGAAGCACTCGTGGTGCTGGCTGCCCTGGATGGGTGGCACCCAGGGGTAGGAGCCGGTGGCCAGCACCAGCTTGTCATAGCCGACCACAGTGCCCTTGTTGGAGTGCACCTCGCGGGCCGCCCTGTCGATTTTTTTCACCGCTTCGCCGAGCAGCAACCGGATGCCGTGCTTCTCGTAGAAACCGGGTTTGACGAGGGAGAGATCTTCGCTGGTGTGGTGGGAGAAGTAGGAGGAGAGATGGACACGATCGTAGGCGGGACGCGGTTCTGCACCGAAGACGGTGATCTCGAACCGGTCCGGATCGGATCGCTCGATCAACTCTTCGATGAAGCGGTGCCCCACCATGCCGTTGCCGATGACGGCCAGCCTGACTTTGCTCATGATTGCCTCTGATTTGGAGTAATAAAACATCATTTTGAAGCTAGGCTACCCAGTCGGCGGGGGCGGTCGATTGATGCAAATCAAGTGTCTATTTATATATCTCGTTAGGGGTAATTTCGATGCAATTCAATACTATATAAAAATAGGTATACCAGTTGATGATTTCTGCACTGGTCTGGGGCGAGGTATGGCGAAGAGAAAGGGCGGTTTACTGAGCGCAGGACAGTGAAAAGGCCTGCCCAAAAAAGACCGGTCTCGTGCTGGCGAGACCGGCATCGGCGAACAAGGGGGCGGTTCAGGCGATATGGCGGCGGAACATGGCCAGCGCCAGGGACAGGGAGACACCGGCGATGGCGAGCAGGGGCCAGAGCAGGGGCCAGGCCGCCGACCAGCCGAGATCCTTGAGGAAGACCCCCTTGAGCAACAGGATGAAGTGACTGAGGGGATCCACGGCCGCCAGCCACTGGAACAACAGCGGCATGTTCTCGATGGGGGAGACATAGCCGGAGAGGATCACCGCCGGCACCATGAAGGAGAAGACCCCGAGAAACGCCTGCTGCTGGGTCGAACAGAGGGACGAGACGAAGAGCCCTATCCCCGCCAGCGCCAAACCGTAGCAGACCATGCCCGCCATCAGCAGCGTAGTGCTGCCGCCAAACGGCACCTGATAGAGGAAGCGGGCCGCCAACGCGACTATGGTGCCCTGGCCCACCGCCACCAGAATGCCTGGCACTGCCTTGCCCGCCATGATCCAGCCCGCGGTGAGGGGGGAGACCAGCAGCTGATCGAAGGTGCCCTCTTCCCGCTCCCGCGCCACCGACAGGGCCGTGACGATGAGGCAGCCTATGGTGGTGATGATGGCCACCAGGGAGGGCAGTATGTGCCAGCTGAACTCGATGTTGGGGTTGTAGAGGTGGCGCACCGTGAGCTCCGGCAGCCCCTTGCCCTCGCTCTGCCAGCGGGCGATCACCTGATTGATGTAGCCCGCCGCCACCTGACCCCCGTTGGAGCGGCGCCCGTCGATGATCAACTGCACCTTGGCGGTGTCGCCGCGCGCCAGGCGGCGGGAGAAATCCTGCGGGATGATGAGACCGATCAGGGCCTGCTGCCCAGTGATGGCATCTGTCATCCCAGCCTCGCCCGCCACCGGCATCACAGTGGTGAAGGCGGGCATGTGGGTGAGGCGCTCGATGAGCTCCCGGCTCTGCGCCCCCCCATCCTGGTCGTAGATGGCCAGGGTGTTGCCGGTCACCTCCAGGGTGGCGGCGAAGGGGAAGAGGGCCGTTTGCAGCAGCACCGGCATGATGAGCAGGAAGCGCCCCTGGGTATTACCCATCAGGGCCTGCAACTCTTTTCGGATCAGCCACCAGAGTCGGATCAGCATGTTTACTCCAGGGTGCGCCGCGTCTTGCGGGCAGTGAGGGCCAGCCAGAAGGCGGCCAGCAGCAACAGGCAGACGCCGTTGACCAGCAGGATGGAGAGCACGTTGCCCGCCTGGTAGAGGGTCTGCAACGAGCTCGCGAAGTAGCGGGCCGGAATGAGGTGGGTGATGGCTCGCAACAGGGGCGGCATGCTGGCGATTTCGAACACGAAGCCCGAGAGCATCATGGCCGGCAGAAACGCAGCCGTCAGCGCGGCCTGGGCGGCGTTGAACTGGCTGCGCATCACGGTGGAGAGAAAGAGCCCGAGCCCGAGGGCGCTGCCGAGAAACAGGGTAGTGAGCACGAACAGGGAGATCAACGAGCCGCGCCAGGGCACCCCCATCACGGCCACCGAGAAGAGCAGGCAGATGAGCATGGCGGCGATGCCGAGCCCGTAGTAGGGCAACAGCTTGGAGAGCAGCAGCTCTGTCTTGGTCACCGGGGTGGCGAGCAGCGCCTCCATGGTGCCGCGCTCCCACTCCCGGGCTACCACCAGGGAGGTGAGCAGGGCGCCTATGATGGTCATCACCACGGCGATGGACCCGGGCACCAGGAAGTTGCGGCTCACCAGGGCCGGGTTGAACCAGGCGCGGCTCTCCACCGCCACCGGCAGGGAGACTCCCTCCCTGACGAGCCACCCCTGCCAGATCCCCTGCACGTAGTTGGTGACGAAGTTCGCCGTGTTGGGTTCGGAGCCGTCGGTGAGCAGCAAGACCCTGGGGGTGGCGCCGCCCTGGCCAACCATGGCGCGGGAGAACCCCTCGTCGATCACCAACAGGCCGCGGATCTCGCCGCGCTCAAGGCTCCCCAGCAGCGCCTCCTTGCTCGGACCGCCCTGCACCTCAAGGGCGTTCGAGCCGCGCAGGGCCTGCTCGAGACGGATGGCCGGTGCGCCGCCGTCGGTGCGCCAGATGCCGAGCCGCAGGTGGTCCACGTCCAGGTTGATGGCGTAGCCCATCACCACCAGCAGCACCACAGGCATGATGAAGGCGATGAGGATGCTGCTGGGGTCGCGCACTATTTGCAGGGACTCCTTGTGGCACAGGGCCAGCAGACGGCGGCGGTTGATGCTCATGCGTCCTCCTCGCTGGCCCGCTCGACTAGGGTGATGAAGGCCTCTTCCATTGTGGGTAACGAAGAGGTTGGCAAGGAGGGGGGGTTGCCTCCGGCGGCACTGGCCTTGAGTTCGTCCGGGGTGCCGAGCGCCAGCAGGCGACCTCGGTAGATGAGGGCGATGCGGTCGCAATACTCCGCCTCGTCCATGAAGTGGGTGGTGACCAGCACTGTGACCCCGTGATCGGCCAGGGCGTTGATGTGGGACCAGAACTCCCGCCGGGTCACAGGATCGACCCCCGAGGTGGGCTCGTCGAGAAACAACAGCGGCGGCTCGTGGAGCAGGGCGCAGGCGAGGGACAGGCGCTGGCGCAGGCCAAGGGGCAGGGATTCCGTCTGCTGGCCGAGCCAGGGGCCGAGGGCGAACGCCTTCACCATGGCGTCGATGCGCGTCTGCTGCTGGCGACCGAACAGGCCGTAGATGCCGGCGAAGAACGACAGGTTCTGGGCCACGGTGAGCTGCTTGTAGAGGGAGAACTTCTGGGCCATGTAGCCGAGGTGCTGACGCGCCGCCGAGGGGCTGCGGGCCAGATCGATGCCGGTCACCAGCGCCTGCCCGCTGCTTGGGCGCAGCAGGCCGCACTCCATCTTGAAGGTGGTGGACTTGCCCGCGCCGTTGGGGCCGAGCAGGCCGAAGATCTCCCCCCGGCGCACCGCGAAGCTGACGTCGTCGGTGGCGGTGAAATCGCCGAAACGCTTGGTGAGGCGGCGGGCCTCGATCACCGCCTCCTGGGAGACCCCCTCGGGCAGGCTGGCCTCGCGCATCAGCTGCGCCAGGCTGGATTCCCCACCGGGGCCGCCCCCCAGCAGATCGATAAAGGCATCCTCGAGCCGGGCAGGGGTCGGTACGAAGGCGCCCTCCGAGAGGCCGAGCTCCGCCAGGGGAGGCGGCATCAAGTCGGGGTACAGCAGCAGACGCACCCGCTCCCCCGCCACAGTGCCGTCCATCACCGCCGGGTGGGCCAGGGCGCGACGCAGCAGGGCGCGCCGCCCACGGCCATCCAGTTCTCCTGCCTCCAGCAGCCAGCAGCGGCTCGCCATGGCCCCCATGAGTGTCGCCGGGGTGCCGCTGGTGCGCACCTCGCCGTCCGCCATCAGCAGCACGTGGTCGCACAGCTCGGCCTCATCGAGGTAGGCTGTGCTCCAGAGCACCGTCATGCCTCCCTGGGCCAGCTCGCGCACCATCTGCCAGAGGGCGCGGCGGGAGATGGGATCGACCCCGACCCCGGGTTCGTCCAGCAGCAGCACATCCGGGGTGCCGAGCAGGGCGCAGGCCAGCCCGAGCTTCTGCTTCATCCCCCCCGACAGCTTGCCCGCCGGCCGTGCGGTGAAGCGGGCGAGATCGGTGAAGGCGAGCAGGCGCTCGAAGGTGGGGCTGCGCTCCGGCTCCAGCACCCCGCGCAAGTCAGCATAGAGGTTGAGGTTCTCCTGCACGCTGAGATCCTCGTAGAGCCCGAACTGCTGGGGCATGTAGCCGAGCCGCTGACGCAGGGCATCCCCCTCGCGTACCGGATCCAGCCCCAGCACCCGAATTTCGCCAGCCTCCGGCACCAGCAGACCGGCCAGCAGGCGCAGCAGTGTGCTCTTGCCAGCGCCGTCGGGGCCCACCAGTCCGGTGATGCCGCCACTGGGAATGGTGGCCGAGATGGCGTTGAGGGCGACCCGATCGCCGAAACGCTTGGTGAGCCCCTCGAGGGAGATGGCGCTGCTCATGGGGCCAGCCTGACGGTGACCGGCATTCCCTGGCGCAGGGCAGAGTCAGGATCCTGCACCACGATGCGCAGCCGGTAGACCAGGTGGGTGCGCAGATCAGGCGTCTCCACCGATTTCGGGGTGAACTCGGCGGTGGGGGAGACAAAGCCCACCACCCCCTGATAGGGCTGGTCCGGCCGCGAGTCGGTGGTGAGGGTCACGTGGGCGCCGCTCGGGAAGTGGCCGAGCCAGGGCTCCTCCACATAGGCGCGTACCCAGACAGGCGCGGTCAGTGAGAGGTTGAAGGCGGTGGCTCCCGGCTGCACCATGCTGCCGGTTTCGACGGCCCGGGTCAGTATGATGCCGTCGCTCGGCGCGATCAGGCTGGCATCCGCCAGCGCCAGTTCGGCACTGGCGAGCGTCGCCTTGGCCCCTTGCAGCTGGGCATCGGACTGGGCTATCTCCTCCGGACGGTAGCCGGTCTCGAGCTGGCCGAGCTGCTCGCGGGCGGCGCGCACCTGGGCCCGGGTCTGATCCCGCTGGGATCGGGCGCTGTCGAGCTGACCGCGGGAGATGGCACCGGTGGCGGCCAATGCGCTCTGGCGGCGCCACTGCTTGTCGGCCTCCAGGGCGGCGGCGTCTGCGGCGGCCAGGGCGGCCCGGGCCCGATCCGTCTCTTCCCTGCGATAGCCTTTGTGGATCAAGGCGTTGGCGGCGGCGATCGCGGCCAGGTTGGCGCGGGCGCTGTCGCGCTCGTGGGTGAGGGGCATGGGGTCGAGACGGGCCAGCGGCTGGCCCGCTGTCACGCTGTCGCCTTCATCCACCAGCACCTGCTCGACGCGGCCCCCGACCCGAAAGGCCAGGTTGACGTCGCGAATATCGACGTTGCCGTAGAGGATGGAGCCGTCGGCCGGGCGGCCCTGCCACCAGAGGTAGCCACCGATGACGGATAGCAGCAGGACCAGGATGGCGATGCGTTGTTTCATGCGGGATCTCCTTCGGGGCGGCCCTGCCACCCGAGGTAGCCACTGAGCAGGGACAGCAGCAGGGCCAGGATGGCGATGCGTTGTTTCATGAGGGATCTCCTTCGGAGCGGCGCAGGCCGTGCAGGGCCCACGTCAGGCGTTGCCGGGCGGCCTCGGGGTTGTCTATCTGGGACAAAAACGGCGCCGCCTCCGGGGGCAGCCAGCCGAGCTGGCGACCGCCGCCGGCGATCACCAGGGGCAGACCGACGGAGCCCATGATGAAGATCATCAGCTGCAACGGATTGCCCGCCACCAGGGATCCTTCCGCCTGCGCCTTCTGGACCTGCTCGAGCAGCAGCAGGGGGTGGCGGCGCGGCAGGCTCAGCAGAAAGCGCTGGGCCGCGCGCTCGCCGGCCAGGGCATCGCCAAACAGGTGGTTGATGAAGCTGCGCTGGCGCGCCACCAGACCGATCAGGGCTTCCATGGTGGTTTCGAACGCCGCCAGGGCGCTGGGGTAAGTGCCTTTGGCCGCCACCGCCTTGAGCTCATCAAAGAGGGGGGCGTACCAGAGCTCCACCAGCTCGTCGATAAAGGCGTCGCGGTGACCGAAGTGATAGACGAAGGTGCCGAGATTGACCTCGGCCGCCGCCGCCAGCTCGCGTACCGTGAGGCCGCGCAGCCCCTTGTCGGTGGCGATAGCCAGGCCCGTATCGAGCAGTTTTTGACGAGTGGGGTGCATCTAACAAGGCTCCTGCTGCACAGATTTTGATCTGAATTATACGCTCGTATAAACCCGAGGGAAGGGGGCGGGTCGATCTTTTTTTGAACAAGGGGCGGGCGGCGCCTCGCGGCTCTGCGTGAAGGAGGGAAAAGGCGGGTGCAGCGGGCCGGAACCCTCGGGATCCCGGGCGGCCGCACCGTGCTCCCCGCCCGGCAGGAGGTGGATTTGCCTGCCGCCGGGGGGCGATCAGCTGTTCCTGGTGTCCTCTCCATAGGGGGCCTGGGTGCAGGTCTCGCGGATGAGGGTGCGCAGCCAGCGGTGAGCCGGATCGGCGTCCTGGCTGGGGTGCCAGATCAGGGCGACCCGGATCCCTGCCAGCGGAAAGGGCAGGGGCAGGGTCACCAGATCGGCGTGCAGGGCGGCGCAGTGTCGCTCGGGCACGGTCGCCACCAGGTCGCTGTCCCGCACCAGGGCCAGGGCAGTGTTAAAGCCGGGGACCAGGGTCGCCGCCGCGCGTGCCAGCCCGAGGTGCGCCAGGGCCTCGTCGATAGGGCCCTGCTCCAGCCCGCGCCGTGACACCAGAATGTGGCGGGCGGCGGCATAACGGGCGGTGGTCAGGGTACCCTCGCACAGGGGGTGGCCCGGCCGCACCACGGCGACGAAGTGGTCCTGAAACAACGCCTGGGTACGTAGCTCGGGCGCAGTCTCAGCACCTATGACGCCGGTTTCGAAATCCAGTTCGCCGCGGCGCAGGGGGCCGCTCTCCTTGTCGGGTTTGGCCAGGAAGTGCAGCCTGACCCCGGGGGCCTCGGCGGCGAGCCGGGCCAGCAGGGCAGGACCGACCGCCTCCACGAAGCCGTCGCTGGACCTCAGACGAAAGGTGCGTTCCAGGCTCGCAGGATCCACCTCCTGCTGGGGGCGCAGCACGGCGTGCGCATCCTGCACCAGCTGGCTGACCTGAGCCCGCAGGGCCAGGGCCCGCGGCGTGGGCACCAGACCCCGACCCGCCCGCACCAGCAGCGGATCCCCCGTGGTCTCCCGCAGCCTGGCCAGGGCCCGGCTCATGGCGGAGGGGCTCAGGGAGAGTCGTCTGGCGGCACCGGCCACGCTGCCCTCGTCCAGCAGGGCATCCAGGGTCAGCAGCAGATTGAAGTCGGGGGTATTCATGGCATAGCCCTCGCCGAGCCGGGATCCCGGGTGATGGACCCATGACGGTCGGTTGGCTTCATCATACGCAAGAATTCCTCTCTTTATATGGCGTCTTGTGCAGCTATAAGTTGCAAGTCGTGCGTCTTCCGCCTGCTCATGCCCCCCGCTAGCCTTGTGGACATCATCCTCTGCCGAAGATCATGCCATGTCATCACTCAATTCTCTCCCGACCCCTGCCACCCGCCGCCTCGGCCTGCTGGCGCTCGGCCTCGCCACCCTGCTGCCCATGCTGGGGGGGAGCCTGGCCAACATGGTACTGCCTGCCCTGGGGCAGGCTTTTGCGGTGCCCTTTGCCAGCTTGCAGTGGGTGCTGGTGGCCTATCTGCTGGGGATCACCTGCCTGACTGTGGTGGCCGGTCGACTGGGGGACAGGTTCGGTCGGCGTCGCCTGCTGCTCCTGGGGCTTGGGCTCTTTGCGCTGGCCTCATTGCTGTGCGCCCTGGCGCCGACCATAGGCTGGCTGATCGCGGCCCGTGCCCTGCAGGGGATCGCTGCGGCCTGCATGCTCTCCCTGGCGCTGGCCATGGTGAGCCAGCTGGTGCCGCCGGCGCGGCGGGGCTGGGGCATGGGGCTGCTCGGTACCCTGTCGGCCTGCGGCACGGCGCTCGGCCCCTCCTTTGGCGGCCTGCTGACGGCCAGCTTTGGTTGGCAGGCCCCCTTCCTCTTGCTGGTGCCCCTCAGCCTGCTGGCACTGGGCTGCGCCCGGCTCGGTCTGCCCCGGGACGACTGCTCGCCACAAGAAGAGGGGATGAACCTCGCGAGCCTGTCACTGCTGGTGGCGGCGCTGCTCTGCTACGGCCTGGCGCTGACCCTGGGGGGTGCCCTGGCCCTCTGGTGGGGGGCGGGGGCCCTGCTGGTCACGGGCTCGTTCGTTCGCCGCGAGCGCCGCGCCCCTGTGCCCCTGCTGCCGCTGGCGTTGCTGGGGGCTCCGGGGCTTAGCAACGGCCTTCTCGCCAGCGCCCTGGTGGCCAGCGTCATGGTGCTGACCCTGCTCATAGGTCCCTTCTACCTGAGGGGGGTCTTCGGCCTTGGTCTCGGGACTGTCGGCCTGATGATATCGGGCGGGCCCCTGCTGGCGGCCCTGACGGGTATGCCCGCCGGCTGGCTGGTAGACAGGCTGGGTGCGCGGCAGGTGGTCCGGCTGGGGCTGGCAGTCATGGGGGCTGCGGCCCTCGGTCTGGCCGGGGCTGCTGGGCAGTTCGGCCCGCTCGGCTATCTGTTGCCCATACTGCTGCTGACCGCCGGTTATGCCCTGTTCCAGACCGCCAACAACAGTGCCGTGGTGGGGGAGGCGAGTGAGCAAACCCGGGGCGCCGTGGCCGGTCTGCTGACCCTGTCGCGCAATCTGGGTCAGCTGACCGGGGTGGCCGGGCTCGGTGGCCTGTTCGCCGCCCTGGCGGGGCAACCCGATCTCGCCTTCGCGACGGCGGACGAGCTGGCGTTCGCGACCCGATCCACCTTCGTCCTGACGGCCCTGCTGCTGATGAGCGCACTCTGGCTGGCCGGTGGTTGGCGAGGCGAGAGGCTGGCCAGGGCCTGAGCCGAAACCCATAAAAAAACGCCTCCGGGAGGGGAGGCGTTTGTCTAACGGGAGGGGGCGAGCTTACAGAATGTAGCGGCTCAGATCCTCGTCCTCGATAAGCGCCCCAAGGTGGGCGTTGACGTAGTCGGTATCGATGACGAAGGTCTCGCCGGATTTTTCGGAGGCGTCGTAGGAGATGTCTTCCATAAGCCGCTCCATCACTGTGTGCAGGCGGCGGGCACCTATGTTCTCGGTGCGCTCGTTGACCTGCCAGGCCGCCTCGGCCAGGCGGCGGATGCCATCCTGGGTGAATTCGATCTTCACCCCTTCGGTAGCCATCAGCGCCTGGTACTGATCGGTCAGGGAGGCGTTCGGCTCGGTCAGGATCCGCTCGAAGTCATGGGTAGTCAGGGCGGTCAGCTCGACCCGGATCGGCAGGCGGCCCTGCAGCTCGGGGATGAGGTCGGACGGACGGGCCACCTGGAAGGCGCCGGAGGCGACGAACAGTATGTGGTCTGTCTTGACCATGCCGTGCTTGGTGTTGACGGTGCAACCCTCGACCAGCGGCAGCAGGTCGCGCTGCACCCCTTCACGGGAGACATCGGGGCCCGAGCTCTCGCCGCGTTTGCAGATCTTGTCGATCTCGTCGAGGAAGACGATGCCGTTGTTCTCGACCGCGGCAATGGCCTTTTGCTTCAGCTCTTCCGGGTTGACCAGACGGGCCGCTTCCTCTTCGATCAGCGCCTTCATGGCCTCTTTGACCTTGATCTTGCGCTTCTTCTTCTGCTGCTGGCCGAGGTTCTGGAACAGCCCCTGCAGCTGGCTGGCCATCTCTTCCATGCCCGGCGGGGTCATGATGTCGACGCCCATGGGGGTGGCGGCCAGATCCAGTTCGATCTCCTTGTCATCGAGCTGACCTTCCCGCAGTTTCTTGCGGAAGATCTGGCGGGTGTTGGAGTTGTCGGCCTTCTCCTCCTCGCCCCAGCTGTTGCGGGGATTGGGCAGCAGGGCGTCGAGGATGCGCTCCTCGGCGGCCTCCTCGGCGCGGTATTTCATCTTCTCCATCTCGGTCTCGCGCACCAGCTTGATGGCGACGTCGGTGAGATCGCGGATGATGCTGTCCACTTCCTTGCCCACATAGCCCACTTCGGTGAACTTGGTCGCCTCCACCTTGATGAAGGGGGCGTTGGCCAGCTTGGCCAGACGACGGGCGATCTC
This sequence comes from Aeromonas sobria, assembly GCF_050266975.1. Lineage (GTDB taxonomy): Bacteria > Pseudomonadota > Gammaproteobacteria > Enterobacterales > Aeromonadaceae > Aeromonas > Aeromonas sobria_B. Next base: position 53,733 of record NZ_JBKISU010000006.1, read on the forward strand.
GGTCTTGCCGACCCCGGTCGGGCCTATCATCAGGATGTTCTTCGGGGTCACCTCGTGGCGCATCTCTTCATTGAGCTGCATCCGGCGCCAGCGGTTGCGCAGGGCCACGGCCACCGCGCGCTTGGCATCGGCCTGACCAATGATGTGACGGTCCAGCTCGTGGACGATTTCTCTCGGGGTCATCTCGGACATGATGGAGTTCCTGTATCCGGGGCGGGCAGGGCCCACCCCTTGGAGAATGAGTTGGCTGACGGGCGCCCTTACTTGGCGCTGTAGTCCAGCACTTCGATGGTGTGGTTGCCGTTGGTGAAGACGCAGATGTCGCCCGCAATCTTGAGGGACTTCTCGACGATGGATTTGGCATCCAGCTCGGTGTTTTCCAGCAGGGCGATGGCGGCGGACTGGGCGAAGTTGCCGCCGCTGCCGATGGCGATGAGGTCATGCTCCGGCTGCACCACGTCACCGTTGCCGGTGATGATGAAGGACTTGTGCTCGTCGGCGACCGCCAGCAGGGCTTCGAGGCGGCGCAGGGCGCGATCGGTGCGCCAGTCCTTGGCCAGCGCCACGGCGGCGCGCTCCAGGTTGCCCTGATGGGCCTGCAGCTTGGCCTCGAAGCGCTCGAGCAGGGTGAAGGCGTCGGCGGTGCCGCCGGCAAACCCGGCCAGTACCTTGCCGTTGTAGAGACGATGAACCTTGCGGGCGTTGCCCTTCATGACGGTGTTGCCGAGGGATACCTGGCCATCCCCTCCGATCACGACTTGGCCGTTGCGGCGGACTGAAACTATGGTCGTCACTTTACTTACCTCGCTTGAGCCGATTCACGGCCATGACTGTGCATGAGAAGAGAGATGGGGTTGCCGATTGTGCTTTTCAACCCTGATCCCGTCGGGAGGTGACACCCGGGAGCTGGATCGGCAGGATGGGTTTCAAGAGGGCCGTGGCTGGATAAAAAAAGGCGGCAGTGTGTCGCCACACCGCCGCCTTTCTTGTTGCGAGATCTCAGCCCTTGCGGGAGATGCAGCCGCTGATGCCGGAGCCTTGCAGCTTGCGGTTGGCCGCATCGACGGCGGACTTGCCGTTGAAGGGGCCCACCATCACCTTGTAGACGGCGCCATTGGCGCCATTGACCACCTGCAGGCTGGAGGAGAGGCCGGCGCCGAAGGCGATGCGCGCCTTGAGGGACTCTGCGGAATCCTGTGAGCGCAGGGCGGCGCACTGCATCATGTAACGACCGCCGTCGGCTGCCGCCGTCGTGGCGGGCTGGGCCTTGGCGGCCTGGGCACGCTCCCGCTCCAGTTCGGCGCGCAGTTCCCGCTCCATCCGCTCCCGTTCGGCCTTGCGATCGATCACCTGCACCTGGGCGCTGGCGACCGGCGCACCGGTCGGCTTGGGCTGATAGGGCTGCACCTGGCCGATGGGGGTGCCTGGCTGGGGTATGCTGGTCTCCACCGGCTTGGGCAGCTTGTCCGGTTGCAGCGTCACCGTCTCGGCGGGCGGAGGGGGCAGCACGCCGGGCTGGGGCGGCGGCTCTATGATGTCCACCTGCTTGTTCTCGAGCCGCTCGATATAGCTCCACTTCTCCTGGGGCAGTTCATGTCCCTTGGCCTTGGGCTTGTTGGCGCGCACCTGCTCTTCGATGGTGGGGGCGTCCGCCCCCTTGCCATTGATGAGGTAGAGGAAGGCGCCAAAACCGGCGACCAATACCCCCGCCAGCAGGACGGGGATCAGCGGAAAACGGCGGCGAGGCGGCGCCTTCTTGGCATTGCGACCACCGGCCCGTCTGCGCGAGCCACTCCCGACATAATCCCGTGTCGCCATGAATTACATGCGCTCCAGGGTGTGGATACCCAGCACGCCCAGGCCCAGTTTCAGCACCTTGGCGGTGGCGGCGCACAGCAGCAGACGGCTCTGACGGTCTTGCGGCTCGACCCCGTCCTTGTTGATCGGGCAGGCTTCGTAGAAGGTCATGAAGTTGCCGGACAGCTCGTACAGGTAAGTACAGAGCAGGTGGGGCATGCCGCGCTCGGCCACGCCGTTGACCGCGTCGGAGAACTGGATCAGCTTCTGGGCCAGGGTCAGCTCGGCATCCTCGTTGAGCTGGATGCTGCCGCTGAGCTGGCTGGCATCGACGCCGGCCTTGCGGAAGATGGACTGGATCCGGGTGTAGGCGTACTGCAGATAGGGTGCAGTGTTGCCTTCGAACGACAGCATCAGATCCCAGTCGAAGATGTAGTCCGTGGTGCGGTTCTTGGAGAGATCCGCATACTTGACCGCCCCCATGGCGATGGCGTGGACCACCTCGGCCTTCTCGTCGGCGGACAGATCGCTGTTGCGGCTCTCCAGCAGGGCGCTGGCGCGCTCTTCTGCTTCGTTGAGCAGGTCGACCAGCTTGACGGTGCCGCCGGAGCGGGTCTTGTAGGGACGGCCATCCTTGCCCAGCATCATGCCGAAGGCGTGATGCTCGAGGGGGACGGATTCCGGCACATAGCCCGCCTTGCGGGTGATGGTCCAGGCCTGCATCAGGTGCTGGTGCTGGCGGGAGTCGATGAAGTACATGACTCGATCGGCGCCCAGGGTCTCGTAGCGGTACTTGGCGCAGGCGATGTCAGTGGTGGTGTAGAGGAAACCGCCGTCGCTCTTCTGGATGATGACGCCCATGGGCTCGCCATCCTTGTTCTTGAACTCGTCGAGGAAGACCACGGTGGCCCCCTCGCTCTCGACCGCCAGCCCCTGGGCCTTCAGGTCGGCGACGATCTCCGGCAGCATGTCGTTGTACATGGACTCGCCCATGATGTCCTTGTTGGTCAGGGAGACATTGAGGCGGTCGTAGTTGCGCTGGTTCTGGGCCATGGTCATGTCGACCAGCTTCTTCCACATGGTGCGGCAGTACTCATCACCGCCCTGCAGTTTCACCACATAGTTGCGGGCGCGCTCGGCGAAGGCGTCGTCTTCGTCATACAGGCGCTTGGCCTGGGTGTAGAAGGCTTCCAGATCCTTGAGCTCCATGTCGGAGGCGTGCTCGTTCTCCATCTTCTCCAGATAGGCGATCAACATGCCGAACTGGGTGCCCCAGTCGCCGATGTGGTTGGCGCGGATCACCTTGTGGCCCAGGAACTCCAGGGCGCGGGCCGCCACGTCACCGAGGACTGTGGAGCGGATGTGGTGCACCGCCATCTCCTTGGCCACGTTGGGGGCAGAGTAATCCACCACCACGGTTTGCGGCGTCGGCAGCTTAACGTTGGCGTTGGCGCTGGCCACCATGGCATCGACCTGACCGGCCAGCCACTGCTGGTTGAAGAAGAAGTTGATGAAGCCGGGGCCGGCGATCTCGACCTTGGCGACGAGATCCGAGACGGGCAGGTGCGCTATGATGGCCGCAGCCAGCTCGCGGGGGTTCTTGCCCGCCGGCTTGGCCAGCAGCATGGCGAGGTTGGTGGCCAGGTCGCCGTGAGCCTTGTCCTTGCATCGATCTACCAGCACGCGGGCTTCCAGCTCCGCCGGCAGGATGCCCGCGGATTTGAGATTGGCTACCGTCTGTTCAAGTAGATGATGAATATGCTCTTTCATGACTGACCACCGAGGTTATGCGTCGAAATATGACTGATATATAAGGGCGTGAATTTTACCCGCATCGGGCCGAGAAAACTATAGGAATGACCCTCCACTGCTGGGGCGGCGGATATTTCACTGCGTGGCGCGCAGGTTTGCAGAATATTGCGTTGTCGCCTGCGACTTAACCATTTCTACTGCATATGGAAGCAGCTTGTCCAGGCTATTTTCCCCTAATACCAATGGGGTTTTTTATTCCCACTTGGTCTGAATGATCTGGCCCGTTTCCGTAGTCGTATCAGAAGAAGACACACGAAACTGGATACCGACATGCAACTGGCGCTCTTCCCCCTCTCTGCTCATCTGCTGCCCGGCGGCGTCATGCCCCTGCGCCTCTTCGAGCCCAGATACCTGCGGATGATCGCCGAGGCCCAGGTTCGGGAGTTCGCCCTCTGCATGCTGGACCCCCGCCAGCCCGATGCGCTGCGCAACATGTATCCCATCGCCACCCGGGTGCGGATCATCGACTTCGACCGCCTGCCCGACGGCCTGCTCGGCATCAAGGTGCAGGGGGTGGATCGGCTGCGGATCCGGGATCTCTGGCAGGAGGGGGATGGTCTGAGGGTGTGTGACGCACAGCCGCTGCCGCCCTGGCAGGGTGGCCGCCTGCCCCAGGATCAGCGCAATCTGGCCCAGGCCCTGCGGGAGGTATTCAGCGACTACCCCGAATATGCCGCCCTCTATCACGAGCCGGCCTGGGACGATGCCTGCTGGGTCGCCCAGCGCTGGATCGAGGTGCTGCCCATCCCGGCGGAGCAGAAGCAGTGGCTGATGGCCTGCGAGGATTATCGTCCCGCCCTGCGTCTGCTCAGCAACCTGCTGGTCACCAGTCACTGATCCGGCCCGGTGATCCGGGTCTCGTTTCCGAGCGTATAGCTGGGTACGTTTGCATTCAGGGTTAGGCGCCATGGCATATACTGGCCAATCACAATCGGTTCACAGCAGGATCTCGCCCCAGATGGACACAGCCCCAGGCACCCCGGATCTGAAGACTCAGCTGATCCGGGTCGCCGAGACCGCCGACAAGGTGGCCTTCGCCGCCCTGTTTCACCATTTCGCCCCCCGGATCCGTCACTACGGCCTGCGCCATCTCGGCAGCGAGGCCAATGCCATGGAGCTGGTGCAGGAGACCATGATGCTGGTGTGGCAGAAGGCGCGCCTCTATCACCCGGACAAGGGCGCCCCCAGCACCTGGATCTATACGGTGATGCGCAACCAGTGCTTCGACATGCTGCGCCGCCGTCGCGCCAGCAAGGAGGATCTCTGCGCCGAAGAGCTGTGGCCGCTGCTGGAGTTCAGGGCGCAGGAGGAGTCCCTGAGCGGTGGCGAGGATGCGGTGCTGACCCGCCAGATGGCGCACCATGTCGGCGCACTGCCCGAGCCCCAGCAGCAGGTGGTGCGTGGCATCTATCTGCAGGAGCTCTCCCAGCAGGAGCTGGCGGACAGGCTCGGCGTGCCCCTTGGTACCATCAAGTCCCGCCTGCGGCTGGCATTACAGAAACTGAAAGAGCAAGTGGAGCAAGGCCATGATTAAGATCCATCCGACCGACCCCATGTTGCGTGCCTTCGCCGCCGACGAGCTGCCCTTGCCCCTGGCCGTCGGGGTGGCCGCCCATTGCGAACTCTGTCCCGAATGTGCCCTGCGCCTGCGAGCCCACGAAGAGGAGCTGGCGAACGCATACCTGGCGAACGATTCGTGGGCGAGCGATGCGCCGGCGCCGCCCGCGGCGGCGGACGATCCCGCCGAAGCCGGGTTCGATGCCATGCTGGCGGAGATACTGCAACAGCCGGTGGCGACGGCGACCGAACTCGCCCAGATTGCGCCCCCCCTGCCCGTGTTGCAGGTAGGGGGTCACTCATACCGCCTGCCCCGGGTGCTGGCCCGTCACCATGCGCCCAAGTGGCGCCATGTGGGCGCCATTCGCCAGCACAGCCTGCCGCTGGACGAGATGGGGGCCCGCGCCAGCCTGCTCCATATCGAGGCCGGTGGCCGCATCCCCGAGCATACCCACAAGGGCTATGAGCTGACCCTGCTGCTGGCGGGCACCATCGAAGATGGCGACACCTGCTATCAGGCGGGGGACTTCATCTGGCGCGACGCCCGCCACGCCCACAGCCCGCACACCCCGGATGGCTGCCTCTGCTACACGGTGCAGAATGCCCCGGTACAGTTCACCAAGGGGCTGTCACGGTTGCTCAACGGCATCAGCCAGCACCTCTACTGAGCACCATGACGCCATAGAAAAGGGACCATTTGGTCCCTTTTCTCATTCCATGACGGGCGGCCGGTCAGGCGACAAACACCAGATAGACGACGAAGGCCAGCAGGAAGCGGTAGATGGCGAACGGGATGAAGTCGAGGCGACGGATCAGGGCCAGGAAGGTCTTGATGGCGACCATGGCCACCACGAAGGCGGTGACGAAGCCCACCGCAAACATGGGGAAGTCGGCCATGGAGAGGAAGTCCCGGCTCTTGTAGAGGTCCAGGCCGCTGGCCGCGATCATCATGGGCACCGCCATGATGAAGGAGAATTCGGCCGCCGCGTGGCGGCTGATGCCCATCAGCATGCCGCCGCTGATGGTGGCGCCGGAGCGGGAGAAGCCGGGCCAGAGTGCCAGACACTGGAACAGGCCGATACCGAACGCCTGCTTGTAGCTGATGTCGTCCAGGGTCTCGGCGGTGACGGCGGGGCGGAATTTCTCGGCGATGATCAGCAGGATGCCGCCCGCCACCAGGGCGTACATCACGGTCTCAGGGCCAAACAGATGGGCCTTGATCCAGCCGTGGATGGCGAGCCCGACGACCACGGCGGGCAGCATGCCGAGGATGACGTGCACCAGGGCGAGGGTGGCATGATCCTGGGTTGGTTTCTGACCGAAGTGAATGCCGATGAGCCCGAACAGCCGGCGCCAGAACATGACGACGACCGCCAGGATGGAGCCCAGCTGGATCACCACCTCGAAGGTGGCGGCCTTGGGCCCTTCGAAGCCCAGCAGATGGCCGACGATGATCATGTGGCCGGTGGAGGAAACGGGCAGGAACTCGGTCAGGCCTTCCACTATGCCCAGCACGAAGGCGACAAACAGGGCGTAGGATTCGGTCATGGTACAGATCTCTTGATGGATGGGAGCCGGATAAAATCAGCCCCGAGCAGGGTCGGGGCGGCCAATGATGGCGGAAAATCCCGCGGGCAACCAGAGAATATTGGGGGGACCGCTGCCGTTGACCGCCCTTGTCTGGCGGCCGGCCCCTCTCCATGGTGCAGGGCCAGGCCGCTGCGGCTTGAGTGAAATTGCCCCTGGCCTTGTCGCCGCCCCGTCACCTTCTGACCGGTCAGTCATGCCAGCTGGTCGCAGTTTGAGGATCCTTTCGTGCTGCTAATCCAGCGCAGACAGGATTCTTTGTTGCAGTTCCTCCTCCAGTGGCGGCTGCCCCAGGGCGTCGACGGCGCTCACAATCTGCTGCGGGCGGCTGGCGCCGATCAGGGCGCAGCTCACCACGGGATCGCGCAGCACCCACTGCAATGCCAACTGGGACAGGGACTGGCCCCGCTGCTGCGCCAGGGCGTGCAGGGTGCGGATGCGGGCCAGCCTCTCCGCCGTGAGCTGATCCGGTGTCAGGAAGGGGCTGGCGCTGGCGGCGCGGGAATCCGCCGGGATCCCGCCCAGGTAGCGATCGCTGAGCAGCCCTCCCGCCAGGGGCGAGAAGGCGACCACTCCCATGCCGTGTTCGCGGCAGACCGGCAGCGTCTGCGCCTCTATGTCGCGTTGGAGCAGGGAGTATTTGAGCTGATTGACCAGGCAGGGGGTGCCGAGCTCCGCCAGCCGGGTCGCCGCCTGGGCAGCAAGCGGGGCCGGGTAGTTGGAGAGGCCGACATAGAGCGCCTTGCCCTGGCGCACCATGAGCGCCAAGGCCTGGCAGGTCTCCTCCAGCGGGGTGCGGGGATCCGGCCTGTGGTGATAGAAGATGTCCACATAGTCCAGCCCGAGGCGGCGCAGGCTCTGGTGCAGGCTGGCAAACAGATACTTGGCGCTGCCGCCATCGCCGTAGGGGCCGTCCCACATCAGGTAACCCGCCTTGCTGGCGATGATGAGCTCGTCCCGATAAGGGGCCAGGCTCCCCTTGAGCAGCTTGCCGAAGGTCAGCTCGGCCGATCCCGGCGGCGGCCCGTAGTTGTTGGCGAGATCGAAGTGGGTGATCCCCAGATCGAACGCCTGGTGCACCATGGCCTTCGCCCCGGCGGGATCGCTCCCGGCGCCGAAGTTGTGCCACAGACCCAGGCCGATGCCGGGCAGGCGCAGGCCGTGGCGACCCGCGGGGCGATAGGACTGGCGCTGGTAACGATCCGGCGCGGCCAAGTAGTGCTCATCCATAAAGACTCCTTGCTTGGGGTGGGTTCATGACTCTGCCCGCCTTCCGGCGGGGAAGGGCGGTCTAGTCGGCGGCGATAAAGCGATAGCGAGTCTGATGGCGATAGCGCTGCCCCGGCAGCAGCCAGGGATCGCCGAGCTCGAGCCGGTTCGGGCTGTCAGGCAGCTGCTGGGCCTCCAGACAGAAGCCGTCGTAATCCCGGTAGGGTCGGCCGTGGCGATCCGGCGTGCCGGTCAGCCAGTTGCCGCTGTAGAACTGCAGGGAGGGCTGATTGGTATGGACCTCCATCGCCAGCTGGCGATCCCCTGAGATGACCCGGGCCGCCCATGGCTGCTCCCCCTCGCCCCCATTGAGCAGGAAGGCGTGATCGTACCCCTTGGCCAGCCGCTGCTGGGGGTGGCTCAGCCACTCCTGGCCGATGGGGCGGGGGGCGCGCAGATCGAAGGGGCCCTCCACCGGCGCCATGGCCAGCGGCAGGCTCTGTTCATCCGTGGGCAGGTAGTGGTCTGCGTTCAGGCTGAGGGTGTGATGGCGGATGTCGCCGCCGCCGTCCAGGTTGAAGTAGGCGTGGCTGGTGAGGCTGACCGGGGTCGCAGCGTCCGTGCTGGCGCAGAAGTCGACCACCAGATCCCGCTGCTCCAGCCGGTACTCCAGGGTGACCCTCAGATTGCCGGGAAAGCCCTGATCCCCGGCCCTTGAGAGCAGGGCCAGCCTGATCCTGTCCGCCTCCTGCTCCTTGATCTGCCAGGTGCGGCGGTGAAAGCCGTCGCCCCCGCCGTGCAGGCAGTTGGCCCCCTGATTGGCGTCCAGGACCCAGCATTCGTCCCCTCGCACCAGGCGGGCGCCACCGATGCGGTTGGCAAAGCGCCCCGCCACGGCACCCAGCCACACCTGCTGGGTGAGGTAGGCCTCGTCGGCGCAGCCCAGCAGCACCTCCCGTCGGCCCCCCGCCACCGGCAGGGTGAGGGAGGTGAGGGTGGCGCCAAAATCGAGACCGCGCAGGCGCAGCCCCTCTTCGTTTTCCAGCTCGAATGACGTCATGGGGCTGCTCATCGTCTGCCCGCCCCGGCGCTGGCGGAACAGACGTAGCAAGCCGCCTCCAGCCCCGAGATGGCCGGGTATTGCGCCTCCACGGCGGCGATGACCGCAGGCACCTTCTCCGGGCGCAGCAGGGCCACCACGCAGCCGCCGAAGCCACCGCCCGTCATGCGCACGCCCCCTTCGCGGCCGATCTGCTCCTTGATGATCTGCACCAGGCCGTCGATGGCGGGCACGGTGATTTCGAAGTCATCGCGCATGGCGGCGTGGGACTGGCCCATCAGCTCGCCAAGGCGGACCAGATCCCCTGAGGCAAGCGCCTCGGCGGCGGCCAGGGTGCGGGCGTTTTCTCCCACTATGTGGCGGGCGCGGCGGTAGCAGGCCTCGTCCAACCCGGCCTTGTCTGCCTCCAGGCGGCTGGCGTCGAGGTCGCGCAGTGCCGCAACCCCGTAGTGGTGGGCGGCGGCTTCGCACTGCTGGCGACGCAGGTTGTATTCGCTGTCCACCAGGCCGCGGCGCACGTTGGAGTTGACGATGAGCACGGCGAGATCCATCGGCATGGGGATGAGACGAGTCTCCAGGGAGCGGCAATCGAGCAGCAGGGCATGGTCCGCCTCGCCGCAGGCGGAGATCATCTGATCCATGATGCCGCAGTTGCAGCCGACAAACTGGTTCTCCGCCTGCTGGCCGTTCTGGGCAAGTTCGGCCTGGCTGATGGCAAGCCCCAGGGCCTCCTTGAAGGCTTGGCCTATGGCCACCTCCAGGGAGGCGGACGAGGAGAGCCCGGCCCCCTGGGGCACGTTGCCTGAGACCACGAGATCCAGGCCGCGCAGGACATGGCCGCGCGCCTGCAGGTGCTTGACCACGCCGCGGACGTAGTCGCTCCAGCGCTGGTGGGGGTGATGGGTTATCGGCTCATCCAGGGCGAACGCGTCCTGCTCGCAGCCGTAGTCGGCGGCGATCACCTGCACCAGGTTGTCGCCGCGCAGGCCGATGGCGACACAGGTTTCGTAGTCGATGGCGCAGGGCAGCACGAAGCCGTCGTTGTAGTCGGTGTGCTCGCCGATGAGGTTGACCCGGCCCGGTGCCCGGACGCTGAGATCCTGGGGGCGGCCGTGGTGACGGATGAAAACCTCTGTCACGCGTTCAAACGGGGTCATGGTCATGCTTGGGCACTCTTGTAGTGGAGGGGGCTCAGGGCGCGGAGCCGCTCGGCTGCCTGCTCCGGTGTGAGGTCACGCTGGGTCTCGGCCAGCATCTCGAAGCCGACCATGAACTTGCGCACGCTCGCTGAACGTAACAGGGGCGGGTAGAAGTGAGCGTGCAGCTGCCAGGCCTCGGGGCAATCGGCGCGCGGGGGGGCGAAGTGCCAGCCCATGGAGTAGGGGAAGCTGCACTGGAACAGGTTGTCGTAGCGGCTGGTGAGCTCCTTGAGCGCCACCGCCAGATCCTGTTGCTGCTCCCGGGTGAGATCCAGCAGGGAGGGCACATGGGCCTTGGGCAAGAGCAGGGTTTCGAACGGCCAGGCGGCCCAGAAGGGCACCACCGCCAGCCAGTGGGTCGTCTCCACCACGATGCGGGTTCGGTCCGCCAGCTCCCGCGCCACATAGTCCAGCAGCAGGGGGCGGCCGTGTTCGGCCAGCCAGGCCTGCTGGCGCTCCTGCTCCCTGGCTATCTCGTTGGGCAGGAAGTCGCTGCCCCAGATCTGGCCATGGGGGTGGGGGTTGGAGCAGCCCATGACGGCCCCTTTGTTTTCAAACACCTGCACCCATTCCCACTGGGCAGAGAGTTCGGCCACCTGGCTCATCCAGCGGGTGATCACCCCCTCGATGGCGGGCAGGGGCAGCTCGGGCAGCGTCTTGCCGTGGTCCGGCGAGAAGCAGATGACCCGGCTGGTGCCCCGGGCCGCCTCCAGTTGCAGCAGGGGGTCCGGCGCCGCGTCGGTGGCCGGGGTGTCCTGCATCAGGGCGGCGAAGTCGTTGGTGAAGACGAAGGTGCCCTGGTAGTCAGGGTTGATATCGCCGCTGACCCGGGTGTTGCCGGCACAGAGGAAGCAGTTGGGGTCGTGGGATTGGGTGGGCGCCTCGCTTATCTTCTCCACCTGTCCCTGCCAGGGGCGCTTGGCCCTGTGGGGAGAGACCAGCACGTACTGGCCGGTGAGAGGGTTGAAGCGGCGGTGGGGGTGATCAACCGGATTGAACATCATCACTCCTCATTCGCTGATGACATGTATGGGGTGGTCGGGAAGCGGGCGCGCTCGCGGGCGGCGCCTCTCCTCCCCCGGCAGTGTGAGGTGGGTGATGACCCGGGCTGCCGCGGTCGTCCGTGGTCAGCGTCTTCATCCCTGCCCTGTGCTTGACGGGTGTGAGCAGGAGTCTAGCCGAGCCATCGATGGGCAAACTGTGAGCTGGTTAGCAAATTTGTGTAAACGATTACACTTGTGTTCGGCGAAGCGTCATGAACATGAACCTTGCTTTCCCTGCCATCAAAGGGTTTGGGGGGGATCATGGCCGGCTCGCGCGCAGTGAAAAGCGTGAAACCAGTATGAGTTTCACCCAGGAGCTTGCCCCCTTGGCCTGGTCTCGACCGCCACGGTTTCACGGGGAATGAGCGGCTCCCCAAGGCGAGCGCCCCGTCGCGGGTGCGGCAGGTCATGGTCGCGCCTGGCCATCCCTCCCAGGCCGACGCGCGGGCCCTGATCAGGGGGATTGGTACCCTGGCGGATGCCGGATGGGTGGAGTCGGGCCCGAACGAGGAAGAGGAGGCAGGTGCCACAGTCAACCTGCTCAACCCGATCGCCAACGGGCTGCTCGCCACGGTCGTGCTGGCCTGTGGCGATGGGGCCGTCCTGGTGCTGGCGGGCAACGGCCACAGGATGCCGGAGGCGGTCTCGGTGGCGGGATTCGATGACATCTCTATCTCCATGCCAGATGGCCAAGCTCTACCCCATCGAGCCAATGGCATGCCAGGCGGTCAAGTGGGGGCGGCCACTGGCGGCCGGGGAAGCACAGACGTTGCAGAGCGCAGCTCTGCCTCGGCGCGGATCCATCGTCACTCGACCGCCCCGCCCGGATGGTGCGTCAACACTGGCGCAGACTGCGGCGGGTTCTGCGTCGCCCCCTCGTCTCGCCCTGCTCCGTCGGGGGTCGGGTTCTGCGTCGCCCCCTCGTCTCGCCCTGCTCCGTCGGGGGTCGGGCTCTGCGTCGCCCCCTCGTCTCGCCCTGCTCCGTCGGGGGTCGGGTTCTGCGTCGCCCCCTCGTCTCGCCCTGCTCCGTCGGGGGTCGGGTTCTGCGTCGCCCCCTCGTCTCATCCTGCTCCGTCGGGGGTCGGGTTCTGCGTCGCCCCCTCGCCTCACCCTGCTCCGTCGGGGACAGGGGCGTCTCTCTCCCTTGCCCCGCCTGTGTCCGTGGATGGTTTCCAGGTTCAGGTAACCAAATGTAATCGTTTACATCTTTGTGAGAAAGATCCCCCTTTCCCTCGGACAACTCCACTACACTGCGGCTGTTTTACGAACGATCCAGGGAGAGAGGAAGCATGCTCAGGGAGATATTGGTGCGCCGGGACTGGCAGAACCAGGGTGTCACATCGGTCAACCGACTGGCGGCCCATACCCCCCTCGCCAGCTGGCGTGACGAGGCGGCGGCGCGGGCCGATCTGCCATCTTGCTCCCGTTTGTCCCTCGATGGCGACTGGCGCTTCTCCTGGTTCGAGGCCCCGGAGCGGGTGCCCGAGCAGTGGGTTCATCAGGATCTGGTTGATGCCTGCCTGATCCGGGTGCCGGGCAACTGGCAGCTGGACGGGGCCTATCCGGGCACGCACCCCGTCACCGACGGTCCCATCTACACCAACATCAAGTATCCCTTCCCCTGCGATCCGCCCCGGGTGCCGGCAGAGAACCCCACCGGCTGCTACTCCCGCGAGTTCGAATTGCCTGCCGAGTGGCTGGCCGGTGGCCAGACCCGGATCATCTTCGATGGGGTGAGCAGCGCCTGCCATCTGTTTTGCAACGGCAACTGGGTCGGCTACTCCCAGGACAGCCGATTGCCCGCCGAATTCGATCTGACCCCCTATTTGCACGGCGGTCGCAACCGGCTGGCGGTGCTGGTGTTGCGCTGGTCCGATGGCTCCTATCTGGAGGATCAGGACATGTGGTGGCTGTCGGGGATCTTCCGCTCCGTCAGCCTGCTGCACAAACCGGCCCGTCATCTGATGGACGTCCGGGTCACTCCTGTGCTGGATGCCTGCTATCGGGACACTCGCCTCAAGATTGAGCTGCAGGGGGCCCACGTGGCCGGTCTGTCGGTGACAGCCAACCTCTATGACGGTGACGAGCGGGTGGCGACCCTGTGCCAGCGGATCGGCACCGGTGTCATCGATGAAAAAGGGGCTTACGACGATCGCGCCGAGCTCTGGCTCGAGGTGGCGGCGCCACGCAAATGGAGCGCCGAGACCCCCCACCTCTATCGCCTGACCCTGACCCTGCTGGATGAACAGGGGGAGCCCATCGAGAGCGAGGCCTGCGACGTGGGCTTTCGGGCGGTGGAGATAGAGGGCGGCCTGCTGCGGCTCAACGGCCAGCCTCTGCTCATTCGTGGCGCCAATCGTCATGAGCACCACCCCGCCACCGGGCACGCGGTGACCCCGGCCGACATGGAGCAGGATCTGATCCTGATGAAGCGGCACAACTTCAACGCGGTGCGCTGCGCTCACTACCCGAATCATCCCGCATTCTACCGGCTCTGCGACCGGCTCGGCCTCTATGTGGTGGACGAGGCGAACCTGGAGACCCACGGCATGAGCCCCATGGGACGACTGGCGCGAGATCCCGGCTGGAGCGGCGCCTTCCTGGAGCGGGTGACCCGCCTGGTGGCGCGGGACTTCAACCACCCCAGCGTCATCATCTGGTCGCTGGGCAACGAATCCGGCTATGGCCCGGCCCACGATGCCATGTATGCCTGGGTCAAGGGCACGGATCCGAGCCGCCCGGTGCAGTATGAGGGGGGCGGCGCCGACACGGCGGCCACCGACATCATCTGTCCCATGTATGCCCGCACCCATCAGGATCAACCCTTCCCGGCCGTGCCCAAGTGGGCGCTGGCCAAGTGGATCGGCCTGCCCGGCGAGCAGCGCCCGCTGATCCTGTGCGAATACGCCCATGCCATGGGCAACAGCCTGGGGGGCTTTGCCGAGTATTGGCAGGCGTTTCGCGATCACCCCAGGCTGCAAGGTGGTTTCGTCTGGGATTGGGTCGATCAGGGGCTGGACAAGTTGACCGAGGATGGCCGCCACTTCTGGGCCTATGGCGGCGACTTTGGCGATCGGCAAAACGATCGCCAGTTCTGCATCAATGGCCTGCTGTTCCCCGACCGCAGCCCCCATCCCGCCCTGTTCGAGGCGAAGCGGGCCCAGCAGCCCTTCGTGCTGACTCTGCTCGAACGCCAGCCGCTGACGGTGGCGATCCGCAGCGAATATCTGTTTCGCGAGACGGACAACGAGCGGTTGCGGTGGCGGCTGTGCGAGAACGGCGTGGTGGTCAGCGAGGGGGAGTGCGCGCTCGCCCTGGCGCCCCTGGGCAGCGTGACGCTCACCCTGCTGGAGCACTTGCCCACCTTTGCCGCAGGCACTCTCGCCTGGCTGGATCTGGCCATAGTGCAGAGTGCGGCCACCCCCTGGTCCGAGGCGGGGCACGAGGTGGCGCGCCAGCAATGCATGCTGCCGACGCCCCTGGCACTGCCCCTGACCCGGGCTCCCGCCTCTTTGAGGGAGCAGCCGGATCACTGGCGGGTCCAGACTGCCGCCAGCACCTGGCGGCTGGACAAGGCGAGCGGCCGCATCTGCAGCTGGCAGAAAGCGGGCCGTGAGCGCCTGCTGGGGGCCATGGCAGATCACTTCTATCGGGCGCCGCTCGACAACGACATCGGCACCAGCGAGGCGGATCATCAGGATCCCCACTCCTGGATCGCCCGCTGGCAGGCGGCGGGATTGCCTCATCTGCAACACCGTTGCCTCGGCACGGTGCGGGAGGGGGAGGCCAGCCTGCGGGTGGAGCATGGCTACTTCGTCGGCGAGCAGCTGCTGATCCTGAGCCGCTGGCGCCACAGCTTCAGCCAGGATGGGGCCATGGCGATCGCCATCGAGGTCCAGGTGAGCGAGGCGATCCCCTCCCTGCCTCGCATCGGCGCCCATCTCTGGCTGGCCGATGAGGTCGAACGGGTCGATTGGCTCGGGTGCGGCCCCCATGAAAACTATCCGGATCGCCTGCTTGGCGCCGATCTCGGCCGCTGGCAGCTGCCCCTGGCCGAGCTGCACACCCCCTATATCTTCCCCACGGACAACGGCCTGCGCTGCCAGGTGCGTGATCTGAGACTGGGGGATCTCAGGGTGGAGGGAGAGTTTCACTTCAGCCTCAGCCCCTATCGCCAGGCCCAGCTGGCCGAGGCGCGCCATCAGAGCGATCTGGTGGCGGAGGGTGGGCTTCATCTGTGCCTGGATGGCTTCCACATGGGGGTGGGGGGCGATGACTCCTGGAGCCAGAGCGTGCGCCCGGAATATTGGCTGACGCCAGGGAGATACCATTGGAACTGTGTACTAGGCTGAACGGGGCCATGAATGGCAACAGGCAGGGAGGCGTGCGAGATAAAATAAATATAACTATTTGTTTTATATCAAATAACACCTTGTGTAACAGAGTGTAAACGTTTTCATTTTGTCGTCAGGATCACAGAAAGGATCATAACAACCCGATTACATTAACGTCACACCGGTTCAGTGGGTGTACCGCTTTCCTACAAAACAGATAGACACATCGGAGCATAACAATGAGAAAAATCACGACAGTCGCCGCCCTGCTGATGGGACTGACCGCAGGGACCAGCGCCCAGGCCGACACTCGTCTGGGCGTTACCGTCTACAAGTACGACGACAACTTCATGGCGGTAGTGCGCAAGGCCATCGAGAAGGAGGCGGCAGCCAACCCCGGGGTGGAGCTGCTGATGAACGACTCCCAGAATGACCAGTCCAAGCAGAACGACCAGATCGACGTGCTGCTGGCCAAGGGGGTGAAGGCCCTGGCCATCAACCTGGTGGACCCGGCGGCGGCCCCTGTCGTGATTGAGAAGGCCCGTGCCGACGAGATCCCCGTGGTGTTCTACAACAAGGAGCCGAGCGCCGCCGATCTGGCCAGCTATGACAAGGCTTACTACGTGGGTACCGACTCCAAGGAGTCCGGCATCATCCAGGGTCAGCTGATCGCCAAGCATTGGGCCGCCCATCCCGAGTGGGACCTGAACAAGGATGGCGTCATCCAGTTCGTGCTGCTCAAGGGTGAGCCCGGCCACCCGGATGCGGAAGCCCGCACCTCCTATGTGGTCAAGACCCTGAACGATGGCGGTCTCAAGACAGAGCAGCTGCACATGGATACCGGCATGTGGGATACCGCCATGGCGAAAGACAAGATGGACGCCTGGATCTCCGGCCCCAACGCCAACAAGATCGAAGTGGTCATCGCCAACAACGACGGCATGGCGATGGGCGCGGTCGAGTCACTGAAAGCCCAGGGCAAGACTGCCATCCCCGTGTTCGGCGTCGATGCCCTGCCGGAGGCCCTGGCCATGGTCAAGAGTGGTGCCATGGCGGGTACAGTGCTGAACGATGCGGCCAACCAGGCCAAGGCCACCTTCGATCTGACCAAGAATCTGGGTGAAGGCAAGGCGGCGGGTGAAGGCACCAACTGGAACATCGTCGACAAGGTCGTGCGCGTTGCCTACGTGGGTGTGGATAAAGACAACCTGTCTCAATTCGAGTAATCCCCTCCTCCAGGGCAAGGGCGACCCCCTTGCCCTCTCTTCAACCAGATGTGATGGCTGATATGACAACACAGCAACAATCAGAATGGCTGTTGGAGATGATTGACGTCAGTAAGAGTTTTCCCGGCGTCAAGGCACTCGATAATGTCAATTTACGGGTCCGTCCTCATTCTGTGCATGCGTTGATGGGCGAGAACGGGGCGGGAAAATCCACCTTGCTCAAGTGCCTGTTCGGCATCTATGAGAAGGATCAGGGCAAGATCTTCTTCAAGGGACAGGAGGTCAACTTCACCTCCTCGAAAGAGGCGCTGGAGAACGGCGTCTCCATGGTGCACCAGGAGCTGAACCTGGTGTTGCAGCGCACCGTGATGGACAACATGTGGCTCGGCCGCTACCCCACCAAGGGCTGGTTTGTCGATCACCACAAGATGTATGACGACACCAAGCGCATCTTCGACGAGCTGGACATCGACATCGACCCCAAGGTCAAGGTGGGCACCCTGTCGGTCTCCCAGATGCAGATGATCGAGATCGCCAAGGCGTTCTCCTACGACGCCAAGATCGTCATCATGGACGAACCCACCTCCTCCCTGACCGAGAAGGAGGTCAATCACCTCTTCAAGATCATCAACAAGCTGAAAGAGAAGGGCTGCGGCATCGTCTATATCTCCCACAAGATGGAGGAGATCTTCCAGCTCTGTGACGAGATCACCATATTGCGGGATGGCCAGTGGGTAGCGACCCAGCCGCTTGAGGGCATGACCATGGATCAGATCATCGGCATGATGGTCGGTCGCGAGCTGACCCAGCGCTTCCCGGAAAAAACCAACCAGCCCAAAGAGGTGATCCTCGAAGTCGAGCACCTGACGGCCAAGAACCAGCCCTCCATCCAGGACGTGAGCTTCAACCTGCACAAGGGGGAGATCCTCGGCATCGCCGGTCTGGTGGGGGCCAAGCGTACCGACATCGTCGAGACCCTGTTCGGCATTCGCGACCACAGCGCGGGGATCATCAGGATCCATGGCAAGGTGGTGGCGAACCATACGGCCCACGAGGCCATCCTGAACGGCTTCGCCCTGGTGACCGAGGAGCGTCGCTCCACCGGCATCTATTCCCGGCTCGACATCGCCTTCAACTCCCTGATCGCCAACATGGACAGCTACAAGGGCTCCATGGGGCTGCTCAGCAACAACAAGATGAAGAGCGACACCCAGTGGGTCATCGACGCCATGCGGGTCAAGACCCCGACCCAGCAGACCCAGATTGGCTCCCTCTCCGGCGGCAACCAGCAGAAGGTGATCATCGGCCGCTGGCTGCTGACCCAGCCGGAGATCCTGATGCTGGACGAGCCGACTCGCGGCATCGACGTGGGCGCCAAGTTCGAGATCTACCAGCTCATCCTGGAGCTGGCGAAGAAGGACAAGGGCATCATCATCATCTCGTCCGAGATGCCGGAGCTGCTCGGCATCACCGACCGCATCCTGGTCATGAGCAACGGCCGGGTCGCCGGGATCGTCAACACCAAAGAAACTGACCAGAGCGAGATACTGCGCCTGGCATCTCTGTACCTCTAGAGACAGGAAGACATTTATGGAGTCGGCTAAAAATTTCAATCTGATGCAGGCGCTCAAGGAAAACGCCATCTATTTGGTGCTGCTGGTGCTGCTCATGGTCATCGTGATCCAGGAGCCCTCCTTCCTCAGCCTCACCAACCTCAGCAACATACTGACCCAGTCCTCGGTGCGGGTCATCATCGCCCTCGGGGTGGCGGGCATCATCATCACCCAGGGGACGGATCTCTCGGCCGGGCGCCAGGTCGGCCTGGCGGCCCTGATCGCCGCCACCATGCTGCAGGCGCTGACCAACGTCAACAAGGTGTTCCCCAGCCTGGGGGAGGTGCCGATCCCGGCGGTGATCCTGCTGGTGTGCGCCGTGGGGGCCCTGATTGGCCTGGTCAACGGCCTGATCGTCGCCTACCTGAACGTGACGCCCTTCATCACCACCCTGGGCACCATGATCATCGTCTATGGCATCAACTCCCTCTACTTTGATTCGGTGGGCGCGTCGCCGGTGGCCGGTTTCGATCCCCGCTTCTCCAGCTTCGCCCAGGGCTTCATCCGGATAGGCAGCTTCAAGCTGTCGTACCTGACCTTCTATGCGGCCATCGCCAGCGTCTTCGTCTGGGTGCTGTGGAACAAGACCCGTTTTGGCAAGAACATCTTCGCCATCGGCGGCAACCCGGAAGCGGCCAAGGTCTCCGGCGTCAACGTGGCCGTCAACCTGGTGGTCATCTATGCCCTGGCCGGGGTCTTCTACGCCTTCGGCGGCATGCTGGAGGCGGGCCGGGTCGGCAGTGCCACCAACAACCTGGGCTTCATGTACGAGCTGGACGCCATCGCAGCCTGCGTGGTGGGCGGCGTGTCGTTTGCCGGTGGGGTGGGGACGGTGGCCGGTGTGATCACCGGGGTGCTCATCTTCACCCTGATCAACTATGGCTTGACCTATATCGGGGTCAGCCCTTACTGGCAGTTCATCATCAAGGGCGGCATCATCATTCTGGCGGTGGCGCTGGATTCCATGAAGTACGCCAAGAAGAAGTAAGCATTGGCAGAGAGGGTCGGACATGTTCCGGCCCTTTCTCTTTGGAGGGACCCACCCCATGGCATTCAAAGTCAAAATCTACGTCCTGCTGCTGCTGGCCATTCTGGTCACCATCGGCACCGCCTGGCTCAGTGTGAATCACTTCATCAGTGGTTACATCCGCACCCAGTCCACCCAGAACATCAATGAACAGATAGCCCTGGTCAAAGAGAAGCTGGCGGGGGACATCAACCAGAAAATCCTGCTGGCGGCCAACCTCAACTTCGGGGTGACCAATGTCAAGAAGACCCTGGAGGAGACCGGCTTTCATAACATCGTCAAGGTGATCGGCGACATGGCCTTCGACGTGAACGGCGTCATCGACGACAAGGCCAGGGTCGATGCCCTGCGCAAGCTGATCCCCGAGGCCGGCAACCGGATCACCGTCAGCCCGCTGCAACAGCTGGATGGCAAGCCGGTCATCACCATATTGGTGCCCAGGGGCGCCGATTCCGCCTACCTCTATTACCTCGACATGAGCGAATTCCAGCGTCTGCTGGAGGAGATGAGCGGGGAGGGGCGCTCCTTCGCGCTGGCCGACAGCCAGGGCCAGCTGCTCTACAGCAGCAAGCCTCAGGGGGAGAGCGAGTCTCGCCCCAACCAGCTGGATATCCGCGGCAGCCAGTGGACCCTGACCGGCTATGTGGATCTCGACCATATCCGCGCCATGACCCAGGCCATCAATGGCAAGATCACCCTGGCCCTGCTCGCGGTCGCCCTGGTGGTGATGGTGCTGGCCATGGTGGCGCTCAATCTGGCCTACCGCCCCATCCTCTCCCTCAAGGGGCTGGTGCTGGCCCTCAGTGAGGGAAATGGTGACCTGACTCGCCGCCTGGCGGTGACCAGCAAGGATGATCTCGGCCAGATCTCGGACGGTATCAACCGCTTCATCGCCCAGTTGCAGGAGATGATGCTGGCGGTGAGCCAGGCCAGCGGCCAGCTCCATGACGACATCGGCGGCCTGACCGGCCAGACCCGAACCGCCCAGCAGTTGCTGATGACCCATGTCAACGAGACGGAGCAGGTGGTGACCGCGGTCAACGAGATGAGCGCCACCGCCGTCTCCGTCTCCCGCAGCGCCGCCGACACGGCGCACCTGACCATGCAGAGCGAGCAACTGGCGAACGCGACGCGGGAGGTGGTGGATGGCGCCATGAACAGCGTGATGGCGCTGGTGGCGGAGGTGGAGGCGACGGCAGGATCGGTCCAGGCCATGCAGCAGGAGGTGCAGCAGATAGGCTCGGTGCTGGGGGTCATTGGCAGCATCGCCGAGCAGACCAACCTGCTGGCGCTCAACGCCGCCATCGAGGCGGCCCGGGCCGGTGAACAGGGCCGTGGTTTCGCCGTGGTGGCCGATGAGGTGCGCTCCCTCGCGGGCCGCACCCAGCAGAGCACGGCGGAGATCCAGGCCATGCTGACCAGATTGCAGCGGGGCAGCGCCAGCCTGGTCGATGCCATGTCAATGACGCGTCAGCGTTGCCAGAGTGCCGCGGAGAACACCACCCGGGTCAATGACTCGCTCGATGTGATGATGGGGGAGGTGGTGGAGATAAATGGCCTCACCACCCAGATTGCCACCGCTGCCGAGCAGCAGAGTGCGGTGGCCGAGGAGATCAATCGCAACATGACGGCCATCGCCGAGGTGATCCGCCAGCTCAAGGGCAATGGCGAGGCCACGGTGGCGAGCGCGGGGGCGATGCGGCAGACCTATGACCGACTGGGCCAGATAGTGGCGCATTTTCGACTGGCGTGAGGCAGCAGCCCCCATGGGGCGGGTGTCGGCAACAGGAGACGGGGAGGGCGGCGCAGGCAGCCCTTTTCATTGGCGCCCGCTTTATCGGTATCGCGGCAAGGAGGAGGCGGTAAAAAAGACAAAAAGATGGGGGCGACTCGCGTCGCCCCCGATAGTCTTATCGTTCATATCCGTGAACGAAGTTGCTCCCTGCAATCCCTGACTATACCTCTTCCTTTAGGTTTCCCCTTCCCAATCCTTTGGGGTGTCCTTTAGCCATCATGGCCAGACGAGTCATCCATTCCCGTCGCACTTTCTCCGTCCTGGGAGGTGTCCTTTACCACATCCTGTGGTGAGTCCATTTGCCTAACCCTGGCAGCCAATCTTCCTGATTGACTTCGACTGCGTCCGTGCAGGAGTAACTATAAGGATTTTCGACCCGCCCACAACGCCATACTGAAAAACGTTTTGATGGATTCGTTCTCATTGGTCGAAGAGATGCGCTTTATCGCAACAGTATCATATGGTTAATGATTTAAGCTGGCGCTTTTAACACGCATCAATCCGATTATGACAGGCAAGTGTCAGGGCGATCTCTCTCGTTATTGATGGCGAATATCTCACAAATCCCTCGCCGCCACCCAAGCCGGGTCAGGTTGCCTGGACTCACTCAGGATGGCGCAGAGGCGCCGGGCAAAAGAGGATGGCAGCGATCGGGACAGGGGAAGGGTTGGGGGCATCGCGGCAAGGGGCCGCAGCAGACCGCCAGCATGGTCCGGGTCTGGCGCCGAAACGGCGGAGCGGAGAAAGGGAAAGGGAGGTTGGGGGGCAAGAGAGGAGGCGAACCTCCCCTTGTCTTGGCTAGTAGTGCTGGCGCCCGCCGTGCCAGATGCAGATGTACTCGGGCACCAGCATCTGCGGCTTGTTGTCCACATGGCAGACCACCAGCGGCATGGCCTGGGCGCCATCGGCTCGGGCCAGGGTGGGGGTCATGGGCACAACCAGGGCGACGAGCAGAAGCAGGGGTTTGATGTTCATGGAGCTCTCCTTGATGACATTGATGACGGAAGCGTTAACGTCATATGGATACCGTTGTGATCCGGATCACTTTTTTAGTTAAGTTGAGGCGGCCCTCACCGCAAGGATTTGGCATAAATTCAACTAATGAAAAAAGTTTCAAAATAGTTGAGGGGAGCGTCGCGAAGCGTCGTGCCGGCAAGATGCGTTTTTCTTGCATAGCCAGCCGCGAAGGCCCTTGGTGACTGGGGCGGATACACCCTTCCCCGCTGGCTTGATTCCTTTGCCTTGATCCAGGACAAGAAAATATCTATGCATCAAACCCCATCGGGATGACTTTTTATCCCGGCGTCTTCCTCATGATCCTCAATGAAAAATGCAAAGGCTTGCATATAAAGCTGTGCATCTCGCCAATTGACATCTAATTGATTGTATTTAAAGGAAGATGATATCTTTTGTGGCCTATTGAATACTGGTTTGCCGGAGGGGGATGGCCGCGAAGAAAAGAATAAAATAATGAATAAATGCATATGAATGCGAAGGGGGTGCCGGACGAATTGACAGTTATGTCGGTGGGTTCAAACAAACATACTGCATTTTATTCAGTCTGGACTGAATGTGACCCATCTCTAAGTTTTGGTGTTTTCGCAGGCCTAACCTCTATCTCGAAAGGCATAGGCAGGATAGAACACAAGCCAAGTACCCTATATAAAGAATATCCCGCCTGAGCCATGAGAAAGAATAGAAGGAGTCTATTCAATCACTCGCATGGACCCCAAGAGACGGAATATAACCATGAGCAAATTTTATGTAGGTTCTGAAGTTGGCCAACTGCGCCGTGTCATGTTGCATCGCCCCAATCTCAGTCTCAAGCGCCTGACGCCTTCCAACTGCCAGGATCTGCTGTTCGACGATGTCCTCTCCGTCGAGCGGGCCGGTGAAGAGCATGACAAGTTCGCCCAGGTGCTGCGGGATCAGAATGTCGAAGTCTTCCTGCTGACCAAGCTGCTGGCCGAGACCCTGGATGTGCCGGAAGCCAAGACCTGGCTGCTGCAACATCAGATCTCCGATTATCGTCTCGGGCCTTCCCTTTCCAATGACGTGCGTTGCTTCCTGGCGGACATGCCCCATCACGAGCTGGCCCGCATCCTCTCCGGCGGCCTCACCTACGGCGAGATGCCGTTCAGCGGCATCAACATGGTGGTGGGCATGCACGCCCCGACCGACTTCATCATAGAGCCGCTGCCCAACCACCTGTTCACCCGCGACACCTCCTGCTGGGTCTATGGCGGCGTCTCCATCAACCCCATGGCCAAGGCCGCCCGCCGTCGGGAGACCAACCATGTGAAGGCCATCTACCGCTGGCATCCCCAGTTCGCCGGTCAGGATTTCATCAAGTACTTCGGTGACGAGGATCGCGACTATGACAACGCCACCATCGAAGGGGGCGACGTTCTGGTCATCGGCCGCGGCGCCGTGCTGATCGGCATGTCCGAGCGCACCACGCCGCAAGGGGTCGAACACCTGGCCCGCAGCCTGTTCAAGCATGGCCAGGCCAGGCAGGTCATCGCCATGGAGCTGCCGAAACACCGCAGCTGCATGCACCTGGATACCGTCATGACCCACATGGATATAGACACCTTCTCCGTCTATCCGGAAGTGATCCGCAAGGATGTGAACTGCTGGAGCCTGACCCCGGGCGGCGCCACCGGCATGAAGATCAAGGAGGAGGGCTACTTCGTCACCGCCATCGAGCAGGCGCTGGGGGTGGATCAGCTGAAACTCATCACCACCGGCGGTGACAGCTTCGAGGCCGAGCGCGAGCAGTGGAACGATGCCAACAACGTGCTGACCGTACGCCCCGGTGTGGTGGTGGGTTACGAGGGCAACACCTACACCAACGAGAAGTACGACAAGGCCGGCATCACAGTGCTGCCCATCTCGGGCAACGAGCTGGGCCGTGGCCGCGGCGGTGCCCGCTGCATGAGCTGCCCGATGGAACGTGACGGCATCTGACAAGACGGCGTGGCGCCGGCAGAGGCGGGCGCCACTTCTCCAGCGAAACGAGAACCAGACCATGAAAAAACCAACAGTCGTCGTCGCCCTGGGAGGCAATGCCCTGCTCCGCCGCGGTGAGCCCCTCGAGGCCGACATCCAGCGCAAGAACATAGGGACCGCTGCCAAGACCATCGCCCGCATCGCCGAGCAGTACAATGTGGTGCTGGTGCACGGCAATGGCCCGCAAGTCGGCCTGCTGGCCCTGCAAAACAGCGCCTACACCAAGGTCTCTCCCTATCCCCTGGACGTGCTGGGGGCCGAGTCCCAGGGCATGATCGGCTACATGCTGATCCAGGAGCTGAAAAACCTGATGCCGAGCCGCAACGTCACCGCCCTGCTGACCCAGGTGCAGGTCGATCCTGAGGATCCGGCCTTCGCCAACCCGACCAAGTTTATCGGTCCCGTCTATGAAGAGGCCGAGGCCCGCGCCCTGGCGGCCGAGAAGCAGTGGAGCGTCAAGGCCGACGGCAACTTCTTTCGCCGGGTGGTGCCCTCCCCGCTGCCCCGGCGTATCGTCGAAGGCGATGCCATCGAAACCCTGATCGCCCAGGGCCACCTCATCATCTGTACCGGGGGTGGCGGTATTCCGGTGACCTGGGACGGAGAACGGCTGACCGGTATCGAGGCCGTCATCGACAAGGACATGTCCGCCGCCTACCTGGCCAAGCAGATCAAGGCCGATGCCCTGCTGATCCTGACCGATGCCGATGCCGTCTACCTGGATTGGGGCAAACCGACCCAGCGCCCCCTGCGCACCACCAGCCCGGCCGAGCTGGCCGGCATTCCGTTCGATGCCGGCTCCATGGGGCCCAAGATAGAGGCATCCTGTGAATTCGTGACGGCGACCGGCGGCATGGTCGGCATCGGCTGCCTGGAAGATGGTCTGGCCATCCTCAGGGGGGAGGCCGGCACCAGCATAGTGGCCAATCTTGCCATCCCCGCCTGAGGGGATCGCTGACCCGACATCTGTCGACCTCGAGTGCGCAGCCCAGGCTGCCACCCGGAACAATTTGAATGAATAGAGAGAGAACTCATCATGGCTTTTAATCTGCGTAACCGTAACTTCCTGAAACTGCTGGACTTCACCCCGCGCGAAATCCAATACATGATTGACCTCGCCATCGACCTGAAAAAAGCCAAATACGGCGGCTACGAGCGCAAACACCTGACCGGCAAGAATATCGCCCTCATCTTCGAGAAGACCTCCACCCGTACCCGCTGCGCGTTCGAAGTGGCGGCCTTCGACCAGGGCGCCCAGGTCTCCTACCTCGGCCCAAGCGGTTCCCAGATTGGTCACAAGGAGTCGATGAAGGACACTGCCCGGGTGCTGGGGCGCATGTATGACGGCATCGAATACCGTGGCTACGGCCAGGAGATAGTGGAAGAGCTGGGTGCCCATGCCGGCGTGCCGGTCTGGAACGGCCTGACCAACGAATTCCACCCGACCCAGATCCTGGCGGACTTCATGACCATGCTGGAGCACGGCAAGGGCAAGCGCTTGGATCAAATTAAGTTCGCCTACCTGGGTGATGCCCGCAACAACATGGGCAACTCCCTGATGGTGGGCGCGGCCAAGATGGGCATGGATATCCGTCTGGTGGCACCGAAAGCCTTCTGGCCGCAAGAGGAACTGGTCGCCCAATGCCGCCTGATTGCCGAAGAGACAGGGGCGCGCATTCACCTGACCGAAGACGTGAAGGAGGGGGTGCTGGGGGCCGACTTCCTCTACACAGACGTCTGGGTTTCCATGGGTGAGGCGAAGGAAGCCTGGGATGCCCGGGTGAAACTGATGACCCCCTATCAGGTCAACATGGACGTCATCAACGCCACCAAGAACCCGGATGTGAAGTTCATGCACTGCCTGCCGGCGTTCCACAACGACGAGACCACCATGGGCAAGGAGGTGGCGGACAAATACGGCATGAAAGGCCTGGAGGTGACCGAGGACGTGTTCGAATCCGATCACTCCATCGTCTTCGACGAGGCCGAGAACCGGATGCACACCATCAAGGCCGTGATGGTGGCGACCCTGGGCGACTGAGGCCGCAGTAGTGGTGCCGGGGGGCGACCCCCGGTTTTACAACCATGTGACAGCGGAACTATACCTCTAACCCTACCCGCAGCCTGCATGGATACCACCCCACAGAAGGATGTTGGACCATGACAAAATTCAAGTTCCCGTCAGCCTACACCATATTGTTTGTGCTGATCGCGTTCGTCGCCGCCCTGAGCTGGATAGTGCCGGCCGGCAAATATGAAATGGCCATGAACGAAGCCCTCGGCAAGGAGGTGCCGGTGGCCGGTACCTACCAGCTGGTGGAGGCCAATCCCCAGGGGATCGTCGACGTGCTGCTGGCACCCATCGATGGCCTCTACAATCACGACACCTATGAGGCAGGCGCCATCGACGTCTCCCTCTTCATCCTGATCATCGGCGGCTTCCTTGGCATAGTGACCAAGACAGGGGCCATCGATGCCGGTATCGAACGGGTCACCTACCGCCTGCGTGGCCGCGAGGAGTGGATGATCCCCATACTGATGGCGCTGTTCGCCGCGGGTGGCACCATCTACGGCATGGCCGAAGAGTCGCTGCCGTTTTACACCCTGCTGGTGCCGGTGATGATGGCCGCCCGCTTCGACCCCCTGGTCGCCGCCGCCACCGTGCTGCTGGGCGCCGGGATCGGGACGCTGGGCTCCACCATCAACCCGTTTGCCACCGTGATCGCCGCCAACGCCGCCGGCATCTCCTTCACCGACGGCATCTGGCTGCGGATCGCCATGCTGGTGGCCGGCTGGCTGCTGTGCGTGGCCTATGTGATGCGCTACGCCAAGATGGTGCGAAGCGATCCCAGCAAGTCCCTGGTGGCCGACAAGTGGGAAGAGAACCGCGCCCACTTCCTCGGCAACAAGAGCGACGAGATGCTGGAGTTCACTCTTACTCGCAAAATCGTGCTGGGGATCTTCGTCGCCGCCTTTGCCGTGATGATCTACGGGGTGGCCGTGCTGGGTTGGTGGATGGCCGAGATCTCCGGCGTCTTCCTGGCGTCCGCCATCATAGTGGGCCTCATCGCCCGCATGAGCGAGGAGGAGCTGACCACCAACTTCATCGACGGTGCCCGCGACCTGCTGGGTGTGGCCCTCATCATCGGCATCGCTCGCGGCATAGTGGTGGTGATGGACAACGGCATGATCACCCACACCATATTGCACAGCGCGGAGGGCCTGGTGACCGGCCTCTCCACCGTGGTGTTCATCAACGTCATGTTCGCGCTGGAGGTGGTGCTCTCCTTCCTGGTGCCGTCCTCTTCCGGTCTGGCGGTGCTGACCATGCCGATCATGGCGCCCCTTGCCGACTTCGCCAACGTGGGCCGCGAGCTGGTGGTGACCGCCTATCAGTCTGCCTCCGGCCTGGTGAACCTGGTGACCCCGACCTCAGCCGTGGTCATGGGGGGCCTGGCCATCGCCAAGGTGCCCTATGTGCGCTGGCTCAAGTGGGTAGCGCCGCTGCTCGGCATCCTGACCGTGCTGATCGTGGTCTGCCTGAGCCTGGGGGCCAGTCTCTGACGGCCGCCAGTCATGGAGAAGGGAGCCATAGGTTCCCTTTTTTGTTGCGCCACTGGCGATGCCGGACAACACAGAGGCGACCCTGGGTCGCCTCTGTGTTGTCATGGTGCTGCCTTGGCGGCGCAGGGCCCGGCTAGCGGGCCTGGGCCAGGGTGCGCAGCACGGCCTCGTGGGCCTGACGGGTGCGGCTGACGTGGCGCGGGGCGACCAGCACCACATCGTTGCCGGCCACGGCCCCCAGGATCTCGGGGTTGGCGTGGCGATCCAGCAGGCGCGCCACCACGGTGGCGGCCCCCGGGGTGGTGTGGATCAGCACCAGCTGGCGGTTGTGGTCCACGGAGCGCACCATGTCGTGCACCGAGCGGCGACAGCCAGAGGGCTCCAACTGATCCTCAACCAGGGTGTAGACCTTCTTGCCGCTGGCGTTCTGGGCCTTGGCCACGCCGAGGCGGCGCAGCAGGCGGGAGATGGTGGACTGGCTGATGTCGGCGAACCCCTGCTGAGCCAACTCGGTGCGGATCTCTTCCTGGGTGCTGAAGCAGTGCTGGCCGACGATGCGACGACAGGCATCGAGCTGCGCCGTGTCGGTTTCCTGCTCCGCCGGATGGGGATGGGTCTTGACCAAGGTGGATATCCTTTGGCGTTATCATCAGCGAGATCTGCGAACGGGTGCGGTGACACTGGCGGGATCGACTGACGAGAGCGTATAGGGTAGTGGATCCATGGTGCTAACCATGGCAGAGGTGGCAAATTATAACCAATGGGCCAACGCAGGCTGTGACCCGCATCAAAAATGGGCCCCTCGGGGCCCAATATCAGATCCGTACGTGCTCGCCTCGCAGGCGCCATCAGTAGCGCTCGCTGACGATGTCCTGGGTGAAGGACTTCTCGCAGTATTTGCACTTCATCCGCACAGCCCCTTTCACCTCGCGCACGCTGAAGTAGCTGTCCACCGGCTCGTTGTGGGAGATGCAGTTGGAGTTGGGGCAGTGGAAGACCCCTGCGATGAACTCCGGCAGGGCCAGCTGGTGTTTCTTCACCACATTGAAGTCTTCGATGATGTTGACGGTCGCCTTGGGGGCGAACAGCGCCAGCTGGTTGGCCTGTTGTTCGGTCAGCCGGGTGTTCTCGATCTTGATGAGGTCCTTCTTGCCGAGCGCCCCGGATTTGAGGTTGAAGCCGACGGTGATCCGCTCCTGGGTCTCGATCAGCTGGAACAGCTTGAGGATCTTGATGCCCTGGCCGGCGGGGACGTGGTCGATGACGGAGCCGTGACGGATGGCTTCGACTTGCAGTTGGTTCTTGTCGGACATGATATTCCCTCGGCTCAGACAGTTTCGTTCAGTACCAGTGCCAGCAGTGCCTGGCGTGCATAGACCCCGTTTTCCGCCTGCTGGAAGTAGTAGGCGTGGGGGGTCTTGTCGACGGCCACTTCGATCTCGTCGACCCTGGGCAGGGGATGCAGGATCTTCATGGTGGGCTTGGCCCCCTCCAGGGTCGCCAGCTCCAGCACGAACTTGGCGGCCATGTGCTTGTACTCGGTCTCGTCGAAGCGTTCCTTCTGCACCCGGGTCATGTAGAGGATGTCGAGCATGGGCATCACCTCCTCCATGGTCTCGTGGACGCTGAACTGGATGCCTTTTTCTTCCAGCTCCTCGCACAGGTAATCCGGCATCGCCAGCGCCTCGGGAGAGATGAAGAAGAAGCGGCAGTTGAACAGGCTCAGGGCCTGGGCCAGGGAGTGGACGGTGCGGCCGTATTTGAGGTCGCCGACGAAGGCGACGTTGAGGCCGTCCAGGCGCCCTTGCGTCTCATGGATGGAGAAGAGGTCGAGCAGAGTCTGTGTCGGGTGTTGGTTGGAGCCGTCACCGCCGTTGATGACCGGCACCCGGGAGAACTCGGAGGCGAGGCGGGCGGCCCCTTCCTTCGGGTGGCGCATCACCACGGCATCGGTGTAGGAGCTGATGATCTTGATGGAGTCGGCCAGGGTCTCACCCTTCTTGGCGCTGGTGTTGCCGCCGTCGGCGAAGCCGATGATGTTGCCCCCCAGGCGCTGCACCGCGGTCTCGAACGAGAGGCGGGTACGGGTGGAGGCCTCGAAGAAGCAGCTCGCGATCAGCTTGTCTTTCAACAGCAGGTTGTTGGGCTCGGCCTTGAGCCGCTGTGCGGTTTCGACCACCAGTTCCATCTCGGCGCGGGACAGGTCCGAGATGGAGATGACGTGTTTGTTATAGAGTGGATTGGTCATCGTCTGCATTCCCTTTGACATCAATGGAGGGTTTTCTGGCGCAAAAAAAAGCCCCTGAAACAGGGGCTCTTTTCAAAAAAAACGGGGGATCTGCGGGGCGGGAACCGGAAACAACGGGGCCGCTCTGGTGCGCTCCACCCGTCTGCAAGGCTGCTTTTTTCATCAAAAACGGCATCGTCCTGTCCCGACTTTTTTCAAAACCGCACCGATTATAGGGCTGGTTTTTGAATTGTCAAAAATTTATTTTTCTGGCACTTTAGCGGCAAAAAAACGTTTAACTGTTGTGAACGGGTCGACAAATCCAGATCTGGTGGCTGGGTTGCAGGGGCGCTCCTTCGGCGACCATGGCGCGCAGATAGGCCAGCCTGTGGTGTCCCTCCAGCAGGCAATAGGGTTGTGGCAGAGGTTGGCCGTCCGGATAACGGCCGCCAGGCTCGGGGGCGAGCACTATGATGGGTTCGGGCCAGCTGCCCCGGCTCAGCATGTCGGCGCCCAGCCAGGAGCGGCGCACATAGCGGTTGTGGCAAAACAGCTCCTGCCAGCGCGCTATCACCTCCATATGGCGGGAGCCTATCTGGCTCACGACGCGGGCCGTATCCCAGACCTGGCACTCGAAGCCGTGGCAGGCGAGATCGAGAAAACTCCAGTTGGACTCAAAGCCGCGCCAATGGCGGTAAATCCATTGGGCCAGCACATTCTCGGGAATGGCCGGCACCAGGGGGGCAACCCGGGCCAGATAGTCGGGCAGAGACTCTGTCTTGCGCTCATCCCTGAAGTTGAGCGGGGCCAACAGCTGCAATAGTCGATAGTTGAGCATATGCGTACCTCCCTGCTCACCCTCTACCCTAATCCCTATTCTGCGGCTTTCCTAGTTGGCTCCGGCTGCAAATACAGCCAGTTATCCTCGATAGGGTGGCAAAATCGACCTCGTTGTACAGCAATCGTGCAATCGCGCCACAATCCTGAAAAAAGCCTTTACCTTTGATCTCGGCTTTGTATAATTCGCCTCGTTTGTTGCAGGGGCGTAGTTCCAATTGGTAGAACAGCGGTCTCCAAAACCGATGGTTGGGGGTTCGAATCCCTCCGCCCCTGCCAGATTCAGAAAAGCCAGCTCATTGAGCTGGCTTTTCGCACTTCTGTGCTTAGCTGATTGTTCCCCTCGCATGACAGCCCAGGCGGGTGCCCTGGGCCTGAGCTCAGCCCCCTTGGTCATCGAGGGCCGCCGCCAGGGCCTGCTCGCCGATTGGCCCCTTGTCTGCATCGCCCGTCTCCCCTTGGGTGTCGCCCGAACCTGATACCCGTTGAGGGCGCCCTATACACCTGAGTGGGTGAGATGGAGCCACCCTTCAGCCATCGCCTTATCTTCCTTCTTCTGGGCAAATCGAATGGTGAGGTGGGCCACGATAGCCTGAGGCAATGGGGTCGATACCTTGCACAGCATTGACGATAGGACTCCGACTTGTCATCCCAGGCACCTTGGCTGGGGAGTGCCGAGCACTCGTCCGCCCCTGGTCACCATCACGATTGGGCGGTGGGGACGTCAGGGCGGTGAGAGATGGGGCGGGGGCGAGATTTTCGTGACTCACGGCAGATCCTGTTGCAGAGGATCAGGAAACTGAGGTGACTGACTAAAGTCCAGCGATGCCGTCGCCGATATCCTCTAGCAAGATGGGGGTGTTTCTGGCCTCCCGTCATCACAAGGATCCGTAGTCATGACACTCTCTTTGCGCGGCAAGTTGCTCGCGACCAGCCTGGGGGTAGTGCTGCTGATGGCAGCCCTGCTCGGCATCGTCGCCTTCCACACCCTCAAATCCCGCACCATGAGCGCCATCCAGAGCGAGGCGGTCAACTATGGCCATGCCCACTCGGTGGCCATCGGCAGCTGGATGACGGATCGCAAGCACGCGGTCGAGGCCCTGACCGCCGTCATCGCCGACAATCCCCAGGCGACCCTGGTGCCCCACCTGAAGCAGGCCTATACCTCGGGCGGCTTCGGTCTCACCTACTTTGGCTCCACCCAGGGGGTGATGACGCGCCAGGACCCTTCCCTCAACACCGGCGACTACGACCCTCGCGAGCGCCCCTGGTATCAGGACGCGGTCAAGGCGGGCAGGCTGATCGTCACCGCCCCCTACGTCAGCGTGACCATGCAAAAACTGGTGGTGACCCTGGCCGAGCCGGTGCGCCATCAGGGCGAGCTGGTGGGCGCCGTGGGGGCCAACCTGGCCCTCGACACGCTGATCGACGAGGTGCTGGCGATGAAGGTGCAGGGGGAGGGGTACGCCATGCTGCTCGACAGCAGCGGCCTCATCGTCGGCCACCCGAACAAGGATCTGGCCCTCAAGCCGGTGGCCGAGCTGGCGCCCGGGCTCTCTGCCGCCACCTTCCGCCAGTGGGGCGAGAGCAGCAACCAGCTCCATGGAGCCACCATAGACGGGCGCGAGGTACTGATGTCGGTGCAGGGGGTGCCCGGCACTGACTGGCTGCTGGCCATGGTAATGTACAAGGAGGTGCTGGAGGCACCCTTCGCCACCCTGCTGTGGCAGCTGGTGGGGCTGACCCTGGTGCTGCTGCTGGTGTTCAGCGCCCTGCTCATCGCCATGTTCAACTACCTGTTCGCGGATCTCGGCCGGGTCTCCAAGGCGCTGGCCGACATAGCCCATGGCGAGGGGGATCTCACGGTGCAGATAACGGCCAACAGCAAGGATGAGGTGGGGCTGCTGGCCCAGAACTTCAACCAGTTCGTGGCCCGGCTGCACGGCATCGTCAGCCGGTTGCGTGACGTCACCACCGAGCTGGCTGCCCAGTCGCGGGCCCAGGCGGCGGGGGCCCAGGCGCGCAGCCAGCGGGTGCGCCAGCAGCAGGACGAGATCGTCATGGTGGCGACCGCGGTGACCGAGATGGCCTCCGCCACCCAGGAGATAGCCGGCAACGCCGAGTTTGCCGCCACCACCTCCGGCGACGCGGTCAGGCTGGCGGTAGCCGGTCAGTCCCAGGTCGGCCAGAGCCAGCGCAGCATCACGGGTCTGGCGGACGAGGTGGCCGATGCCAGCCAGACCATCCATGAGCTGGATGGCCATGCCCAGAAGATCAGCGGCATCCTGGCCACCATCAGCGGCATCGCCGAGCAGACCAACCTGCTGGCCCTGAACGCCGCCATCGAGGCGGCCCGGGCCGGTGAGCAGGGCCGTGGTTTCGCCGTGGTGGCGGACGAGGTGAGGGTGCTGTCGCGCCGCACCCACGACTCCACCGCCGAGATCCAGCAGATGATAGAGGCGCTGCAGCAGACCACCCGCCGCGCCGTGGGGGGCATGGAGACCAGTCGTCAGCTGGCGGGCACCAGCGTGGAGGATGCGGAGGCCGCCAACCAGAGCCTGGCGCGGATCAATGAGGCCATCGGCTCCATCAGCGACATGGCGACCCAGATAGCGGCGGCGGCCGAGGAGCAGACCTCGGTCACCGGCGAGATCAGCCGCAACACAGAGAACATCCGCCACGTCTCCCAGGCATTGGCGGAGCAGGCGCGGGAAGAGGCCGCCCAGGCCGCGGAGCTCAAGTCTTTGACCGAGCGGCTGGAGCAGGAGGTGGGCCGCTTCCGGCTCTGATCATCCCGCCATTCCAGCAACGACAAGGGCAGCCCGCAGGCTGCCCTTGGTTATTTCACGACAGACTCAGGGAGCCTGCCTGACCCAGATAAGCTGGTCGGTGGCAAAGCCCAGCTCCCTGGCCTTGGCAATCAGCGCATCCACCTTCTCCCTTGGCGGCTGGGGGGAGCGGGCGAGGATCCACAGGTAGTCGTGGCTGTAGCTGGTCACCAGGGAGAGCTGGTAGTCGGGGTCCAGATCGATGACGTTGTAGCCGCCGTAGAAGGGGCCGAAGAAGCTCACCTTGAGCCGCCCCTCGTCCGGCTTGCCCACGAAGTAGGCCTTGCCCTCGGCCTCGCGCCAGACGCCCTGCTCGTCCTGCCCCCGGTTGATCACCCTGACACCGCCGTCATCCCGCAGGCTGTAGCTGGCGCTCACCCGCTCCAGCCCGCGCTCGAAGCTGTGGTCGAGGCGGGCGATTTCGTACCAGGTACCCAGGTAGCGGTCGAGCTGGAAGCCGGTGACGGGGCGGATGCCATCGGCGAGGCCGGTGCAGGCGGTGGCGAGCAGGGCCAGAACGAGCAGGATCGGTGTGCGCATGTCATCCCTCCACGATACGCAGTTGCCCGGAGCGAAAGCGCGCCGCGTGTTCGCTCGGGGTGTTGCCAAAGAAGCGTTTGTATTCGCGGCTGAACTGGGAGCCGCTCTCGTAGCCGACCTTGTCCGCCGCCACCCCGGCCTTGAGGCCGTCGTGCAGCATCATCAGCCGCGCCTTGTGCAGGCGCAGGGTCTTGATGTACTGCAGTGGGGAGGTGGCGGTGGCCGCCTTGAAGTGGTGGTGGAAGGCCGAGACGCTCATGTTCGCCTCCCGGGCCAGCTCCTCCACCGTCAGGTTCTCGGTAAAGCGCTGCTCCATGATACGCAGCACCCGGGCTATCTGGCTCACCTGGCTGTGACGGCTGGCCATGGCCAGCAGGGCGGGAGCGCCCCCTTCGTGCAGGGCGTGGAACAGGATCTCGCGCACTATCTGGGGCCCCAGCACCCGGGCGTGGAGCGGCTTGTCCATCACCTCGATGAGGCGCTCCACCGCGCACAGC
This sequence comes from Aeromonas sobria, assembly GCF_050266975.1. Taxonomy (GTDB): domain Bacteria; phylum Pseudomonadota; class Gammaproteobacteria; order Enterobacterales; family Aeromonadaceae; genus Aeromonas; species Aeromonas sobria_B. The sequence continues at coordinate 88,497 of NZ_JBKISU010000006.1, forward strand.
ATGGTTTCGGAGAGGGGCACGGAGACCACGCCGCGACCCGGCTCCGCCGGGGCGGGGGCGGCGTCCCCCATCTCCAGCAGCAGGGCCTGCAGCGCCGCCACGTCGATCTCCACCGAGAGTCCCACCAGGGGGGACTCGGGGGAGGCGAAGCACTCGCACTCGCAGGGCAGCGGCAGGGTCATCATCAGGTAGTGCTCGGGGTCGTAGCGGAAGGTGAAGTCCGAGAGATAACCCACCTTGTGCCCCTGCAGGATGATGATCATGCGCGGGCGGTAGAGCACAGGGATGCGGTCGTGGTGCTCGGTGGTGTAGATGAGGTGCACGCCGGGCACGGGGGCGGCGGTGATCCCCGGGTGTGGCGCCAGGGCGGCGAGCCGGCTGGCGAGGGCGGACTGCTGGGTCGCCGCGACGGGCTGATTTGTACTCATTTATCCAGGCTCAGTAGAAATAGGCAAGAAATCGGCAGAAAGTTCCCTTGATGGTAGGTGGTTATAAGAGAAAAATGCAACCCATACCTTACCGACTACGATCACCCCGGGAGATCCCATGAACAACTTCATCCTGCACACCCCCACCAAGGTGCTGTTCGGCAAGGGCCAGGTGGCCCAGCTGCGCGGCCAGATCCCGGCCGACGCCCGTGTCCTCATCACCTACGGTGGCGGCAGCGTGGTGCGCAGCGGCCTGCTGGCGCAGATCCGCAGCGAGCTGGCGGGCCTGACCCTGTTCGAGTTCGGCGGCATCGAGCCCAACCCGGCTTACGAGACCCTGATGGGCGCCGTCGAGCTGGCCCGCGCCGAGCGCATCGACTTCCTGCTCGCCGTGGGCGGCGGCTCAGTGCTGGACGGCACCAAGTTCATCGCCGCGGCCGCTCACTACGATCCGGCCAAAGACCCCTGGCACATCCTCGAGACCGTCGGGGGTGAGGTGGCCTCCGCCATTCCCCTGGGCAGCGTGCTGACCCTGCCGGCCACCGGCTCCGAGATGAACATGGGCGCGGTGATCACCCGCAAGAGCACGGGTGACAAGCAGCACTTCTTCTCCCCCTTGGTGATGCCGCGCTTCGCCGTGCTCGACCCCGTGCTCACCTACACCCTGCCCGCCCGTCAGGTGGCCAACGGCGTGGTGGATGCCTTCATCCACACCCTGGAGCAATACCTCACCTACCCGGTCAACGCCAAGGTGCAGGATCGCTTCGCCGAAGGGCTGCTGCTGACCCTGGCCGAGGAGGGCCCCAAGGCGCTGGTGGAGCCGGAAGACTACGACGTGCGCGCCAACATCATGTGGAGCGCCACCCTGGCGCTGAACGGCCTGATCGGTGCCGGTGTGCCCCAGGACTGGGCCACCCACATGCTGGGCCACGAGCTGACCGCCCTGCACGGCCTGGACCACGCCCAGACCCTGGCGGTGGTGCTGCCCGCCCTGCTGCAGGCCAAGCGTGAGCAGAAGCGCGCCAAGCTGCTGCAATACGCCGAGCGGGTCTGGGATCTGCGCAGCGGCAGCGAGGCGGAGCGCATCGACGGCGCGATCAAAGCCACCCGCGACTTCTTCGAGCGGATGGGGATCAAGACCCGGCTGCGGGATTACGTGGCGGACGCCAAGCTCGATACCTTGCTGGCCAAGCTCGAAGAGCACGGCATGACCGCCCTCGGCGAGCACGGCGACATCGACCTGGCCCAGAGCCGGCATATTTATGAGGCCGCCTGGTAAGAGGCGAGCGTGGATCCCCGGCTCTGCCAGGGGTTGAACCAGGGGACCCGAGCCCGCCCGATGGCGGGGGCTGGGTCCCTCTGTCGTTACAAAAAGGTTACTTTTTCCCCTTTCGGTTCATCAGATGCGCCAACGGCAGATTTCATAAGAACAAAAAGCGCTAAGATAGAGGGCCGGCAAAACATTTTTTTTGACTGGTTGGATCACTTTTTTCAGCGCTTTTTGCTGGTATTAAGCCTCTAATTTGGTACGTTTTTTTTAATCAGGGTCCAGGATGGGCCGAATTCTTTACCCGCCCGCCCGGGACCGTGGTTGTAATAAAACTCCAAAATTTGATACTAATCACCTTCGCACCTGAAAAGCGGGGGCCTGACCATGACAGGAGGTTGCGGGAGAGCCTGCTGATTTTCATAACAAAGAGTCCTTGGCCTGCAATTTGGCCGCGCCTTGTTTCGCCAGAAATGAGACACTAGGTCGCGATTAATTATTAACCATCAGGGAATAGTCATGCAGATTGGAATACCGAGAGAGAGTCTCGCCGGTGAGACCCGGGTCGCAGCGACCCCGGCCACCGTCGAGCAGCTGAAAAAGCTCGGCTTCGAGGTGGCTGTCGAGGCCGGCGCCGGCCAGCTGGCCAGCTTCGATGATGCCGCCTTCGAGGCGGCCGGTGCCAGCGTGGTGCCGAGCGTCTGGCAAGCCGACCTTGTCTTCAAGGTCAACGCCCCGACCGATGCCGAGATCGCCGAAATTAAGGATGGTGCCACCCTGGTGAGCTTCATCTGGCCCGCCCAGAATCCCGAGCTGGTCAAGAAGCTGTCCGCGCGCAACATCAATGTGATGGCGATGGACATGGTGCCGCGGATCTCCCGTGCCCAGTCCCTCGATGCCCTCTCCTCCATGGCCAACATCGGCGGCTATCGCGCCGTGGTCGAGGCCGCCCACCAGTTCGGTCGCTTCTTCACCGGCCAGATCACCGCCGCCGGTAAAGTCCCGCCCGCCAAGGTACTGGTGATCGGTGCCGGTGTGGCCGGTCTGGCCGCCATCGGGACCGCAGGTTCCCTCGGTGCCATCGTGCGTGCCTTCGACACCCGTCTGGAAGTAGCCGAGCAGATCGAGTCCATGGGTGGGGAATTCCTCAAGCTGGACTTCGGCGGCGAGGATGGTTCCTCCTCCGATGGTTACGCCAAGGTGATGAGCGAAGAGTTCATCGCGGCCGAGATGGCGCTGTTTGCCCAGCAGGCCAAGGAAGTGGACATCATCATCACCACCGCCCTGATCCCGGGCAAGCCGGCACCCAAGCTGATCACCAAGGAGATGGTGGACAGCATGAAGCCGGGCTCCGTCATCGTGGACATGGCGGCCCAGGCCGGCGGCAACTGCGAATACACGGTATCGGGTGAACTGCATGTCACCGACAACGGCGTCAAGGTGATCGGTTACACCGATCTGCCGGGTCGTCTGCCCGCCCAATCCTCCCAGCTCTATGGCACCAACCTGGTCAACCTGATGAAGCTGATGTGCAAGGAGAAGGACGGCCAGGTTGCCATCGACTTCGACGACGTGGTGCAGCGCAACATGACGGTGATCCAGGCCGGTGACGTGACCTTCCCGCCCCCCGCCATCGCCGTCTCCGCCGCGCCGCAGAAGCCTGCCGCCAAGGTCGAGGCCAAGAAGGCCGAAGAGAAGAAGCCCTCCAACAAGAAGTTCGTGTTCGGTGCCCTCGGCATCGCCGCCTTCGGTTGGGTGGCCGCGGTGGCACCTGCCGCCTTCCTCTCCCACTTCACCGTCTTCATCCTGGCCTGCGTGGTCGGTTACTACGTGGTGTGGAACGTCTCTCACGCCCTGCACACGCCGCTGATGTCGGTCACCAATGCCATCTCCGGCATCATCGTGGTCGGCGCTCTGCTGCAGATTGGTCAGGGTTCAACGCTCGTCACCGCGCTCTCGTTTGTCGCCGTGCTGATTGCCAGTATCAACATCTTCGGTGGCTTCACCGTCACTCAGCGCATGCTGAAGATGTTCCGTAAGGATTAAGGGGGTTTAACGTGTCTCAAGGACTGGTAACAGCATCCTATATCGTTGCCGCCGTGCTCTTCATCCTCAGTCTCGCGGGACTGTCGAAGCAAGAAACGGCCAAGCATGGCAACCTGTTCGGTATCGCGGGGATGGCCATCGCCCTCATCGCCACCGTACTCAACCCGGAAACCAGTGGCGTGCACTGGATAGTGCTGGCCATGGTCATCGGCGGCGCCATCGGCGTGCGTCTGGCGCTCAAGGTCGAGATGACAGAGATGCCCGAGCTGGTGGCCGTGCTGCACAGCTTCGTGGGCATGGCGGCGGTGCTGGTGGGCTTCAACAGCTTCATCGACCTGCACCCCTCCGCGCCCGCTGAAGTCGTCGTCTCCGTCGGCTCCAACCTGGATGCGACCCTGGCCGCGGCCCGGGCGGCGTTCGAGCAGGCGGCCCAGGCCGTACAGGCCGAGCACCTCTCCGGCGCCATGCTGAACATCCACCTGGTGGAAGTCTTCCTGGGCGTCTTCATCGGTGCCGTGACCTTCACCGGTTCAGTCGTGGCGTTCGGCAAGCTGCGCGGCCTCATCTCTTCCAAGCCGCTGATGCTGCCGCACCGCCACAAGCTGAACCTGCTGGCGGTGCTGGTCTCCCTGGCGCTGCTGGTCTACTTCGTCAACGTCGGTGGCTCCACCATGGCGCTGATCCTGATGACCCTGATCGCCTTCGCGTTCGGCTGGCATCTGGTCGCCTCCATCGGTGGCGCGGACATGCCGGTGGTGGTCTCCATGCTCAACTCCTACTCCGGTTGGGCGGCGGCGGCGGCGGGCTTCATGCTCTCCAACGACCTGCTGATCGTGGTGGGTGCCCTGGTGGGTTCCTCCGGTGCCATCCTGTCTTACATCATGTGCAAGGCGATGAACCGCTCCTTCATCTCCGTCATCGCCGGTGGCTTCGGCTCCGACGGTGTCGCCTCCACGGCGGATCAGGAGATGGGTGAATACCGCGAGACCAACGCCGAAGACGTGGCCGACATGCTCAAGAACGCCCACTCCGTCATCATCACCCCGGGTTACGGCATGGCGGTGGCGCAGGCCCAGTACCCGGTGGCCGAGATCACCCACAAGCTGCGCGAGCGCGGCGTCAAGGTGCGCTTCGGTATCCACCCGGTTGCCGGTCGTCTGCCGGGCCACATGAACGTGCTGCTGGCGGAAGCCAAGGTGCCGTACGACATCGTGCTGGAGATGGACGAGATCAACGAAGACTTCGGCGATACCGACGTGGTGCTGGTGATCGGTGCCAACGACACCGTCAACCCGGCTGCGATGGAAGATCCGGGCAGCCCCATCGCCGGCATGCCGGTGCTGGAAGTGTGGAAGGCGCAGAACGTCATCGGCTTCAAGCGCTCCATGAACACCGGCTACGCCGGTGTGCAGAACCCGCTGTTCTTCAAGGACAACACCCAGATGCTGTTTGGCGATGCCAAGGCCAGCGTCGAGGCGATCCTCAAGGCGCTCTGATCGCCTGTTTCGCAACGCATATCCAGGGGGGCTCAGGCCCCCCTTTTTCATCTCCGCACGCCCCCCGCAGCCCATGGTATCGCTCATCCTCCCGCCTCGGGCATCACCAGGTAGTCAGGTGACGCCGGCGTCGCCAGCCGGCCGTGGCAATCGCTCAAAAGTCGGGCATAATGCCTGCCATCCGCGCGGGACGACTCAACTAAATTTGAGATTTTCCGCAATAATAGATGTTTGATGAGATGCAACAGGGGCAGCGCCCGACCATGGAGCACACGCAGATGAAGTCACAATGGATCGAATTTATTGCCCTGCTCAAGCGCGAAGTGGTGCCTGCCCTGGGCTGCACCGAGCCCATGTCGGTGGCCCTGGCCGCCGCCAACTGCCGCAGGCTGCTGGGGCAGGATCCGACCCGCATCAGCGTCTGGGTCAGTGGCAACCTGTTCAAGAACGGCATGGGAGTCGGGGTGCCCGGCACCGGCATGATAGGCCTGCCGGTGGCGGCCGCAGTCGGCATCACGGGGGGCAACCCGGATGCGGGGCTGGAGGTGCTCAAGGGCCTCACCCCGGCGCAGGTGGACGCCGCCAAGGCGCTGCTGCCCCTCATCAAGGTGGATGTGAAGGACGTGCCCGATGTGCTCTACACCGAGGTGCTGGCCGAGGCCGATGGCCACAGCGCCCGGGTGGTGATCTGCACGGATCACACCCGCATCGTGTTGATGGAGCGCGATGGCGAGGTGCTGATGACGCAAGCCAGCGCGCCCGGGGTGCAGATCCAGCCAGCCAGGTCAGCCAGGCCGGCTTTGACCCTGAAGGAGATAGTCGAGTTTGCCCTCGAGGTACCGCTCGCCGAGATCGCCTTCATCGCTGAGGCGGCCACTATGAACCAGGCCCTGGCGGACGAAGGCTTGCAGGGCTATGGCCTGAGCATCGGCAAGATGCTGACCGATCAGGTGGAGCGCAAGCTGCTCTCCGACGATCTGATGACGCTCGCCATGCGCTTGTCGTCTGCCGCATCGGACGCGCGCATGGATGGCGCCATGCTGCCCGCCATGTCCAACTCGGGCTCGGGCAATCAGGGCATCGCCGCCACCATGCCGGTGGTGGCCGCCGCCCGCTTCCTCGGCTCCAGCGAGGAGCAGCTGACCCGGGCACTGGTGATGAGCCATCTGGTGGCCATCTACATCAAGATGTACCAGAACAAGCTCTCCGCCCTGTGCGCCGCCAGCACGGCCGCCATGGGGGCCGGCGCCGCCATCACCTGGCTGCTGGGGGGCAGGTTCGAGCAGATAAGTCACTGCATCAACAACATGATTGGGGATGTGTCCGGCATCATCTGCGACGGCGCCGGCAGCGCCTGCTCCATGAAGGTCTCCACCTCCACCTCGGCGGCGGTGAAGTCTTCCCTGATGGCGGTCAACAACCTGAGGGTGCCCCAGAGCGAGGGCATCGTCTCCGACGACGTGGATCAGACCATCGCCAATCTGGGGCAGCTCTCCAGGCAGGGCATGCTGGACACCGACATCGAGATCATCAACATCATGCGGGCCAAGCAGCGCAACTGAGCTCGGCGGCTGGAGCAGAGGGGCGGCAGAACGGCGCCGCCGCCCCAGCGTCAGGCAAAAAAAAACCGATGACCATGGTCATCGGTTTTTTGTCGGGAGTGCGGCGCCATCACCCCTTGGCGTGGCGGTTCTCCGGGTAGTTCTTGGCCAGCACCTCACGGGCATGCTGGGCCAGGGTCGGCATCTTGAGGGTCTCGTAAGACTCGATCATGATCTCGAGCGCCGCTTCGGTCTCGGGCGTGTCCGGGTAGGTCTCGACCACCTGCTTGGCCCGGTTGGCGGCGGCGATCAGGGCATCACGCTTCACGTAATACTGGGCGACGCTGAGATCGTAGCGGGCGAGACGGTTTTTCAGGCCAATCATGCGGGCGCGGGCATCGGCGGCATAGCTACTGTTGGGGTAGTTCTGCAGCAGTGTCTTGAAGTCCTGGAACGCCTGGCGAGCGTAGGAGGGATCCTTGTCATCCCGATCGATGCCGAAGAAGTCCTGGAAGAAGTTGTAATCCGCCGCCATGTTGGTCAGGCCGCGCATGTAGAAGACGTAATCGATGTTCTTGTGCGCCGGGTTGAGGCGGATGAAACGGTCGATATTGGCGGTCGCCTGGGCGGTGTCATCCTGCTTGTAGTAGGCATAGATGAGGTCGAGCTGCACCTGGTTGGAGTAAGCACCGAACGGGTATCTGGAGTCCAATGCTTCCAATAACTCGATGGCATTCACATAGTTGCCGGCATCCAGCTTGAGGCGTGCTTTCTGGTACAGGGTTTCCGGCGGTTCGTCGGGAACCTTGGGTTTGGTGCTGGAACAGCCAGTGATCAGGGTAGCGACCAAGGCGAGCGACATCAGCAGGTGAGACTTCTTTCCCATCAACAACATCCGGTCCATTTCCACGAAATTGGCAAAGTATCCGTTATGCTTGGCTAAAAGAAAAGCTAGAATACCCGGATTATTTCGAATTGAAACCCCCGCTCAAGAGACCATACATGAGCCAGCATATTGAATTAACAGGCGAATTCCAGGATCACCAATTCGGGCAGCGACTCGATCAGGCTCTGGCAGAAATATTTCCCGACTACTCCCGCACCCGGATCAAGGAGTGGATCCTGCAAGACAGAGTGACCCTGGATGGTCAGGTTGCCAACACACCAAGGGAGAAAGTCATCTCCGGGCAGCAGGTCCATGTGACGGTCGAGCTGGAAGATGACACCCGCTGGGATGCCCAGAACATAGCCCTCAACATCGTCTTCGAAGACGAACACATTCTGGTGATCGACAAGCCGGCCGGTCTGGTGGTGCACCCGGGGGCGGGCACGCCGGACGGTACCGTGCTCAACGCCTTGCTGCATCGCTACCCCGACATCGCCGAGGTTCCCCGTGCTGGCATAGTGCACCGTCTGGACAAGGACACCACGGGTCTCATGGTAATCGCCAAGACCATTCCCGCCCAGACCCACCTGGTGGAGGCGCTGCAGGCGCGCCAGATCACCCGTGAGTACGAGGCGGTCGCCATCGGCCACATGACCGCAGGGGGCACGGTTGACGCCCCCATCGGCCGTCACCCGACCCAGCGTACCCACATGGCCGTCATTCCCAACGGCCGTGATTCCGTGACCCACTATCGGGTGCACGAGAAGTTCCGCGGCCATACCCGGCTGCGGCTGCGGCTGGAAACCGGCCGAACTCACCAGATCCGGGTTCACATGGCGCACATCAAGCACCCGCTGGTCGGTGACCCCGTCTATGGTGGTCGCATGCGTCTGCTGCGTAACGCCACCCCGGAGCTGACCGCCGCGCTGCGAGGCTTCCATCGCCAGGCCCTGCACGCCACCATGCTGCAACTGGCACACCCCATCACGGGTGAGGTGATGCAGTGGCACTCCCCCACCCCTCAGGACATGGTGGACTTGATGGAGGCGATGCGCGCCGATACCCTGGCCAACCCGGATGATCTGATCTGGGGTTGAGGGTCCGCTTCGCGGCGATCCCGTGAGCATGGCGGCGGGGCACCCAGTGGGTGCCCCGCTTTTTATGGCAGCAGGCAGAGGCAGCATAAAGGAGTGACAGATGAAGACCATTCAACCGGACTGGCCCGCCCCGGCGCGGGTGCGAGCCCTCTCCACCACTCGGGACGGTGGCCTGAGCGAAGGGGCCTTCGCCGGCCTCAATCTGGGTGCCCATGTGGGGGACGAGCCGACGCGGGTCGCGGCCAACCGGACCCGATTGCAGCAGGCGGCGGGGATCCCGGCCCCTCTCAACTGGCTCAACCAGGTGCATGGCATCGCCGTGCATCGGCTCAGCAAGCGGTATGAGAGTGCCCCGGATGCCGATGCCGCCTGCGCCCACGAGGCCGGACTGGCCTGCATCGTCATGACAGCAGACTGCCTGCCTGTGCTGTTTTGCGACCGGGCCGGTACCGTGGTGGCGGCCGCCCATGCCGGTTGGCGCGGGCTGCTGGGCGATGAAGAGGGTGGCGTGCTGGAGGCGAGTATCGCCGCCATGGGCTGTGCGCCGGACCAGATCCTGGCCTGGCTCGGCCCCGCCATAGGCCCTGCTGCATTCGAGGTGGGGGGCGAGGTGCGCGATGCCTTCATGGCGGTGCAGGCCGAGTCGGCTGATGCCTTCGTGCCCTCGGCCAACGAGGGCAAGTGGCTGGCGGATATCTACCAGTTGGCCCGGCTGCGCCTGGCCCGCGCCGGCGTCACCGCCATCTATGGCGGCGAGTTCTGCACCTTCAGCGATAGTGATCGGTTCTACTCTTATCGCCGCGACGGCCAGACCGGCCGCATGGCATCGCTGATCTGGCTGGCAGAGTAGTTGTCTCTGGGGACTGCCTCCCGTGCAGAGCGCAGTTCTACTGCCCATGTCGTCGTGACGGCCAGACGGGGCGCATGGTTTCCCTCATCTGGTTGGCCCGCTAAGCACCAGTTAGGCATCCGAAAAGTAATACCCCGCACCTCTCATGACCAAATCCGCGCGAGAGGGGCGGGGATCCTGCCTTCTCCCCGCCTTGCAGAAAAAATAACCAGCCCCGCCCCTTGAAATAACCCGCACGGGCCTCATCTTCCTGATCAGAAAGTTCTGTTGTTTGCCGCACAAGCGGTGTCCGTTTTCAAGGGGGAGTGCAATGCGCCTCGATCGCCTGACCAGCAAATTCCAAGTTGCCATTTCCGATGCCCAGTCTCTCGCGCTGGGTCGTGACCACCAATTCATCGAACCCGTCCATCTGATGGCCGCCCTGCTCAATCAGGATGGCGGCTCCATCCGTCCGCTGCTGACCCTGACCGGGCTCGACATCAATGCCCTGCGCTCCCGTCTGGGGGAAGAGCTCGACCGCCTGCCCAAGGTGAGCGGTGTCGAAGGGGACGTGCAACTGTCCAGCGGCCTTGGTCGTCTACTCAACGTCTGCGACAAGCTGGCCCAGCAGCGCAAGGATCAGTTCATCTCGTCCGAGCTGTTCGTGCTGGCGGCCCTCGACGAGAAGGGCAACCTGGGGGAGCTGCTGCGCGCCCAGGGCCTGACCAAGGAAAAACTCGAAGCGGCCATCGACAAGGTCCGTGGTGGCAAGAAGATCGATGATGCCAACGCCGAGGAGAACCGCCAGGCGCTGGAGAAGTACACCATAGATCTCACCGAGCGGGCCGAACTCGGCAAGCTCGATCCGGTGATCGGGCGGGATGAAGAGATCCGCCGCACCATCCAGGTGCTGCAGCGCCGTACCAAGAACAACCCCGTGCTGATCGGTGCCCCCGGCGTCGGCAAGACTGCCATCGTCGAGGGGCTGGCCCAGCGCATCATCAACGGCGAGGTGCCGGAAGGGCTCAAGAACAAGCGGGTGTTGTCCCTCGACATGGGGGCCCTGGTGGCCGGTGCCAAATATCGCGGCGAGTTCGAGGAGCGGCTCAAGGCGGTGCTGAGCGATCTCGCCAAGGAGGAGGGCAGCGTCATCCTCTTCGTGGACGAGCTGCACACCATGGTCGGCGCCGGCAAGGGCGAGGGTGCCATGGACGCGGGCAATATGCTCAAACCGGCCCTGGCGCGCGGTGAGCTGCACTGCGTCGGTGCCACCACGCTCGATGAGTACAGGCAGTACGTGGAGAAAGACGCCGCCCTCGAGCGCCGTTTCCAGAAGGTGCTGGTGGAGGAGCCCTCGGTGGAGGACACCATCGCCATACTGCGCGGCTTGAAGGAGCGCTATGAGCTGCACCACCATGTGCAGATCACAGACCCCGCCATAGTCGCGGCGGCCCAGCTCTCCCACCGCTACATCGCGGATCGCCAGCTGCCTGACAAGGCCATCGACCTTATCGACGAGGCGGCGGCCAGCATACGGCTGCAGATCGACTCCAAGCCCGAATCCCTGGACCGGCTGGAGCGGCGCATCATCCAGCTGAAGCTGGAGCAGCAGGCGCTGATGAAGGAGGACGACGACGCCAGCCGCAAGCGCCTCGATCTGCTCAACCATGAGCTGACCGAGAAGGAGCGGGAATACAACGAGCTGGAAGAGGTGTGGAAGGCCGAGAAGGCCGCCCTTGCCGGTACCCAGCACATCAAGGCTGCGCTGGAGCAGGCCCGTCAGGATCTCGAGGTGGCGCGCCGCGCAGGCGACTTGGCCCGCATGTCCGAGCTGCAATATGGCCGCATTCCCGAGCTGGAGAAACAGCTCGACCTCGCCACCCAGGCGGAGATGCAGGAGACCAGCCTGCTGCGCAACCGTGTCACCGACGTGGAGATCGCAGACGTCTTGGCGCGCTGGACCGGCATTCCGGTCGCCCGCATGCTGGAAGGGGAACGGGACAAGCTGCTGCGGATGGAGGATCAGCTGCACAGCCGGGTGATCGGCCAGGAAGAGGCGGTGGACGCCGTCTCCAACGCCATCCGCCGCTCCCGGGCCGGGCTGTCCGATCCGAACCGCCCCATCGGCTCCTTCCTGTTCCTCGGCCCGACCGGGGTGGGCAAGACAGAGCTGTGCAAGGCGCTGGCGGAGTTCCTGTTCGATACCCAGGACGCCATGGTGCGCATCGACATGTCCGAGTTCATGGAGAAGCACAGCGTGGCCCGGCTGGTGGGGGCGCCTCCGGGATACGTGGGCTACGAGGAGGGGGGTTATCTGACCGAGGCGGTACGCCGTCGCCCCTACTCGGTGATCCTGCTGGACGAGGTGGAGAAGGCGCACCCGGATGTGTTCAACATCCTGCTGCAGGTGCTGGACGACGGTCGCCTGACCGATGGTCAGGGTCGCACCGTCGATTTTCGCAATACCGTGGTGATCATGACCTCCAACCTCGGCTCGGATCTCATCCAGGAGCACTACGCGGAGAAGGACTATGAGGAGATGAAGGCCCTGTTGATGGAGCTGCTGACCCGCAGCTTCCGCCCGGAGTTCATCAACCGGATCGACGAGACTGTGGTGTTCCACCCCCTCGGCGAGGATCACATCAAGTCCATCGCCCGCATCCAGCTGGGGAGCCTGATGGGCCGCCTGGAGTCCCAGGGCTTCGAGGTGGAGGTGAGCGAGGAGCTGCTGACCAAGCTGGTCCACGCCGGTTTCGATCCCGTCTACGGGGCGCGGCCCCTCAAGCGGGCAATCCAGCAGAAGGTGGAGAACCCGCTGGCCCAGGCCCTGCTCAGCGGCCGGGTCATCCCCGGCAAGAAGTTGCTGCTGGGGGCCGACAGCAACGGGCTGACCATGACCCAGTGATGGATCTCCCCTGCGTGTCCACAACGCCAGCCTTCGGGCTGGCGTTGTCATGTCTGGTGGCGGTAAGGCAAAAAAAAACGGCAATCCTAAGATTGCCGGGAGGAATGTATTCAATGCGACCTTGCGTGGGTTGAGCGGGTCGCAGGGGCAAGCCCCGGTTTCGCAAAGGGCCATCCAGGATGACCACTCTGCTTACAGCCTGTGCGGACTGCGCTCTTTCAGTCCGCACCGCCACACACCTGTCAGGGCTGACCCGCGAGCCAGACCGATGAAATCAACTCGTTTACAGCATGCCTGGAATGGTGGCTTTCATCTCGGCCGACCAGACACGTGTGTCTGCTGCCCGATGTGCTCCTTTGTGAGAAGGCTCACTGCGTTGACCGGCTTAGAGCATGCCCGGAGGAATAGCGGCTTTCATCTCGGCCGGCCAGACACCGACCTGTGCCTGTTTGTCGATATGCTCCTTTACGAGAAAGCCGACTTACAACATGCCCGGGATGGCAGCCTTCATCTCGGATGGCCAGACACCTACTTGTACCTGACCGATATGTTCTTTTTGCAGCAGCAGCATGGCCAGACGGGATTGGCCTATGCCGCCGCCTATGGTTTGCGGCATCCGCTCCGCCAGCAGATCCTGGTGCCAGTCGTATTGCAGGCGATCCTCGTCTCCCGTGATGGCGAGCTGGCGGCGCAGGGCCTCGGCGTCCACCCGGATCCCCATGGAGGAGATCTCGAAGCTGTCTTCCAGCACAGGGTTCCACACCAGGATGTCGCCGTTCAGACCCGCCAGACCCAGTTCGCTCTCGCTGCTCCAGTCGTCGTAGTCCGGGGCGCGCACGTCGTGGCGTTCGCCGTGGGACAGCGCACCGCCGATGCCGATGAGGAAGACGGCCCCCAGCTCCTTGGCGATGGCCCGCTCGCGCCCCTTGGCGTCGAGGCTCGGGTAACGGCTCAGCAGCTCTTCGCTGTGCAGGAACTGGATCTCCGCCGGCAGGAAGGGGGTCAGCTCGTGTTCGGCGCAGACCGCGCGCTCGGTAGCCTTGATGGCGGCCCAGATGCCGCGCACCGTCTCCTGCAGATAGGCGAGATCCCGGCGCTCGCCCGGCATCACCTTCTCCCAGTCCCACTGATCCACGTAGACGGAGTGGATGGGGGTGAGCCTGTCTTCATCCGGGCGCAGCGCCTTCATGTGGGTGTAGATGCCTTCACCCGGGCCGAAGCCGAAGCGGCCCAGGGTCTGGCGCTTCCACTTGGCCAGCGAATGCACCACTTCGTAGCTGTGCTCGGGCAGGGTCTTCACCTTGACCTGCACCGCATGCTCGTGGCCGGAGAGGTTGTCCTGGGTGCCGTCGCCGACCCGGCTCAGAATGGGGGCTTGTACCTCCATCAGGCCGAGTTGCTGGGCGAGTTGGCGGGAGAAGATCTCTTTGACCAAGCTGATCTGCTGCTGGCTGCGAATGTAGTGCTGTTTCATGCTGAATACCTGTTGCGAACCGGTTGAATGCGGTGATTCTTCAACAGATGGCACACAAAATTCAATATTCGATAATAGAAATAGGCTTTGCCTGTTTTTTTCTACAAAATAACCCGGTCATTAATGAGATATCCTCAACGGGAGTGTAAAAAAGTGCCAGAAAATTATCGGATCGATAATCTCGATCAGGCCATCCTCAGCGCCCTGATGGAGAATGCGCGGATCCCGTATGCCGAGCTGGCCAAGCAGCTGGCGGTCAGCCCGGGCACCATCCATGTGCGGGTGGAGAAGATGAAGCAGGCGGGGATCATCGAGGGGACCAGGGTGCAGGTGAATGCCAAGCGGCTGGGGTATGACGTCTGCTGCTTTATCGGCATCAACCTCAAGAGTGCCAAGGATTACCCCTCGGCCCTGGCCAGACTGCAGGCGCTGGACGAGGTGGTGGAGGCCTACTACACCACGGGCAATTACAGCATCTTCATCAAGGTGATGACCCGCTCCATCGACGAGTTGCAGACGGTGCTGATCCACAAGATCCAGACCATAGACGAGATCCAGTCCACCGAAACCCTGATCTCGCTGCAAAACCCCATCCTGCGGGACGTGAAGCCCTGAGGGGCAGCGCATGGGGGGTTGTGCGAGATCCAGGCCTCATGCGAGACGTTGATCTCGCTGCAAAACCCCATCCTGCGGGACGTGAAGCCCTGAGGGGGCAGCGCATGGAGGGGTGTGCGAGATCCAGGCCTCATGCGAGACGTTGATCTCGCTGCAAAACCTGACATTGAGAGACGTGAAGCCCTGAGGGGGCAGCGCATGGAGGGGTGTGCGAGGTCCAGACCTCATGCGAGACGTTGATCTCGCTGCAAAACCTGACATTGAGAGACGTGAAGCCCTGAGGGGGCAGCGCATGGAGGGGTGTGCGAGGTCCAGACCTCATACCGAAACCCTGATCTCGCTGCAAAATCCCATCCTGCGAGATGTGAGGCCCTGAGTGTCGAGCAAGATCCCTCTCCCCTGTGAAACCCTGAGTCGGGCATAAGGGACGCGCTGGATGCTGGAAACGCCGTATCGGGATCGCTGGGCTCAGGGCTCGATATAGGGGATGCCGTACTTGTCGTAGATGGCCTTGAGGCGACCGTCATGCTTCATGTGCAGCAGCTCGGCATCGTAGGCCGCCATCAGGGCCGGGGTGTCGGCATCGGCCCTGGCCTTGCACCAGACATGGTAGTAGGGGCTGCTCTTGAGGGGTTTGGGCAGGTAATCGACCCGATCGCTCAGCCCCTCTTCACGGATCTGGCCGAAGGCGGTGACCAGGGACATGGGCACCAGGTCGATGCGCCCGGCCACCAGCTTGCGCAGTTGCAGCTGGTTGAGGGGGATCTCCTGAAACTGGTAGCCGGGGGCATGCAGCATGGCGCTGAGCTCGGGGGTGTAGGCGTAATCCCGGGTGAGGCCGATACGCCAGGGTTTGAGATCCTCGATGGACTGATACTGGATGCGCGCCATGTCTGCCTTGCGAACGAAGAAGTGCCAGCTGTGGCGGATGTGAGACTGCTTCGGATAGAGGAGGTAGGCTTCCCGTCCGGGCTGGAAGGAGTGGCTCATCAGCAGATCGTAGCGCCCCGTCCTGGCATTGCGGGTGAGGCGGGCGCTCGAATCGGTCAGGATGATCTCGATGGGCATCCCCATGGCGGTGAAGATCTCGGTGAGCAGCTCGACGTCCATGCCGGTCGGGCGCTGCTTGGCGTCGAGGTACTTGAGCGGTGGCTCCAGCATGCCGCCAATCACCAGCGTTTTGGCGCCGAGGGCGCAGGGCAGCAGCAGCCATAACAGGAACAAGATCCGCAATCAGCTTCTCCAAAAGCCACGGGGGCGGCGCCTTGGCCGCGGTGGTAGAGATCATATCGACCATCCCTGGTCGATGCTTGAGTCCCGAACTCAGGTCTGCTGGCACCCCTTGAGCTGCTGATTGAGCACCTGCATCACCTGGCGGCGGCTGATGATGCCGATCACCTTGCCCTGCTCGACCACGGGGTAGATGCGAGGCTTGGCCCCCGTCATCTGGCGGGCCAGATCCAGGATGCTCTCGTCGGGGCCGATGGAGAGGGGGGTCTTGCTCATCATGTCCTGCACCTGGGTGCGGGTATCGCAGTGGTAGCTGCCGGTCAGCAGGCTGGGGATGCAGTCCTGCTCGGAGAGAAAGCCAACCAGCTGATGCTGGTCATTGAGCACGGGCAGACCACTCAGGCCGGAGGCGTACAGGCTGTCGAGGGCGGCGGCCAGCCCCTGCTGGGGGCTGAGGGAGTGGCTCAGGCGGCTCATGTGATCGCGTACTTGTAACATATTGATTGCTCCACGGTTCTGGTTGCCTGCACTATGAGACAGCCGCTTCGCTGGCACCAATGGGTGGTGCCGCAGGGATTGATAGACAATATCATTGGCGATGGAGTGAAGATGCGATCGGCCGGGCAATTTTGTGACAAATGGCACCAGTCGGCTCAGGGATGGTGAGGAGGGGTTATGCGTGCCTTGGTGACGGGAGCGGGTCGACGACTCGGGTTTTATCTGTGCGAGCAGCTGGTGGCGGCGGGTTGGCAGGTGACGGGGCAGTATCGCTCCGAGCGCCCGGAGCTGGCGCGGCTGAGGGCGCTCGGGGTCGAGCTTATCCAGGCCGACTTCACCCGGCCCGGGGAGGTGGCCGCCCTGGCCCATGCCACGGCGCGCCATGAGGATCTGGGGCTCATCATCCACAACGCCTCGGCATTCGAGCCCCTGGCCGAGGATCCCGCCGAGCAGCTGGCCCAGTTCGATCGCTTCTACCGGGTGCACATGGCGGCCCCCTTCCAGCTCAACCAGGTGCTGGCCCCCAGGCTGGCGAGCAATGTCAACGCCAGCATCATCCAGATCACCGACATCTACATTCACGGCCCTGCCCCTCGCTTTGCCAACTATGTGGCGACCAAGGCGGGGGCTCACTCCCTGGCCATGAGTCTGGCGCGTCAGCTGGCCCCGGCGGTGCGGGTCAACACCATAGAGCCCGGCCCCATACTGTTTCTCGACGAGCACGATGAGGCCTGGCGCCAGCAGGTGCTGGCCAGGACGCCGCTGGCGCGGGAGGGGGGGCTAGAGCCTATCTGGCAGGCGGTGCAGCTACTGCTGGGCAATCACTACATGACGGGGGCGAGCATCAAGGTGGACGGTGGCCGCTCCCTGGCCATCATCTGATCCCTGACTGAGGTAGACCGGGGCCTGGCCTATGGTCACCCCGCAGGGGCTCAGCACCACTTTCTGGACGTTGGCAGGCTGCTCGCCATAGAGCTCGGCCAGCAGATCCTGGAGGTAGGCATCGACCTCGGCGGCGTGAAAGTCGTCGTCGTCGCCCATGGCCAGGATGTCGATGTCGAGCGGCCTGTCGTGCACCTTGCACAGGGGATCGCCGCGATTGCGGCCATGGGCCTGCTCCATGGCTATGAACTCCGCCTTGAGGCTCTGGGGGGCGCTCTCGCTCTCGATCACGAACAGACAGTTGAGAAAGTCGTGGCGCGACTGCATGCCCACCGGCTTGGTCTTGATCACCGAGCTCAGCTGTAGACGCCGAAAACGCGCCAGCAGTTCGCCGAGCGCACGATCGACATGCCGTTCGGGTTCGAGGTTGGATCCTATGCTACACAGATAGAACATGGCGCTATCCCTTGCGTTGAGGCTCATCTGAAAATGGTTATCTGGCTCACGTTAATTACCTTAACTATGCATTAACATCAATCCGATATGTTGTGATCGGACTCTGATTGAGCAACTCAGGAGGGGTTATGAGTGCAGAAATGAAGTGGGCTGTGGTGACGGCGACGGGGGCCCTCGCCCTGGTGTTCATCATCAGTGCCGTCTCCGTATTTTCTGCCTAGTCAGGCAGCTGTGATTCAACCGGCCCCTGGGCCGGTTTTGTTTTTTGTGCGACTGCGGATATGCTTGCCACCCCAATGATGAGCTGAGAGTGCAAGATGACAAGGGTAAGACCGCGCTCACTGTTACAAGTGGTCCTGATGGGCTTCGCGCTGGTGCTGATGCCGCTCGGCGGCATGATCTGGCACGACACTCGCGCCCTCGAACACCTGAGTCAGCTCACCAGTGACGAGATGGAGCGGGCGGTGCGCGACACGCGGCGGGCGACCCTGCTCACCAGTCTGGCGGTGGATCTGGAACGCACCCTGCGCCGTTACGCCGTGCTCGGGGACAATCGCATCCTCGCCAGCTATCAGCAGCAGCTCGGCCACTATCGCGGCCTGCTCAAGGAGCACCAGGCTTCCATCCCCAATGCCCCCGTCTACGGCCAGCTGGACGAGCTGATCGGCTGGCTCGATGGCCTGCAGGATCTGGCTCGGGCCAAGGCCGAGTCGACCAGTTTGCGCTTCGAGGATCTCAGCGAGGCGAACATGCAGCTGGAGGTGGCGACCCGCAGCCAGGTGGATGAGCATGTGCTCAGGGTGCGGCTCGCCATCGATGCGCTCATGAAGGAGATCTGGTGGGTCAGCGGCCTGGTCGCCGTGCTCAGCCTGCTGTTGATCCTGCTGTTCACTTACCTGATCATCCACCCGGTGCGCCAGATTGAGTCGCGAATCCTCAGCCTGGGCGCCGGAATAGAGCCGGACAAGAAACCGGTCGATGGCCCGGCCGAGCTGGTGGTGCTGGGGGAGCGGATCGGCTGGCTGCACGACAAGTTGAAGGAGCTGGAGCAGCAGAAGTATCAGTTTTTGCGCCATGTCTCCCATGAGCTGAAGACGCCGCTGGCGGTGCTGCGGGAGGGCGCGGATCTGCTCTGCGAGCAGCTGGTGGGGCCCCTCACCCCGGATCAGCAGGAGATCTGCCAGATGCTGGAACAGAACAGCCGCCGTCTGCAGACCCTGATCGAGCGACTGCTCGACTTCAACCGCCTGAGCCAGCAGGAGGCGTTCGAGCGGGTGCCGGTGGCGCTGACGCCGCTGCTCGAGTCCCTGTGCGCCGAATACCGGCTGGCGCTCGAATCCAAGGGGAGCAGGGTGCAGCTGCCTGAGCGGGAGCTGACTCTGCTGACCGACCCTTACCGGATGCGGCTCATCATCGACAACCTCTTCACCAACGCGGTCAGCTATGGCGCCCGGGGTGGCCAGATCTGGATCCGCTGGGGCCAGGATGGGCAGCAAAGCTGGCTGGAGGTGGCCAATGAGGGCCCCACCATCCCCCAGGATGAACGTGAACGTATCTTCGAACCCTTCGAGCAGGGCAGTATCGCTCGTGAGGGCGTATTGAAAGGGTCTGGCATGGGGCTCTCCATTGCCCGTGAGTCGGCCATCAGCCTCGGCGGCGAGCTGAGTCTGGTGGACGATGGCCAGGCCGCCGTCTGTTTCCGGTTGACGCTGAAGTGATACCTATGATCAAACGACTGATGTTTCCCGCCCTGCTGGCGGGCATGTTGACGGGGTGCGGCCTGCTGCCGCGCCAGGAGCCCGCCTCGGTCACGGATGCCGAGCTGACCCAGCGCATGGAGTTTGCCAACAAGGAGATGCAGGTGCGCCTGCAATATTCCGACTGGTTGCTGGCCAGTCAGCCGCAACAGCGGGAGCAGGAGCGTGAGCGGCTGCGCAACCAGCCGGATCTGGAGAGCCGGGTCAGCCTGGCCATGGTCAACAGCCATCCCGCCGAGTCGGTGGCGAGCCGCCGCGCCGGACTCGATGCCCTCAAGGGGTTGCAGCCCGAACTCGGCCTGGACGCCCAGGCCTTCCTGCGCAGCTGGATTGCCCTGGGCGAGCAGCTGCTGGCCCGCGACAGCCGGCGCGACGACCAGAGCCAGGAGGTGCAGCGGCTCAAGCGGCAGATAGAGCAGCTCTCCGCCATCGATGAGCAGCTCAACCGACGCAAGTATCAGGAGTCGGGGAGTGCCTTGCCATGAGCCGTATCTTGTTGGTGGATGATGATGCCAGCCTGCTCAAGCTGATGGGCATGCGGCTGCGCAGCCAGGGTTACGAGGTGGACACCGCCGACAGCGCCGAGGCGGCCCTCGATCGGTTGCGCCAGCGGCGGGCCGATCTGGTGCTGAGCGATCTGCGCATGGGAGGCATGGATGGACTGGCGCTGTTCGAGAAGATCCAGGCCCAGTGGCTGGGGATGCCCGTCATCATCATGACGGCCCACGGCACCATTCCCGATGCCATTCAGGCGACCCGCTCCGGGGTGTTCAGCTTCCTGACCAAGCCCATCGACAAGGACGAGCTGCTGAGCACCATAGAGCATGCCCTCAGCCTGACCCGTCCCAAGCAGACCTGGGAGTGGCAGTCCCAGATCCTGACCCGCAACCCCCAGATGGAGCAGATCCTGATCCAGGCCAGCACCATCGCCGGCATGGAGGTGCCCGTGCTGATCCTGGGACCGTCCGGTGCGGGCAAGGGGCTCATGGCCCAGACCCTGTACCAGGCCAGTAGCCGGCGGGATCGGCCGTTCCACGCCATCAACTGTGCGGCCTTCTCCTGGGAGGTGCTGGATCGGGAGCTGTTTGGCGAGGATGGCCGCTCCGGCCTGTTCGACCAGGCCAGGGGCGCGACCCTCTTCCTCGACGAGATAGGCAACCTGTCGGCCTCGCTGCAGGCCAAGCTGTTGCAGGTGCTGCAGGAGTATGGCCAGGGGACGCCCGAGGTAAGGGTGATCAGCGCCAGCCATCAGGATCTGGTGGCGGCCATGGACGAGGGGCGGTTTCGCGAGGATCTCTTCTATCGGCTCAACGTCGCCAACATTACCCTGCCGCCCCTGTGCAACCGCAGCGAGGACATCCCCCTGCTGGCCAGACAGGCGCTCGATGGCTACCGGGCGCGCCACCCAGACTGTCTGGCGATGGGCTTCTCCCCCGAGGCGCTGGCCATGCTGGCCAGTGCCGCCTGGCCGGGCAACGTGCGCCAGCTCTCCAGCCTGGTGGAACAGCTGGCAAGCCTGTGCAGCAGCCCGGTGATCGGGGCCGTCATGGTGGAGTCCGCCCTGAGCGGTCACAGCGGCGGCATCCCCTCCTTCAACGAGGCCAGGGCCGAGTTCGAGAAGGAGTACCTGATCCGCCTGCTGCGTACCACAGAGGGCAATGTCACCCTGGCCGCCAACATGGCGGGACGCAATCGCACCGACTTTTACAAGCTGCTCAACCGCCACCATATAGAGGCCGCCAACTTCAAGCCCAAGGGGTGAGGGAGGATCAGGCCGAGGGGCTGGTCTGCCGGGCGGATGGGGCCGGCCGCTGGCTGCGGTGCGACAACCAGAGGCCGCTCGCCTTCATCAGGTAGCCAAACAGGGCGCCCAGCACCAGGGAGGGCAGGACCAGGCGCCACTCTCCCGCCGCGCCAAAGGTGGCGCAGCAGCCGGCGAAGGTGCCGGGAATATAGGCCAGCCACTGCTGCCTGGCCTGCATGCACATCAGGGTCGCCACCACCCCGGTCATCAGATAGCCCGCCACGCCGGCTCCCCACCAGGACTCCCCATGAATGAGCAGCAGAGCCCAGAGCATGCCACTGGCATTGCACAGCAGGGTCTGACCCAGGGCGCGCACGCCGCCCTGGGAGGCGAAATAGCTGGTGCAGCCGAGGAAACCAACCCAGGAGAGGAGACCGAGCGCCACGGCCAGCCAGCCCCAGAGGGCGGAGAGCAGGCCCGTGGTGAGGGCAATGGCAAGCAGCGGAGACATGGCGATACACCCCTGGCAATGTGGAAAGGGCGGGAGAATACCCCTGTGCAAAGCAGCGGCAAGGCGGGGCGCAGCGAGCCGTGATCCAGATCACGCTTCGACCGGCAGGAATACGCTTGCGCTCGCGAAAAAGATTCACTGGCCGACCCCTCCTGGCTGCACCATAGTTATGGGCCCCGTCGCCTCGAAGGAGTGAGTCTCATGTCGTCAAACGTCCTGGTTCCCCTGCTTGTCTTCGTCATGCTGTTTCTGGTCGGCACCCTGTGCAAGGGGCTCCCTTACGCCCCATGACCCGCTCGGTTGCCTTTTTTGTCATGGGATGAAAGGGATCTGGCGGTGACGCGGTCTCATCATTAACACCTCATCCCGACGGGAGCCCTGCATGCTGATCAAGTCTTCTTCTTCCCATCATCCGACCGAGGCCGATGTCACCCCGGAGCAGGTCTACCGGGACCGGCGCCTGGTGCTCAAGGGGCTGGGGCTCGGGGCCGCCAGCCTGGCCCTGCCCGCCCAGGCCAGCCTGCTCGATTTGTTCAAGGGCGACGCCGCTCCGGCCCCGGCAGGCAAACCCCTCAAGGCCAGTCCGGCGCCGCGCCCAGAGGGCCTGGTGCTGACCCCCTATGACAAGGCGACCAGTCACAACAACTTCTACGAGCTGGGCACCGGCAAGGGGGATCCGGCTCGCAACGCGCACTACCTCAAGACCGAGCCCTGGACCCTGAAGGTCGGCGGCGAGGTCGAGCGCCCCTTCACCCTGGATGTGAAGGATCTGGTGGACAAGGGGCCCCTGGAGGAGCGCATCTACCGGCTGCGCTGTGTCGAGGCCTGGTCCATGGTGCTGCCCTGGAGTGGCATCTCCCTGGCCGACATCATCAAGCGGGCCGCCCCCACCAGCCGTGCCAAGTTCGTGGCGTTCGAGACCCTGTATGATCCTGATCAGCTGCCGGGGCAGGCTTCCCGCTCCCTCGGCGGCGGCATCGATTACCCCTATGTGGAGGGGCTGCGCATCGACGAGGCCATGCACCCGCTCGCCTTCCTGGCGGTCGGCCTCTATGGCAAGACGCTGCCGGGGCAAAATGGCGCCCCCATCCGGCTGCTGGTGCCCTGGAAGTACGGCTTCAAGAGCATCAAGAGCATCGTCTCCATCCGGCTGGTGGAGGCGATGCCACCCACCACCTGGAACCTACTGGCGCCGAACGAATATGGCTTCTACGCCAACGTCAATCCAGAGGTGGATCACCCGCGCTGGAGCCAGGCCAGCGAACGCTTCATCGGCGAGGGGGGGATCTTTGGCGCCAAGCGCCAGCCCACCCTGATGTTCAACGGCTACGGGGAGGAGGTCGCCTCCCTCTATCAGGGCATGGATCTGCGCAAATGGTATTGAGACTGACGCTCTGCCCGAATGGTCTCTTGCCCCCTTCTCCCCTGGCGGGAGAAGGGTTGGGGATGAGGGGTGGGAAAAACATAACGGGAACAGCGATATGACGCCGAGACTGAAAACAGCCCATATCAATGGCTTGCGCCTGCTGGTGCACCTGGGTGCCTTGGGGAGTCTGCTCTGGCTCGGCTATGCCGTGCCGGCCGGCTTGCTGGGGGGGGATCCGGTGCAGGGGCTGACTCACTATCTCGGCAAGGGGGCCCTGCATCTGCTGCTGCTCACCCTGCTGGTCTCGCCGCTCGCCAAGCGCTGGCGCCAGGGCCAGCTCGTCAAGCTGCGCCGTCCTCTCGGGCTCTGGTGTGCCACCTGGGCGTCATTGCACTTCATGGTGTGGTTGGGGCTGGATCTGCAGTTCGACTGGGGGCTGATCGGCGGCGAGCTGGTGAAGCGCAGCTACATAGTGGTGGGGGCCATCGCCCTGCTGCTGTTGCTGGCGCTCGGCATCACCTCGATCCCGGCCCTGCTGCGGGCCATGGGGCCGAGTTGGCAGCGGCTGCACAACTGGATCTATGCCGTGGCCCTGCTGGTGCCTGTGCACTACTGGTGGTCGGTCAAGAGCGGCTGGCAGGAGCCCCTCATCTACCTGTTGCTGGCCCTGGCGCTGCTCTGGCCGCGGCGGGACAGGCTGCTCAAGCCCTGGCGCGGCCGCCCCAAGGGGCAGCGTCGCGACAAGCTCAATGCAAGAGAGGCCTGATGGCCTCTCTTGCATTGGCGGCTGGGGAGGGGGCGGCCCTTACTGCGGCTCCTGGCTCAGCAGCTCGCCGCTGCGGGCATCCACCACCAGGCGCACCCGCCGGGAGGCGTCGTCCAGGGCATCGACCTCGAACCGATCTTCGGTCAGGGTGACTTCCCGGATATCGTGATACCCTTTCGCCACCAGCAGTTTCATCAGTTCTGCCATCTCGAGCCGCCCCTGCTGTGCCCCCGCCCAGAGCGGTGTCAGGCTGAGCAACAGGGCCAGTATGGGGAAAATCGTGCGCGGGATCATATTCATTCCGGATTCAGGGCTGGCAGACTATAACCGCGATCATGCTAGGTTTCTGGAGATGAATCCCCCATGAATAGAGCCCTGGGTCTGTTTGCCCTGTTGTGCTCCCTGGCTGCCCATGGCGAGCCGAGCGAGGCGCAGCTGCAACAGGCGGTCAGCGAGGGACGGGTGAAACCCTTCCACGAGGTGATGGCGGCGGCGGCCCATCTGCCGGGGCGGGTGCTGCGGGTCGATCTGAGCGAACAGGATGGGCGCTGGCTCTACGAGCTCAGGATGATCGATCGGGAAAACAGCGTCATCAAGGTCGGTTACCGCGCCGATACCCTGGAAATGGTGTGGCTCAAGGGCCATCATCTCGAACATCTCTTCATTCCGCCGGCGCCCGTCGCCGAGTGACATCCCATTCATTGGACCCAATCTATGCGCATTCTGATCGTTGAAGATGAAAAGACCCTGGCCAACCAGCTGGCCGAGCAACTGCGACAGTCCGGTTTCGTCACCGATCTCTGCCACGATGGCAACGAGGCCGGTTTCCTCGGGGAGACGGAACCCTATGACGCCATCATCCTGGATCTCGGCCTGCCGGGGCGCGATGGCCTGAGCATCCTCAAGGAGTGGCGCAGCAAGGAGATGACGACCCCAGTGCTGGTGCTGACCGCCCGTGGCCAGCTGCACGAGAAGATAGAGGGGCTCAACGCCGGGGCCGATGACTACCTCACCAAGCCGTTCCAGGTCGCCGAACTGGTGGCCAGGGTCCATGCCCTGGTGCGCCGCGCCGCCGGCAATGCCAGCTCCATTCTGGAGATGGGCGGCGTGCGCCTGGACATGGCCGCCTCCCAGGTGTGGTACGAGGGGACCCCCATCAAGCTCACCGCCCACGAGTTCCGGGTGCTCGGCTACCTGATGCAGCACAAGGGCAAGGTGGTGTCCCGCAGCGAGCTCATCGATCACATCTACGCCCAGGACTTTGACCGCGACTCCAACACGGTGGAGGTGTTCATCGGCCGGATCCGCAAGAAGACCCACGCTGACCTGATCGAGACGGTGCGCGGACTCGGCTACCGGATCAACGAATGAGTCAGACCCCGCAGCAAGGGCGCCAGGGGCGTCTTGAATGAGGCTGGTACGGACCCTGCGGGGACGGCTGGTGGCCATCGCCCTCATCTGGTGCGGTCTCTTTCTCTCCGCCACCGGCTTCAGCCTGCAGACCATGATGCGCAACTACTGGCAGGAGGCGGAAGCCGACAGCCTGAGGCTGCAGCTCTATGACCTGCTGGCGCGACTGGAGGTGCAGCACAGCGGCCTGCCCGCAGTCACCGAGCCCATGGCCGATCCCCGCTATCGGCAGCCCTATTCCGGCTATTACTGGCAGCTGGAGCTGGGGGAGCAGATCGTCAGCCGTTCCCGCTCGCTCTGGGACACCAACCTCAAGAGCCATGGCCTCAAGTCCGCCTTCGGGGATCCGGATCTCTTCCTCGGCAGGGGGCCCAATCACGAGCCCCTGCTGATCATGACCCGCAATGTCCTGCTGCCCGGATCGGATCGAGTGTTTACCCTGGTGATGGCCAAGGACAGCACGGCCCTGACCGAGACGCTGCGCAAGACCCGGATCGGCCTCTTTCTCGGCCTGGGCTTCGCCGCCACCGGCCTGCTGCTCGGCTTCACCTTCCAGATAGTCTATGGCCTGCGCCCGCTCCACCTGCTGCGGCGCGAGCTGGTGCGGGTCCATCAGGGACACCAGGAGGGGTTCCGCCTGCGCTATCCCCTGGAGATCCAGCCCCTGGTGGAGGATATCAACCGCCTGCTGCACCACTATGGCGAGCTGTTGCAGCGGGCCCGGGCCCACACCGGTAACCTGGCCCACGCCCTCAAGACGCCGCTGAGCATCATGCGCAACCAGCTGGCCCAGCTGCCCCCCGAGGAGCAGGGGGCCATGCTGGAGCAGCTCGACAAGATACAGCGCCACATCGACTATCACCTGGGCAAGGCGCGGGTGACCGGCGCCGCCAAGGTGCTTGGGGTCTCCACCCCGGTGCGGGCCCGGGTGGAGTATATCTGCCGCGCCTTCTCCCGCCTCTATCCGGGCAGGGAGCTGGATCTGCAGGTGCCCGCCACCCTGGCGGTCGGTGTGGAGGAGCAGGACTTTGACGAGATGGTCGGCAACCTGCTGGAAAACGCCTACAAGTGGTCGGCGGGCCGGTTGCGGGTCTCCAGCGCCGAGCTGGGAGGCTGGATCAGCCTGCGCATCGAGGATGACGGCCCCGGTATGACGGAGGATCAGATCGCCCGCGCCGTGCTGCGCGGGGTGCGCCTCGATGAGAAGGTGCCCGGCTCCGGGCTCGGCCTCAACATCGTATCCGACCTGGCCGAAGCCTATCGCGGCAGCCTCATCATGGGCCGTGCCGAACTGGGGGGGCTGGCGGCCTCCCTCTCCCTGCCCAAGGTGGCGCGGGTCGACGGCTGAGGCCGCACGACGCCGACCCCTTGTTTCATGCCGGGCCCGCCCCCCATCCGGAGTGGCGAGGGGGCCGGGCCGGGCTTACTATGTGGCATCTGTTGACGCCTAAGGAAGAGATTCATGACCGACGATCCGTGGGCATTGTGCCATCTTGATGATTCATTCGATGCCTCCGTGCTGGGTACCAAAGGGGCCCAGATCCAGTGGTTTGAAGAGAGAGAGAGCCTGATCGAGTACCTGCTGGAAGAGTTTGTCGACCTGCTGGCCGACGTGGGTGAGCTGGATGAGGATCAGACCGAGCAGGCCCGGGAGCGCTTTGCCCTGCTGGTGGAGCAGAACCCGGACAACCGCGCCCTGGTCGATGCCATCAATGACCTCGCCAGCGGCCTGCGCCGCATCGCCTGGCTGGGGCCCCTCTCCGAGCTGGCCGAGGTGAGCGACGAGTTCGCCAGCGGGCTGCGTACCTATTTCTGGACCCAGTATGACGGTGACGAGGATGACCCGGATGCCTGGGTGCCGGAAGATCTCTGGCCCCAGCTGGTGGAGTGTGCCCAGGAGTATATGGAGGAGGGGGACTTCTGAATTATCAGCCTGTGCTCTGGCCTCCCCTCGTGGGTGGAGTGTGCCCAGGAGCATATGGAAGAAGGGGATTTTTAAATCTGTCCCGACCATGTCTGCTCTTTGGCAGACAGACAAAGAAACGGCGCCTTTCGGCGCCGTTTTTCATGGTCAGCAGACAGGATCAGGCATTGGCCGGTACCGCGTGGGCGGTATTGGCCAGCACCGGGCCTGTGTACTTCTCTATCTGCAGCTGGGCCATGTGGCCGCAGTTGCCCTGGGCCAGGCTCGACGACCCTTCGTCGAAGGTGAGGCAGTTGACGTTGCCGTTCTTGCACAGGGCGCCCACCTTGCCTGGCTCGGCGGGGTCGAACCAGGCCCCCTCGCAGATGCGCACCACCCCGGGGCGCACGTCCCTGGATACCAGCGCCCCCACCAGGATCTGGCCGCGATCGTTGAAGGCGCGCACCAGATCCCCAGCCGCTATGCCCCTGGCCTTGGCGTCATCGGGGTGGATCATGATGGCTTCCCGGTCCGCCACCGCGAACTTGTCCCGCAGGGGGGTGTTGTCGAGCTGGGAGTGCAGCCGCTGGGTCGGGTGGGAGGTGTTGAGGGAGAGGGGATACTGAGCCGCCGCCGGGCCCTGTTTCCACTCCTTGGGCTCGAACCACTTGGCGTGGCCCGCGCAGTCGGCATAGCCCATCCTGGCGATGGTGTTGGAGAAGATCTCTATCTTGCCGGACGGGGTGCCGAGGGGGTTGAGCAGCGGGTTCTCGCGAAAATCGCCGTGGCGGATCCACTGCTTGTTCGCCTCGGGCACCGGGAAGCGCACATAGTTGTTCGACTCCCAGAACATGGTGAAGGGCGGCAGCGCCACCTTGGCGCCCCGGGCC
The DNA here is from genome assembly GCF_050266975.1 of Aeromonas sobria. Lineage (GTDB taxonomy): Bacteria > Pseudomonadota > Gammaproteobacteria > Enterobacterales > Aeromonadaceae > Aeromonas > Aeromonas sobria_B. The sequence continues at coordinate 116,494 of NZ_JBKISU010000006.1, forward strand.
TGGAGGGCCATGGCGTCATACATCTGCTTGAGCCAGAGGGTCTCGTCCTTGCCTTCGGTATAGGCCTCCTCCATGCCCAGCTTGGCGGCCACGGCGCGGAAGATGTCAAAATCGTTGCGAGCCTCAAACTGGGGCGGCACGCACTGGTGCATGGGGAAGACGTAACGCTGGGAGTAGTCGCCCCCCATCTCCAGATCGTTGCGCTCGTAGCTGGTGGTGACCGGCAGCACTATGTCGGCGTGTTTGGCGGTGGCAGTCCAGTAGGGTTCGTGGACGATCACCGTCTCGGGTCTGCGCCAGGCCTGGAGCAGGTTGTTGGTATCCTGATGGTGGTGGAAGGGGTTGCCGCCCGCCACATACACCAGCTTGATGTCCGGATAGGTGACCTTGCGGCCATTGAAGTCGATGGTCTTGCCGGGATTGGCCAGGCAGTCGGCGATGCGGGCCACCGGGATGGGGGCCGGGCTGTTCTTGGGGGCGTCCCCGGCCGAGATGCCGGACAGTATGCCTCCCTTGGCGGTCGGGCTGCCGCCGGAGGAGTAGTGATAGCTGAAGCCGAAGCCGCCGCCCGGCAGGCCGATCTGGCCCAGCATGGCGGCCAGGGTTACCAGCATCCAGTTCGGCTGCTCGCCGTGGTGCTGACGCTGCATGCCCCAGCCCGCCATGATCATGGTGCGCTTGGCGGCCATGTCCAGGGCGAGTTGGGTGATCTGCCCGGCCTCGACCCCGCAGATGGCCGCCGCCCACTCGGCGCTCTTGGGCTGGCCGTCCGTCTTGCCGAGCAGGTAGTCGAGGAACTGGTCGAAGCCGCTGGTGTAGCGATCCAGGAAGGCCTGATCGTGCTTCTTGGCGCGGTAGAGGCTGTGGGCCACCCCCAGCATCATGGCCACATCTGTGTAGGCGTTGGGCGCAATCCACTCGGCGCCGAGCAGCTTGGCGGTCTCGTTGTAGACGGGGTCTATGCTGATGACCCGGGTGCCCTTCTCCTTCAGGGCCAGGAAGCCGGCCTGCCCTTCATGGTCCGGCATGTTCCAGCTGTTCTTGAGGGTGACCTGGGCATTGACGCCCCACAGCACCACCAGTTCGGCATGTTCGACCACATTGGGCCAGGCGGTCTGCTGCTCGTACACCTCGATGGAGCCCATGACGTGGGACATGATCACCTGGGCCGCCCCGGTGGAGTAGTCGCCGGCATAGCCGGTGAAGCCGCCAGAGAGGTTCATCAGCCGGTGCAGCAGGGTGCGGCTGTTGTGGAACAGGCCCACGCTCTTCCAGCCGTAGGAGCCGGCGTGGATCGCCTGGGGGCCGAACTGGCTCTGCACCCGCGTGATCTCGCCCGCCACCAGGTCGATGGCCTGCTCCCAGCTCACCCGTACCCATTCGTCGGCGCCGCGCAGCTCGGGGCTGGCCCCGGGGCCATGCTCGAGCCAGCTCTTGCGCACCATGGGGTACTTGATGCGGTTCTTGGCATGGACCTGATAGGGGGCCATGTCGATGAGGTCGTTCGGGGCTGGATCGTCCGCCACCGGCTGGACACGCACCATGCGGCCATCCTCGACGATGGCCTCGAAGGCGCCCCAGTGGGCCCCGGTGAGTATGCCTTTTTGGGCCGGGACCAGGGTGGTGAACTGATCGAGCGCCGTGCTGATGGCCTTGGCCAGTGCGCTCTTGGGAAAGAGGCCGCCGAGCAGGGGCAGGGCGGCGCAGGCCCCCATGCCCTTGAGCAGGCGGCGGCGGGACAGGTTCGCGGTTTTATCGTTGAAGAGAGTCATAACAGTTCCTTGGTGTCCTGCCTCAGAGAGCCGAATTCGTGTCACTGGCGTGTTTTTGCACGTACTGGGTCAGCATGCGCGCCTGCTCCGGGGTGAGGGAGGTACGCGGTTCCATGCCCTTGATGACGCCGATCCACTGGTTTGCATTGAAGTGATCCAGGGCGGTCAGGCCATGGCAGCCGGTGCAGTTGGCGGACATCAGGGAGGAGGCGTATTGCCACAGCTTCTCCTGGTCGCCGATCAGCTGTGTCTCGTCGACCCAGGCGGTCAGCTTGACCTGATGCCAGGTGAGCTTGGTGCTGGCATCCGTCTCGCTCGCCCCCGTGACCAGCTGTTGCTTGGCCTCGTCGCCGAGCAGCGCGCTCAGGATGCGTTTGCCGGGGGCGGCATAGAAGACATCGGTGACGCCATCTTGCTGCCAGCCGGCGATCTCGACTCGGGCCCGGCCATTGTCATTGCCGAGGATCTCGACCCGGGTGGAAGGCATCAGGTTGCCCTGGTTGGCGTCTGTCTTGGCATCCAGAAACAGCGGCGTGGTGGCGATGGCGTAACGGGTGGTGACACTGGCCGGCGTCTTGGCGGCGGCCTGGGCCAGCTCGCTCGCCCCGGCGGCGGCCAGACCGCTCATGTCCGGCATGATGTGGGCGACGCCGCGGTGGCAGTCGATGCAGGTCTGCCCCTCCTTGATGGCGACCGGGTGTTCGGCGCGGGCATTGGGGCGCTGGGCCAGCACGTCCATCGCCTCATAGCTGTGACAGCTGCGGCAGGTGGCCGAGTCATTGGCCTTGAGCTCGTCCCAGACATGTTGAGCCATCAGCAGCTTGCGATCCTGATACTTCTGCGGCGTATCCAGGGTGCCGATCGCCTCGTGATAGATGTCCTTCACGGCGCGGATCTTGGTCCAGAGGTAGGAGGTGGGGTCCCCCGGGATGTGGCAGTCGGCGCACTCGGCCCTTATGCCCCTGGGATTCTGGAAGTGGACGCTGCCCTGGTACTCGGCGAGCGGGGTCTGCATGGAGTGGCAGGAGACGCAGAACTCGGTGGAGCTGGTCTTGTGCAGTATGGTGGCGGTGACGCCCAGTGCCGCGACGCCCAGCAGGGCCCCGAGCAGCAGGAGCCAGAACCAGGTCTTCTTGAAGAGGGATCCAAGCATGGTGGCAGTTCCTAGGTGAGTATTACCTATATGGTAGTAGGTGGCGCCAGATCAAAGCTTGACACCCATCATTGCAAAACCCAAAAGCCGTCATTTTTCTGCGTTTTCCTGCATAGCATAAAATAATCTCGTGGTTTTTCCACGAATGAGTCCCAATCGTGGTAAGGCCGGATACTGCAGGGGACCCGATCCGGGGGCCTGGCGGCGGCCTCTGGCCCCATGGGGAGCGGGCGATCTTCAGCAGCTTAGTCCAAGCTGCCCGGGCTGGGTCACGACGAGTCGCATCGGTCGGTGCCGGCTTGGGCTTTGTCGGTCGACTGGGTATACTGGCTACATATACAGTATTCAGGTGTGTCAGCCATGCGACTCTTCATCGCGGAAAAACCCAGCCTGGGGCGTGCCATCGCCGATGTGCTACCCAAGCCTCACAAGAAGGGGGAGGGCTACATCGAAACGGCCCAGGGAGATGTGGTGACCTGGTGCATCGGCCATCTGCTGGAGCAGGCCGAGCCCGATGCCTACGACGCCGCCTACAAGCAGTGGCGCATGGAGCAGCTGCCCATCATCCCGGCCCAGTGGCAACTGGTGGCCAAGCCCAAGACCCGCAGCCAGCTCAATGTCATCAAGGGGCTCATCAAGCGGGCCGATTGCGTGGTCAATGCCGGCGACCCGGACAGGGAGGGGCAGCTGCTGGTGGACGAGGTGATCGACTTTCTCGGCTACCCCAAGTCCAGGCCGGTGCAGCGCTGTCTCATCAGCGATCTCAACCCCCCGGCGGTGCGCCGCGCCCTCGACGGCTTGCGCGACAACAAGGAGTTCGTGCCGCTGGCGGTGTCGGCCCTGGCCCGCAGCCGCGCCGACTGGCTCTATGGCATCAACATGACCCGGGCCTATACCCTGCTGGGGCGCAAGGCTGGTTGCAGCACCCTGCTCTCGGTCGGCCGGGTGCAGACTCCCCTGCTCGGCCTGGTGGTGCGCCGTGATCGCGAGATAGAGGCCTTCGTCCCCAAACCCTTCTATGAGGTGCTGGCCCATGTGGTGACCGCGGGCAATGAGCACTTCTGCGCCAAGTGGCTGCCGTCAGAGGCCTGCCAGCCCTGGCAGGACGAGGAGGGGCGGGTGCTCAGGCGCGCCCTGGCCGAGAACGTGGTCAATCGCATCGCGGGCAAGGCCGCACGGGTCGAGGAGGTGGAGGAGCAGGCCCGCAAGCAGGCGCCGCCGCTGCCCTACAACCTCTCCAGCCTGCAGATCGATGCCGCCAAGCGGTTCGGCATGGATGCCAAGCGGGTGCTGGATATCTGCCAGAGCCTCTACGAGCGCCACAAGCTCATCACCTATCCCAGATCCGACAGCCGGCACCTGCCCGGGGATCACCTCGGCCGGGCCCCCCGGGTGCGCGATGCCATTGCCGCCACGGCACCGGCGCTGGCCAGGGCGGTGAGCGAGGCGGATGGCAGCCTGCGCAGCAAGGCGTGGAACGACAGCAAGGTGGACGCCCATCACGCCATCATCCCGACCGAGAAACAGGGCAACGGCGCCACCCTGTCGGCGGATGAGAGCAAGATCTACGGCCTGGTGGCGCGCCAATATCTGCTGCAGTTCTATCCCATGTTCGAATACAACGACAGCCGGGTGCTGCTGCGCATCGAGGGGGGCCTGTTTCAGGCCAAGGCCAGACGCATCGTCAAGGCGGGCTGGAAGGCGCTGCTCGGGGTGGAAGAAGAGGACGACGACGAGAAGGCCGGCACCCTGCCTGCCCTGAAACAGGGGGAGCAGCTGCTCTGCGAGCGGGGCGAGCTGCTGGAGAAGATGACCCAGGCCCCCAAGGCCTTCACCGATGCCAGCCTGCTGGCCGCCATGACGGGGATCGCCCGCTTCGTACAGGATCCCGAGATCCGCAAGACGCTCAGAGAGACGGATGGCCTGGGCACGGAGGCGACCCGGGCCGGCATCATCGACTTGTTGTTCAAGCGTCAGTTTCTGCATCGCCAGGGCAAGAGCATCAAGGCGACCCCGACCGGCCGTGCCCTGATACAGGCCCTGCCCGAGAGTGCCACCACCCCGGACATGACGGCGCTGTGGGAGCAGAGCCTGGGACAGATTGCCGAGCGTCATGGCAGTTACCAGCACTTCATGGGGCCGCTCACCGAGCAGCTCAATGGCCTGATTGAGGGGGCTCGCCACAGCTCAGGGGCCGATTTCGGCGGCCTGCCCAAGGAGAGCGCCGGGCGTCGCTCCTTCCCGAAACGCAAGTCGGCCGGGGCGGGGCGGGGCAGGAAGCCCGGCGCCAAACCCGGTTCCGCCACCTCGTCGACAGGGCGCGGTGCGCCGCGCAGGGCCGGCAAGGGGAAGGCGGCCTGAGGGACCACAGGTCAAAGCGCAATACCAGCGGGGCCCGAGGGCCCCGCTGGTATTGCGGTGTTTTCATGCGGCCGACGGTCAGCCGGTGTGCACGTTCTCTTCCGGATAACGGATGCGGGTCTCGCTCGGCCTGGCCAGCATGAAAGCCAGGGTCAGGGGGCCGAGACGGCCACAGATCATCACCAGCACCAGGATCAGCTTGCCCGGCTCGCTGAGCTGGGTCGTGATCCCGGTGCTGAGTCCCACGGTGGCGAAGGCCGAGATGGTCTCGAACATGATGCGATCGAACGGCAGATCCTCGGTCACCATCAGCAGGAACATGGCCAGCATCAGCACCATGGCGCTGACGATGATGATGGCGAGGGACCGGGTCACCACCTGGGGCGCTATGGTGCGATCGAAGGCGGTGACATGGGGCCGCTTGGTGAGGAAGGCGCGAGTCGCCAGTATCACCACGGCGAAGGTGGTCACCTTGATGCCGCCCCCGGTGGAGGTGGTCCCCGCGCCGATGAACATCAGCATCATCATGAACAGCAGGGCGGGTGGGCCGAACTGACCCAGATCCACCGTATTGAAGCCGGCGGTGCGGGCGCTGGCGGACTGAAAGAAGGCGGCCAGCCACTGCTGGCCCGGGGTAAGGCCGCCCAGGGTGCCCGGGTTGCCGCGCTCCAGCAACCAGAACATCAGGGTGCCGACCAGCAACAGGGCCGGGGTCATCACCAGCATCAGCTTGCTGTGGAGCTTGAGCCTGCGAAATTTGCGGGTGCGCACCAGGTCCATGATGACGGTGAAGCCGATGCCCCCCAGGATCAGCAGGGCGCAGATGGTCAGGCTGATGAGGGGGTCGTCCCGGTAGTCCATGAGGTTGTTGGCAAACAGCGAGAAACCGGCGTTGTTGAAGGCCGAGGCGGCGTGGAAGAAGCTGACGTAGAGACCATGATGCCACCCCAGCTCGGGCACCCAGCGCAGCGCCATGATGGCGGCGCCGATCAACTGGGCCAGCAAGGCGAACACTATGATGCGCTTGACCAGGCGCACTATGTTGATCGACCCCTCCTGACCCAGGGCCTCCTTGGCGAGCACCTGCTGGCGCAGCCCGACCCGCTTGCTGAGCAGGGCCAGCAACAGCACCGTCATGGTCATCTGCCCCAGGCCACCAATTTCCATCAGCACCAGCAGGAACAGCTGCCCCTGCAGGGTGAAGGCACTGCCGGTGTCCACCACCCCCAGCCCGGTCACGCTGATGGCCGAGGTGGCGGTGAACAGGGCGTTGATGAAGCTCACCTCGCCATGGTGGCTGGAGGGCTGGGCCAGAAACAGGGTGCCCAGCGCCAGTATGGCCAGGAAGCTGCCGAGGATGAGCTTGGGCTCGCTCCAGCGGGAGGCGTTATCCGGACGGATGGCGAAGGCGTAGGTGTCACGCCACAGGGAACTCATTGCTTGTCCAGCCAGCGGTCGATGGCATGCTTGTTGCCCGCCAGGATCAGGATGTCGCCGAGGGCCAGGGTCAGGGTGCCGGTCAGCACGTTATGGAGGGTCTGCCCCCGCTTGATCGCCAGCAGCTGAAACTCGGTCTGTTGCAGCAGATCCAGGTCGGCCAGGGTGCGATCGTTGAGTTGCAGACCGATCACGAATTCGGTCAGCACCATGTCGTGCCCCAGCTCCAGGTAGTCGACCAGCCGGGTGTCGAACATGCTCTGGGCGACGCGGCGGCCCATGTCCCACTCGGGATTGATCACCTTGTCGGCCCCGACCTTCTTCAGGATCTTGGCGTGGAACTTGTCGCGGGCCTTGACCCACACCTTCTTCACCCCCGCCTCCTTCAAGACGAGGGTGGTGAGTATGCTGGTCTCCAGGCTGTTGCCGATGGCGACGAAGACGATGTCAAACTCGGCCAGGCCCAGTTCGGCAACCGTGTTCTCGTCGGTGGCGTCCGCCACTATCACATGGCTGCAGAAGGTGGCCACCTGGCGGGTCCTCACCTCATCGATGTCGATGGCCAGGACCTCGGCGTCCTGACGCTCCAGCTCTTCACACAGGGCGGTGCCAAACAGCCCCAGTCCGATCACGGCAAATTGGTTGTTCATCAGTTGTCCTTCCGCAGAGCGAGCCTGTTACTCTAAACCAGCCGAGTGAGTCCGCAAAGGGAACCCGCTCTGCCGGGGGGGCAGATCGACATCACCAGGCCCGCTCGGAGGCGAAGGGGGGTCTGGTAGCCCGCGGGATTTCTCGCCGCGAACCGAGTTGAGGTAGACTGGCGCCCTGTCATTGCCGGGACCCGCAGATGAAACTCACCGCTCACGCCGACTTGTCGGCCCTCAATACCTTCTCCCTCGCGGCCCGCTGCCGCTGGCTGGCCGAACTCACCCGGTTGGACGAGCTGCCCTCCCTGGTGGCCACCCCCGAGTGGCAGGGCCAGCCACGCCTCATCCTGGGCGGGGGCAGCAATCTGCTGTTTACCTGCGATTTCGAGGGGCTGGTGATCCACAATCGCCTGCGGGGCATCCAGGTGGAGGATGGCGGGGATCACTGGCTGCTGCAGGTGGCTGCCGGCGAATTCTGGCATGAGCTGGTCTGCCACACCCTGGCCCAGGGGATGCCCGGGCTGGAGAACCTGGCGCTGATCCCGGGCACGGTGGGCGCCGCCCCGGTGCAGAACATAGGGGCCTACGGGGTGGAACTGGCCTCCTTCTGTCGCCATGTGGACACCTTCAACTGGCATAGCGGCCAGCAGGAGCGGATCCCGGTCGAGGCGTGCCGTTTCGGCTACCGGGACAGTATCTTCAAGCACGACTATCAGGAGAGTCACCTGATCACCGCGGTGGGGCTGGCGCTTCCCAAGGCCTGGCAGCCCGTGCTCGGCTATGGCCCCCTGGGCGCCCTGGCGGCGCCCACCCCTCAGGCCATCTTCGAGACCGTCTGCGCCACCCGCATGGCCAAGCTGCCGGATCCGGCCGTGCTCGGCAATGCCGGCAGCTTCTTCAAGAATCCTCTGGTGTCCGCGGCTCGGGCCGAGCTGCTCAAGGAGCGATGGCCGACGCTGCCCATCTATCCGGCCGGGGAGGGGCAGGCCAAGCTGGCGGCGGGCTGGCTCATCGATCAGTGTGGCCTCAAGGGGTTCGCCATCGGCGGCGCCCAGGTCCATGGGCAGCAGGCCCTGGTGCTGGTCAACCGCGGCGGCGCGACGGCCGCAGAGCTGATCGCCCTGGCCGCCCATGTGCGCGATGCGGTGCAGCAGCGTTTCGGGGTCCTGCTCGAGCACGAGGTGCGCTTCATGGGGGCCCGTGGCGAGACTTGGCTCGACGAGGTGCTGGCATGAGCCTGACCCCCATTCGCCAGACCCTGATCGGCCTGCTCAGCGACGGCCAGTTTCACTCGGGCGAGCAGCTCGGCGAGCAGCTCGGCATCAGCCGGGCGGCGGTGAGCAAACACATGGCGGCCCTCAAGGAGCTGGGGCTGGACCTGTTCAGCCTGACCGGCAAGGGGTATCGCCTCGCCTTCCCCCTCGCGCTCTACGATCGGGAGCTGCTGCAGAGTCTGGCGCCCCTGGCCCCCATCCACAGCTTCCCGGTGATCGATTCCACCAACCAGTATCTGCTGGAGCGGGTCGCCCGGCTGCAACCCGGCGAGTGCTGCCTGGCCGAATGCCAGACCGCAGGGCGGGGACGACGGGGCAAGCCCTGGGTCTCGCCATTCGGTTGCCAGCTGCTGCTCAGCATGTACTGGCGGCTCGAGCAGGGCATGGCCGCCGCCATGGGGTTGAGCCTGGCGGTGGGGGTGGCCGTGGTCGAGGCGCTCGAATCCCTCGGCTATCCCGGGGTGGAGCTGAAGTGGCCGAACGATCTCTACTATGAAGGGCGCAAGCTGGCCGGGATCCTGGTGGAGATGAGCGGCAGCGCGGGCGCCAGCTGCCACCTGGTGATCGGGGTCGGCCTCAACCTGGCGATGCCGAGCCGGGAAGGGGAGAAGATAGATCAGGCCTGGGCCGAGCTGCGCCATATCCAGCCCGAGCTGGTGGATAGAAATCAGCTGGCCGCCCGCATGATGGTCCATCTGCAGCGGGCGATGCAGACCTTCGAGCAGCACGGGTTGGCCAGTTTCGTCGATGCCTGGAACCGGCTCGATCACTTCGCCGGCCGGCCGGTGCGCCTCCTGATGGGGGAGCAGGAGATCCGGGGCATCGCCCGTGGCATAGATGATCGCGGCGCCTTGCGCCTCGAGACGGAGGAGGGGATCAAATTCTATCTGGGAGGGGAGCTCTCCCTGCGGCGGGGCGATTGAAGAGACCCCCGATAACGGAAGAGGGGGCCTGCGGGCCCCCTCTTCGTTTGCGCTCTGCTGCCGTTATTTACGCAGCTTGATCTGCTCGATGGCGTGCTCTGGCCCCTTGGTGAGGATCAGGTTGGCCCGCTCCCGGGTCGGCAGTATGTTCTCTTGCAGATTGAGGTAGTTGATCTCCTGCCAGATATTGCCGGCGATCCGGGTCGCCTCGCTCTCTGCCAGCTTGGCATAGTGGTGGAAGTAGGAGTCGGGGTCGGCGAAGGCGCCGCTGCGAAACTTGAGGAAGCGCTCGATATACCAGGTGCGCAGCAGCTCGGCATCCGCATCCACATAGATGGAGAAGTCTACGAAGTCCGAGACGAAGACCCTGTGGGGGTCTTGCGGGTAATCCATGCCGCTTTGCAGCACGTTGAGCCCCTCCAGGATCAGAATGTCCGGCTGCTCGATCACCTTGGTCTCGTCGGGGATGACGTCATAAATCAGATGGGAGTAAACGGGAGCCTCGACCCGTTCGTGTCCGGCGCGGATGTCGGCGACAAACTCCACCAGGCGGCGGATGTCATAGGACTCGGGAAAGCCCTTGCGCCGCATCAGACCGCGCGCTTCCAGCACCTTGTTGGGGTAGAGGAAGCCATCCGTGGTGACCAGCTCCACCCTGGGGTGTTCGGGCCAGCGCTCCAGCAGGGCCTGCATGATGCGGGCCGTGGTGCTCTTGCCCCCCGCCACACTGCCCGCGATGCTGATCACATAGGGCACCTTGCCCCGGGACTGACCGAGAAACTGCTCCAGCACCCGGCTGCGGCGCTGCTTGGCCTTGACGTAGAGATTGAGCAGGCGGGAGAGGGGCAGATAGATCTCTTCCACCTCCTGCAGCGATACCTTTTCGTTGATGCCCTGCAGGGTCTTGAGCGCGGGCTCGGTCAGGGTCAGGGGGACTGCATCGCGCAACACAGCCCACTGTTCGCGGGTAAATTGCAGATAGGGGTTGTGCTCTGTCGTCATGGGTTCATCACTGTTTCTGGGGCTGGGCGACCATACACCAAGGGGGGGAGAGCGACAAGGGACACGTCAGGATCGTGCGGCCAGGGCCGGTTTTTTGGCGGGATGGCGGCAATAATCACCATTTTGCCGAGCGCAACAGTTGCATCACCAAAAACCTTACAATAAAATGCGCGACGCTTAGATGTCAGTCGTCTATTTGCTAGACAAGAGCGACAAAACAACGGGTGCAAGCAGAATTACCGTTGTGACAATCGAGTATGGAGGGGTTCCCGAGTGGCCAAAGGGATCAGACTGTAAATCTGACGGCTCTGCCTTCGAAGGTTCGAATCCTTCTCCCTCCACCATATTTCTCTGCGGTTTGAGTGCTTTGGGTTAGAGAAATGCGGGCATCGTATAATGGCTATTACCTCAGCCTTCCAAGCTGATGATGCGGGTTCGATTCCCGCTGCCCGCTCCAAGATGCTGATATGGCTCAGGCAATGCCGAGAGCCACACCTCAGGTGAGGTCGGCAGTTCAAATCGGCCAGTCAGTACCAGCCTCTCTTTCCCACCCAATTCAAATCCATCATATAAACTGTTCTGTGGTTAGCTTGCCACCGCGTACTCAGCGTTAGTTTAGAGGGACGATCATGTCTAAAGAAAAATTTGAGCGTAGTAAACCGCACGTTAACGTGGGTACCATCGGCCACGTTGACCACGGTAAAACCACCCTGACTGCTGCCATCACCAACGTGCTGGCCAAGCACTACGGCGGTAAAGCCTTCGCCTTCGACCAGATCGACAAGGCCCCGGAAGAGCGTGAGCGTGGCATCACCATCAACACCTCCCACGTAGAATATGACACCCCGAGCCGCCACTACGCGCACGTAGATTGCCCGGGTCACGCCGACTACGTTAAAAACATGATCACCGGTGCTGCCCAGATGGACGGCGCAATCCTGGTAGTAGCCGCGACTGACGGCCCGATGCCGCAGACCCGTGAGCACATCCTGCTGGGCCGCCAGGTAGGCGTACCTTACATCATCGTGTTCATGAACAAGTGCGACATGGTAGATGACGAAGAGCTGCTGGAACTGGTCGAGATGGAAGTTCGCGAACTGCTGTCCGAGTATGACTTCCCGGGTGATGACCTGCCGGTAGTTCGCGGTTCCGCGCTGAAAGCGCTGGAAGGCGACGCCGCATGGGAAGAGAAGATCCTGGAACTGGCTGGCCACCTGGACAGCTACATCCCGGAGCCGGAGCGTGCGATCGATCTGCCGTTCCTGATGCCTATCGAAGACGTCTTCTCCATCGCTGGCCGTGGTACCGTAGTAACCGGTCGTGTTGAGCGCGGTATCGTCAAGGTTGGCGAGACAGTAGAAATCGTCGGTATCAAAGACACAGTGACCACCACCTGTACCGGTGTTGAGATGTTCCGCAAGCTGCTGGACGAAGGCCGTGCCGGTGAGAACGTTGGCGCACTGCTGCGTGGCGTGAAGCGTGAAGAAGTAGAGCGTGGTCAGGTACTGGCCAAGCCGGGCACCATCAAGCCGCACACCAAGTTCGAATCCGAAGTGTACGTGCTGTCCAAAGAAGAAGGTGGTCGTCACACCCCGTTCTTCAAAGGCTACCGTCCGCAGTTCTACTTCCGTACCACCGACGTGACTGGCACCATCGAACTGCCGGAAGGCGTAGAAATGGTCATGCCTGGCGACAACATCAAGATGGTTGTTACCCTGATCGCACCGATCGCGATGGACGACGGCCTGCGTTTCGCCATCCGTGAAGGTGGCCGTACCGTAGGTGCTGGTGTTGTAGCCAAAGTTATCGCTTAATCTTGGCTTACATAAATAAAGCAAAGCCCCTATAATAGGGGCTTTCTTATGCAGGGGCGTAGTTCGAATTGGTAGAACAGCGGTCTCCAAAACCGATGGTTGGGGGTTCGAATCCCTCCGCCCCTGCCATGCACCTCGTCTCGTACGGGGCTTTTGTGTCTTTGGTAACGTCAGATACAGGTAGGTTGTATGAATGTGAGTTCTGAGAATCAGGGCGGAAGCAAGGATACCCTGCTTTGGGGCCTGGTTTTCATTATCCTGGCGGCCGCTGTAGTGGGTAACTACCTGCTGCACGACGTAGCCGCTGCCGTCCGCGCCTTGGGTGTGGTCGTTGTCATTGCTGTCGCTGGTGCGGTAGCCCTGCAAACCACCAAGGGTAAGGCAACACTGGCTTTCGCCCGTGAGTCTCGCCTGGAAGTCCGCAAGGTCGTATGGCCAACCCGCCAGGAAGCCATTCAGACAACCCTGATTGTGCTGGCGGTGACCGCCATCATGGGCTTGCTGCTGTTCGTTCTGGACGGCGCCTTGGTCTGGTTGGTCAACTTGATTACCGGCGTGTAAGGATTAGCCATGACTGAACAACGTGAACAACGTATGAGATGGTATGTCGTACAGGCATTCTCCGGCTATGAAGGCCGGGTTGCAAAGTCTCTACGCGAACATATCAAGATGCATGGCATGGAAGACATGTTTGGCGAAGTGCTGGTGCCGACCGAAGAAGTGGTCGAGATGCGTGCCGGCCAGAAGCGCAAGAGCGAGCGCAAGTTCTTCCCGGGCTATGTGCTGGTTCAGATGCTGATGGATGAAACCACCTGGCACCTGGTGCGTAACGTACCGCGTGTCATGGGCTTCATCGGTGGCACTTCCGACCGCCCGGCGCCGATTTCCGACAAGGAAGCCGATGCCATCCTCAATCGTCTGCAAGACTCCCACGACAAGCCGCGTCCGAAGACTCTGTTTGAACCGGGTGAGATGGTGCGGGTTGCCGATGGTCCATTCGCGGATTTCAACGGTACCGTCGAGGAAGTGGATTACGAAAAGAGCCGCGTAAAGGTCTCCGTCCTGATCTTTGGCCGCTCGACACCGGTCGAGCTGGATTTTGGTCAGGTCGAAAAGGGCTGATTGAATTCTGTACGTTTAACGGTTGTCAGGGGCAGCGATTATCTCTATAATTCGCTGCCCCTTTATTAGCTGGGGAGCCGTTTGCAGGAGCAAGTCTCCGAGGCGTTTGAACCCATTTTTGAGGTATTTTTGTAATGGCTAAGAAAGTCACAGCTTATATCAAGCTGCAAGTTAAAGCTGGCAGTGCCAACCCAAGCCCCCCCGTCGGTCCGGCCCTGGGTCAGCACGGTGTCAACATCATGGAATTCTGTAAGGCATTCAACGCCCGTACAGAGAAGCTGGAAAAAGGTTCACCGACTCCGGTCGTGATCACCGTTTACAGCGACCGTTCCTTCACCTTCGAAACCAAGACCCCGCCCGCTTCCTTCCTGCTGAAGAAAGCCGCTGGTATCCAGTCTGGTTCCGCCAAGCCGAACAAAGACAAGGTTGGTAAGGTGACTGTTGCTCAGCTGCAAGAAATCGCCAAGACCAAAGAGCCGGACATGACCGGTGCCGATCTGGATGCAAAAGTACGTTGCATCGCAGGCTCCGCTCGTTCCATGGGTCTGGTAGTGGAGGATTAAGACAATGGCTAAAATTTCCAAGCGTATGCGCGTTATTCGCGAAAAAGTTGACGGTACCAAAGAGTACGGCATCAACGAAGCCATTGCCCTGCTGAAAGAACTGGCCACTGCCAAGTTCGTTGAAAGCGTTGACGTCGCTGTCAACCTGGGTATCGACGCTCGTAAATCCGACCAGAACGTTCGTGGCGCCACTGTGCTGCCGCACGGTACCGGTCGTGACGTTCGCGTTGCCGTATTCACCCAGGGTGCCAACGCCGAAGCCGCCAAGGCTGCCGGTGCTGACCTGGTTGGTATGGACGACCTGGCCGAGCTGGTCAAGAAAGGCGAGATGAACTTCGACGTCGTGATCGCATCCCCGGATGCCATGCGCGTTGTTGGTCAACTGGGCCAGATCCTGGGCCCGCGTGGCCTGATGCCTAACCCGAAAGTGGGTACCGTGACCCCGAACGTTGCCGAGGCCGTCAAGAACGCCAAAGCCGGTCAGGTCCGTTACCGCAATGACAAGAATGGTATCATCCATACCACTCTGGGTAAGGTTTCTTTCAACGAAGTTCAGCTGAAAGAAAACTTGGAAGCGCTGCTGGTTGCCCTGAAAAAAGGCAAGCCCTCTTCCGCCAAAGGCATCTTCATCAAGAAAGTCAGCATCTCCACCACCATGGGTGCCGGTGTTGCCGTAGACCAAGCTTCCCTGGAAGCTCAGGCCTAATTGATGGGTTTTACAAGGCGCAAAATTTAATCTATAATTTTGCGCCTTGATTGGTTGGGGGTTTCGACCTCCGTCCAAGACCGCAGGAGGCGGCAACGCCTTAATATTTCCTGCGTAGACGGTGCCGGAAACCCAGCGAGAAAGACTTTTCTCTTCTGGAATCCTGCCACCGCATCGTTCCCTCTGGCAACAGGGGGATGTATCAGTACTGGGTCTCGGTGGCCCAGATTCAATCCAGGAGCTAAGCCAATGGCATTAGGACTCGAAGACAAAAAGGCAATTGTTGCTGAAGTCAACGAAGCTGCCAAAGGCGCACTGTCCGCAGTTGTTGCCGATTCCCGTGGCGTGACTGTCGACAAGATGACCGTCCTGCGTAAAACCGCTCGTGAAGCCGGTGTGTACATGCGCGTTGTGCGTAACACCCTGCTGCGTCGCGCGGTAGAAGGTACCGAATACGAGTGCCTGAACGACGTATTGACCGGTCCGACCTTGATTGCTTTCTCTAACGAACACCCGGGCGCTGCCGCTCGTCTGTTCAAAGAGTTTGCCAAAGCGAACCAAAAGTTCGAAATCAAGGCTGGCGCTTTTAACGGTGAGTTTATCGCCGCAGCACAAATTGATCGTCTGGCTACCCTGCCGACTTACGATGAAGCAATTGCGAAGTTGATGGCTACCATGAAGGAAGCCTCTGCTGGCAAGCTGGTTCGTACTATCGCTGCTGTCCGCGATCAGAAGCAAGCTGCTGCTTGATTCTTACCTATTTAGGCTGTTTGAGTTTATTCAACATCAGGAATTTTTGTCATGTCTATCACTAAAGACCAAATCATCGAAGCCGTTGCTTCCATGTCCGTAATGGAAGTTGTTGAGCTGATCGAAGCTATGGAAGAGAAGTTCGGTGTTTCTGCCGCTGTTGCTGTTGCTGCCGGTCCGGCTGCTGAAGCAGTAGAAGAGAAAACCGAGTTCGACGTAGTTCTGACTGCTGCCGGTGCCAACAAAGTTGCCGTCATCAAGGCCGTTCGTGCCGCTACCGGTCTGGGCCTGAAAGAAGCCAAAGATCTGGTTGAAGCTGCCCCGGCTAACCTGAAAGAAGGCATCTCCAAAGACGAAGCCGAAGCTCTGAAGAAAGAGCTGGAAGCTGCCGGTGCTTCTGTTGAGATCAAATAATCTGCATTCATGTAGATTAGCCTGATAAAACAGGCTAGGGCTGGTGAATTTTTGTTCACCAGCCTTTTTGCGCTGTAGACTGAGAGCATTTTCACACCGTTTGCGACTCTCGGTGCACCAGCAAACCGGGCCGCATTATCGCCCGGTCAACACAAAACGGTGTTGAGACAGAGCTGTCCTGCGGGACAGAGTGGGTCACTTATCAGCGAGCTGAGGAACCCTATGGTTTACTCTTATACCGAAAAAAAACGCATTCGTAAGGACTTCGGTAAGCGAGACCAGGTACTGGACACGCCTTATCTGTTGTCCATTCAGCTGGACTCCTTCAAGCAGTTCATCGAGGCTGACCCGGAAGGTGAATATGGCCTAGAGGCCGCTTTCCGTAGCGTTTTCCCGATCACCAGTTACTCCGGTAGTGCTGAGCTTCAGTATGTCAGCTATCGCCTGGGTGAGCCGGTATTTGACGTAAAAGAATGCCAGATCCGTGGAGTGACCTACTCCGCGCCGCTGCGTGTCAAGCTTCGTATGGTTCTGTACGACCGTGAAGCAGCTGCCGGCACCGTCAAAGACATCAAGGAACAAGAAGTTTACATGGGCGAAATTCCGCTCATGACCGAAAACGGCACCTTTGTCATCAATGGTACCGAGCGGGTCATCGTCTCCCAGCTGCACCGCAGCCCGGGCGTCTTCTTCGACCACGATAAAGGCAAAACACATTCATCCGGTAAGGTACTGTATAACGCCCGCGTTATCCCCTACCGTGGCTCCTGGCTGGACTTCGAGTTCGATGCGAAAGACAACCTGTTTGTCCGTATCGACCGTCGTCGTAAATTGCCGGCGTCCATCATTCTGCGCGCCCTGGACTTCAGCTCCGAAGAAATCCTGGCCACCTTCTTCGAGACCATAGGTTTCGAAGTCAAGGATGGCAAGTTGATGATGGATCTGGTGCCCGAGCGCCTGCGTGGCGAAACCGCGACCTTCGACATCGTTGCCAATGGCACCGTAGTGGTCGAAACCGGTCGTCGTGTCACCGCCCGCCACATCCGTCAGCTGGAAAAAGACGCCATCACCCAGATCGAGGTGCCGGTGGAGTATGTTGTTGGCAAAGTTGCAGCCAAGGACTACGCACATCCCCAGACTGGCGAAATGGTCGTGACCGCCAACCAGGCCCTGAGCCTGGAAGCGATCGCCAACCTGTCCCAAGCCGGCTTCAAGCACTTCGAGGTTCTGTTCACCAACGAACTGGACCACGGTGCCTACATGTCCGAGACCCTGCGTATCGACAACAGCTCCAACCGTTTGGAAGCGCTGGTCGAGATCTATCGCATGATGCGTCCGGGCGAGCCGCCCACCCGTGAAGCGGCAGAGCAGCTGTTTGAAAACCTGTTCTTCTCTTCCGAGCGTTACGACCTGTCTACCGTGGGTCGGATGAAGTTCAACCGCCGTCTGTCCCGTGAAGACGAGACCGGCGTGGGCACCCTGACCAAAGACGACATCGTCGAAGTCATGAAGCGCCTGATCGACATCCGTAACGGCAATGACGAGGTGGACGATATCGACCACCTGGGTAACCGTCGTATCCGTTCCGTCGGTGAAATGGCCGAGAACCAGTTCCGTGTCGGTCTGGTCCGTGTCGAGCGTGCGGTGAAAGAGCGCCTCTCCCTGGGCGATCTGGACACCCTGATGCCGCAGGATCTGATCAACGCCAAGCCGATCTCCGCCGCGGTCAAGGAGTTCTTCGGTTCCAGCCAGCTGTCCCAGTTCATGGACCAGAACAACCCGCTGTCCGAAGTGACCCACAAGCGCCGTATCTCCGCGCTGGGTCCGGGCGGTCTGACCCGTGAGCGTGCCGGCTTCGAAGTCCGAGACGTACACCCGACCCACTACGGTCGTCTGTGCCCCATCGAGACCCCTGAAGGTCCGAACATCGGTCTGATCAACTCGCTGTCCGTGTATTCCCGCACCAACGAGTACGGTTTCCTCGAGACTCCGTACCGCAAGGTCATCGACGGTCTGATCACCGACGAAGTGGATTACCTGTCCGCCATCGAAGAAGGCAAGTACGTCATCGCTCAGGCCAATGCGGCAGTCAGCGAAGATGGTCGCCTGAAAGATGAACTGATCCCGTGCCGCCACAAGGGTGAATCCACCTTTATGAACGCCGATCAGATCCAGTACATGGACGTGAGCCCGCAACAGATCGTCTCTGTGGCAGCGGCCCTGATCCCCTTCCTGGAGCACGATGATGCGAACCGAGCCCTGATGGGTTCGAACATGCAGCGTCAAGCCGTACCGACCCTGCGTGCCGACAAGCCGCTGGTAGGTACCGGTATGGAACGCGCCGTGGCCGTTGACTCCGGTGTAACCGTGGTGGCCAAGCGTGGCGGCGTGATCGACTATGTCGATGCTTCCCGTATCGTTATCAAGGTCAACGAAGATGAGCTGCTGCCTGGCGAAGCCGGCATCGACATCTACAACCTGACCAAGTACACCCGTTCCAACCAGAACACCTGTATCAACCAGCGTCCGTGCGTGATGTTGGGTGAGCCGGTGATGGCCGGTGACGTGCTGGCTGATGGTCCGTCCACCGATCTCGGTGAACTGGCACTGGGCCAGAACATGCGCGTCGCGTTCATGCCGTGGAACGGTTACAACTTCGAAGACTCGATCCTGGTGAACGAGCGTGTGGTTCAGGAAGATCGCCTGACCACCATCCACATCCAGGAACTGGCCTGTATCTCCCGTGACACCAAGCTGGGTCCGGAAGAGATCACTGCCGACATCCCGAACGTGGGTGAAGCCGCTCTGTCCAAACTGGACGAGTCCGGCATCGTCTACGTGGGTGCCGAAGTGAAGGGCGGCGACATCCTGGTCGGCAAGGTCACCCCGAAAGGTGAAACCCAGTTGACCCCGGAAGAGAAGCTGCTGCGCGCCATCTTCGGCGAGAAGGCGTCCGACGTGAAGGACTCTTCCCTGCGTGTGCCGAACGGTGTGTACGGTACCGTGGTCGACGTGCAGGTCTTTACCCGCGATGGCGTGGAAAAAGACAAGCGCGCCAAAGAAATCGAAGAGATGCAGCTGAAGGAAGCGAAGAAGGACTTGACCGAAGAGTTCAAGATCCTGGAAGACGGCGTATTTGGCCGTACTCGCAACCTGCTGCTGGCCGCCGGTTACAGCGAAGATCGTCTGAACAAGCTCGATCGTTCCAAGTGGTTTGAACTGGCCATCGACGATGAAGCCAAGCAAATCGAACTGGAGCAGATCGCCGAACAGCACATCGAGCTGCGCGCCGACTTCGACAAGAAGTTCGAGAACAAGCGTCGCAAGATCATCCAGGGTGATGATCTGGCGCCGGGCGTACTGAAAATCGTCAAGGTTTACCTGGCCGTCAAGCGTCGCATCCAACCGGGTGACAAGATGGCGGGTCGTCACGGTAACAAGGGTGTTATCTCCAAGATCTGCCCGGTCGAGGACATGCCCCATGACGAGTTTGGCCGTCCGGTCGACATCGTACTGAACCCGCTGGGCGTACCGTCCCGGATGAACATCGGTCAGATCCTCGAAGTGCACCTGGGCCTCGCGGCCAAGGGCATCGGCGAGAAGATCGATCGCATGATCAAGGAACAGCGCGAGCTGCACGAGATGCGTGAATTCTTGCAGAAGGTCTATGACCTGGGCGAGAAGGACACCCAGCAAGTGAACATCGCCGAGCTGTCTGACGACGACGTGCGTACCCTGGTTGGTAACCTGCGCAAGGGCCTGCCGGTGGCAACACCTGTCTTCGACGGCGCCAAAGAGCGTGAGATCAAGGCGCTGCTGAAGCTGGCGGACCTGCCGGAATCCGGTCAGATCTCCCTGTTCGACGGTCGTACCGGCAACGCTTTCGAGCGCAAGGTCACCGTGGGTTACATGTACATGCTGAAGCTGAACCACCTGGTAGACGACAAGATGCACGCGCGTTCTACTGGTTCCTACAGCCTGGTGACCCAGCAGCCGCTGGGTGGTAAGGCGCAGTTCGGTGGTCAGCGGTTCGGTGAGATGGAAGTGTGGGCCCTGGAGGCTTACGGTGCGGCATACACTCTGCAAGAGATGCTGACCGTCAAGTCTGACGATGTGAACGGCCGTACCAAGATGTACAAGAACATCGTGGATGGCGACCACCGTATGGAGCCGGGCATGCCCGAATCCTTCAACGTATTGCTGAAGGAAATTCGCTCTCTGGGTATCAACATCGAGCTGGACGAAGAGTAAGAGTCCGCTCTTATTGTTCGAGAATTGACGTGGGCGCCCCGCTGTTTTGGCAGCAGGGGCGCCGAGGTTAGACTCCTGACAGGGGAAACACGTGAAAGACTTACTCAAGTTTTTGAAGGCTCAGACCAAGACCGAAGAGTTTGACAGTATCAAGATCGGTCTGGCCTCTCCTGACATGATCCGCTCCTGGTCATTCGGTGAGGTCAAAAAGCCTGAGACCATCAACTACCGGACTTTCAAGCCGGAACGTGATGGTCTGTTCTGCGCCCGTATCTTCGGACCGGTGAAGGACTACGAGTGTCTGTGCGGCAAGTACAAGCGCCTGAAACACCGTGGTGTGATCTGCGAGAAGTGCGGCGTGGAAGTAACCCAGACCAAGGTCCGTCGCGAGCGCATGGGCCACATCGAGCTGGCCAGCCCGACTGCCCACATCTGGTTCCTGAAGTCCCTGCCGTCCCGTATCGGTCTGCTGCTGGACATGACCCTGCGTGACATCGAGCGCGTGCTGTATTTCGAATCCTATGTGGTGATCGAACCCGGCATGACCAACCTCGAGCGCAGCCAGATGCTGTCCGAAGAGAACTATCTGGACGCACTGGAAGAGTGGGGCGACGAATTCGACGCCAAGATGGGTGCCGAAGCAATCCTGGCATTGCTGCGCGCCATCGATCTGGAAGGTGAAGTCAAGACCATGCGTGAGGAGCTGGATCAGACCAACTCCGAGACCAAGCGCAAGAAGACCACCAAGCGTCTGAAGCTGATGGAAGCCTTCCTGCAGTCCGGCAACAAGCCGGAGTGGATGATCATGACAGTGCTGCCCGTGCTGCCGCCGGACCTGCGTCCGCTGGTACCGCTGGACGGCGGCCGTTTCGCGACTTCCGATCTGAACGATCTGTACCGTCGCGTGATCAACCGTAACAACCGCTTGAAGCGTCTGCTGGACCTGGCTGCGCCGGACATCATAGTGCGCAACGAAAAGCGCATGCTGCAAGAGTCCGTCGATGCCTTGCTGGACAACGGCCGTCGCGGTCGTGCCATTACAGGTTCCAACAAGCGCCCGCTGAAATCCCTGGCCGACATGATCAAGGGTAAGCAAGGTCGTTTCCGTCAGAACCTGCTGGGTAAGCGTGTCGACTACTCCGGTCGTTCCGTTATCACAGTTGGTCCGACCCTGCGCCTGCATCAGTGCGGTCTGCCGAAGAAGATGGCGCTCGAGCTGTTCAAGCCCTTCATCTATGGCAAGCTGGAAACCCGCGGTCTGGCGACCACCATCAAGGCCGCCAAGAAGATGGTGGAGCGCGAGGAAGCCGTCGTTTGGGACATCCTGGACGAAGTGATCCGCGAGCACCCGGTGCTGCTGAACCGTGCACCGACCCTGCACCGTCTGGGTATCCAGGCATTCGAACCGACCCTGGTCGAAGGCAAGGCCATCCAGCTGCACCCGCTGGTCTGTGCTGCGTACAACGCGGACTTCGATGGTGACCAGATGGCGGTCCACGTACCGCTGACCCTGGAAGCCCAGCTGGAAGCGCGTGCGCTGATGATGTCTACCAACAACATCCTGTCGCCTGCCTCCGGTGAGCCGATCATCGTGCCTTCCCAGGACGTGGTCTTGGGTCTGTACTACATGACCCGTGCCCGTATCAACGCCAAGGGCGAAGGTATGGTGCTGGCCGGCCCGAAAGAAGCCGAGAAAGTGTATCGCGCCGGTCTGGCCGATCTCCATGCTCGTGTGAAAGTACGCATCACCGAATACCTGCGTCAGGAAGACGGTTCTCTGCGTGAACACACCGAGATGAAGAACACCACAGTCGGTCGTGCGATCCTGAGCCTGATCCTGCCCAAAGGCATGGAATACGCCCTGATCGACGAGCCCAAGGTGCTGACTGCCGCCGAGCAGGCCGATCTCGATGCCAATCCGCAGAACTGGATCAAGTCCGTATCCAACAAGGCGCTGGGCAAGAAGCTCATCTCCCGTCTGCTGAACACCTGCTATCGCAAGCAGGGTCTGAAGGACACCGTTATCTTCGCCGACCAGCTGATGTATACCGGTTTCCACTACGCGGCCCTGTCCGGTGCGTCCGTTGGTATCGATGACATGGTCATCCCGGATGCCAAGAAAGAGATCATTGCGGCAGCCGAAGCCGAAGTCGCCGAGATCCAGGACCAGTTCCTGTCCGGTCTGGTGACCGCGGGCGAGCGTTACAACAAGGTTATCGATATCTGGGCCAGCGCCAACGAGCGCGTCTCCAAGGCCATGATGGAGAACTTGTCCAAGGAGCGTAACGTCAACTCGCTGGGCGAAGAAGAAGAGCAGGCATCGTTCAACAGCATCTTCATGATGGCCGACTCCGGGGCGCGGGGTTCCGCCGCCCAGATCCGTCAGCTGGCCGGTATGCGTGGCCTGATGGCCAAGCCGGATGGCTCCATCATCGAGACCCCGATCGTCGCGAACTTCCGCGAAGGTCTGAACGTACTGCAGTACTTCATCTCCACTCACGGTGCTCGTAAGGGTCTGGCGGATACCGCACTGAAGACGGCGAACTCCGGTTACCTGACTCGTCGTCTGGTCGACGTGGCACAGGACATGGTGATCACCGAGGACGATTGCGGCACGACCGAAGGTCTGTGGATGACTCCGCTGATCGAAGGTGGCGACGTGGTCGAGCCGCTGCGTGAGCGCGTGCTGGGCCGTGTGGTGGCCGATGACGTGATCAAGCCGGGCACCGAAGACGAAGTGCTGGTAGCACGCAACACCCTGCTCGACGAGCAGCTGTGTGACCTGCTGGAGCGCAACTCCGTCGACCGCGTGAAGGTACGTTCTGCCATCACCTGTGAGACTGACTTCGGTAACTGTGCTCACTGCTACGGCCGTGATCTGGCCCGTGGTCACCTGGTTAACAAGGGTGAGGCTGTCGGTGTTATCGCCGCCCAGTCCATCGGTGAACCGGGTACCCAGCTGACGATGCGTACCTTCCACATCGGTGGTGCCGCATCCCGTGCCGCTGCCGAGAGCAGCATCCAGGTCAAGAACACAGGTAGCATCAAGCTGCAGAACGCCAAGTTCGTTCACAACAGCGAAGACAAGCTGGTTATCACCTCCCGTTCTACCGAACTGACCATCATGGACGAGATGGGCCGTACCAAGGAAAGCCACAAGCTGCCTTACGGTTCCGTGTTGGAAGTGAAAGACGGTCAGGCCGTGACGGCCGGTGAGACCGTGGCGAACTGGGATCCGCACACCCACCCGATCATCACCGAAGTGGCGGGTCGCCTCCAGTTCGAACACATGATCGATGGCGTGACCATCACCCGTCAGACCGACGAGCTGACCGGTCTCTCCTCCATCGTCGTGCTGGATGTCAACGAGCGTCCGAGCGCCGGTAAAGAGATGCGTCCGACCGTGAAACTGGTCGACCTGAACGGCAAGGATGTGATGATCCCGGGTACCGACGTCGCCGCCCAGTACTTCCTGCCGGGCAAGGCGATCGTCAACCTGGAAGATGGTGCCAACGTGGGTGTGGGTGACGCGGTTGCGCGTATCCCGCAGGAATCCGGCGGTACCAAGGACATCACCGGTGGTCTGCCGCGCGTTGCGGATCTGTTCGAAGCACGTATTCCGAAGGAACCGGCCATCCTGGCCGAGATCTCCGGTACCATCTCCTTCGGGAAAGAGACCAAGGGCAAACGCCGTCTGGTCATCACCCCGACCGATGGTGGCGACGTCTACGAGGAGATGATTCCGAAGTGGCGTAACCTGAACGTGTTCGAAGGTGAAAAAGTAGAGAAGGGTGAAGTGCTGGCGGACGGCCCTGAGTCTGCTCACGACATCCTGCGTCTGCGCGGTATCAGCCCGGTCGCCAACTACATCGCCAACGAAGTGCAGGACGTTTACCGTCTGCAAGGCGTTAAGATCAACGACAAGCACATCGAAGTCATCGTGCGTCAGATGCTGCGCAAGTGCGAGATCCTGAGCGCCGGCGATACCGATCTGATCGAAGGCGAACAGGTTGAAGTGGCTCGCGTCAAGATTGCCAACCGTAAGCTGGTTGCCGAGGGCAAGATCCCGGCTACCTACCGTCATATCCTGATGGGTATTACCAAGGCGTCTCTGAGCACCGAGTCCTTCATCTCCGCGGCCTCCTTCCAGGAGACCACCCGGGTTCTGACCGAAGCGGCCGTTGGCGGCAAGCGTGATGAACTGCGTGGCCTGAAAGAGAACGTGATCGTGGGTCGTCTGATCCCGGCGGGTACCGGCTTTGCCTACCACCACAGCCGGATCAACCAGCGTGCCGCCGCAGCCCGTGCTGTCGGTGTGCCCCAGGTGACCGCCGATGAAGCCCAGCAAAATCTGGCGGATCTGCTCAACGCATCCGGTAGCTTCGACGAAGAGTAATCTTCCGTTGTCGTGATTGAAAAAGGGCTCCTGCAAGGGGCCCTTTTTGTTGTCTGTGCACTGGTCCGGGCCTGCACCGTCGCGGGGCAGCAGATGATCCAGTGCAAGGTTATAGAGCAAAAAATCAAAAAAAGTTGACATTGCCAGTGCGCAATTGAAAACTCGGGTCAGGTAACCGTGATTACAGGGGTAAAAGATGACTGTTGGTATCGAGGATGTAATGCTTCCCGAGGAACAGCTGGTCAGTCGCACTTTTACAGACGAAGACAGGGAATTGTTGCGCTCCTATGAGGGGCTGATCGAGGGCTTGGCCGAACTGTTCGGCAAGCACTGTGAGGTGGTACTTCACTCCCTGGAGAATCTGCACGAGTCGGTGATCAAGATAGCGAACGGTTTCAACACCGGGCGCAACGAGGGGGCGCCGATAACGGATCTGGCACTGCGTATGCTCAAGGACATCGAGAATACCGGCCAGGACTATACGCAAAGCTACTTCGCCCGCAGCCGGACCGGCGCCCTGATGAAGTCGATCACCATCGCCATTCGCAACGGCGACAAGCAGGTGATCGGCCTTATCTGCATCAACCTGCATATCAATGCGCCGTTCCACGAGTTCGTGGCCGAGTTCTTCCCGACGCCGCAGCAGGTCGAGCGTCAGTCTCCCGAGACCTTCGCCAACAGCGTGGAGGAGCTGGTCGCCCAGACGGTGGACAACACCATCGACGAGATCAACCGGGATCCCACGGTGGCGAACAACGCCAAGAATCGTTTTATCGTGACCCAGCTGTTCGAGAAGGGCATATTCGATATCAAGGATTCGATCAATCTGGTCGCCGACAAACTTAATATTTCCAAACACACCGTCTATCTTTACATCCGCCAGCGCAAGCAGGGTGAAGATGAGAGCGAGTGAGCGCCATAGAAGAGGACAGATGAATGGCTAAAGAAGTAATCGCAACCGAGCAGGCTCCTGCCGCGATCGGTCCGTACGTGCAGGGCACCAAGCTGGGAGAGCTGGTGTTCACCTCGGGTCAGATCCCGCTCGATCCCACCACCATGGAGATCGTCGGCGGTGGCGTCGAGGCCCAGGCCGAACAGGTGATGAAGAACCTGGTCGCCGTGCTGCAAGCCGCCGGCTCCGATCCGAGCAAGGTGCTGAAGACCACCTGCTTCCTGAGCGACATGAACAACTTTGTGGCCTTCAATCAGGTCTACGCCCGTTACTTCGGCGAGTCCGCCCCGGCACGTTCCTGCGTCGAAGTCGCGCGCCTGCCCAAGGATGTGTTGGTCGAAGTGGAAGCGATTGCCCATCTCTGATCCGGCAGCGCTGTGATGAGCCCCTCCCGGAGGGGCTTTTTTGTCTCCGGTCCCCCGGGACCCTCTTGGGAATACGGATATGAGTCTGAGTTTCGCGCTGCTGGTGACAGGGCCCGCCTACGGCAGCCAGGCGGCCAGCACGGCCTACCGCTTCGCCAGGGCCCTGCTGGCCGAGGGGCATACCCTGTCTCACCTCTTCTTCTACCAGGATGGGGTGAGCAACGGCAATCAGCTTCATGCCCCGGCCTCCGATGAGGTCGATCTGGTGCGGCTGTGGGCCGAGCTCGCCATCGAGCAGGGGATCCGCATCGATGTCTGCGTGGCGGCGGCCATGCGTCGCGGTGTACTGGATCAGACCCAGGCCAGCGAGGTGGGCAAGGCCCAGTTCAACCTGGCGGAGCCCTTCTGCCTCAGTGGCCTGGGCCAGCTGGCGGAAGCAGCCCTGACCGCCGATCGCGTCGTGCAATTCTAGGAGCTGCCATGAACAAGATTGCCTTTATCGGTCGTCATGCCCCCCATGGCTCGGCCGCGGGTCGGGAGGGGCTGGATGCCCTGCTGGCCAGCTCGGCCCTGACCGATGCGGTCGCGCTGTTTCTGATCGAAGACGGGGTGCTGCAGCTGCTGGCCGATCAGCGACCCCAGTCCATCTTGCAGCGCCACTATGCGCCCACCTTCAAGCTGCTCGAGCTGTACGACGTGGAAGAGGTCTATGTCTGTGCCGACTCCCTGCGGGAGCGGGGCGTGCAGCCGGAGGCGCTCGCCATCGAGGTGCGCTGCCTGCCCCGGGCCGAGCTGACGCGTCTTTGGGCCGATTATCCCGTGCATTTGAGTTTCTGAGAGGGATCATGATCCATCTGATATTGAGTTCTCCCTTCCTGACCCAGGATCTGGAGCAGGCGCTACGCTATCGCAGCCAGGGGGACGCACTGGTGCTGATGCAGGATGCGGTGCTGGCGGCGGTGAGTCCGCACTGGCAAGCCAGACTGGCTTCGGAGCGGCTCTATGTGATGAGCGAGGATCTCGCCGCCCGCGGTTTGGGGCAGGGATCCGGTCTACCCCTGACGATGGGGGAGTTGGTGGCGCTGATTGAGGCTGAAGGCTCTCCCCATACCTGGTCATGCTAGCGTCATGATTTCTTTTTATAACTCAGTGGCTTGACCCTGTGTCAGCGCCAGAGTCTGTGTCCTTTTGCGGCACGGATTGTATAAATCTTGACTCCCTAGGCGACAGGGCATAAAATTTCGCGTCCCCGTATCTGCGGGGAGGATTTTTCACATGTTTATGAAGTCATTATCAGGAGCCTTTTGATGGCAACTATTAACCAGTTGGTTCGCAAGCCACGCACTAAGCTCGTTGAAAAAAGCAACGTGCCTGCGCTGGAAGCGTGCCCTCAGAAGCGTGGCGTGTGCACCCGTGTATACACCACCACCCCGAAGAAGCCTAACTCTGCACTGCGTAAAGTGTGCCGTGTTCGTCTGACCAACGGCTTCGAAGTCACCTCCTATATCGGTGGTGAAGGTCACAACCTGCAAGAGCACTCCGTTGTGCT
This sequence comes from Aeromonas sobria, assembly GCF_050266975.1. Taxonomy (GTDB): domain Bacteria; phylum Pseudomonadota; class Gammaproteobacteria; order Enterobacterales; family Aeromonadaceae; genus Aeromonas; species Aeromonas sobria_B. The sequence goes on from NZ_JBKISU010000006.1 coordinate 143,945, forward strand.
GATCCGTGGCGGTCGTGTCAAGGATTTGCCGGGTGTTCGTTACCACACCGTTCGTGGTGCGTTGGACTGTGCCGGTGTTAAAGACCGTAAGCAGGCTCGCTCCAAGTACGGCGTGAAGCGTCCGAAAGCTTAATGGTTCTCCGTTAAGTAAGGCCAAACGTTAATTCGTTTCTAGTTAGATAACTTTCTAGTTTTGGGTAACCCCTGAAGTTACGGAGAATTTGAAATGCCAAGACGTCGTGTTGTTGGTCAGCGTAAAATCCTGCCGGATCCCAAGTTCGGATCAGAGCTGCTGGCTAAATTCGTCAACGTAGTAATGGTTGACGGTAAGAAATCTGTTTCCGAAGCCATCGTGTATGGCGCCCTGGACATCATTGCCACCAAATCTGGCAAAGAGCACCTGGCCGTATTCGAAGAAGCCCTGGACAACATTCGTCCGGCCGTCGAGGTTAAATCTCGTCGTGTCGGTGGTGCAACCTATCAGGTGCCGGTAGAAGTTCGCCCGGTACGTCGCAATGCCCTGGCAATGCGTTGGTTGGTTGATGCCGCTCGTAAACGTGGTGAAAAATCAATGGCTCAGCGCCTGGCTGGCGAGCTGCTGGATGCCGCTGACAATAAGGGTTCGTCTGTCAAGAAACGTGAAGACGTTCACCGTATGGCTGAAGCGAACAAAGCCTTCGCTCACTTCCGCTGGTAATCCGCTTGCGCAGGGTCTGCTGAAGATCCTGCGCACCTTCAATTATCTAGGGACAGGTTCCTTAGTAAGAGGATGACAATGGCTCGTACAACCCCCATTGAGCGCTACCGTAATATCGGTATCTCCGCTCACATCGACGCCGGTAAGACGACTACTACCGAACGCGTTCTGTTCTATACCGGTGTAAGCCACAAGATTGGTGAAGTGCATGATGGCGCCGCCACCATGGACTGGATGGAACAGGAACAGGAGCGTGGTATCACCATCACCTCCGCTGCGACCACCGCATTCTGGTCCGGCATGGGCAAACAGTTCCAGCCGCACCGCATCAACATCATCGACACCCCGGGTCACGTGGACTTTACCATCGAGGTAGAGCGTTCCATGCGTGTCCTGGATGGCGCCGTGATGGTGTACTGTGCCGTAGGTGGCGTACAGCCGCAGTCTGAGACCGTATGGCGTCAGGCTAACAAGTACAAGGTTCCCCGCATCGCGTTCGTCAACAAGATGGACCGTACCGGTGCCAACTTCCTGCGCTGCGTTGAACATATCAAGACCCGTCTGAAAGGCGTTCCGGTTCCCCTGCAACTGAACATCGGTGCAGAAGAGAACTTCAAGGGCGTCGTTGACCTGGTCAAGATGAAAGCCATCAACTGGAACGAAGCTGACCAAGGTGTCACCTTCGACTACGAAGATGTGCCGGCCGAGCTGCTGGAACAGGCGCAAGAGATGCGCATGAACCTGGTTGAAGCCGCTGCCGAAGCGTCCGAAGAGCTGATGGAAAAATACCTGGGCGGCGAAGAGCTGACCGAGGAAGAAATCAAGAAAGCGCTGCGTCAGCGCGTGCTGAACAACGAAATCATCCTGGTAACCTGTGGCTCCGCGTTCAAGAACAAGGGCGTGCAGGCCATGCTGGATGCCGTGGTTGACTACCTGCCGGCTCCGACCGACGTAGCTGCCATCGACGGCCTGAAGCTGGACGGCGAGACCAAAGACGAGCGTCATGCTTCTGACGACGAGCCGTTTGCTGCTCTGGCGTTCAAGATTGCTACCGACCCGTTCGTGGGCAACCTGACTTTCTTCCGCGTCTACTCCGGTATCGTCAACTCCGGTGACTCCGTGCTGAACTCTGTCAAAGAGAAGCGCGAGCGTTTCGGCCGTATCGTTCAGATGCATGCCAACAAGCGTGAAGAGATCAAAGAAGTTCGCGCAGGCGACATCGCTGCTGCCATCGGTCTGAAAGACGTGACCACTGGTGACACCCTGTGTGACGAGAAAGCGCCGATCATCCTCGAGCGTATGGAATTCCCGGAGCCGGTAATCTCCATCGCGGTTGAGCCGAAAACCAAGGCTGACCAAGAGAAGATGGGCCTGGCCCTCGGCCGTCTGGCGCAGGAAGATCCCTCTTTCCGCGTATGGACTGACGAAGAATCCGGTCAAACCATCATTGCCGGTATGGGTGAGCTGCACCTGGACATCATCGTTGACCGTATGCGTCGCGAGTTCAAGGTAGAAGCGAACGTAGGTAAGCCGCAGGTTGCCTACCGTGAAACCATCCGCGATACCGTCAAGGATATCGAAGGCAAGCACGCCAAGCAGTCCGGTGGTCGTGGTCAGTACGGTCACGTTGTGATCGACATGTACCCGCTGGAAGAAGGCAAAGCCTACGAGTTCGTGAACGACATCAAAGGCGGCGTGATTCCTGGTGAATTCATCCCGGGTGTTGACAAGGGTATCCGCGAGCAGCTGAAGTCCGGCCCGCTGGCAGGCTATCCGGTAATGGATCTGGGCGTGCGTCTGCACTTCGGTTCTTACCACGATGTCGACTCTTCCGAACTGGCGTTCAAGATCGCTGCTTCCATGGCCTTCAAGGCTGGCTTCATGAAGGCCAAGCCGGTTCTGCTCGAACCGATCATGAAAGTGGAAGTCGAGACTCCGGAAGACTACATGGGCGACGTGATCGGTGACCTGAACCGTCGTCGTGGCCTGATCGAAGGTATGGAAGATGGCCCGTCCGGCAAGATCGTACGTGCTCTGGTGCCGCTGGCCGAGATGTTCGGTTATGCAACTGCCCTGCGTTCCGCTACCCAGGGTCGTGCTTCCTACGCCATGGAATTCGCCAAGTATCACGATGCCCCGACCAACGTCGCCCAGGCCGTGATCGAAGAGCGTAAATCCAAGTAATTTAAGATTCCCCGCCTACGACGGTAGGCGGGTTTAACCTAGAAGGACTACGTCGTGTCTAAAGAAAAATTTGAGCGTTCCAAACCTCACGTAAACGTGGGCACCATCGGCCACGTTGACCACGGTAAAACCACCCTGACTGCTGCCATCACCAACGTGCTGGCCAAGCACTACGGCGGTAAAGCCTTCGCCTTCGACCAGATCGACAAGGCCCCGGAAGAGCGTGAGCGTGGCATCACCATCAACACCTCCCACGTAGAATACGACACCCCGAGCCGCCACTACGCGCACGTAGATTGCCCGGGTCACGCCGACTACGTTAAAAACATGATCACCGGTGCTGCCCAGATGGACGGCGCAATCCTGGTAGTAGCCGCGACTGACGGCCCGATGCCGCAGACCCGTGAGCACATCCTGCTGGGCCGCCAGGTAGGCGTACCTTACATCATCGTGTTCATGAACAAGTGCGACATGGTAGATGACGAAGAGCTGCTGGAACTGGTCGAGATGGAAGTTCGCGAGCTGCTGTCCGAGTACGACTTCCCGGGTGATGACCTGCCGGTAGTTCGCGGTTCCGCGCTGAAAGCGCTGGAAGGCGACGCCGCATGGGAAGAGAAAATCCTGGAACTGGCTGGCCACCTGGACAGCTACATCCCGGAGCCGGAGCGTGCGATCGATCTGCCGTTCCTGATGCCCATCGAAGACGTCTTCTCCATCGCTGGCCGTGGTACCGTAGTAACCGGTCGTGTTGAGCGCGGTATCGTCAAGGTTGGCGAGACAGTAGAAATCGTCGGTATCAAAGACACAGTGACCACCACCTGTACCGGTGTTGAGATGTTCCGCAAGCTGCTGGACGAAGGTCGTGCCGGTGAGAACGTTGGCGCACTGCTGCGTGGCGTGAAGCGTGAAGAAGTAGAGCGTGGTCAGGTACTGGCCAAGCCGGGCACCATCAAGCCGCACACCAAGTTCGAATCCGAAGTGTACGTGCTGTCCAAAGAAGAAGGTGGTCGTCACACCCCGTTCTTCAAAGGCTACCGCCCGCAGTTCTACTTCCGTACCACCGACGTGACTGGCACCATCGAACTGCCGGAAGGCGTAGAAATGGTCATGCCGGGCGACAACATCAAGATGGTTGTTACCCTGATCGCGCCGATCGCGATGGACGACGGCCTGCGTTTCGCCATCCGTGAAGGTGGCCGTACCGTAGGTGCTGGTGTTGTAGCTAAAGTTATCGCTTAATCGATACTTTATATGCACACATGAAAGGGGTGGCTTCGGCCGCCCCTTTTATTTTTGGGGCTTTATTTGCCCCATGCGATACTTTTCAGACATTCATTATCGAGGTAGTTCCCCCGTGAGTAAGCCCGCCATTTTTCTGGATCGTGACGGTGTCATCAACGAAGACACAGGTTATGTCAGCCAAGTCGATGACTTTCACTTTCTGCCCGGGGTGATCGAAGCCCTGCAGCTGCTCAAGAAGAAGGGCTATCTACTGATCGTGGTCACCAACCAGTCCGGCATCGCCCGCGGCTATTTCAGTGAAGATGACTTCATGAACCTGACCGAGTGGATGGACTGGTCGCTGGCCGATCGGGACGTTGACCTCGATGGGATCTATTTCTGTCCTCATCATCCGGATCACGGTGCACCCTGTGACTGCCGCAAGCCGGCCCCCGGCATGTTGTTGCTGGCACAGCAGGAACTGGGGATCGACATGGGTCGCTCTTATATGGTGGGTGACAAGCCTTCCGATCTGAAAGCGGCGGCGAATGCCCAGGTTGCACATAAAGTCCTGGTCAGAACGGGCAAGCCGGTGACGGACGAGGGCAATGCATTGGCTGATGCCATCTACGACAATCTGCACGATTTTGCTGTCTCGGCACCGGTCGCGGGTTGATTTCGTTCGCACAACATACATATTGGTGGCTTTATGAGCGAGCGAGCGACGAAAGCCATCTTTTTGCAATTATCTGCTTGCCAGAAAGTTTTGGCTCCCTATAATGCGCCTCCATCGACAGGGCAAGCGGCAACGCAAAGCCTGAGTCGATAACCTCGAAAAGCCTTTGAAAATAGGGCTTGACTCGAGAAGGCGGTTGAGTAGAATGCCACTCCCGCAGCAGCCAAAAGCTGCGTCGCTCTTTAACAATTTGAATCAAGCAATCTGTGTGGGCACTCACAGCATCGAACATCAAACAATTTTGTTGATTTTCAATGTCTGATGAAGTGACCAAGACGATTTCTTAGCAATAAGAAGTCGAACAGTTTATTTCAGCAATTCATTGAGCCGCTGAAGTTCGCTACTCCGGTAACGAATGAACGCAAACCAAACTTAAATTGAAGAGTTTGATCATGGCTCAGATTGAACGCTGGCGGCAGGCCTAACACATGCAAGTCGAGCGGCAGCGGGAAAGTAGCTTGCTACTTTTGCCGGCGAGCGGCGGACGGGTG
>NZ_JBKISU010000007.1:0-148036 GCF_050266975.1 Aeromonas sobria
ACTGCTTCCGGTTTAATCATCGTTTTGACCTCAAGAGCATGTTGGTTGAATTGGGGCATGCAGTCGTGGCAAGCCCTCCGATGCCATATCGGCTCTTGAAGCTGGCTGAGGGTCATGGGTAATCAGGAAGGGCAATGACAGCACGATACTGACACTATGATGGCTAGATGCAGCTAACCTCACTTGGGTGGTGAAAATGGTAACAAAAACGTTGCAAGCTTAACAATTTGGACATAATTCGTTTTATTTAAAAATTTAAATATAAAAGCTTTTTTTGTTCTCAAACATATATATCTATTCCGCGCTTTCACTTCGTTTCAGCGCGAAGAGGAACCAGGTATTTAAAGATGTGAGGTTTTAAGGTGTTAAAAGAAGAAATTCTTTATAAAGAAAGTGAAAAACAAGACATCTATGGCGTATTTTTTTGATAAAAAATACAACATTAAATTATCATGAAAAATGAAGTTGCGCAATATTTTTTTTGCATGAAACTGAAAAAAAACCTCCTGTCAATATGTTTGTGAAATGTTGCAAAATAACCAGTGACGCTTCTGGGGGGGGGCGCTAGGTTGTCAGCGTTAACACCGCATGGCTTTATCATTCCCTCCCCACTTTGAGCCTGAAAAATATAAGTAAAAATAAATATTAGAGAATATGGATAATTCCATTCTGGTGATGAAAATATTTTCTAGTGGGGGTTGATATCTAGTGTTTTCGGATATAATCTTCCACCAAAAGGTCGGCGAGGGCTATATGAAGGGATCCGGTGACAGTGTTGATAGTGAGAAAATGAAAAGAGCTGAATTATTGTATCGTAGACGGCGGGCTGGTCTGGATATGCCTGACGGTCACTATACAAAGGATGTCTTTCAATTGAGCAACAAGGAGTGGCAGCCCTGCTGTCGCAATATCATGATCGGCGATGATATGCACCCCATTAGGGCGAAACAGCACGCAAAATCAAAACAGCATATTGCGAATCTGTGCGGTGTTCGCCCAGCAGATTTCATTAAGCACCTCAAAACATTAAAATTAAAATAGAACCGACTGAGATCACCCTGTGATATAAATCATCGGTGTGGTTCTTCATTTTTATTGGATGCCATATATCTGTTTTTTAATCTAATCATACAGATAGCTTACAAATATAGTGATTTATCTAGCATATAGATCTTCGTCATAGAGTCGATTTTTTGGAGATGTTATGAATTTAATGTCATCTGCACCAACACTATATTTGTATAGTCGTGTAAGTACTGAAAAACAAGCCGCTGGTAATAAAACTGGCGTGCAACGTCAGACTGAAGGTGCATTGGTTGAAGCAACAAAGGCAAAATATAGTAGTATGCCTGTTGTTCATATGTCAGATAACGGCATGTCAGCCAGTAAAGGGGAAAATATTGAACATGGACGTCTTGGCGATTTTATTGAACTATGCCGTTCAGGTCAAATCGCCCCCGGCTCTGTATTGGCCATGGAAAATATAGATCGTTTCTCTCGCCTAGCGTTAACAAGAGCAAGTGAGTATTTAACATGTGTACTTGCTGCTAATGTTTTTGTTTATACCTGGATTGATGGGGCGGTATATCAAAAAGATAATTTGGCATCTGCCATTTTCGCACTTGTCAAGCTTGAAAGTAGTAATGATTATACAAATAAGCTTTCTGCTCGAGTTACTGGTGCTGCACGTGTTGCTTTAAAGCGGCACCTAGATGGTGTTCGCGATACGGATGGTTATCCGGCAGCGATTAATGGTTTCGGAAAGAACAAGTTTTGGGTTGATACTACAACCGGATTTGTTCGCCCTCATCCATATTATTTTCCCGTGATTAAAGAAATCATTTCGATGATTCGTGAAGGGAAGGGGCATATAACAATAAAAAAATATTTAGATGAAAACTATACTCCCCCTACAATAGCTCAAAATTCTAATAAGGAAGGGTGGGGGATAAACCTTATTAAAAAGGTTATCAGTGATCGGGCAGTCTTAGGTGAAAAAATAATTCATATTGATGGTCGTGAGCATCTATTGGAAAACTATTACCCCCTAGCATGCACTGAGGCTGAATTCGCACAAGCTAGGCATGTGCGTAGTGAAAAAAAGCAATTTACTAGTAAGCTGAAAAGCGCTGCGGGCATCATTACGGGAATGCGTATCGCCACTTGCGGGGATTGTGGCAGTTCACTACAGGTCTACCGCAGTAAGGCGGGAAAAAAAGATGAAAAGCTTCGTTATAAATGCAGCGGAAGATCAGATACATCGGTGAAAAGCTGCACAGCTGCAACATTTGATAACCGATATTTTGAGTACGCACTCATGTTGCTGATTGGCAGTGTCATCCTTCAGCCCAAAAAAAATGAAAATGAGAATAAGGTTGCTTTACTAAAGAATAAAATAGATGCGATAAGTTCAAAAATAAAGAGTACGTTTCAATCTATTGAGGCTGCCACAGAGGGTGATATATATATTTTGTTTACTGAGCGATTAAATAGCCTATCTAGGGAGCGCAAAAAGTTAAATGAAGAGTTGAGCATTGAAAGAAGTCATGAAGAGATCTCTATCAATCCAGATATATATATGCTTATAACTCCAAGCTTCATTGACTACAATCAGACAGATATAAGAAATGAGGTCAGAGATACAATATATAAAACTGTTAAATCCGTAAAAGTACATTCTGTTACTAGCTGTTTCTACATTCAGGTTGAGTTATTTGGTGGGATGAGTACTGATGGTATTGTCATTGACAATAAATATATCGCTGATTTCGGTTTTGACATGCATCATCAGCAGGAAAATGAGGAGGCATTCTTAGCCTACAACAAATTCGTCAATAACTTCGAGTGTATCGATAAAGATGGAAAGTATATTAGAATGTTGGACTTGGTGAATGGCACACATTTTATCACGTCTGATGACTATTATCTCAATCAAAGGATAAGTGCCTTAAAGACTCAGGCCATGAGTGAGGAAATGCGTGCTGCAATTGAAAAATTTGAAAGCTGGGTCCTTTAAATCCAATAGAGAATGGGGTGGTTGTAAGATCTTTGATTTTTGCTAATGATTGATGTGTAAACTCGCTAAGATTATCCTGAGAGGATAAGCAATACTATATATTGACATCATGATGTGTACCGTTAAACACATGAATGAGCAAACCCGATGGTACCTTCTTGGGCGTGGCTTTATGCAGCGTAAGCTGCAAGCTCACAATAGCCCTCCGAAACGAAAATGAGTTCCCGCCTAAGAGCCCATTTCACAATCCATTTTTATACTGACCGTACCGATACCCCGCCTGGCTTATCTACTAATTGCTGTCGCGCATTCCAGCAGCAATAAATCCAGTTTTTCGTTAGCTCTGGTCTGAGATTTTTCAGCCTGGAGCATCCCCCTCATTACCGGCACTTATGGTGAGCAGTATGTGCTATATTCGGCTCTAAAAGTGAGCCGAATGATGGGCTAGTTCGGCTCATTTTTGATAACCTGACACATTGAATGAGGAAATAATGGAACCATTTTGGATTTGGCAACAAGCAGACATAGTATCAATAAAATATGGCTATATTCGCCCATGTTGGGCGGAAATAAAAAACGTGCTTTTGCAGAGTATGATTGTTTTACCAATGCAAACTCTTCTCTGCTGCGCCTGTCGCAGGTTGTCACAACCAGATCGTTTTCTTGCACCCGTTGAATCCCAGAACAATCAGATCCCGTCGGACTCCATCTGACCTTCAAGTCGATGGATGCGTTGTGCTATGGCTCCTAGACAAGCGAGAAAATCCCCCCATGCTGGAACGTGCAATATTTGGTTAGAGTAACAGCTATGGTTATGGCAGCAATGATGCAGGCGAGACCCCAAGAGCTTTGGCGATCAGATAAACTTTTTCCAAGGTTACCCTAGTCTCCCCACGTTCGATTTTTCCCATGTGACCACGATCTATACCAGCAATTAGCGCAAGTTTTTCCTGTTGCATGCCGCGTGCAGACCGCAGTTCCCGTACATTTTTACCGAATGCAGTTGCGAGCACCGCAAGATCAAACTCGTCAGAATCCATGTTATCTCCTCACAAGAGGAGATATGGTCTACATTATACGGCACACTGTACACGGCTATGAGTACACTCATATAATGACACTGCATATAAGCATCATTTGAGGGTGAAAAATGTCCAATCAACAGATCGTTTTGAGTCAGAATCAAAAAAGTAGCACCGTGACACTAATTTTTCAAAACGCGGATTTCTTAGCCGCAGTAGGAGATTCTCTGAGAGTGGAGTCATTCTTACATGTCACTATTAATCAATCCACATATGATGAATTTGTTAAGGGTGTTATGGCTTCGTTTGTTGCCGAATTTATGGATTTTAAGGAGCAATGGCCGATACCTCAGGAGCTTCAGGAGCTAAGGAAGGTCTGAACAAGTCTCTGGCATGGGATGTCGGAATTCATACGGATCTTCATCTCGGAGGGGCATCATTAGTAATGCTTGGTATTCCACAGTCAGTCTACAGCCCTTGGGTGAATCACATAGAGCGGCAGTAGCAAAGTTAGAGAGACCATCACACGCAATCATCAATGCAGAGGAGTGGTCAACCTGCGGACTCGATGCAGTTGATTCGCAGATGCTGCATGAATGGAGTAACAGGATATGAAAATCATGACCAAAAAAGAGGTCGAGGTAATCAGCGATATTCGCTGTGATGTTTGTGAAGAGAGTTGCCAAACGGAGGGGGCTGTTAGCAATATCGAGTTTGGCACATTGAGTGCCCACTGGGGTTATGGAACTCAGCACGATGGCGAAAGTTACGAGGTTCACCTGTGCGAGAGTTGCTTTTTTCAGGCCATAGCAAATCTGAAAGAGCAGCGGCGAGGTGCACTGATGTTTTCAGAGAAAGGGTGTGAACCAGTTGCTGATTTTGGATTGATTAACCGGCACCTTGAACTTATCTGAACAGATTCGATATTGATCTTTGTAGGTTGTGTGAGCCAAGTTGCTTCAACTTTGATGTCTTCCAACGGAAGACCGCCGCTCTTCGCTCATCGTGGTTTGCCGCAGCGGTGGATGCATTTGTCGCTGGACCTCGTAAAGTAATGCTAACCCAGCCTCAGCTTGTTTTGGATTATAACCGGCGCTAAGTGATGGGATACCGCTAGCACAAGCCTGACTGTATTAGATGTGGATTGGTCTTGCGACCTTAGGTCAACCCAAGGAGACGAATCCTACTTTGGGGGCCTGTTTTGTGTTGGACATCGCTCAATCACTCTTAGGTGGCTCTCTTATAAGGGCGCGGATTTTACCGGAATGGCTAACCAAAAACTATACAGCGGGCGCAACGGAGCAGAACAAACTTTGTGGTGGCGCCAGCGTGCCGACCTGGGCGCTGCCCTCGGAGCGGTACCGTGAGCCCGGGCTTTTCCGGTTTCAGTCAAATCTGCTACTGTGACCCAGGGTTTATCACGGGTGATGGAGAGCAACATGAAGATTCGACTGCTGGTCATGACAACGGCACTGGCATTGGCTTCGGCCCCAACGCTGGCGGATTGGGCCAAGGTGAAGGAGGCCGCCACCGAGCTCGGCAGCGCGGTGAGCGAGACCAGCAAGGAGGCGTGGCAAGATGTCACGGACTTCTCCAAACAGACCTGGGACTCGGTCTCCCGGTGGGGAGAGGAGACCTTCAACACCGCCGGGGAGTGGACCGACAAGAGCGTGACGACCGGCAAGGCATGGTTGGAGACCGCCGACAAGCAGCTCGACACCCTGCTCGAACCCAAGACCCCGGCCGAGGCCAGAACCGCCCTCGATACCATGGCCGACACCGCCCTGGTGCGGCTGTTCAACGAGCAACCCTCCGCCAAGCTGCTGTTTGACCAGGCCTATGGCTATGCGGTGTTTGACTCGCGCAAGTTCTCCCTGATGGTGCACACCAACCAGGGATCCGGGGTGGCGGTCAACCGTCAGGACGATAGCCGTACCTATATGAAGATGTTTGGTGCCGGTCTGGCCGCCGGACTGGGGGGCAAGTTCTACCAGCAGGTGATCCTGTTCGAGGACAAGGCCAGGTTCGATGCCTTCGTCAATCAAGGCTGGGAGGCCACCTCCGAGGTGGGCGCCGTGGCGGGCAAGGAGAGCGCCGAGCTGACGGCCAAATACAATGGCGGCATGGCCATCTATCAGATCGGCGAGAAAGGGCTGCTGCTCGATGCCAATATTTCGGGCTCCAAGTACTGGCTCGATGACGATCTGAACAAGGAGTAGCCGCCCGGGCTCTGCGGGAAATGTTTCTTGTATCATATTGAAATGCGGTCTGTTTAAATGACGTGACGCGCAGTAGAAGAGGGCCTTTCGCCCTCTTTTTCATGGCCGGGCACGGCGCCTCTGCTCGCCCTGCCCGGCAGCCAGGCGTGCCTGGTTGGCTCCCTCATCGCTCCTGGTTGGCACCTTATTTGCTTAAGTGATGCCAGCGTCAATGATTTGTCTGGGGAAGGGTGATGGAAATAAGTGCAAGCAGCCTGATGCAAGAGATGCAGGCCCTCAAGGTAGAAGCGGGTATCCCGGCCATCAGCCAGCCGGCCGGTCAGGTCAGCTCGGATTTTGGCCAGCTGTTGCAGCAGGCCCTCGGCCACGTCAATGGCCTGCAGGGGAACGCCAACGATCTGCGCACCCGGCTCGACATGGGCGACAAGTCGGTGGATCTCTCCGATGTGATGATCGCCGGCCAGAAAGCCTCCATCGCCTTCGAGGCGACGGTGCAGGTGCGCAACAAGATGGTCGATGCCTACAAGACCATCATGAATATGCCGGTATAAGGGTGCGCATGCCGCGACCCGACCAGAAGATAAGGACCTGATCTGTGGCGAACGAACAAAACGGCGACCTGCTGATCAATCACGAAGGGACCAGCGCCCTCGATGAGCATGAACAGAAGAGTTCCGCACTGGGGTTCCTCTCCAACAGCGATGTGCTGCGTCAGATCACCCTGATCCTGGGACTGGCCATCTGCCTGGCCATCGCCGTCTTCATCCTGTTGTGGGGCAAGGAGCCGGAGATGCGGCCCCTTGGCACCTACAACACCGAGGAGCTGGTCGCGACCCTGGATTACCTGGATCAGCAGAAGATCCCCTATCAGGTCGAGGGCAGGAGCGTGCTGGTCAGCGCCGAGAACTACGGCGACATCCGCCTGCGCCTGACCCGGGCCGGGCTCGGCACCAGCAGCGTCAGCAGCAATGACGGTGAATCCATCCTGCTCAAGGACTCCAGCTTCGGGGTCAGTCAGCGCATGGAGGCCGAACGCCTCAAGCTCAGCCGCGAGCGTCAGCTGGCGAGCGCCATCGAACAGTTCCAGAACGTGGGCAAGGCCCAGGTGCTGCTGGCCATTCCCAAGGACAATGTGTTCGCCCGCAACGAGCGCAAGCCCAGCGCCACCGTGGTGCTGACCCTCAAGGGCAGCGCCCTGGGACAGGGGGAGGTGGACTCCATCGTCGACATGGTCGCCTCCGCGGTTCACGGCCTGGAGCCGACCCGGGTGACGGTCACGGATCAGAGCGGTCGCCTGCTCAACTCCGGCTCCCAGGATCCCGTCTCCGCCCAGACCCGCAAAGAATTTGCCATGCAGCAGAAGCAGGAGCTGGAGTACAAGCAGAAGATAGACGCCATCCTGATCCCCGTGCTCGGCATGGACAACTACACCGCCGAGGTGGATCTTGCCCTGGACTTCTCCCAGCAGGAGCAGACCCGCAAGACCTACAACCCCGACCTGCCCGCGGTGCGCTCCGAGATGACCCTGGAGGAGAACAGTGCCAGCGGCGCCAATGGCGGCGTGCCCGGCGCCCTCTCCAACCAGCCGCCCGCCGCTTCCGGCATCCCGGAGAAGGCGGAAGGGGGCGAGGGCGGCACCAGCGCCGGCCGCTCCCGCAAGGAGGCGACCCGCAACTATGAACTGGACACCACCGTCAGCCACACCCGCCGTCAGATGGGGGGCATTCGCCGCATGACGGTGTCGGTGGCGGTGGATTACAAGTCGGTCACCGGCGCCGATGGCGCCGTCAGCCGCGAGCCGCGCAGCCAGGCCGAGATAGACACCCTGCGTCGCCTCATCAGTGGCGGCCTGGGATTTGACGTGACCCGGGGCGACACCCTGGAGGTGGTTGCCATCCCGTTCAACCGCCCCGAGCTGGACGTGATGCCGGACCTGCCCATCTACGAGCAGCCCTGGTTCTGGCGCGCGGTGCGCATCGCCGCCTCCGTGCTGGTCATCATAGTGCTCATCGTCACCGTGGTGCGGCCCATGCTCAAGCGCCTGCTCTACCCGGATGTCAAACCCGAGAGCGAGCTGGATCTGGACAACAGCATAGTGCTGGGTGGCGACGACGAGTTGAGTCTGCTGGCGGCCCAGGCCGAGGCCGAGCCCATCTTCGGGGTGCGCGATGGTCACCTGAAACTGCCGGATCTCCATCGGGATGAGGACCTGCTCAAGGCGGTGCGGGCCCTGGTGGCGAACGAACCGGATCTGGCCGCTCAGGTCATTAAAGAATGGGTAACCAAAGATGCCTGAAGAGAATAAGAACCAAGTGACCGGCAACGACATCAGCGACGGTCAGCGCCAGATCCTCGACCAGATGTCGGGGATCGAGATGGCCGCCGTGCTGATGCTCAGCCTCAACGAGGAGGACGCCGCCCAGATCTTCCGCCACCTCGAGCCCAAGCAGGTGCAGCGCCTGGGCATGTCCATGGCCTCCATGTCGGATTTCAGTCACGACAGGGTGGCTGCGGTGCATCGTCAATTTATCGACGACATCCAGAAGTACACCAACATCGGCATCGGCAGCGAAGACTTCGTGCGCAAGGCCCTGGTGGCGGCGCTCGGGGAAGACAAGGCCAGCAACCTGGTGGATCAGATCATCCTGGGCTCGGGTGCCCGGGGTCTGGACTCCCTCAAGTGGATGGATGCGCGCCAGGTGGCCAGCATCATCCAGAACGAACACCCCCAGATCCAGACCATCGTCCTCTCCTACCTGGAGCCGGAGCAGTCCGCCGAGATCCTGAGCCAGTTCCCGGAGCAGGTGCGCCTGGATCTGGTGATGCGCATCGCCAACCTGGAAGAGGTGCAACCGGCGGCGCTGCAAGAATTGAACGACATCATGGAGAAGCAGTTTGCCGGCGCCGCCGGTGCCCAGGCGGCCAAGATGGGCGGCCTGAAGGCGGCGGCCAACATCATGAACTACCTGGACACCAACGTCGAAGGCCAGCTGATGGATGCCATCCGCGACTCCGACGAGGAGATGAGCCAGCAGATCCAGGACCTGATGTTCGTGTTCGAGAACCTGATCGACGTGGACGATCGGGGCATCCAGACCCTGCTGCGGGAAGTGCCCGGGGATCTGCTGCAACGGGCCCTCAAGGGCTCGGACGATCAGATGCGCGAGAAGATTTTCAAGAACATGTCCAAGCGGGCCGCCGAGATGCTGGCGGACGATCTGGAGGCCATGGGGCCGATCCGCGTCTCCGAGGTGGAGGCGGCCCAGAAGGAGATCCTCTCCACCGCCCGCCGTCTGGCGGATGCCGGCGAGCTCATGCTGGGGGCCGGTGGCGGCGAGGAGTTCCTCTAAGTCCGGCCTGGGCTGCCTGGAGGATGAGCGGGCCGCTGCCTGAGGCTCTGCGCCTGGCGGCGATGGCGTGATGACGGCGTGATGCACGGGGCGCCAGTCCCGATGAAGGGTGTCAGATGGGAGTGCCTCTAGAGCATGAATGACAAGAACAGCAAGCTGCGCGGCTACATGCGACCGGATACGGCGGGCACCCAGATCGAGACCTGGGGCTGGCCCGAGATGGAGGTGGCCGCCGAGGTGGAGACCAATGCCCTCGGCCTGACGCCGGACTGGTATCGCCAGGAGGAGGAGGTCGTAGCCGAGGAGCCGGCGCCCGAGCCCGCCCCCAGCCTCACCGCCGAGGAGCTGGAGGCCATCCGCCAGGCCGCCTGGGAGGAGGGCATGGCCGAGGGCCAGGCCGCCGGTTTTGCCAAGGGCCTGGAGGAGGGCAAGCTCGAGGGCCTCAAGCAGGGCCACGAGGCGGGCATGACCCAGGGCAAGGAGGAGGGGCTGGCCCTGGGCCGCGAGCAGGTGGAGCAGGAGCAGGCCCACTGGCGCCTGCTCGCCTCCCGCCTGGCCGAGCCCCTGGCCGAGCTGGACGCCGGGGTGGAGCAGCAGCTCATCGCCCTGGTGATGCAGCTGGCCCGGGCCCTGATCAAGCAGGAGGCGTCCACCTCGCCTGCCCTGCTGCTGGGCGCCCTCAAGGAGGGGCTGGCCCTGCTGCCCGCCGCGCGCCAGGGGGTCACCCTCTCCCTGCATCCGGATGACATCCAGCGGGTGGTGGCGGCCTTTGGCGAGGAGGAGTGCGAGCGGCGCCAATGGCGCTTCGAGAGCGATCCCACCCTGCTGCCCGGCGATCTTCAGCTCGCCACCGAACTCTCCAGCGTGGATCTGACCCTCTCGGGGCGCATCGACCAGCTGCTGCGCAACTTCCTGCGGGAAAACCAGCACGACTAGCCTGGGCCCCTTCATGAGGATCGAGTGATGAGCAACAGCCTTTCCCAACGACTGCAACGATACCGGGTCGGCGAGATCGCCCCCAAGACCCCTGTCGCCGGAAAGTTGACGCGGGTGGTGGGCCTGACCCTGGAGGCGGTGGGGTGCCGGGCCGCCATCGGCGCCCTGTGCCGCATCGACACCCAGGATGGCACCCTGGAGGCGGAGGTGGTCGGCTTCTCCGGCGATCGCCTCTACCTGATGCCGAGCGAACAGCTCAAGGGGGTCATTCCCGGCGCCCGGGTGGTGCCCGTCACCGAGGAGCACGGCATCCCGGTGGGCATGAATCTGCTCGGCCGGGTCATCGACGGCATAGGCCAGCCCCTGGATGGCCTGGGCCCCATCCTCGCCGCCCAGACGGTGCAATTTGCCCAGACCCGCATCAACCCCCTGGCCCGTCGCCCCATCCACAGGCCGATGGACGTGGGGGTGCGCGCCATCAATGCGGTGCTCACCGTGGGTCAGGGTCAGCGCATGGGGCTGTTCGCCGGCTCCGGGGTCGGCAAGTCGGTCTTGCTCGGCATGATGACCCGGGGCTCGGTGGCGGACGTGGTGGTGGTCGGCCTCATCGGCGAGCGGGGCCGGGAGGTGAAGGAGTTCATCGAGGAGATCCTTGGCGCCGAGGGGCGCGAGCGCGCCGTGGTGGTGGCCGCCCCGGCCGATGCCTCCCCCCTGATGCGGCTCAAGGGGTGCGAGACGGCACTGGCCATCGCCGAGTATTTTCGGGATCAGGGGCTCAACGTGCTGCTCTTGATGGACTCGCTCACCCGCTATGCCCAGGCCCAGCGGGAGATCGCCCTGGCGGTGGGGGAGCCCCCCGCCACCAAGGGCTACCCGCCCTCGGTGTTTGCCAAATTACCGGCGCTGGTGGAGCGGGCCGGCAACGGCAACGACGGCCAGGGCTCCATCACCGCCTTTTTCACCGTGCTGACCGAGGGGGACGATCTGCAAGACCCCATCGCCGATGCCGCCCGGGCCATCCTGGACGGCCACATAGTGCTGTCGCGGGAACTCGCCGATTCGGGCCATTACCCGGCCATCGACATCGAGAAATCCATCAGCCGGGTCATGCCCCAGGTCACCTCGGCCGAACATCAGGGGCTGGCACGGGCCCTCAAGCAGTACTACTCCCTCTACCAGCAGAACCGAGATCTCATCACCATCGGCGCCTACAGCCAGGGGGCGGATCCGCGCATCGATCGGGCCATCAATCAGAAACCCTATCTGGATCGCTTCTTGCAACAAGGCATGCGCGAGGTCATCCACTACGACGATGGCCTGCAAGCCCTGCAACTGGTGGCCATGCCCCTGATGCAGTAATGGGGATCCGCCCCGCGCCGAGCAGCATGAGGTAGTCGATGAGCAAGGGATTGATGTTATTGGCCGAGCGCCTCGAGGCGGCCGAGCAGCAGGCCGCCCTGGCCCTGGCCAAGGCCCAGCAGGATCTCAAGCTGTTCCTGCAGCAGCAGGATGCCCTCAACCAGTACCGCCAGATCTATCACCAGCAGTGGACCGACCGCGGCCTGCAGGGGATCAAGGCCCAGCAGAATGCCCAGTATCACGCCTTCATCAACAAGCTGGAGCAGGCGGCGACCCAGCAGTACGAGGGGGTGCTGCAGATCCGCGAGGCCCTGGGCCAGCGGCGGGAGGAGTGGCTGGCGGCCCAGCAGCGGCGCAAGGCGGTGGCCCTGCTGCTGGACAAGCAGGCCGATCGGGCCCGGCAGCAGGCCCAGCGCCAGGAGCAGAAAATGCTGGATGAGTTCGCCCTGCGCAGCCGAACCCTGCATTCTGGCCTGTAACTTGCTTTGTCTTGTTCGATGGCGCGCCCAGCGTGACCCCATCTCGATGCAACCAGGCCTTATCGGCGCCCAGACCCCGGAATCCAGGATGATGCAGACACTGTTGACCCCCACTTCCCCGCCGATCGGCGGTGACAAGCCTGCCGCGCCAGGGCTGGCGCGGTCCGCTGACGGCGCCGTGCTGGACGGTGACAAGGCCGACTTTGCCGAGCTGATCAGTCAGTATCGACACGGGGGTGAAGCCGCCCCGGTCAAGGGGCAGGTCAAGGAAGAGAAGGCGGCCCTGGCCGCCGCGGACAGTGAGCCGGGCGCCTTGCCGCCCGCTGCCGGGCGTCAAGAGACTGACGCCGTGCCGGTGGCGTCCGACGGCCAGGCCGACGACGCCGACGGCGGGCGCACCCCTGGCTCCTCCGGGGATGACGCCTCTGCCATCATGGCCGGCAACCCCTTCCTCATTCACCTGCAAGACTCCCTCAATCAGGACACCCGTCTGGTCGCCCCGGGCGAGGCCGCGAGCCTTGGGGAGGAGCGCGATGGCAATGCCTTGCCGCCTGGCTCCGCGCTCCCTGCCGCCAGGGGGGCAGCCCAGGCCGATGGTGAGTCCAAACGCCTTGGGCAGGGGGAGGGCGCCCCTGAGATAAATCAGGCAACCCAGGCAACCAGGGAAACCAGGGAAACCAAAGATACCAAGGAAACCCTGGCCTCAGCCCTGCTCGGGGCGGCAGGGGATCACGAGGCCCTGGCCGGCGAAGCGGACGAGGCCTCTGGTACGCAGGCTCCCCCCAGGGCGGGTGAGGCCGTCCGGCTGGACGGCGCCTTGACGACCGGCATGGTCACCGGCATGACGAGCGGCGAGACGCCCGATGTGGCCGTCGACGAGACAACCCATATGGCTGCCGATCAGGGCGCAGGCAAGACAACCGAGATGACGGCCGACAAGACGCCAGAGAGGGGGCCAAAAATGTCCCCTGAGCCTGAGGTCAGCACCCCGGCCGATGCCTATGCCGCCGGCAATCGCGTCGCCCGGCAGGCGGGCCAGGAGCAGGCTGCCGCCGACGGGGAGCAGGCCCTGAGCCAGATCGAGTCCGGCCTTCGCCAGGAGGCGCCAGGCAAGGAGAGGGGCGCACCCCAGATTGCAGCCCAGGCCCCGGCGGCCTCCGGAGCGAACCCGGCGGTGGCGCCGACCCTGGCTGCGCCCCAGCAGGTGCTGGCCCAGGCCCAGTCCCAGGGCAGCCAGGCCCCCCTGGCCAGCCTGCCCCAGGGCGACGCGGCCGCGGCCATGGATGGCGCCACTAACCAGGCTCAGAAAGGGGCCCCCCTGGGGGCCAGGGGCAGGCTGGCGAGCCTGACCCGGGGCGAGGCCGGCGCCGAGCCGAAGCGGGAAGAGGAGGCCCAGGCCGCCGGCCAGCCGCCAAGCCAGGCCGCGGTGGGGGAGACCCGGATCGGCACGGCGCCCACCGGCCAGCCCAGGGCCGAGGCCGCCGCCTTGCCCCATCTGAAATTGGCGAGCCAGGATGCCCCGGCCGAGTTGCAGCAGAGGGTCAACGTCATGCTGGCCGACAAGTTGCAGCAGGCGGAGATCCAGCTCGACCCCCTCGGCCTTGGCAAGATGAAGATCCAGATCCAGCTTGGTCAGGACAACCAGGCCAGCGTCAACTTCGTGGTACAACATGGCCAGACCCGCGAGATGCTGGAGCAGGCCATGCCCAGGCTCAGGGAGATGCTGGCGGGGCAGGGGCTCTCCCTCGGTCAGACCTCGGTGCAACAGCAGCCTCAGCAGCAGGGCCAGCCCGGATCACAGCAGCAGACCCAGGGGGGCGGCTTCTCCCAACAGGGAGGTCAGGGCCAGGGAGGCGAGGGTCGTCAGCCGGGCCTGCATGAGGGGGAAACCGGTGTCACCCGGCTCACTTTGTCCATGGATGCGGCAAACGAGAGCGGAATTGATTTCTATGCTTGATGCGCCCCAAGTTAAGTTTATGATATCGAACAAGTTTGATTGAGGGTGGACAAGAGATGGCAGACGATAGCGAACTGACGCTCCAGGATCCGGCGGCGGCCAAGAAAAAGAAGATGATCATCCTGGCCGCCATCCTGGTGGTGTTGCTTATCGGCGGCGGTGTGGCCGCCTGGTTGCTGCTCTCGGGCGGTGACGAGGCCGCCAAGGCCCAGACCAGCGCCCAGACCGACGGCCAGCCCCAGGATCCGGCCACCCAGCCCGCCCTCTATGTAGGGATGCCGCGCCCCTTCGTGTTCAACGTGACGGGCCAGAGCCGGGATCGGTTGGTGCAGATCAAGGTGCAGCTGATGGTGCGTGGCGCCCCGAGTGAAGCCCTCGCCAAGCAGCATGTGCCCCTGATCGAGGGGACCCTGCTGCGGGTGTTCAGCGCCGCCAGCGCCGAGCAGCTGGTCACCTTCGAGGGCAAGGAAAAATTGCGCAATGACTCATTGGAAGAGTGCCGTCGGGTCCTCAAGGATCTGACCTCTTCCCCCGTAATCGAACAAGTGCTGTTTACCGGCTTTGTAATGCAGTAGGTGAAGCGTGAGCGATCTGTTAAGTCAGGACGAAATTGATGCCCTGTTGCACGGGGTCGACGATGTCGAAGAGGAGGAGATAGGGGCAGCCGGGGATCCTGGCATCACCCAGTTCGACTTCTCCTCCCAGGATCGCATCGTCCGGGGCCGCATGCCCACCCTGGAGCTGGTGAACGAACGTTTCGCCCGCCACATGCGCATCAGCCTGTTCAACATGATGCGGCGCACCGCCGAGGTGTCGATCAACGGCGTGCAGATGCTGAAATTCGGCGAGTACGTCCACACCCTGTTCGTGCCCACCAGCCTGAACATGGTGCGCTTTCGCCCCCTCAAGGGGACGGCCCTCATCACCATGGAGGCGCGCCTCGTCTTCATCCTGGTGGAGAACTTCTTCGGCGGCGACGGCCGCTACCACGCCAAGATCGAGGGGCGGGAATTCACCCCCACCGAACGGCGCATCATCCAGATGCTGCTCAAGCTGGTGTTCGAGGATTACAAGGATGCCTGGGCGCCGGTGATGGACGTGGGCTTTGAATATCTCGACTCCGAGGTGAACCCGGCCATGGCCAACATCGTCAGCCCCACCGAGGTGATAGTGGTGAGCTCCTTCCACATCGAACTGGACGGCGGCGGCGGCGATTTCCACGTGGCCATGCCCTACTCCATGCTCGAACCCATCCGCGAGCTGCTCGATGCCGGTGTGCAGAGCGACAAGGGTGACACGGACGTGCGCTGGAGCAAGGCCCTGCGCGACGAGATCATGGACGTCAAGGTGGAGCTCAAGGCCAAGCTGCTGGAGACAGAGCTCTCCCTGCGCGAGCTGATGGAGCTGCAACCCGGCGACATCATCCCGGTGGAGATGCCCGAGAACCTGCTGGTCTATGTGGAAGACCTGCCTACTTTCCACGCCAAGATGGGGCGCACCAAGGAGAATGTGGCGCTCAAGATTGTCGACAAACTCAAGCGACCGGACGGGGTCAAGACCGAGATGCACCTGGTCACCCGTGGCGGCGTGCGCATCGATGGCGAGGCCGAGCTCGAAGAGCTCGAGCGCAGCATCGATGATCCAAACCGATGACAGGCCAGGGGCCCGTCCAATCATGAACCGTAAGGAAGTAAGATGAGCACACCCGAAGACGAGCAGGATCTGATGGCCGATGCCTGGGCCGCGGCCCTGGAAGAGCAGGTCACCGCCGAGGTCAAGCCGGCTCCCCTCGAGGAGCTGAGGGACGATGCCCCCATCAGTGCCGAGGAGCGTCGCAAGCTCGACACCATACTCGACATCCCGGTGACCATCGCCATGGAAGTGGGCCGCAGCCAGATCAGCATCCGCAACCTGCTGCAGCTGAACCAGGGTTCGGTGGTGGAGCTGGACAGGGTGGCCGGCGAGCCCCTGGACGTGCTGGTCAACGGCACCCTGATCGCCCACGGCGAGGTGGTGGTGGTCAACGACAAGTTCGGCATTCGGCTGACCGATGTCATCAGCCAGATCGAGCGGATCAAGAAACTCAAATGATCCGAGCCGCCATCCTGCTGATGTTGCCGCTGCCCGCCCTGGCGCAGGCCAACGCCACGGCGCCGAGCCTCACCTCCTGGCTGCTGTCGAGCCTCATGGTCATCGGCCTCATCCTGGTGCTGGGGTTTTTGCTCAAGAAGAGCAAGCTGACCGCCCAGCTCGGGGGCGGCCAGATGAAGGTGATCGCCAGCCTGCCCCTCGGTTACAAGGAGAAGCTGCTGGTGGTCAAGGTGGGGGAGCAGCAGCTGCTGATCGGCGTCACCCCCCAGCAGGTCAATTTCCTCTATCGCCTGGAGGAGCCGCTCGATGAGCGTCAGCCTCAGGCCTTCGCCCAGCAACTGGGCAAGCTGATGGCACGCCATGACAAAGAGTAACGGGACAAACCGCCTCCCCGGGATGAGACGCTGGCCCTGGCTGTTGCTGCTGCTTTCGCCCCTGGCCCTGGCCCAGGATGGCATGTCGGCGGTGACCGTCACCACCCTGGCCGACGGCAGTCAGGAGTACAGCCTGACCCTGCAGGTGCTGGCGCTGATGACGGCCCTCTCCTTCCTGCCGGCCGTGGTCATCATGATGACCTCCTTCACCCGCATCATAGTGGTGCTCGGGATCCTCAGACAGGCCATCGGCCTGCAACAGAGTCCCTCCAACCAGGTGCTGATCGGCATCGCCCTCTTCATGTCGTTCTTCATCATGTCCCCGGTGCTGGATCGCATCAACGAGGAGGCGCTGCAACCCTATCTGGCCGAGACCATCACCACCCAGGAGGCGCTGGAGAAGGCTCAGCTCCCCCTGCACCAGTTCATGCTGGCCCAGACCCGCATCAAGGATCTCAACACCTTCATGGAGATAGCCAACGTGCAGGTGGAGACCCCCGCCGAGGTGCCGCTGCGGGTGCTGATCCCGGCCTTTGTCACCAGCGAGCTCAAGACCGCCTTCCAGATAGGCTTCATGCTGTTTCTGCCCTTCCTGGTCATCGACCTGGTGGTGGCCAGCATACTGATGGCCATGGGCATGATGATGCTCTCTCCCATGCTGGTCTCCCTGCCGTTCAAGCTGATGCTGTTCGTCATGGTGGATGGCTGGAACCTCATCCTGGGATCCCTGGCCAACAGCTTCGGCCTGGGCGCGGGATAAGGGAGGCGCCATGTCACCGGAAACCTTCGTCGACGTGTTTCGAGAGGCGCTCTGGCTGGTCACCATCATGGTGTGTGCCGTGATCCTGCCCAGCCTGATGGTGGGGCTGGTGGTCGCCATCTTCCAGGCGGCCACCTCCATCAACGAACAGACCCTGAGCTTCCTGCCCCGGCTGGTGGTGACCCTGCTGGCCCTGGGAGCGGGTGCCCACTGGGGTCTGCAGAGCCTGATGGACTTCTTCGTGCTGATGGTGAGCCAGATCCCCGAGGTGGTGGGATGAGCGGCGCGGGGCAGGGGTCGTGACCTTCTCCAGCCAGCTCATCCTGGAGTGGCTCGCCTCCGTGCTCTGGCCCCTGGCGCGGATCAGCAGCCTGCTGATGGTGATGGCGGTGTTTGGCAGCAAGCTGGCCCCCATGCATGTGCGCATGGGGCTCTCGCTGGCCATCAGCTTCCTCATCGCCCCCCTGTTGCCCCCCATGCCCCAGGTGGCGCTCTTCTCCCTGGGCAGTTTCCTGATCCTCGGCCAGCAGATCCTGATCGGGGTGGCCCTCGGCCTGATGACCCAGTTTCTGATGGAGAGCTTCGTGATGGCGGGCCAGGTGATCTCCATGCAGACCAGCCTGGGGTTCGCCTCCCTGGTGGATCCCATGAACGGCCAGTCCGCCCCCGTGGTGGGCCAGTTCTACCTGATGCTGGCGACCCTGGTGTTCCTCGCCCTGGACGGTCACCTCATCATGCTGCGCATGGTGATCCTGAGCTTCGATACCCTGCCGGTGGGCAATGGCGGCCTCTCGGTCGCCTCCCTGCGCACCCTGGCGGGCTTTCTCGGCGTCATGTTCCAGGCGGCCCTGGTGATGTCTCTCTCCGCCATCGTCGCCCTGCTGCTCATCAACTTCGCCTTCGGGGTCATGACCCGGGCCGCCCCCCAGCTCAACATCTTCAGCATCGGCTTTGCGGTCAGCATGATCTCGGGGCTCTTCATCCTCTGGCTCACCATAGGCGGCTTCCTCGGCCACTTCGATGCCCTCTGGCAGCGGGTGCAGGAGACCGGCTGCCAGCTCATCGAGACCCAGTGTCTGGGGGGCGCCCATGGTTGAAGGAGGGACATTGACCCTGGCCCTGACGGCCCCCTGCTCACGGGAGGCAGGCCACCATGGCTGATACCGATCAGGAACGTACCGAACAGGCGACGGGCAAGCGATTACAACAGGCCCGGGAGAAGGGGCAGATCGCCCGCTCCAAGGAGCTGGGCACCGCCAGCGTGCTGCTGGCCGCCGTGTTCGGTCTGCTGATGGTCAAGGAGTCCCTGGCCACCGCCATGCTCAAGGTGATGACCATGGGCTTTACCCTGGAGCGGGAGCAGGCGTTCGACCCCAGCGCCATGTGGACCATGGTGCCAACCCTGATCGGCGAGGTGGTGTTCCCCCTGGGGCTGCTGTTCGCCCTGGTGGCCCTGGCGGCCTTCATCGGCAATACCCTGCTCGGGGGCCTCAACTTCTCCAGTCAGGCCATGATGCCCAAGTGGAGCAAGCTCAGCCCCCTCGCCGGTCTCAAGCGGATGTTCGGGGTGCAATCCCTGGTGGAGCTGGTCAAGTCCATCGCCAAGGTCCTGTTCATCACCCTGTTTGCCTGGTGGATGCTGTCGAGCCAGTTCGATCACCTGCTCAACCTCTCCCTGGAGGCCTTTCCCGGCGGCATCATCGATGCCCTCGAGCTGTTTTTGTGGATGCTGATCATCCTCTGCTGCGCCCTGCTGCCCATCGTCGCCATCGACGTCCCCTTCCAGAGCTGGAACCACGCCCGTCAGCTCAAGATGACCAAGCAGGAGGTCAAGGACGAGTACAAGGACTCCGAGGGCAAGCCCGAGGTGAAGGGGCGCATCCGGCGCCTGCAGATGGAGATGGCGGCGCGGCGCATGATGGGGGACGTGCCCAAGGCCGATGTCATCATCACCAACCCGACCCACTACTCGGTGGCGCTGCAATACGATCAGGGCAAGCCGGGGGCGGCGCCCAAGGTGCTGGCCAAGGGGGTGGACGAGGTCGCGCTCAAGATCCGCGAGATAGGCCGGGAGTACGAGATCCCCATACTGCCGTCCCCGGCGCTGACCCGCGCCATCTACCACAGCGCCGAGATTGGCCAGGAGATCCCCGAGGGGCTGTTTGCCGCCGTGGCTCAGGTGCTGGCCTATGTCTATCAGCTCAAGAAGTTCCGCCGTGGCCGGGGCCGTCGCCCGCAGCCTCTTGGCAAGGATCTGCCCATTCCTCCGGAATACCGCAAGTAACGCCGAGGCCGTCGCCTCTGTCCGCAGCCTCTTGGCAAGGATCTGCTCACATCTCCTCCGGAATACCGCAAGTAACGCCGAGGCCGTCGCCCGCAGCCTCTTGGCAGGGACCTGCTCACCTCTCCCCCGGAATATCGCAAGTGACGCCGGGGCCCGCCGCCCCTGGGCAAGGACCTGTTCACATCTCCTCCGGAATATCGGAAGTAACGCCGGAGGCCGCTGTCCGCAGCCTCTTGGCAAGGAGCTTGCTCACTTCTCCATCGGAATATCGCAAGTAACGCCGCTGCCCACAGCCTCTTGGCAGGGACTTGTTCACTTCTCCTCCGGAATATCGCAACTAACGCCGGGGCCGTCGCCCGCAGCCCTGGGGATCGCTTATTCCTCCGCAAGACAGCCAAGTACGCCGCATCTGACAAACTTCTGACACAGTCAAAATAAAAGCATTACAAATCAGTAAATTGCTTTATTGGCTCGATGTTTGCTTTAATCCCCCTCATCTGGGATCAAGAACTGAGAATCGTCATGACAGTGCGGGCATCATTGGGCCGATTGAAAGCGTACCGCGGGATAGTGGGCAAGGGGCTCGGCACGCCGCTGCTGGTGTTGGCCTCCCTCGGCATGGTGGTGCTGCCCATCCCGCCCCTGATGCTCGATACCCTGTTCTCCTTCAATATCGCCCTCTCCATCGTGGTGCTGCTGGTGGCCGTCTACACCCGCCGTCCCCTGGAATTTGCCGCCTTCCCGACCGTGCTGCTGATAGCGACCCTGCTGCGTCTTGCCCTCAACGTCGCCTCGACCCGGGTGGTGCTGCTGGAGGGCCACAACGGGGGCGACGCCGCCGGTCATGTGATCGAGGCGTTTGGCAACGTGGTGATCGGCGGCAACTATGCGGTGGGCATCATCGTCTTCCTCATCCTGGTCATCATCAACTTCGTGGTGGTCACCAAGGGTGCCGGGCGGATTTCTGAAGTCAGCGCCCGCTTCACCCTGGACGCCATGCCCGGCAAGCAGATGGCCATCGATGCGGACCTGAACGCCGGCCTCATCAATCAGGAGGAAGCGCGCAAGCGCCGCGCCGATGTGACCCAGGAGGCGGACTTCTACGGCTCCATGGACGGTGCTTCCAAGTTCGTCAAGGGGGATGCCATCGCCGGCATCATGATCCTCTTCATCAACATCATCGGCGGCTTCATCATCGGCATGATGCAGCACCAGCTCAGCTTCGGCGAGGCGGCAGAGGTCTATACCCTGCTCGCCATCGGTGACGGCCTGGTGGCCCAGATCCCCTCCCTGCTGCTCTCCATCGCCGCCGCCATCATAGTGACCCGCCAGAACACGGATCAGGACATGGGCACCGCCATGCTGGGCCAGCTGTTCGACAATCCCAAGGCCCTGGTCATCTCCGCCAGCATCCTGCTGATGATGGGGCTGGTGCCCGGCATGCCGCACCTGGCCTTCCTGAGCCTGGGGGCCGTGGCCGCGGCCGGTGCCTGGTGGCTGCTGCGCCGGGAGAAGCAGAACCAGGCCAAGGCGGCGAGCGGTGAACTCTTGCCGGCCAACGGGGATGCGCCCGTGGAGCAGAAGGACTTGAGCTGGGACGACGTCATGCCGGTGGACATCATTGGCCTCGAGGTCGGCTATCAGCTCATCCCCCTGGTGGACAAGAGCCAGGGCGGGGAGCTGCTCAACCGGATCAAGGGGGTGCGCAAGAAGCTCTCCCAGGAGCTGGGCTTCCTGGTGCCGGCGGTGCATATCCGCGACAACCTGGATCTGGCGCCGAACCAGTACCGCATCACCCTGATGGGGGTGAGCACGGGGGAGGCGAACGTCTACCACGACAAGGAGATGGCCATCAACCCGGGCCAGGTGTTCGGCCAGATCCAGGGCATCCCCACCCAGGACCCCGCCTTCGGGCTGGAGGCGGTCTGGGTCGGCAAGGATCAGGTCTCCCAGGCCCAGACCCTGGGCTATACGGTGGTGGACGCCGCCACCGTGGTCGCCACCCACCTGAGCCAGATCCTCTCCAACCAGGCGGCCCTGCTGCTCGGCCATGACGAGGTGCAGCAGCTGCTGGACATGATAGGAAAACATCAGGGCAAGCTGGTGGAAGGGCTGGTTCCCGAGGTGATCACCATGGGCAACCTGGTCAAGGTGTTGCAGAATCTCCTCAATGAGGGCGTGCCTATTCGCGACATGCGCACCATACTGCAGACCCTGGTGGAATACGGACCCCGTAGCCCGGATCCCGAGGTGTTGACCGCGGCCTGCCGCATCGCCCTGCGTCGCCTCATCGTGCAGGAGATAGCGGGCCCGGATCCCGAGCTGCCCGTCATCACCTTGGCGCCAGAGTTGGAACGTATATTGCATCAATCCTTGCAGGCGGGTGGGGGCGAAGGGGCCGGCATAGAGCCGGGCCTGGCGGAGCGGATGCAGCGCTCCCTGCTCGAGGCCACCCAGCGGCAAGAATTGGAAGGTCAACCGGCGGTGCTTCTGACATCGGGGATCCTGAGAAATACCCTGGCCAAGTTTGTCAAGAATGCCATTCCAGGATTGCGCGTCCTGTCCTATCAGGAAGTACCGGATGACAAGCAGATCCGTATTGTCAGCGCGGTAGGGCAGCACTAGTTAGCGGAGATGACGGGTGAAGATTAAGCGGTTTTTTGCCAAGGATATGCGCACGGCCCTGGCCGAGGTCAAAGAGACTCTCGGGCCGGACGCCGTCATCATGTCCAACAAAAAGGTCACCGGCGGGGTCGAGATCGTCGCCGCCATCGACTATCAATCCCAGGTCACGATCCCGAGGGATGTGCCGGTTCGCCGCCAGTTGAACGAAGAGAGCGTCAATATTTCGTCTGCGGCGCGTCAGGTGGCGCGACCGGCCCCTGGGCGCGGCGAGGCGCCCGCCGGCGGCCAGAGCCGCAATGAGCAGTATGCCGATACCCTGGCCGCCCTGCTGGCTCGCCAGCAGCAGTTGACCCCGAACCAGTCGAGCGGACTGGGGGCAGGGCGTCCGGCGCCCCAGGCGGCCGAGGCGCCCCGTACCCTGGCGGAGCAGGGCAACTGGGCCGCCCCGCAACCGGCCAAGCCCAGGGCCAGGCCCGCACCGGCGCGGGCGCCCCAGCCCCAGCGCGACCAGGAGATGGAAGGGATGCGCCAGGAGATGGCCTCCATCCGCAAGCTGTTGGAGCACCAGATCTCCGGCCTGATGTGGCAGGAGGTGGAACGCCGCGAGCCGATGCGGGCCCTGCTCATCAAGGAGCTCAAGAAGATAGGGTTCGATGATGCCTTCGCCGATCAGCTGGCGGGCCTCATCCCGGAAGAGATGTCCATTCATCAGGCCCTGGCCCAGCTGGCCGAGGTGCTGACCGCCCAGCTCAAGGTGAGCGAGGACGAGATCCTGCGCCAGGGGGGCGCGGTGGCGTTGCTCGGGCCGACCGGGGTGGGCAAGACCACCACCATCGCCAAGCTGGCGGCCCGTTTTGCCATGAAATATGGCGCCGAGCAGGTGGCGCTCATCACCACGGACAACTACCGGATCGGCGCCCACGAACAGCTGCAAACCTATGGGCGCATCATGGGCTGCCCGGTGCGCCAGGTGCGCGATGCCGAGGAGCTGGCCAGCGCCCTCTATCAATTCCGCCACCGCCGCCTGGTATTGATCGATACCGCCGGCATGGGGCAGCGGGATGTCAGGTTGACCGAACAGCTCGACACCCTGGTCAAGAGTGCCAAGGTGCAGATCCGCAGCTACCTGGTGATGTCGGCGACATCCCAGCGCCGGGTCATGCAGGAGGCCATGGATCACTTTCGCCGCATTCCCCTCTCCGGCTGCATCCTCACCAAGCTGGACGAGAGCATCAATCTGGGGGAAGTGATCAATGTGTGCATCCAGAATGCGTTGCCCATCAGCTACATCACAGATGGTCAGCGGGTTCCGGAAGATATTCAGATAGCCAACGCGGCCCAGCTCGTCGGCGCGGCCATGGGGTCGCTGGACCGGGAGAGCGAAGAGCCCTACTTCTGGGGCGCGGGGTTTGGTGAGGGCGAGGATTCAGATTCTTATGAGTAACATACCTATGGATCAGGCGAGTGGTCTGCGCAAAATGCGTTCAAATAACCGAGTGAAAGTGATCGCCGTCTCCGGTGGCAAGGGGGGCGTCGGCAAGACCAACGTCACCCTGAACGTGGCCGGTGCCATGGCGGCCCAGGGCAAGCGGGTGATGGTGCTGGATGCTGACCTGGGTCTGGCCAACGTCGACGTCATGCTGGGGCTGAGGGTGCACCGCAACCTCTCCCACGTGCTGGCGGGGGAGTGCACCCTGGACGACATCATCGTCGAGGGCCCCTACGGCATGATGATAGTGCCGGCCACCTCGGGCACCCAGTCCATGGTCGAGCTGTCGCCGGCCCAGCACGTGGGGCTGATCCGTGCCTTCAGCGAGATGAAGACCCAGGTCGACATCCTGCTGGTGGACACGGCCGCCGGCATCTCCGACATGGTGCTGAGCTTCACCCGCGCCGCGCAAGACATCATGGTGGTGGTGTGCGACGAGCCTACCTCCATCACGGATGCCTACGCCCTCATCAAGATCCTCTCCAAGGATCACGGCGTGTTCCGCTTCAAGGTGGTGGCGAACATGGTGCGCTCCCTGCGAGAAGGCCAGGAGCTCTATGCCAAGCTGACCCGGGTGACCGACCGTTTCCTCGATACCTCCCTGGAGCTGGTCGCCTGCATTCCCTATGACACCAACTTGCGTGCCGCGGTGCGCAAGCAGAAACTGATCGTCGAGGCCTTCCCCAAGTCGCCGGCCGCCCTGGCGTTCCGCGCCCTGGCCAACAAGGCGGCCAGCTGGCCCATCCCGCACCAGCCGGGCGGTCACCTGGAGTTCTTCCTGGAAAATCTGCTGCAAAAACCGGCCATCACAGAGGAAGGATCTCGTGAATAAAGCCCAAGCCTACCTGCGTCATCAGGATTCCTATGTGCTGGTGGAGCGCCACGCTCCGTTGGTGAAACGGATCGCCCAGCATCTGTTGGCTCGTCTGCCGAGCAGTGTCTTGCTGGATGACCTGATCCAGGCAGGTATGATTGGGCTGCTCGAGGCCTCTCGCAACTTTGACGGCAGCAAGGGCGCCAGTTTCGAGACCTATGCCGGCATCCGCATTCGCGGCGCCATGCTCGACGAGATCCGCCGTGGCGACTGGGTGCCCCGTTCGGTTCACCGCAACAGCCGCACCATAGCGGACGCCATCGAGAACGTGGAGCAGGCCCATGGCCGCGATGCCCGCGACACCGAGGTGGCCGCCTATATGGGGGTGGGCCTTGGCGAGTATCACGCCATGCTGCAGGATGTCTCCTGCGGCAAGATCATCGGCATCGAGGATCTGGGGGTGAGTGAAGACGTCATCGGCGGACCGGAGGCGGGCAACAACCTCGGCTTCGACGAGCTGGCGGCGGAGCGCTTCCAGGCGGCCCTGGCCGAGAACATAGGCCGTCTGCCGGAGCGGGAAGCCCTGGTGCTCTCCCTCTACTACGACGAAGAGTTGAACCTGCGCGAGATTGGTGAAGTATTGAACGTAAGTGAGTCTCGGGTGAGCCAGATCCACAGCCAGGCGATGCACAGATTGCGTGCTCGCCTGCGAGATTGGCACGCATAAGCGCGTCATGGCTACACTGGCCCCCGACTCTCAGGCATAATCCGCACCCTGCAACCTGCGCTAACGCATCATATGAGTGAGCCGCCCTGGCGGCTATCTAGGAGGAAAATTTGGACAAGAACATGAAAATCCTCATCGTCGATGACTTTTCGACAATGCGCCGGATTATCAAGAACTTGCTGCGCGATCTCGGCTTCAATAACACCCATGAGGCGGACGATGGCAACACGGCGCTGCCCATGCTGAAAAATGGCGACTATCAGTTCGTGGTCACCGACTGGAACATGCCCGGCATGCAGGGCATCGACCTGCTCAAGGCGATCCGCCTCGACGACAAGCTCAAGCACCTGCCGGTGCTGATGGTCACCGCCGAAGCCAAGCGCGAGCAGATCATCGAAGCGGCCCAGGCCGGCGTCAACGGTTACATCGTCAAGCCGTTCACCGCCGCCACCCTCAAAGAGAAACTCGACAAGATCTTCGAGCGGATCGGCTAAGGGGTCCGCCATGACGGCCAAAACGAGTGCCATTATCTCCCTCGAGCAGGCGAGAAGGCTGGTCGCCCACCTGGAACAGGGCGAGTTCGAGTCGGCCGACGACCTGCTCGCCGACATCTGCGCCCCCAATGCGGCCGCCCTGTTCGACAAGGTCGGCCAGCTGACCCGCCAGTTGCACGACTCCCTGCGCGACTTCCAGCTCGACCCCAGGCTGCCCTCCCTCGCCAATGAGGAGATACCCGATGCCCGCGAGCGGCTCAGCTATGTCATCGACATGACGGACAAGGCGGCCAATCGCACCATGGATGCCGTCGAGGCCAGCCTGCCCATCGCCGATCGCCTCAATGACAATATCCAGTTGGTACTGCCGAACTGGCAGGCCCTGATGTCGCGGGAACTCGGCCTGGGACAGTTCAAGGCACTCTGCCATCAACTGGATGATTTTATTAAGGCTTCCGAATCCGATGCCGATAAATTACGACAACTGCTGACCGATATCCTGATGGCTCAGGATTTCCAGGACTTGACCGGCCAAATGATCCGCCGGGTGATCACCCTGGTGCAGGAGGTCGAGACCAAGCTTATCGAGATGCTGACCATGTTCGGGGACGCCTCGGCCGAACCGAGTGCCCCCAAGGCGCCCATCAACGGCATTGAGGCGGAAGGCCCCATCATGAATCCGCATACCCGCAGCGACGTGGTCAACGGTCAGGATGATGTGGACGATCTGCTGTCCAGCCTCGGATTTTAACGGTCTGCCGCCCGGGCTCGCGCTCGATGAGATACAGGGCTCTGTTGTGCCGTCTGCCGCGTCCCGATGGGAGACGAGGCCGGCAGCCTCCGCCCAGAGCCCCCTGTGACAGGGACGGATCAGTTGTTCAACCCCGGATTCTAATGGAGTGACGAATGGCCTTCGAAGTTGATGAAGACATACTGCAAGACTTTCTGGTCGAAGCATCCGAAATTTTGGAACAGTTGTCTGAACAACTGGTCGAACTCGAGAAGCGCCCCGACGACAAGAACCTGCTCAACGCCATCTTTCGCGGTTTTCACACCGTCAAGGGGGGCGCCGGTTTCCTGTCGCTGACCGAGCTGGTGGACGTCTGCCATGGGGCCGAGAACCTGTTCGACATGTTGCGCAACGGCAAGCGAACCCTCAGCGCCGAGCTGATGGACGTGATCCTGCAGGCCCTCGATGCCATCAATGTGATGTTCGCCCAGGTCCAGAACCGTGAGCCGATCAGCGCCGCCGCTCCCGAGCTGCTGCACGACCTCCATGAGCTGTGCAAGCCCCAGGGGGAGGAGCAGCTGCTGAGCGTCTCCAGCGTCAGTGCGGCCCCTGTGGTCGCCCCCGAACCCGAACCCGAGATCGCCCCTGCGCCCCTGGCCGGCGGTGGCGGCACCATAGACGAGATCTCCGACGACGAGTTCGAGCGCCTGCTCGACGAGCTGCACGGAGCCGGCGGCGCGCCGACCCAGGCCGCCCCTTCTCCCGCCCCGGCCCCCGCGGCCAGCGGCGACATCACCGACGACGAATTCGAAGCCCTGCTCGATCAACTCCATGGTCAGGGCCAGCATCTGGGGGCTCCGACCCCCAATCCGCTGCAGTCGGTGCAAAGCGAGGTGGATGCCCTCATCGATGATGACGAGTTCGAGCGCCTGCTCGACGAGCTCCATGGCCGTGGCCAGGGCCCCGCCGTCACCATGAAGTCGGCGACCCCGGCCGCCCCGACTCGGGCCGAGCCGGTGGCCGCCCAGCCATCGTCTCCCGCCGCGCCGGCCCCGGTGGCCGCCAAGGCGGCCGTCCAGCCATCGTCCCCCGCCGCCGCTCAGGCCCCCCTGGCCGGCAAGGCCGCGCCCAAGCCTGCGGCCCCCGAGAACGCCGCCGCCGTCCAGAGCGACAGCACGGTGCGGGTCGACACCAAGACCCTGGACGTCATCATGAACATGGTGGGGGAGCTGGTGCTGGTGCGTAACCGCCTGGTGAGCCTCGGCATCGCCAGCAACGACGAAGAGATGTCCAAGGCGGTCGCCAACCTGGATGTGGTGACGGCGGATCTGCAGGGGGCGGTCATGAAGACCCGCATGCAGCCCATCAAGAAGGTGTTTGGCCGCTTCCCCCGGGTGGTGCGCGACCTCGCCCGCAGCCTGAAGAAAGAGATCGAACTGGTCATGGTGGGGGAGGAGACCGACCTTGACAAGAACCTGGTGGAGGCCCTGGCCGATCCCCTGGTTCACCTGGTGCGCAACTCCTGCGACCACGGCGTCGAGATGCCGGACGTGCGGGAGAAGGCGGGCAAGCCCCGTCAGGGCACCATCACCCTGAGCGCCTCCCAGCAGGGGGATCACATCCTGCTCTGCATCGAGGATGACGGCGCCGGCATGGATCCGGAGAAGCTCAAGTCCATCGCCATCAGCCGTGGCGTGCTCGATGCCGACAGCGCCGCGCGCATGAGCGACACCGATGCCTACAACCTGATCTTCGCCCCCGGTTTCTCCACCAAGGCCGAGATCTCCGACATCTCGGGCCGCGGCGTCGGCATGGACGTGGTCAAGACCAGCATCGTCAGCCTCAACGGCTCGGTGCACATCGACTCCACCTTCGGCAAGGGCACCCGCCTCGAGATCAAGGTACCCCTGACCCTGGCCATCCTGCCGACCCTGATGGTCGAAGTGGGGGAGCAGACCTTCGCGCTGCCGCTCGGCTGCGTCAACGAGATCTTCCACCTGGATCTGAAGAAGGCCAATGTGGTGGACGGCCAGCTCACCATCATAGTGCGCGACAAGGCGATCCCCCTGTTCTACCTGCACAAGTGGCTGATGCGCGGCGCCAGACGCCAGGGCAACCAGGAGTCGGGCCACGTGGTCATCGTCCAGATCGGGACCCAGCAGGTCGGCTTCGTGGTCGACAATCTCATCGGGCAGGAAGAGGTGGTGATCAAGCCGCTGGACAACCTGCTCCAGGGCACGCCGGGCATGGCGGGCGCCACCATCACCAGTGATGGCGGCATCGCGCTCATCCTCGATGTGCCCAGCCTGCTCAAGGCCTATGCGCGCAGACAATAATCCTTCGGGTCCAAGGAGTTAGAAAAATAACAATGGCAGTCAAGGTATTAGTCGTCGACGATTCGAGCTTCTTCCGCCGCCGGGTCAGCGAGATCATCAATCAGGATCCCCAGCTGACCGTCATCGACACGGCCCAGAACGGCCGTGAGGCGGTGGACAAGGCCATCGCCCTGCGCCCCGATGTCATCACCATGGACATAGAGATGCCCGTGCTCGATGGCATCAGTGCGGTGCGGGAGATCATGGCCAAGTGCCCCACCCCCATATTGATGTTCTCCTCTCTGACCCATGAGGGGGCCCGCTCCACCCTGGATGCCCTGGACGCCGGGGCCCTGGATTTTTTGCCCAAGAAGTTCGAAGACATCGCCCGTGACAAGGACGAGGCGGTCCGCCTGCTGCAGCAGCGGGTCAAGGAGATAGCCCGCAAACGCTTCCTGATGTCCGCCCGCCCGCAACCGGTGGCGAGCGCCCCCATCGCCAAGGCGGCGCCCGCCACCGCCCTGCGCGAGCGCTCCCCGCTGGCCGAACGCCCCCCGTTGGCGGAGCGGCCTCAGCCTGCCGCCAGCTTCAAGCGCAGCGGCAAGAGCTATCAGCTGGTGGCCATCGGCACCTCCACCGGCGGCCCGGTCGCCTTGCAGAACGTGCTGACCAAGCTGCCCCTGGATTTCCCCCATCCGATCCTGCTGATCCAGCACATGCCGGCCACCTTCACCGCCGCCTTCGCCGCGCGCTTGAACGGCTTGTGCCAGATCGGGGTCAAGGAGGCGCAGGATGGCGACGTGCTCAAGCCCGGTCACGCCTATCTGGCGCCGGGGGGCAAGCAGATGCTGCTGGAGGGACGCGGCGCCGGCGCCCGTCTTCGCATCATCGACGGCAACGACAAGGTCAACTACAAGCCCTGTGTCGACATCACCTTCGCCTCCGCCGCCAAGACCTATGGCGACAAGGTGCTGGCCATCGTCCTGACCGGCATGGGGGCCGATGGCCGTGACGGGGCTCGCCTGCTCAAGGAGCAGGGGGCCACCATCTGGGCCCAGGACGAGGCTTCCTGCGTGGTCTACGGCATGCCCCAGGCGGTCGCCAAGGCGGGCATCGCCTCCGAATCCCTGCCCCTGGACAGGGTCGCCCAGCGCATCCTGGTCGAGTTGGGCCGCTAGATGGGATGGCTCGGTCTGTTGCTGGCCCTGGTGGCCATCGCCCTCGCCCAGTGGTGGCATGGGGGCAGCTTGCAGACCCTGCTCGACGGTCCCGCCTTCCTCATCGTGGTGGGAGGCACCCTGGGTGCCGTGATACTGCAGACCCCGCGCCAGTACCTGTTGCAAGCCTGCGCCCAGCTTGGCTGGGTGTTCAATCCCCCGGCCTGGGATCTGGCCCGCCAGGGGGAGCGGCTGCAACGCTGGGCTCAGCTGGCTCGCCAGCAGGGGCTGCTGGCTCTGGAGGCGTCGGCGGACGAGGAGACGGATCCCTTCACCCGCCAGGGGCTGGCCATGCTGGTGGACGGGGTGGCGGTGGAGCAGATGCGCCAGCTGCTCGAGTCCGACATCGACCTCAGCCAGGAGCGCAACGAACACGCGGCCCGGGTGTTCGAGGCCATGGGGGGCTATAGCCCGACCATCGGCATCATAGGGGCGGTGCTGGGTCTCATCCAGGCCATGTTTCACCTGGAGGATCCGGCGGCGCTCGGCGCCGGCATCGCCGTGGCCTTCGTGGCGACCATCTACGGGGTGGGCTTTGCCAACCTGATCTACCTGCCCCTGGGCAACAGGCTGCGCGCCTTCCATTACCACTATGGCCTCTATCAGGAGATGACCCTGGAGGGGCTGCTGGCCATCGCCCATGGCGACAACAGCCTGCAGCTGGAGCGGCGGCTCAAGAGTTACCTCAAGGGGGAGTGAGCATGCGCAAGCGCTATCGTCTTCACCTGAGGGGCCACGAGCAGCTGGACCGCTGGCTGGTCTCCTATGCCGATTACATGACCCTGATCTTCGCCCTGTTCGTGGTGCTCTATTCGGTGGCCATGGTCGACAAGGACAAGTACCGGGCGGTGATCGAGGGGATGACCCAGGCCTTCGAGGGGCGCCCCCTGCAAGGGGAGGGGCTGCTGGAGCGGGAAGGCCCCGCCATCCTGCCCCCGGCCGGCGCCTCGGGCAAGCCCCTGCTTGCCGAGACGGCCCAGGCCCAGGCGAGCGCCCTGGCCCCCATCTCCGGGGTCCCCATCGCCCAGGAGGGAGAGCCCCTGGCCGAGCTGGACGATCGGTTGCGCAAGGCGCTGGCTCCCTTGCAGGATGCCGGTCTCATCGACATCAAGCGGGACGAGGAGTGGCTCAATATCGCCCTGGATTCGGCGCTGCTGTTCTCGAGCGGCAGCGCCTTCATGGGGCCCAATGCCTCGCCCCTGCTCAATAGCCTCTCAAGTATTCTCAAACCGGTCGATAACTATGTGAGGGTGAGGGGCTATACCGATAACCAGCAGATCCATAATGAGATTTTCAGCTCCAACTGGGCGCTGTCCGCGGCCAGGGCAGAGGCGGTGCTCGGCGCCCTCATTGCCGAGGGCGTGCGGCCGGAGCGGCTGGCCTTCGAGGCGTATGGCGAGTTTTCCCCTTTCGCCAGCAATGAAACCGAGGCCGGCAGGGCCAAGAATCGCCAGGTGGTGGTGGCCATCTCCCGCCTGCGCTGGGTGGCCCCGGTCGCCCCGACCCCCGAGCCCGTCATGGCCAGGCGCGAAGCGGCGGCGCCTCGGCCGGACGCACAGGACATCAACGTCATTGCCTTACCGGGCGGCGGCATACGAATTACCACGAGACAGGATTAACACTGTGATTGTCTGGGCGGTTGCCAATCAAAAGGGTGGGGTAGGTAAAACCACCACAGTCGTCTCACTGGCCGGGATCCTCGCCCAGAAGGGGCACAGGGTGTTGCTGATCGACACGGATCCCCATGCCTCCCTCACCTCCTATTTCGACTATGACTCGGATCGGCTCGAGGGGACCCTCTACGAGCTGTTCCAGGTGGTCAAGCCCAGTGCCGAACTGGTCAACAAGGTGACCCTCAAGACCCGGTTCGACAACATCAGCCTGCTGCCGGCCTCCATCACCCTGGCCACCCTGGACAGGGTGATGGGCAATCGGGAGGGGATGGGGCTGGTGCTCAAACGGGCGCTGCTGCGCATCCAGGACAGCTATGATTATGTGCTGATCGATTGTCCCCCCGTATTGGGGGTCATGATGGTCAATGCCCTGGCCGCCTGCGATCGCATCCTGGTGCCGGTGCAGACCGAATTCCTGGCCCTGAAGGGGTTGGAGCGGATGATGAAGACCTTCGAGATCATGCAGCGTTCCAAGCGCGACAAGTTCCGCTTCACCGTGATCCCGACCATGTTTGACAAGCGGACCCGGGCCTCCCTGATGACGTTGCAGTCCATCAAGGAGCAGTATGGCGAGGCGGTGTGGAATGCCGTCATCCCCATCGACACCAAGTTTCGGGATGCCAGCCTGCAGCACATGCCGCCCTCGATCTTTGCCCCCGGCAGCCGGGGTTGTTATGCCTATCAGACGTTATTGACCCACCTGGACGCCCTGGAGCGTAAACGGGTGCAGGAGGTGGTGGTATGAGTGAAATCACCCAGACCCGGGCGATGGATGATTATTTCCATTCGCTGTTGATCGATGATTTGTTGCAAGAGGAGCTGCTGCAAGAGGAGGCGCCGACCCTGGCCCCGGCCCGTCAGCCCCTGGCGCTGCGCCAGCGCGCCGCCGCCCCCTATGCCGAGGTGGAGCCCGAGCGCAGGGCCCAGCTGAGCGAGCTGCTGGCCCAGGTGAGCAAGGTGCGGGTCGACATGGATGCCCTGGGCCAGGAGGCGCAGAGCGATGCCTTCGCCCTGGCGAGCGAGGCTAGCCCTGTGCCGAGTGCGCTGGCGGCCCAGCCCGAGCTCAAGGTGGAGATCGAGACCGCGGTCGAGACAGTGCTCCCCCAGGGGCTGATGGAGGCGGCGCCGCTTGCCCCGCCCGAGGTGCAGACCGCCAGCCTCGAGGCCGCCGTGGTCGCCCCGGCGCCGGAGGACTGGCAGAACATCGAGGTGGGCAACGAGTTTCAGGCCCTCTTCTTCGAGGTGGCCGGGGTCACCTTCGCCGTGCCCCTGATGGAGCTTGGCGGCATTCATCAACTGGGGGAGGTCAGCGCCCTGTTTGGTCAGCCCAAGTGGTATCGTGGCATCATGACCCAGCGCGAGCAGCAGATGAGCGTGGTGGATACCGCCCTCTGGGTGATGCCGGACCAGGATCTCGAGGTGACCGATTATCAATATCTGATCATGCTGGGTGAGTCCAACTGGGGACTGGCCTGCCACCACCTGAAAGGGACCGAGCTGTTGCACCGGGATCAGGTCAAGTGGCGCCATCAGGAGGGCAAGCGCCCCTGGCTCGCCGGCATGGTCAAGGAGAAGATGTGTGCCCTGCTTCACGTCAGGGAGTTGCTGGTACTGCTGGCGCGGGGCGTCAATATCACGGGGCGCTGATCGCCACCCTTCGCCGGAACGAGACGTTTTCATACAAGGAACAAGACATGACAGAAAAGCGCAATATTGCCCAGAATCTGGCGGAAGACGAAGTGTTGCAGTGGGTCACCTTCCAGCTCGAGAACGAGACATATGGCATCAACGTGATGCAGGTGCAGGAGGTGTTGCGCTACACCGAGATCGCCCCTGTGCCCGGTGCGCCCGACTATGTGCTCGGCATCATCAACCTACGCGGCAACGTGGTGACCGTCATCGACACCCGCTCCCGTTTCGGTCTGCCCGGCGGTGAGGTGAGTGAAAACTCCCGCATCGTCATCATAGAGGCGGAGAAGCAGGTGATCGGCATCATGGTCGACAGCGTGGCCGAGGTGGTTTACCTTCGTTCCTCCGAGATAGACGCGGCGCCCGCCGTGGGCACCGAGGAGAGCGCCAAGTTCATTCAGGGGGTCAGCAATCGCGATGGCCAACTGCTGATCCTGGTGGATCTCAACAAGCTGCTGTCAGACGAAGAGTGGGACGATATCGGCTCCCTCTAAGGCTGCGGCCAATGGATGAGGTCGGTTGATCCCCTTTGCCGGGGCGATGCCGGCCCGTGCGCCGGGCTGAGCCTGGCGCGAGCAGATGAGGATGACGCATTGATAGTTGAAGCGATTGCCTTGGGGTTGTCCCTGCTGGCGCTGGGGGTGGCACTGGCCGGATGGCGCCAGGCGCGCCGGGCCGGGCAGGAGTCCGAGGCGAAGGCGGCGGCCCTGCAGGGGCAGCTCGAGAGTCTGCGCAAGCAGATGATGGAGCTGCACAGCGGGGCCATCGGCATGGGCCAGCGGCTGCAAGGGGTCGAGACCCTGGCGCAGCAGCTGGGGGATCGCCAGCAGGAGCTGACCCTGCAGGATCCGGATCGCCGGCTCTACAGCCGCGCCGCCAAGATGGTGGAGCTGGGGGCGGATCTGGACGAGGTGATGAACGAGTGCGAGCTGCCGAAGGCGGAAGCCGAGTTGTTGATCTCATTGCGAAAGGGTCGACCCTGATCCCCGGGAAGGCTGCGGCCTTCCCGTTGTCTTTTCTCCCGCCGTGATCTCCTGTCCCTGCGCTCGCCGGCAAGGGAATCGCCCGCAGCGGGATCTCCCCCACAAAACCGACGCCGGCTGCCCATCTTTGAAAAGACCCATTCCAATACTGTGTTAAGATGCAGGCCGCTCCTTTTTCATCTGAACCCGTCCCCATGCTGCTTGACGTTCACAATCTGGGCTGCGTGCGTGAAGATCGCACCCTGTTTGAGCACCTCTCCTTCTCCGTCTCCCCCGGCGATCTGCTGCAAATCGAGGGCCCGAACGGGGTGGGCAAGACCAGCCTGCTGCGCCTGCTCATCGGCCTGTCCCAGCCGTTTGCCGGCGAGGTGCGCTGGAATGGCGAGAACATCCGCCACTGCCGCGACGAATATCACGGCCAGCTGCTCTACCTGGGCCATCAGCCCGGGGTCAAGGGAGGGCTCACCCCCCTCGAGAACCTCGGCTTCTACCAGCGGCTGCATCAGGCCGATGCCGAGGGCGCGGATCTGTGGCAGATCCTGGCCCGGGTGGGTCTGGCCGGCTTCGAGGATTACCCCAGCGCCCAGCTCTCGGCGGGGCAGCAGCGACGGGTGGCCCTGGCCCGGCTCTGGCTGAGCGAGCGCCCGGCGCTCTGGGTGCTTGACGAGCCCTTCACCGCCATCGACAAGCAGGGGGTCAAGGTGCTGGAGCGGCTGATGCTGGACCATGCCGAGCGCGGCGGCATGGTGGTGCTCACCACCCACCAGGAGATGAGCCTGATGCAGGGGCGGATCAAGACCCTCTCCCTCGCGTCTCGCCCCATGGAGGCCGCATGCTGAACGCCGTGCTGACCCTGATCCGGCGCGAGCTGCTGATGGCGTTTCGCCAGCGGGCCGACATCCTCAATCCGCTCTGGTTCTTCCTCATCGTCATCACCCTCTTCCCCCTGGGAATAGGCCCAGAGCCCCAGCTGCTGGCGCGCATTGCCCCCGGCATCATCTGGGTGGCGGCCCTGCTGGCGGCCATGCTCTCCCTGGAGCGGCTGTTTCGGGATGATTTTGCCGACGGTGCCCTGGAGCAGATGATGCTGATGCCCCATCCCCTGGGCCTGCTGGCCCTGGCCAAGGTGACGGCCCACTGGCTGCTGACCGGGCTGCCCTTGCTGCTCATCTCGCCCCTCATCGCCGTGCTGCTCTCCCTGGACATGCATACCTGGCTCGCCATGGCGGCGACCCTGGCCCTGGGCACCCCCATCCTCAGCCTGCTGGGGTCCATCGGGGTGGCCTTGACGGTGGCGCTGCGCAAGGGGGGCGTGCTGCTCAGCCTGCTCATTCTGCCGCTCTATATCCCTGTGCTCATCTTTGCCACCTCGGCCATCGAGGCGGCGAGCATGGGGTTGCCCTACAGCGGCCAGCTCGCCATCCTGGGGGCCATGCTGGCGGGGGCCCTGACCATGACCCCGTTCGCGGTCTCGGCGGCGCTGCGGGTGAGTGTGAACTGACGGGGGTGAGGAGATATGGATCCCCTTCGTCGACCCCGTTCGCCATCTCGGCGGCGCAGTGAGTGTGAACTGACGGGCATGAGGAAATATTGATCCTCTTCGCCGACCCCGTTCACCCTGGGTTGGCATTGGTCGGGGATAATGCGCGCGCCGGCCGGGCCCGACGCCGCCCTTTGCGGGCCAATAGGTTGCGATGGATCAAGGAGAGTGCCGCTTATTTCTTTCGGGGTATTTGCACGCCGGGAGCAGTGAGTAAGGTAGGCGGCGCCGACGATATCAATAACAGAAAGGTTTTGTGAGCTATGTGGAAATGGTTGCACCCCTACGCCAAGCCGGAGCAGGCCTATCGCCTGGCCGGTCGGCTACTGCCCTGGTTTGCCGTGATCAGCCTGCTCGCCTTCATCATAGGCACCGTCTGGGGGCTGGCCTTCGCCCCCGCCGACTATCAGCAGGGTGACTCCTTCCGGATCATCTATCTCCATGTGCCCGCCGCCATTCTCTCCATGGGGGCCTACTCCACCATGGCCATCGCCGCCTTCATCGGCATGGTGTGGCAACTGCGCATGGCGGACATGACGGTAGCCGCCATCGCCCCGGTCGGCGCCGTGTTCACCTTCATCGCCCTGCTCACCGGCGCCGCCTGGGGCAAGCCCATGTGGGGCGCCTGGTGGGTATGGGATGCCAGGCTCACCTCGGAACTCATACTGCTGTTTCTCTACCTGGGGGTCATCGCCCTCTACAACGCCTTCAGCGACAAGGTGGTGGCGGGCCGCGCCGCCGGTATCCTGGCCCTGGTCGGCGTCATCAATCTGCCCATCATCCACTACTCGGTGGAGTGGTGGAACACCCTGCATCAGGGCGCCAGCATCACCAAGCTGGCCAAGCCTTCCATCGCCCCCAGCATGCTCTGGCCCCTGCTGGTGATGATAGTGGCGTTCGCCACCTTCCTCGGCGCCCTGACCCTGATGCGTTTTCGCAACGAGTTGATCATGCGCGAGTGGCACAGACCCTGGGTCAAGGCCCTGGCCGAGCGGGAGCAATGACATGCACTTCTCTTCTTTGAGCGACTTTCTGGCCATGGGCGGTTACGGCTTCTATGTCTGGCTCTCCTTCGGCCTCTCCTGGCTCAGCCTCATCGGCATCATAGTGAGCACGCGCCTCAAGCGACGCAGCCTGCTGGAGGCGCTGCGCAACAAGCAGGCTCGCGAGTCCCGCCGCCAGGCGGCCCGGCAGATGGAGAATACCCTGTGAGCCTCCCGGCCCCTTTCCCCGCCTCATCTTCGACGGAGATCCTGTTATGAACCCGCGCCGCAAGAAGCGTCTGACCATCATACTGGCCATCAGCACCGGCATTGCCGCCGCCATCGGCCTGATGCTCTATGCCCTGAGCCAGAACATAGACCTCTTCTACACCCCGGGGGAGCTGGTGCAGGGCAAGGGGCCGGACAAGGTCAAACCCGAGGAGGGGCAGCGACTGCGCATCGGCGGCATGGTGGTGCCGGGCTCGGTCAAGCGGGACGCCCAGAGCCTGCGGGTCGCCTTCGATCTCATCGACGCCAGCGGCGAGCGGGTCACCGTCACCTATGACGGCATACTGCCGGATCTGTTTCGCGAGGGGCAGGGCATAGTGGCCCAGGGCACCCTGGAGGACGCCAGAACGGTGGCGGCGTTCGAGGTGCTGGCCAAGCACGACGAGAACTATATGCCGCCGGAGGTGGCCGATGCCCTCAAGGGGATGCAGCACTACAAGCCGGAATACACAGAGGCGCAGCTGCAGGGGAGCAAGTCATGATCCCGTCGGCCCGGTGCTTGCCTCGTTTCACTCTGCCATCGAAAGGAAATAGCCAATGATCCCGGAACTGGGTCAGTTCTCCCTGATCCTGGCCTTCGCCACCTCGCTGCTGCTCGGCAGCTACCCCTTGATTGGCGCCAAGTGGGGACGCATTGGCATGATGCAGGCGGCCCGTCCGCTCGCCTATGCCCAGTTCCTGCTGCTGCTGCTCTCCTTCCTCTGCCTGACCTGGGCCTTCATCGACAACGACTTCACGGTGCAGTATGTGGCCGGCAACTCCAACAGCCTGTTGCCGCTGCAATACCGGATATCGGCGGTGTGGGGCGCCCATGAGGGCTCATTGC
Organism: Aeromonas sobria; assembly: GCF_050266975.1. Lineage (GTDB taxonomy): Bacteria > Pseudomonadota > Gammaproteobacteria > Enterobacterales > Aeromonadaceae > Aeromonas > Aeromonas sobria_B. Next base: position 38,241 of record NZ_JBKISU010000007.1, read on the forward strand.
TGCTCTGGGTGCTGACCCTGGGGGGCTGGACCGCGGCCGTGGCCCTGTTCAGCCGCAGCCTGCCGCTCGATGCGGTGGCGCGGGTGCTGGGGGTGCTCGGCCTCATCGCGGTGGGCTTCACCGCCTTCGTGCTGTTCACCTCGGATCCTTTCACCCGTACCCTGCCGTACTTCCCGGTGGATGGGCGCGATCTCAACCCCCTGTTGCAGGATCCCGGCCTCATCTTCCATCCCCCCATGCTCTACATGGGCTACGTGGGCTTCTCGGTGGCTTTCGCCTTCGCCATCGCCTCCCTGATGACGGGGCGTCTGGACGCCACCTGGGCGCGCTGGTCCAGACCCTGGACCATGGCGGCCTGGGTCTTCCTGACCCTGGGCATAGTGCTCGGCTCCTGGTGGGCCTATTACGAACTCGGCTGGGGTGGCTGGTGGTTCTGGGATCCGGTGGAAAACGCCTCCTTCATGCCCTGGCTGGCGGGCACTGCGTTGCTCCATTCCCTGGCGGTGAGCGAGAAGCGGGCCACCTTCAAGGCCTGGACAGTGCTGCTGGCGCTCTCGGCCTTCTCCCTGAGCCTGCTGGGGACCTTCCTGGTGCGCTCCGGGGTGCTGGTCTCGGTCCACGCCTTTGCCTCGGATCCGACCCGGGGCCTCTTCATCCTGGGTTTCCTGCTGGCGGTGATAGGCAGCTCCTTGCTGCTGTTCGCCTTCAAGGGCTCCCAGGTCAAGAGCCACGGCAAGCACGAGCTGTGGAGCCGGGAGACCCTGCTCCTTGGCAACAACGTCCTGCTGGTGGCGGGCCTGCTCGCCGTGCTGCTGGGCACCCTGCTGCCCCTGGTGCACAAGGAGCTGGGGCTTGGCAGCATCTCCATTGGTACCCCCTTCTTCAACCATATCTACAGCTGGCTCATCATTCCGTTCGCCGCCCTGCTGGGGCTGGGCCCGCTGTTTCGCTGGCGCCGTCAGGCCCTGGGGGAGCTCAAGGGCAAGGTGATCCTCGCCCTGGTGCTGAGCCTGGCCGCCGCCCTGCTGCTGCCCTGGCTCTTCGCCGAGGCGTTCAAGCCCTGGGCCGCGCTCGGCATTGGCCTCGGCGCCTGGATCATCATCACCAGCATCCAGGAGACCTGGGTGCGGGCCACCCACAAGCACGGCTTCGCCACCGGGGTGCGCCGCCTTGGCAACAGCCACTGGGCCATGATCCTGGGTCATGTGGGGCTGGCGGTCAGCATCATCGGCATCGCCTGCACCCAGAACTACAGCATCGAGAAGGATCTGCGCATGCAGGCCGGGGACAGGGTGCACTTCGCCGATTACGAGTTCGTCTTCGCCGGCATCCAGGAGAAGAACGGCCCCAACTACGAAGGCTTCAAGGGCATATTGGAGGTCCATCGCGACGGCAAGCAGGTGGCCCTGCTCAAGCCGGAGAAGCGCAACTATATCGTCAGCCGCATGCCGATGACGGAGGCGGCCATCGATGCCGGCCTCACCCGGGATCTCTATGCGGCGCTCGGCGAGCCCCTGGACAATGGGGCCTGGGCGGTGCGCATCTACTACAAGCCGTTCGTGCGCTGGATCTGGTTTGGCGGCGTCTTCATGGCCATCGGCGGCGTACTCGCCATGCTGGACAAGCGCTATCGTTTCGGCCGTCGTGAGGAGGAGGCCAAGCCATGAGCAAGAAGACCTGGTTGTTTCTGATCCCCTTCATCATCTTCATGCTGGGGGCCCTGTTTCTGTTCAAGGGGCTCTATTCCGACCCCCGCAAGCTGGAGTCCGTGATGGTCGGCAAGGAGGTGCCCCTGTTCACCCTGCAGGATCTGCAGGATCTCGACAAGCAGCATGACAGCCAGCTGTTCAAGGGGCGCCCCATGCTGCTCAACGTCTGGGCCACCTGGTGCCCCACCTGTTACGCCGAGCACACCTATCTCAAGGAGCTGGCGGGGCAGGGGGTGGCCATCGTCGGCATGAACTACAAGGACGAGCGCGACAAGGCCCTGAAATGGCTCGCCGAGCTGGGTGACCCCTACCAGGTCAACCTCTACGATCCGGACGGCATGCTGGGGCTGGATCTCGGCGTCTACGGCGCCCCCGAGACTTTCTTCATCGACAGCCAGGGCATCATTCGCTATCGCCACGTGGGGGACGTCAACCCCCAGGTGTGGCAGTCCACCCTCAGGCCCATCTATGAGGCGATGAAATGATGCGATCCACCCTGACTCCCCTGCTGCTGACCCTGGCGCTGCTCAGCCCTGCCCTGGGCCTGGCGGCCATCGACGTCTACCAGTTCGACAATGAACAGCAGGAGCAGACCTTTCGCGAGCTGACCCGCGAGCTGCGCTGTCCCAAGTGCCAGAACCAGGACATCGCCGACTCCAATGCGGGGCTGGCCAAGGATCTGCGGGACAAGACCTACCAGATGGTGCATCAGGGCAAGGAGAAGCAGGAGGTCATCGATTACATGGTGGCGCGCTACGGCAACTTCATCCTCTATGACCCGCCCATGATGGCCTCCACCCTGATCCTCTGGCTGGGTCCGCTCGGGGTGATAGTGATCGGCCTCGGGGTGGTGCTGGCGCGGGCCCGCAAGGTGCCCAAGGCCAGACAGGCCGCCCCGCAAGAATTGAGTGAGGAGGAGCGCAACCGTCTGGCGGCGCTGCTCAAAGAGGAAGAAAAACCATGACCGCATTCTGGATTGCCATCATTGCCTTGCTGGCACTGGTGAGCCTGACCCTGGCCCTGCCGCTGCTGCGGACGGGCAGCCATCACACCATCAGCCGTTCCGCCCTCAACAAGGCGCTCTATCGCCAGCGGGTGCTGGAAATCGGCGAGGAGCGCGAGCAGGGGATCCTGGCCGAGGAGGCGGAATCCCTGGTGGAGCTGCAGCGCAGCCTGCTCGACGACATCCCGGATGTGGAGCAGACCGCCCGCGCCGGGCGCAGCCTGCTCTGGATCCCCGGCGTCCTGGTATTGGTGGTGGTGAGTCTCGGGCTCTACGCCAAGCTCGGTGCCTGGCAGGAGGTGCGGCACTGGCAGTCGGTCAATGCCCGCCTGCCCGAGCTCAGCAACCGCATCCTGATCGAGCGGGACAGCGAGGTGACCGAGCAGGATCTGCAGGACTTCATGCTGGGGCTGCGAACCCGGCTGGCCGAAGAGCCCGATGATTACCGCGGCTGGCTGCTGCTGGGGCGTCTGGCCCTGGATGGCAACGACCCCGACACCGCCCTCGGCGCCCTCGAGCGCGCCTACAAGATGGCGCCGGACAGACGCCTGGTGACGGTACCCTATGCCCAGGCGCTGATGATGAGCGGCGACGAGGACAAGGCCGATACCCTGCTCCGGCAGGCCATCGCCAGCGATCCCCAGGATCTGGAGGCGCGCTCCACCTATGCCTTCATGGCGCTACAAAAAGAGGACTTCGAGACGGCCATCGCCCGCTGGCAGGCCATGCTGCCCCTGATGGAGAAGGGATCGAACCGGGAGGTGATGATCCAGCGCTCCATCGAATATGCGCAGCAGCAGCTGGCCAAGCGTGCGCCGAGTGCGACCCGTGCTCAGGATGAAGCTGCCCCGGCGGTGAAGGCGGGGGAGTATCCCCTGCACATCACCCTGGCGCCCGGCATCCAGATGCCCAAGGATCCCTATCTGTTCGTGTTTGCCGTGGTGCCCAATGGCTCACCCATGCCGATCGCGGTCAAACGTATCCAGGATCCCAGGCTGCCGCTCACCCTCTCCCTCGGGGATGGGGATGCCATGATCGAGGGCAGCAAGCTCGAGGCCAACCCTGAGCTGCAGTTCAAGGCGCGCCTCTCCGAGGGGGGCAACGTCATGAACAAGGAGGGGGCGTTCGAAGGCTTATCGATCCCGGTATCAACAGCGACAATTCCGACAGTGCCGATTGACATCCGTATCGATCGCGCCCTCTAATAGTCATCTTTGCTCGGCCCCCATGGGGCCGAGCCGCTTATAATCATCACACTGTTCAAAGTGATTTTCTCAAGGTAAATCAGTATGCAAATACGATTTGGAGCCTGGGTTCTGGCACTGCTGCTCGGTGGCTGTGCCGGCGGACCTCCCAAACCGGGCCCACAGAGCCTGGATCTGGGGCTCAGCAATCACAGCGCCCCCGGGGCCACCAGCACGGCCGATGATCCCCAGGATCCCTTCCAGGGCGTCAACCGCGCCATGTGGGCGGTCAACTTCGACGTGCTGGAACCCTATGTCGCCCGTCCCGTGATCCACAGCTATGCGGACTATGTGCCGGACAGCGTCAAGGAGGGGGTAGACAACTTCGTCAACAACTTCGATGAGCCGAGCAGCATGGTCAACCACCTGATCAGCGGCGATCTGTCCGGCGCCGGCACCAACCTGGGCCGCTTCACCCTCAACACCACGATCGGCCTGCTCGGCATCTTCGACGTGGCAAAACACCTGGGGCTGGAGCGCAACATGCTGGAGATGAGTACCCTCATCGGCCGCGCCGACATCGGGGAAGGGGGCTATCTGATGTTCCCCATCTATGGCCCGACCACCACCCGGGACTTGATTGGTGACACCATCGACACCCTCTACTTCCCCTATGCCCTGCTGACCTTCCCGATGAAGGTGGTGCACTGGGCCCTGGACGGAGTGGGGACTCGCTCCAAGCTCATCGATCAGGAGCGAGTGGTGGACAACTCCCTCGACCCCTATGCCTTCACCAAGGGTCTCTACCTGCAATACGGCCAGAGCAAGGTCGAGGGGCGCAAGGCGACGTTCGGCGAGGGGGGCGACGCCCGCGGTGGCGATCAGGATGAAGGCAATCTGGACGACTATCTGGACGAGATCGACCAGTGATTCCCCCTTCTTCCTGAAAGAGAAAGAGGCGCCCGCGGGCGTAATGCCAGTCAGTTAAGGCTGACTGGCATTGTTTTTATTGGCTTTTTTCACACTGTACTTCTGTGGTCTTGGCTTCACGCAGCGAGGGTAACTTCGCTCTCTTCGTGCCGGCAGCACAAACTGCCCCGCCTGCTTCTCCAGCTCCGCCACCCGCCCCGGGATATTCCCCGGTGACACATACGGCATGCAGCTCAGTTCATGGATGAGGTACACCGACGCCATGTGAAAACTCAGCTGACTCGCCGTGTATCCCTTCAGGCTCGCCGCCATCTTCACCATCTGGCTACGCAGCAGGTTGTACGCCAGCAGCACGCCCCACAGCTCTTGCCGTATCCCCGCCGCCTTCTTGCTGCGCAGGGTCAGTCTGTGCTGCTGCAGGCTGTGTTTCATCTCCCGATACCCCAGTTCGATTTCCCAGCGATGGCCATACAGCTCCACGATGTCAGCCCCCGGGAAGCGCATCGGGTCGACCATCGAGGTCAGCACTTGGCGCTCCTTGCCGTTGATAGTGCGCGTCAGCAAGCGGGCTTCTATTGCCTCTGGCAACTGCGGCCACTTCTTCCTCGCCTGCGGACTGGTCTTGAGCTGCACCAGCGCATCCTGGCGCCCCAGCTTGCGTACCACCTCGTATTGGGTGCCCTTCTTGAGCGGCAGCAACCAGTGCCGCTCGCTGCCGGTGGTGTGCCAGGCGTGGAGCAGGCCAAGGGAGTAGAAGCCTTTGTCAAACAGGGTCAGCGAGTGGTCCGGTGTGCGCTCGATGAGCTGCTCGGCCAGCGCCATCTCGTTGACGGCGCAACTCTCCATCACGGCCTGAACCAGCAGATGGCTGGTCAGCTCCATCTGACAGAGCATGCGCACCTGGGGATAGGCGGTCTCGCCATGCTGGGTGCCGGGCTTGGCAAAGGCGGCGGCATTGTCCGGGGTATTGGGCGTGCGCCACATCACGCCATCGACGGCGAGCAGTTGCAGTCCGGCCCAGCCGGGGTGATTGGCCTGCTGGTGCCAACCTGTGGCAGTCTCGTGAAACAGCCGCTCAATGCTCTTGTGGCCAAGCTTTTGGCGAGCTTGCAGGAAGGCGCTGGGGGCGACGAAGGGGCGGTCACCGGGCAGCAGGATATCGAGCTGATTGACCAGTTGGGTCATGGGGACGTTGCGGAAGATGGCCATGCCGATGATGGCCCAGACCAGGCGCTCCATGGGCATGCGGCGACGGCGCAGAGTGGCGACGCCCTCTTCGCCGAGCAGGGAGGTGATGAGCGCGGGGGGAATGAGGTCAGAGAGTGACTCAAACTGGGCCATATTGCGGGCGTGAAGGAAGTCGAGAGCCTGTTCGATACGCATAAAGAATCCGAAACCAAATCAACAGGTTTCGGATTTTTACACATCAGGAGGATCGGTCAATGGATCCTTAACTGATCGGCATTACGCCCGCGGGCGCCTCTTTCATCTTGGGGTCGCGGCCTTGCATAACAAAACACCCCGCAGTGCGGGGTGTTGTCAGCAAGACTCGGCGACTCAGGCAGCCAGGTTCTTGGCCACGAATTCCCAGTTGACCAGAGCCCAGAAGGTCTCCATGTACTTGGGACGCAGGTTGCGGAAATCGATGTAGTAGGCGTGCTCCCACAGGTCGACGGTCAGCAGCGGCGTGGTGCCGGCTTCGGTCAGCGGGCAGCCGGCATTGGAGGTGTTGACGATGGCCAGGGAGCCGTCGGCTTTCTTCACCAACCAGGTCCAGCTGGAGCCAAAGTTGCCGATGGCGGACTTGGTGAACGCATCCTTGAACTCGGCGAAGGAGCCGAATTGCTTGGCGATGGCGTCGGCCAGGGTGCCGGTCGGCTCGTTGCCACCGTTCGGGGAGAGGCAGTGCCAGTAAAAGGTGTGGTTCCAGATCTGGGCGGCGTTGTTGAAGATGCCGCCAGTGGAGGTCTTGATGATCTCTTCCAGAGACTTGCCTTCAAACTCGGTACCCGGCACCAGGTTGTTCAGGTTGACCACATAGGTGTTGTGGTGCTTGCCGTGGTGGTATTCCAGGGTTTCCTGGGAGATGTGCGGTTCCAGAGCATTGATTGCGTAGGGCAGAGCGGGAAGTTCGAAAGCCATTTTCTACTCTCCATTGGCTGGCCGTGCGAAAGCGACGGTTGCAAGACATTGCATCGGCTTTTCTCAGGCGAAAAGCATCATTTTACGTGATTGGGCAAGCGTCCTCGCATGGCCAGGACGGGCGCCCAATGGGCCGAACGATTGTAACAGCATCAAAGATGGCGTCACAACTCTTGATTCTTGCCATGATCGAGATCAAGCCGTCCGGTATTGAGGAAGAGATAAACAGCGGCTTTGCGGTTTGCCGGTTTGTGGTCGGCGGACTTTGCAGTAGAATGAGCGCCGAAATCGCTCTAGTGAGGCACCTATGGAAACTATTGAAAAGATTAAACAGCAGCTGGCCGAGAACCCCATCATTCTCTACATGAAAGGGTCCCCCAAGCTTCCGAGCTGCGGTTTCTCTGCCCAGGCCTCCCAGGCCATGATGTCCTGCGGCGAGCCCTTCGCCTATGTGGACATCTTGCAGAACCCGGACATCCGCGCCGAGCTGCCCAAGTTTGCCAACTGGCCGACCTTCCCCCAGCTGTGGGTCGAAGGTGAGCTGGTCGGCGGCTGTGACATCATGATCGAGATGTTCCAGGCGGGCGAGCTGCAGACCCTGATCAAGGAAGTGGCGGCGAAGCACAAGCAGGACGACGCCGCCGCCGAATAAGGCGGATCCCTTGCGCGGCCTCAGGGCGCGGCGCGGTGGATGTTGCCAGCATAAAAAGGGAGGGGAGCCAGTGGCTCCCCTCCTTTTTTGCGGCTTGTGCTGCCCTGGGCTCAGGCTCAGGCATCAGGCGATGCGCTCCAGGCGGGCCATGTAGAAGCCGTCGAAGCCGGTCTGGCTCGGGCTGACGTTATGGTCATCCAGCAGGCGGAAGTGCTCGTTGGCGGCGAGGAACTTGTCTACCTGCTGACGGTTTTCCGCCGGCAGTATGGAGCAGGTGGCATAGACCAGCATGCCGCCGACCTTGGTCATCTGGCTGTAGCGTTGCAGTATCTCTTCTTGCAGCGCCATCAGCACGGGCAGTCGCTCGGCGGTGTCGCGCCACTTGGCATCCGGGTTGCGCTTGAGCACGCCGAGGCCTGAGCAGGGCACGTCCAGCAGCACCCGCTCCGCACTCTCTTTCAGGCGCTTGACCGTCTTGCTGCTGGTGATGACCCGGGTCTCCACGTTGTGGGCACCGGCGCGGCGGGCGCGCTGCTTGAGGTTCTCCAGCTTCCACTCTTCCACGTCCATGGCGAGCAGGCGACCCTTGCCCTCCATCAGGGCGCTGATGTGCAGCGTCTTGCCGCCGGCACCGGCGCAGGCGTCGATGACCCGCATCCCGGGCTTGACGTCGAGGGCCGCGGCCACCAGCTGGGAGCCGGCATCCTGCTGCTCGAACCAGCCATCGGCGAAGGCCTTGGTGCGGAACAGGGCGGCGTCGGAGGTGACCTGCAGGGCGGACGCCACTCCCTCGACCGGGATGGTGCTGACCTGCTCCTTGGCCAGGGCGGCTTGCAGCTGCTCCCGGGTGCATTTGAGGGGGTTGACCCTCAGGTAGCGCTTGGGCATCCAGGCCAGGGCGGCGCGCTCGGCAGGCCAGGCGTCCCCCAGCTGCTCGCTGCCCAGCTTCTCCAGCCAGCTGGGGCAGCCATCCATCAGCACCGGATTCTTCTTGGCCTCGGTCAGACGGCGACGAAATGCCTCTTCATTGAAGCGATCCAGACTGGGGTGGTTGGGCATACTAATCTTGTGAAACGCATGCCAGGCCAGCAGCAGCGGCCAGACGTTCTTCGCCGCCTGCCGCACCTGAATGCCGGACAGGTTGCAGTAGAGGCTGAGGCGACGCAGCAGATCGCCGGTGACCAGGGCAATCCTTGCCTGTTCTTGGGGTTTGAGTTCGATGCCGGAAAAATGACGGGCGTAGGCTCTGTCCAGGGTGAGACCCTGGGTCAGTACGTCGTCAAGAATGGCATCAACCAGATCCCCGAAACGGGGCAACAGTGGGGACTTGAGCATGAGATTAACCTTGGCCGAAGAAATCCGCGCAATGATAGGGGTTAGACCAGATTGGCGCAACCGCGGTGCTTGCCGCACCCCTGATAAACGGCCATGATCCCGTTATTTGTCGGCGCAGCCGCCTTTGGCGCTCGCCCAGGGCACAGACGATAAGGATATCCAGATGATGTCGATGCGAATGCTTCTGTTATGCATACCCCTGTTTTGTGGCCAGGCGTGGGCCCAGTCGACGCCCCATTGGCATACCCTGGCGGCCAGGGGCCAGGAGGACGCCGGCGTGCAGGTGCGGGCCCGGGCCTTTCGCCAGGTTGAGGAGGTCGGCGGCCAGCTGACGGCGCTGGCCGATGGCGCCCGCACCCTGATGCTGCCCCTGCCGGAGGGGGGCGAGGTCGGTTTCACCCTGACGGCCAATGATCTGCTGCCGGCAGCGCTGGCGGCCAGGTATCCCGAGATCCTCACCTTCAGCGGCCAGAGCCTGCAGGATGGGCGCGATACCGGCCGCTTCGAGCTGGGGCCCCTCGGCTTTCACGGCATGTTCCGCCATCAGGGTCGGCTCATCTTCGTCGATCCCCTGGCCGATGGGCTCGGCTATGTGGTGTACGATCAGCGCGACGCCCTGACTCCGCTGGATCAGCAGGCCGACGAGGTGCTGGGTCAGCCCCTGGCCGCCGCCCGGGCCGTGCTGGTGAGCGGCAACGAGCGCAGGCGCTATGTCATTGCCATCTCGGCCACGGGGGAGTACACCCAGTATCACAACGGCACCAAGGCCGGCGCCCTGGCGGCCATCGCCACCCTGCTCAACCGGGTCAACGAGGTCTACCAGCGGGATCTGGGGGTGAACTTCCAGCTCATTCCCAACAACGACCTCATCATCTATACGGATCCCGCCACCGACCCCTTCAGCAATGACAGCAGCGACATGACCAAAAACCAGTCGGTGCAGGCGGGGGCCCTGGGGGGCACTGCGTTCGATATCGGTCATGTGCTCAACACAGGGGGAGGGGGCCTGGCCGTGGTGGGTAGCCTGTGCCTCTCCAACGCCAAATCCCAGGGGGTGACGGGGGCCTCGGATCCCGTGGGGGATGCCTTCTTCATCGACTATGTCTCCCACGAGCTCGGACATCAGCTGGGGGCCGAGCACACCTTCAACGGCACCACGGGGGATTGCGGCAGCGGCAGCCGCAGCGCCAGCCAGGCCTGGGAGCCGGGCAGCGGCAGCTCCATCATGGGCTATGCCGGTCTGTGCGGGGAGGAGAGCCTGGGCAGTCGCAGCCTGGCCTATTTCCACAGCAAGTCCATCGAGCAGATGCGGGTCCACATGGCCCGTTACCCCAACTGCGGCACGGGGGAGGCGCTGAGCAACAATGCGCCCCAGGTCGCGGCGGGCAAGGATTACGTGATCCCGGCCAACACCCCCTTCCTGCTCAGCGGCAGCGGTTCGGATCTCGATGGCGACAGCCTGACCTACAACTGGGAGCAGATCGATCTGGGCACCGCCTCCAGCAGCCTGGCCACCATGGTCGATGACGGCAGCCGCCCCATCTTCCCCTTCGTGGCACCCGGCTCCTCCAGCCAGCGGCTCCTGCCCAGCCTGAGTTCCCTGCAAAGCGGCACCCTGGCCAAGGGAGAAGCCTGGCCGACCACCAACCGCACCCTGAACTTTCGCCTGACGGCCCGCGACGGCAAGGGCGGGGTCGTCAGCGACGAGATGCAGGTGCAGGTGGTCAACACCGGCTCAGGCTTCAGGCTGACCGCCCCCCTGGATGGCACCCTGGCGGAGCAGCAGTCCCTGGCCATCGCCTGGCAGGTGGCGGGCAGCCAGTTTGCCCCCATCTCCTGTGGCAAGGTGGACGTGGCGCTGAGCGCCGACGATGGCCAATCCTGGAGCCTGCTGGCGAGCGGCATCGCCAACAGCGGCGCCGCCACTCTGCTGTTGCCCACCCTGCCCGCCTCGGATCAGGGACGACTGAAGCTGAGCTGCAGCGACAACATCTTCTTCTCCATGAGCCCCAGGCTGCGGCTGGCGGGCAGCGGCAGCACCATAGGCAGCGTCAGCCAGCCGGTCACGCCGACGACGCCCATCGTCGATTCGAGCGGGGATGGGGGCGGCGGTGGCGGCGGTAGTGCCAGCCCCTGGCTGTTGCTGCTGCTCGCCCTGGGGGGCGCCGCCCGGCGTTGGGGGGCCCGATGAGGGCCCTCTGGCCCCTGGGGCTCCTCCTGCTCGCCGGTTGCCAGGCCGATGCCAGCTCCCAGGGGGTTGCCCAGCCTGATATGACGGTGCCAGAGGTCGTCGTGCCGGATCTGGCCCAGGCTCTGGACGAGCACCTGGCACGGGGCGATCACCGCCTCATCATCCGGGCCGGACGAGGCCAGATGGCGCCGGGCATCGCGGCGGAGCAGCAGCAGGCCGCCAAGGCCCGCTGCGGCATACGCTATCTGACGGGGCTGGTGGACATGGTCAGGCCGGGGGAAGAGGCCAGGCAGCAGGCGCTGACCGAGTTCGCCGCCGAGTACAACCGCCAGATGCTCGGCCACTGTCCGCCCGATGAGGGCAAATAAGGTCGTCATGGCGCGCCGCTGGAGAAAGAGGCCAGTCAGCGGCTGACTCATCTGCCCGGCCGATGAGGGGGAGTGACGCCGCCACAAGCCTCAACTGCGAGGGGAGGCCATGGGCCTCCCCTCGCAGTTGAGGCTTGTGGCGAGGGCGGGCTCGTCGCACAATGCCAGCCAGAACATGCCCGTCGCCATGGGGGCGGGGAATGGGAAAAATAAAGAAGGAAAAACAAGATGATGGATGTTGCCGATCTGCGCCGTGAGTACATCAAGGGGGGGCTGCACCGGGCGGATCTGCCCGCCGAGCCTCTGGCCCTGTTCGAGAAGTGGCTGGGGCAGGCCTGCGAGGCCAGGCTCTCCGATCCCACCGCCATGGTGGTGGCGACCGTCGATGGCGAGGGGCAGCCCTGGCAGCGCACCGTGCTGCTCAAGCACTTCGACGACGCCGGCATGCTGTTTTACACCAACATGGGCAGCCGCAAGGCGAGCCAGCTGGCGGGCAACCCCCGCATCAGCCTGCTCTTCCCCTGGCACATGCTCGACAGACAGGTGCATGTGACGGGCCGGGTGGAGAAGCTCGGCACGCTGGAGGTGATGAAGTACTTCCACAGCCGTCCCAAGGATAGCCAGATAGCGGCCTGGGTCTCCCAGCAATCGTCCCGCATCAGTGCCCGTGGTGTGCTGGAGGCCAAGTTTCTCGAGCTCAAGCAGAAATTTGCCAATGGCGAGGTGCCGCTGCCGAGCTTCTGGGGTGGCTACCGGGTGGTGATCGACACGGTGGAGTTCTGGCAGGGGGGTGAGCACAGGCTCCATGACCGCTTCCTCTATCGGCGAGAAGGATCAGGCTGGCAGATAGACAGACTGGCGCCCTGAGGCCAAGTGACCGCTCACAAGGCCGCCGCCTGGCCAAGGCTCTCTCCTCTGCGCCTGCTGCTCGATGGCGAGCTGCTCGCCCCCCACTGGCTGCCGGTGCTGGCCCGCTGGCGCCAGGCTGGCCATGGCTGGTGGCTGCTGGGTCGCCCAGACAGAGAGGGCCCTGCCATCCCCCCAGGTGGTGAGCCAGATGGCTGGCTCGAGGCCAGCCAGCTCTTGGCCGACTGGCTGGCCCCGGCCCCCCATGCCCAGGAGGCGCAGCCGCCGAACCGGCAGATCCTGCTGAGCGGCTCCCTCTCCTTGCAGGTACTGGCCCGGGAGCTGGGGCTGCTGACCCTGGGGCCGGGCGCTGGGGATCAGGAGCTGGCGCCAGGGGACCCTCTGGGACCGGCCCTGACCCGGTTGCTGGCCAAGCGCCTGACCATCCCCACCCTGAGCGAAGTGAGCGCTTCGCTCACGCCGACCCCAAATGAAGTCACCACTTCGTCCCCGTCACCCCCGAGCCTTGCCTCGTCAGCGTGCTTGACGCTGCGCCCCCTGCTGCCGGGGGACGAGACCTGGATCCGCCGCTACTGCCGGGACGCCGCCCTGAGCCGGTATACCCTCAACATCCCCCACCCTTACCCCGATGAGGGGGCCCTGGACTGGCTGCGCCTGTGCTGGCGCAGGCAGGCCCTGGGGCAGGGCTGGAGCTGGGCCATCACCCTGGATGACGAAGGAGGCGAGGAGGCGGTGGGTACCCTCTCCCTCGGCCAGGATGGCAGCCTGGCCTGGTGGGTGGGGCTGCCCTGGCAACATCGGGGGCTGGCGACCCGGGCCGCCCGACTGGTGCGCGACTTTGCCTTTGGCCGCGCCCGCTTGCCCGAGATCAACGCCTGTCACATGACGGCCAATCTGGCCTCGGGTCGGGTGATGGCCAAGCTGGGCATGGTGGATCTGGGGGTGAGCGCCCTGGCGTCTCGCCCCGATTGCCTGGTGCGCCACTGGCGGCTGGCCGCCCCCGGGAGCCAGGGCTGAGGCGCGGCGTCCATGGCGCTCAATCGTTTTCCTGGGGCGAGGCTCCCATTTCTCGACAAAGCCGTGCCGGCGCCGCGGCGGTTATATGGAATAATGGCGGCAAGTTGTATCAGGAGTCTGTCTTATGCTGAGAACCGAGCGCCCCGGCGACATGCTGCCGGTCTATGAACTGGTGAGTGCCGCCTTTGGCCGTCACGATGAGGCCGAGCTGGTCAATCGCCTGCGCGAGTGTGGCGCCGCCGTGGTGACCCAGGTGGAGGAGGAGGACTATGAGTTCATGGGCCACCTGCTGCTCAGTCCCGTTACCATCAATGGGCAGGAGGGCCCCTGGCTGGGCCTGGCCCCGGTCGCGGTGCATCCCGACTGGCAGGGTCAGGGCATAGGCTCGGAGCTTATCCGCGAGGGGCTGGACACGGCGCTGGAGATGGACTGGAAGGCGGTGGTGGTGCTCGGCGATCCCGCCTACTACGGCCGGTTCGGCTTTCGTCCCGCCAGCGAGTTCGGTCTGCACTGCTGCTATGAGGTGCCGAGTGAGCACTTTATGGCCATGGAGCTGCAAGCGGGAGGCCTGGCGGGCCTGCAGGGGGAGGTTCTCTACCATCCGCTGTTTGACGAGATGCCGGAAGAGGCCTGATCCTGGCCCGTGAAAAAGGCGCCATCAGGCGCCTTTTTCGTCTCTGTCATCTCGCAGGGATCAGTCGCCGAAGAACCAGTAACCGCGGTTGATGAGGCGGGTCAGCAGTTGCAGGAAACCCGCCTGATCGGCCAGTTCCACCATGTCGGCCTGGGTGATCATGTCCTTGTCGCACAAGAGGGAAATGGCGGCCGCATCCTCGCTTGGCAGAGTCCAGGCCTCGCCGTCGATGTAGCAGGTGCGGCTCTCGCCGCTGAACCAGACGCTGCGCAGCCCCGGCACCTTGATGGCGGGCTCCCCCTGACTCAGCAGATCGGCCACCTCGTCGGCGCCGTAGTCGGGCTCCATGGGGCTCACGTCCAGATCGTGCTTGGCCTCGGAGATCATGGTGCCGAACCACTCCTTGAACAGGGTCTCGTCATCCAGGGCCTGCTGCATCAATTCCCGCAGGCGGTGCAGCTCGTGGGGCTGGATCTCGCCGTGACGGGCGCGAGGCTGGAGGTCCGGGTCGCCGTAACGCTCGGTGCGCAGATCGTTGTCGATCAGGTGATCGGCAAAGGAGGAGATGAGCGCCTTGGCGTCAGGTGCGCGAAAGCCCACCGAGAAGTTGAGGGAGGGCTCGATGGCGTAGCCCTCGTGGGGGAATCCGGGCGGGATGTAGAGGATGTCGCCCGGCTCCATGATGGCGTCGATAATCGCCTCGAACGGCTCGCAGTGCAGCAGGGCGGCGTGGGCGGCAAACTCGCCGAGGGGCTTGGCATCGCCGACCCGCCAGTGGCGCTTGCCCTGGCCCTGGGTGATGAAGACGTCGTAGTTGTCGATATGGGGGCCGACGCCGCCGTGGGGGGTGGAGAAGCTCACCATCACATCGTCAAAGCGCCAGCCCGGAATGAACTGGAACGGCAGCGCCAGCTCGTGCACCTCGGGGGCCCAGTGGTTGCAGGCCTGTACCAGCACGGTCCAGTTCTCCTCCCCCAGGTGATCGTAAGACTCGAAGGGGCCGTGGGACGCCTCCCACTGGTTGTTGAAGCGGGTCACCAGACGGGATTCGATAACGTCCTCCATGGCCAGCCCCGCCAGCTCGTCCGGACTGATGGGATCCTGAAAGTCTTTGAAGCCCCCCTTGATGAGGAGCGGGCGCTTCTGCCAGTAGTGCTCGAGGAAGTGAGCGATATCCAGATTGAGTTGGTACATGGTGCTTCTCGTATCTTGTGAGAGGGCTTGCCCAAGGCGGGCTTGGGCAAGGCCTGTCGGGTGCTTGAAAAGAGCGGGGGCCCTGTGGCAACAGCTGCACAGGGCCCCCGTGTATCAGGTTATCGGCTTATTTCAGCAGATCCACCAGACGCTGGGCGTCGCCGATGTAGTTGGCCGGGGTCAGCTTCTTGAGCTCCACCTTCACGTCCTCGGGCAGTTCCAGGGTGTCGATAAAGGTGCGCATGCCTTCGGCGTCGACGCGGCGGCCACGGGTCAGCTCCTTGAGCTTCTCGTAGGGCTTCTCGATGCCGTAGCGGCGCATCACGGTCTGGATGGGCTCGGCCAGCACTTCCCAGTTGGCGTCCAGATCGGCAGCCATGGCGTCCGCGTTGGCTTCCAGCTTGGAGATGCCCTTGAGGGTCGCCTGATAGGCAATCAGGGAGTAACCCACCGCCACACCCAGGTTGCGCAGCACTGTGCTGTCGGTCAGATCACGCTGCCAGCGGGAGATGGGCAGTTTGCTCGCCAGGTGCTGGAACACGGCGTTGGCCAGACCCAGGTTGCCTTCGGAGTTCTCGAAGTCGATGGGGTTGACCTTGTGGGGCATGGTGGAGGAGCCGATCTCGCCGGCGATGGTGCGCTGCTTGAAGTGGCCCAGGGAGATGTAGCCCCAGACGTCACGGTCGAAGTCGATCAGGATGGTGTTAAAGCGCGCCAGGGCGTCGAACAGCTCGGCGATATAGTCGTGGGGCTCGATCTGGGTGGTGTAGGGGTTCCAGGTCAGGCCCAGCGAAGTCACGAACTCCTCGGAGAACTGGTGCCAGTCCACGGCCGGATAGGCGCTGAGGTGGGCGTTGTAGTTGCCGACGGCACCGTTGATCTTGCCGAGGATCTCGACCGCCATGATCTGCTTGAGCTGGCGCTCCAGACGGTAGGCGACGTTGGCCATCTCCTTGCCCATGGTGCTCGGGGTGGCCGGCTGGCCGTGGGTGCGCGACAGCAGCGGCATGTCGCGGTACTCGGCGGCCAGGCGCTTGAGTTCGCCGATGAGCTTGTCGCAGTAAGGCTTGATCACCTGGTCCCTGGCGGTTTTCAGCATCAGGCCGTGGGAGTTGTTGTTGATGTCTTCCGAGGTGCAGGCGAAGTGGATGAACTCGCTGACGGCGGCCAGCTCAGGGGTCACTTCCACCTTCTCTTTGAGGAAGTACTCCACCGCTTTCACATCATGGTTGGTGGTGCGCTCGATGGCCTTGATGCGTGCGGCATCCGCCTCGCTGAAGCCGCTGACGATCTCGTCGAGCAGGGCGTTGGCCTGGGCACTCAGGGCCGGGACTTCCGGGATCCCGGCGTGGCTGGCCAGTTTCTGCAACCAGCGCACTTCTACCTCGACGCGAAAACGCAGCAGACCGAACTCAGAGAAGATAGGACGCAAGGCATCGGCCTTGTCGCCGTAGCGACCATCGATCGGGGATACGGCAGTCAGCGCTGACAACTCCATGGGGGTGAACTCCTGATGTGTGTGGGGGGTTAGCATCGGCTCACGCCCTGGGGGCAGGGCGTGAGCGGAACATTAAAAACGTTTGGCCAGTTCCACCATCTTCTTGCGGGCGAAGATGATCTGGGTGCGGCTGCCACCCAGTTGGCGCCAGAGCACGGCGGCGCGGATGCCCGCCAGCAGCAGGGCGCGCACCTTGTGCTGCACCAGGGGCTGCTGCAGGAACAGCGGCGTGCCTGCCACCTGGATGCGCGGCCCGATGGGGCTGATGAGATCGCTGTAGATGCTCGCCATGTTGGCCAGGATCTGCTCGTCCAGCAGATCGAAATGCTGTTGCTGGCGAGCGATCTGACCGATGCGCTCCCCCAGCATGTTGAGGATGTCCTTGCGCTTGGCCAGCTTGCGCTCCAGTGCAATCAGGCTGACCACGTAGCGGGTCAGCTCGGCATTCTTCTGGCTGCCGTCGGCCCCCAGCTGCTCCACCAGGGCGCGGTACCCGTCACGAATGGCCAGGTGGCTGCCGAACACTTCCAGGGGCTGTTTGGGGTCGGTCACCAGTATGCTTTGCAGGCTCTCGCGCAGGGCGGCCTCGTCACAGCTGCCATCCCGGGCCACCTTCTGCACCAGATAGGCCGCCTGGCAGATGCCGGCAAAGGCCATGGTTCTGTCTTGAAATTTGTCGCTCATATCTTCACAGCCCTGTTTTGTACATTCACCGGCCGATGCCATGACCCGGCCTGGAATTTGTCGGCCATAGCTTCACAGCCCTGTTTTGTTTTTTCACCGGCCGATGCCGTGGCAGGCCATGATCCGGCCTTGAAATTTGTCGCTCACGTCTGCTGCCTTCTATTGAGGATTCAAACCGGATGGCTGAAACGCTGCTCTATGATGCCGCCGCCCAGGCACACTTCCCCGTCGTAGAAGACGGCGGACTGGCCCGGGGTCACCGCAGCCTGCTTCTCGTCGAAGATGACCCGGATGGTTTCATCGTCGATGGGCTGGATCAGGCAGGGGATATCCTGCTGGCGGTAGCGGGTCTTGACGGTGGCGCGGCGCGGCTCGCGGATGGGGGTGCGATCCACCCAGTGCAGCTGGCTCGCGATCAGGCCATCGGAGTAGAGGCGGGGGTGATCCCCCTGCGCCACCACCAGGGTATTGCGCTCCACCTCCTTGTCCACCACGTACCAGGCCTCTTCGGTCGCATCCTTCATGCCGCCGATGCCGAGCCCCTTGCGCTGGCCCAGGGTGTGATACATCAGGCCCTGATGCTCGCCGATGACCTTGCCGTCCACGGTTTCGATGGGGCCGGGCTGGGCGGGCAGGAACTTCGCCAGGAAGTCCTTGAACTTGCGCTCGCCGATAAAGCAGATACCGGTGGAGTCCTTCTTCTTGGCGGTGATGAGGTCGAGCTGCTCGGCGATGCGGCGCACCTCCGGCTTCTCCAGATCCCCGACCGGGAACAGGCTCTGACCCACCTGGGCTTCGCTCAGGGTATAGAGGAAGTAGCTCTGATCCTTGTTGTTGTCGAGACCGCGCAGCAGGCGCGGGCGGCCCGTGCTGTCGTCACGGCGCACATAGTGACCGGTGGCGATGTAGCTGGCCCCCAGCTCCTCGGCGGCAAACTCCAGGAACGCCTTGAACTTGATCTCCTTGTTGCACAGGATATCCGGGTTCGGCGTGCGCCCCGCCTTGTACTCTGCCAGGAAGTGTTCGAACACGTTGTCCCAGTATTCGGCGGCGAAGTTGATGGTGTGGAGTTTCATCCCCAGCTTGTCACAGACCGCCTGGGCGTCAGCCAAATCCTGGGCGGCAGAGCAATACTCGTCCGTGTCGTCCTCTTCCCAGTTCTTCATGAACAAGCCTTCGACCTGATAGCCCTGCTGCTGGAGCAGGTAGGCCGAGACGGAAGAGTCCACACCGCCGGACATGCCGACGATCACCTTGATTTGGCTGTTATCTGTCATTGAGTGTCGTTACCAGTTCGTTTAAACGGGGCGTATTCTAACAGAGTTTCGTCGCCCCGGTCACATATCACATTTGTCCCGCGCCATGGTCGCGCCTTCGCGGCAATCGTTTGCCTCGATCGTCGGCAAGGGGGCGGGCAAGAACGGCAGGGCTGACCCTTGCCAACGCCCCGGGCCAGGGGCTAGCTGCCCTGGATGAAGGCCTGGAGCGCCGACAGCGGCAACCGGGTACCCGCCAGATAGTCCTGGATGCACTGCCACACCAACGGGCTGCGCAGGGCCGGGCGACGCTCTGCTATCTCGGCCAGGGTGAACCAGTGGCAGGCGAGCACGTCGCCGTCGGGATCCTCGGGCAGGTGCTGGCCTGGCGCCTCGGTCAGATCGAACACCAGGGCGGTGCGCAGGAAGGTGGCCTCGCTGTCGGCGGGTTTGAACAGATAGTTGCCGAGCCAGGCGTTGGGGGTGGCGCAAAGCCCCGTCTCTTCTTTGAGTTCGCGCCGGGCCGCCTCCATCAGGGTCTCCCCTGCTTCCACATGACCGGCGGGCTGGTTGAAGCGCCGCTCGCCGCGGATCTCTTCCTCGACCAGCAGGAAGCGTCCCTGCCAGTGCACCAGGGCGGCGACCGTGAGGCGGGCGGGCAGATAGTGGTGATCCATAACAAGGCTCCTGCTGATGGGCACAACGCGGTGCCGGGGGTTAGTTGAGTTCGCTTCGATAATCGGGGGTTCGGCCCGGCTTGTCACCCGCAGCCTGTCATACACCGCCTCGCCGCCTGGGATCCGAGGGCGCCCTTGCCGTCGCTTTCCCATGTTGGCGTGCCCGAATGGATTCAGGCAAGGGGCAGGCCGCGATAACGCCTTGGCCAGAGATGCGCCGCGCCCCTTTTTCGCCATGGCCCCGCCATAGCCAGGGCCCCCTTTGTCATGCCCGGGTTCAGATCTTGCGGGCCGGGCGGCGGGCGCTGGCGCGCCCGGATCCCTTGCCGTCCGCCCCGCTACCGCTCTTGTCGCTCGCCCCGGAGCGGGCTGCTCTTCTGGCTGGCGCCTTGCCTGGCGAGGCTCTCCCCGGGCGAGGGGGGCGGGCGGGGGAGGGCATCTCCTGGCTGGTCAGGGCGCGGCTCTCCCCCGGCGCCAGACCATCCAGGGTCCAGTCGCCGATGGCGTAGCGGATGAGGCGAAGGGTGGGGTGACCGATATGGGCTGTCATGCGCCGCACCTGGCGGTTGCGCCCCTCCACGATTTTTATCTCCAGCCAGCAGGTGGGGATCGCCTTGCGCATCCGAATGGGCGGGTTGCGCGGCCATACAGCGGGATCACTCATGATGCGCGCCCCGGCAGGCAGGGTCATGCCGTCGTTGAGCACCACCCCGGCGCGCAGGGCCGCCAGCTTCGCTTCATCGGGGATCCCTTCCACCTGCACCCAGTAGGTCTTGGGGGTCTTCTCCCCCGGCTGGGTGAGGCGTGCCTGCAGCTGGCCGTCGTTGGTGAGCAGCAAGAGCCCCTCGCTGTCGCGGTCCAGCCTGCCGGCGGCATAGATGCCGGGCTCGGTGATGTAATCCTTGAGGGTCTCGCGCCCCCCTTCGTCGGTGAACTGGCACAGCACCATATAGGGCTTGTTCAGGAGCAGCAGCTTGCGATCCGCCGGGGCGGGGGCTGGTTTGCGCTCGTTGACTCTCTCAGGGGGCTGCGTTTCCCGGCGTTGGGATGGACGCGCCGGGGCGGGCCCGCGGGCCGCGCGGCCTGCCTCAGGGCGGGCGGAGAGGGAGAGACGGGGACGATCAGGTTTCATCGCATGCCTACCAAAAACAGGGGATGGCGGAGTGTACCACAGGGGCCCAGGCCCATGGGCCATGGGGGAGATAACACCCGCCTCACTGGGATCAGGGCTCAATACTCGAGAAACTTCTCGCCGCAGCGCTCGCAGATCAGGTGCCTTACATGGGGGGTCTGGTAGGCCAGCGTGTCACCGAATGCCCAGTGGGTGATGCTGCTGGCACGAAAGGCTTGCCAGAAGGCCTTGCGCGGCTCCTTGGGCATGATGTCTTGAGTGTGATCGCGGGCGACCAGCACCACGAGATGGCGGGTGCGCTCGCCGCATTGGTCGCAGCGATGAATTTCGCTTAGGGGTTGGGTGGTGCGCTCTGTTGTCATGATGAGACCCGCTGTGGATGGGCGGCCATCATAGCCTTCTCCACTTGGCTCTCAATCCCCAGATAGAGGACATCCACCCGCTGTGAGGGGGCCCCATGTCACGGATTGAGCAAAAAGACCACCTCCCCCCGGTAGTGGGGGGAGGTGGCCAGTGTTGCCTGCCAGGCGGGATCCCAGTCGCCATCCTGCACCAGCCCGACTTTGAAGGGGAGGGTTAGTTGGAGCATGGCGGGCAGATAGGCCTGATAGCCAGGCACAGTGTGTTTGCCCTGATAGGTCTGGATCACCAGCTCGTCCACCGGCAGGCGATTGAGCTCTGCCAGGTCCCCCGTCTTGGCCCAGTCCAGCAGCCCCGTCACGCTGAGCTTGCACCCGGCAGGCAACACCTGCCTGAGGCGCTGCAAGGCGTCGGCGTACCGATCGAGTCGATGGGTGGCCGCATCGAAGTCTATCTGGATCCCCGTCACCCCGGCGCCCGCCCGGCGCCACGCCTCATACAGGTGCACCAGCACCTTCTCGTGATCTCGGGTGAGGGGCAGCGCATTGACGCGCACCACCAGCCAGAGCTGCTCTGCCCTGATGGGGGAGGGGACACTCCCCAGCTTGACAAAGCGGGGGCCGGCGGGCCTGCCCAATATCTCCCCCTGATGCAGATAGAGGGTACTCGCCTGCGCCAGGACCGGCTGGGGGCGGGTGGCGGACCAGAGCCAGAATGCCTGATAGGCGCCGGCATCGACCCCTGCCTCAAGGGGGGCGGCCAGGGTCGCCAGCAGCAGCGCCAGCAGGGAGCGTTCAAGGCGTCTGCTCATGGCTCACCAGTAGTATTTGAGGGATCTGGCCCACACCGAGTTGCCATGGCGCTGCTTGAGGGTATTGAACCAGGCCTGCCGGGTGCCCTTGGGGATCTCCTGGCTGTCACAGCCGTTGTAGCCGGAGGGGGCATAGCACTGGATGGCGCGATAGAGGGCATAGCTCTTGTCCTCGGGCTCCGCCTTGGGGTTGGCCATCACGGCCTGATAGAGGGCGAGCCGACTCGGCGCCGTGACGCTCTCCTCTTGCGCCAACCCCCAGATCATCTCGCTATCCTGCCACGGGTCGATATGGGGATTCTTGTGGCGCAAGTACTCCCCGAAGCAGTTGAGGGCATGGCCATCCTCGGGGCGCTGCACCAGGGTGCCGAGGGTCTGGGCCAGATCCCGGCAGTGGTAGCCCTGGGGCGTCCCTTCCCCGCTCCACTGGAACGCCGAGAGGCGCACATCCCCGTTGGGCACGGGCTGCCAGGGGGCGTCGGCGGGCGGGGCGACCTCCTTGTGATCGGCGGGAATGAGGGCCAGATCCTGCAAGAAGGTGGCAGGGTCGCTGGCGATGAGATCCCGCACCAGCAGGGTATGGAGCGCAATCTGGCGCTCCGCCGCGCTCGGGCCATGCCTGACCTGCTGGCGCAAGAGGGCGGGATCGGCCGCCTGTTTGAGCACGGCGGTGCGGATGCGCAGCTGGGTGATGGGGCTGCCCGGCTGGAAGATGGCCGCCGTGTTGCCGGTGCGCACCCAGTGATCCGCCAGCAGGTTCTCCACGAACGCCTGCTGGGCCTTGCCAAGGGGGGAGGCCACCAGCGCCAGCAAGGCCTGCTCGGCCTTGTCAGAGGCCTTCATGCCCTGCCAGGCCCAGATCCGCAGGATCTGGCGGCTGAAGGCGAGGGTCGAAACATCCGGTTCCGGCGACGCCGGCAGCAGGGTCAGCACCTGCTCAAACTCCTTGTCCAGGAGCAGGGCGTAGGCGTGCAGATAGGTGGCCTCTTGCGTGTTACCCGCTTCATGCAACTGTGTGATGGCGGCATCGAGCTGCGCATCACTCCAATGGCGTTTCTGGTCATAGTTGGTTCTGAGGCCACGCAGTGCGTTGGCAAACAGCAGGTCCGGTTGGGTTTTATCCTGGTAGACGGGGGCGTTTCGATAGGCGTCGGCACTGAGCAGGGCGAGATCGATCTCGTTCACCAGGGCCTCCAGCGCAGGCAGGCTGCGGGTAGTGGCCATGGCTTCGGCGTAGGCATCGCGCAGCGCAGACCAGTCCCCCGACATCCACTGGATGCGCCTGAACAGCCCCTCGGTCGAGCTGGCGTAGCGCCCCTGCGGGTAGGCCGCCAGATAGGCCCGACCCTGGGTCATGGCGCGGCGAAGGGCGGCCTTGTCGCTCTTGCGCACATCCTCGCCGCCGTATTCGTCTTTTGCCTCCTTCATCGCCAGGTTGATCTCAGTGCGCATCACCATGTAGGTGGCGCTCTCGGCCACCCAGGGGGCCCTGGCTTGCTGCAAGGCGGCAAAACCCGCGCGGGCCTCGTCAAACCGGCCGTCGTAGAAGTGTTGGGCGGCCTGCAGATAGTCGCGCCACTCCCGGGCGGCGGCGCTCATCTCGACCCCGTCCTCCTGCGGGATGGCCTGCCGACCGAGGATCAGCAGGCGCATGCGCAGCAGGGGCACCCGCTGCTGTGGGGTTACCTCGCTCTGCTCGAGGGCGTCCAGAAACGCGCTGACCGAGGAGAGGGAGTTGGAGATGGCGTGCCCATAGAGGGAGTCGCGGCCCGCGTAGGGCTCGAGCAGCGGGGGGAGCGAGGGATCATGGGCGGCCAGCCTGCTGCCCAGCTGCTCGCGCAGCGCCGGGTCTTCCACCTCCTCTGGCTGGGGGAGGCGCATCAGGGAGAAGAGAGGCTTGTCCCGCTCGTTGACCGGATCCGCCGGCAGGGTGAAGGGGAGGGGAATCCGCTGCCGGTCGGCGAGCAGCATCAGCAGATTGCCCTTGGTGTCGTTGTCATTGAGATAGAGCGGGTAGGCGGGCAGCGGGCACTCGGTGAGCCAGAAGCGGCAGCCATCCCCGTCGCCGGAGGCGAGGGCGGGCACGGCGGCAAGGGCGGCGGCCAGCGCAGAGCCATAGATCAGAATTTTCATCGGAGGCGGTATCCATTCGGTGTCGATTGGCCACTCCTCGCAGAACAGGCCACAGAGGTGAGTCGCAATGGTCGGCCATGGTACGAGATAGGGTCGCAATCGACAACCTCTTGGCCACCAGAACCGGCGCGTCTCCCGGAATGGGGAGGCAGGCTCTCCCTTGGCGAGGGGAGCCGTGATCCATGAGATGGCATGGCGCCATGCAAGAGCGTTTTTTGGTCGCAGTCCATCTATTTTTTTGATTAATAATCTAACTTACCATCCATTAATTCGATGTTTAATGCGCCTCTTCGTGGGTTGGCCATGGATGTCAGAGAGGTGCTGCGTGAAAAAAATGTGCATAGCCAGAGGCCGCTGAGAGGGCGGGTCAGGCAACTGAATGAATTATGATTAATGTATTGATAAATATGGAGTATTAATCTTTCCTCTGGTGTGGTTCAGGGATGAAATCAAGGGCCTCACAAGAGGCTTTTGTTCATTTTTTAGATTGGTTTTTGCATAATCAATCGTTTATTTAGTTGGACAATCGAGGAAGGTTCGGTGTCCAATCGGGGGAGTAGGTTGGCCAGCTTCATTGATATGGGCAGAGCCGTCAGCCAGTGTGTAACCCGAGATGTAAGGAGACATCCTGATGGAAAAACTTGACCAACAAATCGACACCATGCGCCAGGAATTTGAGTCACAGGGGCAAAAGCAGGCCCATGACAAGTGGCAAGCCAGGGTCGATGAGCTGCAGCGGGAACGCACCGAAGCCCCCCAGCCGGAAGCGGCAGAACACTAGCCCCCGACGACCATGTCATGATGGTCATCGGTTGAGCAGATAAGAGAAACCACCGCCCCGATTCGGGGCGGTGGTTTTTTTCAAGGCGCAGAGCATGGGATCTTGACGCCAGGAGAACGCTCTATCGCTGAGCCCAGCTGTTCGGGGCTGGGATCTGCCTCATCTCCTGCGGCTCGCCCATCTTCATGGAGGGCCATGAGCATGTTGTTGTGCTCATCACGGGGAAGAGGTGGCGCCGGCGGTCACGGCTGCTCTGAGGTGGGTGTAGAGGCCAAACCCGGCCAGCAAGCCGACCAGGGCCAGCAGCAGCCAGATGGCGGTGGCGGGGCGGGTGCCTGCGTCCCCCAGCATAAAACCGATGAAGAGGTTGCCAAAGAGAGCCATGCAGCCCCCGGCGCTGGCATAGAAGCCGTAGTAGCTGGCGAGCTGCTCTGGGGGGGCGTAGCGGGGCAACTGGGCGGCAAAGAGCGGGAAGCAGAGGATGGAGCCCAAGGAGAGCAGGGCCACCTGCGCCAATACCCCCGCCGTCGGCCAGGGGGAGAGCAGCGGCAGGGCCAGATAACTCAGCCCCATCAGGCTGATGCCGAGCCCCATGGCGAGCGGTACCCCCAGGCGGCGCTCCACCAGGCGGGATGCCGGCAGCTGGAGCAGGACGCCGATCACCGCCGAGAGGGTGAAGACGCCGCCGAGCAGGTGAGTGGCGTCCGGCAGGCTCTGGATATGGGCGGGCAGGGCCAGATAGAGCTGGTGGAACAGGATCTGATAGCTGCCCGCCAGCAGGGTGAACATCATGAAGGGGCGCTGGCGCACGATGGCACCCCACTGACTGAGAATGGCGCCGCGTGGAGTCTGGTTGGCCACCGGGCGTTTGGGCAGCACCCGATACTGCAGCACCCCCAGCAGGGCGAACAGGCTGGCCGCCAAGAGCCCGGTCAGGGCATAGCTCTGCTGGGTCAACGTCAGGCCGACCAGGGGGCCGAGCAGCATGCCCGCCTGGCTGGCGAGATTGTGAAGGGCGAAGGCGCGCTGGCGCTGGCTCGGGGTGCCGCATTCGCTGGCCAGATAGGCCTGGGCGCAGGGGGTGAACAGGGCCCCGGCAAAGCCGGTCAGGGCGGCGGCCAGCAGCAGTATGGGCAGGGATTCGGCCCAGCCCAGCAGCAGGAAGCCGACCGATCGCACCAGGCAACCCCAGACGATGGCGGGGTGATAGCCGATGCGATCACCGAGCGTCCCCCCCAGCAGGAAAAGCCCCTGCTGGCTGAAGACCCGCATCCCCATGACCAGGCCGCAGGCCCAGCCGGCGAGGCCAAGGCCGCTGCCCATGTGCTGGGCTAGGAAGGGCAGCATCATGTAGAAGCCGAGGTTGAACGCCAGGCCATTGATGATGAGCAGGCGGGCGGCCGGGCTCATGCCCTGCCAGTCCCGCCAGTAGGAGGCGCGGCTCATGCTCCATTGCTCCGGGTGTGGGACCTGCGCGCCCGATGCTGCGGGCTGCGGCTCGGGGCACTTGCTCTAATGGCCATCATGATTGTCTGCGCACGGTACGAAGGAAGGGGATGCCGCTCTGATCGTGGCTGATCTGCACCGGCACCTGATAGAGGCGCTCGATGAGGTCGGCGTCGAGCACTTGGGCGGGGGGGCCGAAGGCTTGCAGATCGCCCCCCGCCAGCACGATCAGCTGATCGGCAAACTGGGCCGCCAGGTTGAGATCGTGCAGCACCACCAGGGTGATCCACTGCTGGGCCCGAGTCTGCTGGCAGAGGTGCTCCATCAGCTGCATCTGGTGGTGCAGGTCGAGGGCGCTGACCGGCTCGTCCAGCATCATGATGCGGGGGTCACGCAGCAGCACCTGGGCGAACAGCACCATCTGGCGCTGGCCGCCGCTCAAGGAGTAAAGGGGGCGATCCGCCAGATGGGCGATGCCGAGGGCCTGCAGGGCGCGGCCGGCCGCCAGTATGTCTTCGTCCGCGAGGCGCATGGAGAGGCTGTCGAGGCGCCCCAGCACCACCACCTCGATGACGCTCAAATCCAGCTCCAGCTGGATGTTCTGGGGCATGTAGCCAAATTGCTGGCGCCATTTTGCCTGGGTCATCTGGCGCGGCGATTGCCCGGCCAGGCGGATCTCGCCGGCGGCCGGGGTCAGCTCGTCAAACAGGGTGCGCAGCAAGGAGGTCTTGCCGGTCCCGTTCGGGCCGATGATCACATGGACCTGACCCGGGTGCAGGGTGAGGTCGAGGTCCCGCAGCAGGGTCTGCTGGCCGAGGGAGAGGGAGAGTCGGGATATCTCAAGCACGTTTACGCCCCCTGCCGAGGATCAGCCAGATGAAGAAGGGCACGCCAATGAGCGCGGTGACGATGCCGATGGGAAAGAGGGAACCGGGTACGATGGATTTGGAGAGCACCGAGGCGGCCGACAGCATGCAGGCGCCGCACAGGGCGGAGAGCGGGATCAGGAAGCGTTGGTCTTCCCCCACCAGCATGCGGGCGATGTGGGGGGCCACCAGGCCGACGAAGCCGATGATGCCGACGA
Organism: Aeromonas sobria; assembly: GCF_050266975.1. GTDB lineage: Bacteria > Pseudomonadota > Gammaproteobacteria > Enterobacterales > Aeromonadaceae > Aeromonas > Aeromonas sobria_B. The sequence continues at coordinate 65,329 of NZ_JBKISU010000007.1, forward strand.
AGCTGGTGGCGGTGGCGGTGAGCAGGGCGACCAGGATCAGGGTCTTCATGCGCAGCCTGTCCACATTGACCCCCAGGCTCCGAGCCCTGGCCTCCCCGAGGCGCAGACTGGTGAGGGCCCAGGCGTCCCGGTAGATGAGCAGGGTGCAGATCAGGGTGACGGCGGCCGTGATGGCCAGGGCATCCCAGGTGGTGCGCATCAGGCTGCCAAACAGCCAGAACATGATCTGCTGGTTGAGCTCGGGGGAGGAGAGAAACTGCAGCAGGGAGAGCAGGGACTGGAACAGGAACAGCAGGGCGATGCCCGCCAGGATCAGGGTCTGGCTGCTGACGTTGCGCATCATGGCGAGGCCAAACAAGAGGCAGGCGGCCACCATGCACAGGATGAAGGCCCCGGCCGGAATGGCAATCAGGGGAGGGAGCCCGAGCCCGCCGGTATAGAGCGCCAATGCGGCGCCAAGCCCGGCCGCAGCCGCGAGACCCAGGGTGTAGGGGCTGGCCAGGGGGTTGTCCAGCAGGGTCTGCATCTGCACGCCGCCAAGGCCCAGCGACGCACCGACCACCAGAGCCATCAGGGCGATGGGCAGGCGCATGTCATGGACTATGGTGCGGGTCATGGCGTCCGCCTGGGCGGGGGCGATCAGGGCATCGATCACCTCGCCAAGGGGCAGCAGGGAGGGGCCGGTGGCGATGTCGAGCACCAGGGTAATGCACAGCACCAGGCTGAGCAGCGCCAGCCAGTGCCAGCGGCGGCGTTCCCGTTGCCGTTGACGGGTGAGGGTCTGCTGGAGGGCAGCCAAATCATTCATGATAACCATCCTGACGCGGGCGCTCTTGATGAAGCGCCCTGTGGGTAACAAGCGAGGGCGAAGGCGTTGCCTGCCTTGACGGCAGCGCGAGCCGCAGTGGTCTGCGGCTCGGGACTCAGTTCGCCTGGGGCGGGTTTACCCCCAGCATAAAGGTGCCCTCTGGGCGAATGGGCAGATAGGCCTGGTAGAAGCCCTGATAGGTGGCCAGGGGGTCGAGATCCTCGAACAAATCCGGGTAGAGCGCCTTGGCCATGAACTCGATGAGGGCGGCATCCATGATGCTGCGGGTGGCGCCGTGATAGACGGCGTAGAGGCGACCCTGCTGCACCGCGGGCAGATCGCGCCAGCCCGGACGGGCGGCAAAGCCCTGCAGGCGCTGGCGCACCGTCTCGGCGGAGATGTCCTGGCCGACCTGCATCGCCTCTGCGCTGCTCACGCTCTCGTAGCCCGCCATCAGGATGACCTCCGGTTTGCTCGCCAGCAGTTGCTCCGGATGGATGGTGCCCCAGCGATCGACGAAGGGGGCCGCGACGTTGTCACCCCCGGCCAGCAGCGCCATGGCGCCCCACATGTCCTTGCCATAGGTGTAGCTGTACTCGGCCGGGCCCTTGTCCCCCAGCTCGATGTAGACCCGGGGCGGCTGACGTTTCGCCTGGGCGATGCGCGAGGTGATGGTCTCAATCTTGGCCTGATACTCGTCGGCCATCTTGCGGGCGCGGGCCTCCTGGCCGGTCAGTTTGCCAAGCAGCAGGGTGCTCGCCATGTGGCGGGCCAGGGTCTGGGCGTTGTAGTCCACCACCACCACAGGGATGCCCGCCTGCTCGAGGCGCGGCAGATCCGGGGCCAGGGCCTCGTATTGCCACTGGGCCAGGATCACCAGATCGGGCTTGACCGCCAACGTCTTCTCGATGGAGAAGCTCTGATCCTGCACGTTGCCAAGGTCCGGCACCTTGGCCAGTTGCGGCTCTTTGGCGACATAGAGCGACCAGATGGCGGGGCGTGACTTGACGAACCAGCCACGGGACATGCCCACCAGGCGATCGGCGCCCCCCTCACCGGCCACGGCCAGGTAATCCTCGGGATAGAATCCGAGCACGATGCGGCTCGCAGGCAGGCTCAGTGAGACCTTGCGGCCCATCACATCTTCCACTTCAACGGGGGCGGCGGCCTGTGCCATCCAGCTCATCAGGGTGAGCTGACCAAGCAGCAGCAGCCTTGCCAGGGGGGAACGAAACATCTTGTTGGAACCTCGGGGGGATGGACGGAAAAAGGAAAGTGAGAACTATTACTATTTCATCGCCAAAACGCAATGGGGTTTTGCATGGTTTGTCCTCTCCCTCTCCCCTCAGGCACAGCATTTGCGCGGCGCTGACACAATGTGTGCTCCTTATGGGTCTTGTTATGGCTCAACTCATCCAGCAGATGACGCCGACTGGCATCGGGGCGCCCTGCTTGGGCGTCGCCGGGGGAGGGGGGTAAAGCGCGGGCGCGCCTCCTGCTTTATCCTGGCCCGGGTGCATTGTGATCCAGTGCGCGACTATGGTCCGCGCTGTGTGCTCGCCATTTGATTATGTAAAGGGATGGGCTAAGATGGCCGCGCGAAATGATCAGATTGATAACAAACGGAAGTTAGGAGATGCCGATGGAAAGCAAAGTAGTAATCCCGACCCAGGGTCAGAAAATCACCGTTGCAGCCGATGGCAAGCTGAACGTGCCGAACAACCCCATCATTCCGTTTATCGAAGGGGATGGTATCGGCGTTGACGTGACCCCGGCCATGCTGAACGTGGTCAACGCTGCGGTCGAGAAGGCTTACAAAGGCGAGCGTTCGATCGCCTGGATGGAGATCTACACGGGTGAGAAGTCCACCCATGTCTATGGTGAAGGCGCCTGGCTGCCGGCCGAGACCCTGGATTTCATCCGTGAATACTGTGTGGCCATCAAGGGCCCGCTGACCACCCCGGTCGGCGGCGGTATCCGCTCCCTCAACGTGGCTCTGCGCCAGGAGCTGGATCTCTACGTCTGCCTGCGCCCGGTGCGCTACTACCAGGGCACTCCCAGCCCGGTCAAATCTCCCGAGCTGACCGACATGGTGATCTTCCGCGAGAACGCCGAAGACATCTACGCCGGCATCGAGTGGAAGGCGGACAGCGAGGAAGCCAAGAAGGTGATCGCCTTCCTGCAAAACGAGATGGGCGTGAAGAAGATCCGCTTCCCCGAGTCCTGCGGCATCGGCATCAAGCCCATGTCCAAGGCGGGTACCGAGCGTCTGGTGCGCGCCGCCATCGAGTACGCCATCGACAACGACCGCGACTCCGTGACCCTGGTGCACAAGGGCAACATCATGAAGTTCACCGAAGGTGCCTTCAAGGATTGGGGCTATGCCCTGGCCCAGAACGAGTACGATGCCCAGCTCATCGACGGTGGCCCCTGGTGCTCCTTCAAGAACCCGAAAACCGGCAAGACCATCGTCGTCAAGGACGTCATCGCCGATGCCTTCCTGCAACAGATCCTGCTGCGTCCGGCCGAGTATGACGTCATCGCCTGTATGAACTTGAACGGCGACTACATCTCCGACGCCCTGGCCGCTCAGGTCGGCGGTATCGGCATCGCCCCTGGCGCCAACATCGGCGACGGCGTTGCCCTGTTCGAAGCCACCCACGGCACCGCACCGAAATATGCCGGCCAGGACAAGGTCAACCCGGGGTCGCTGATCCTCTCCGCCGAGATGATGCTGCGTCACCTGGGCTGGACCGAGGCGGCAGATCTGGTCGTGAAGGGGATGGAGCGTGCCATCGCCAACAAGACGGTCACCTATGACTTCGAGCGACTGATGGAAGGCGCCACCCTGCGCTCCTGTTCCCAGTTCGCTCAGGACATGATCGATCAGATGTAATCTATTGGTTAACTTGATATTAAGAGGTAGCCATCACCCGATGGCTGCCTCTTTTCGTTAGCCGGTTCCAAAGGAAGGAGCCTTCCTGGCTGAGTAGAGGCAATACATCGGTCGAGGATAAAGCTAGATTCTAATGACACCTTATTAGTTGAGGGTTAATCGACCAAACGGGCCCTGGCAATTTGCTTTTCGGTATCTCTTGGCGGGAGGGAAGTGATAGAATCCGAGGCTGTTTTAACGACTGTCCATGAGTGTTTTTCATGGAGAGCCCAGAGCCCAGAGCCCAGAGCGCATCTGCTCATCTCTGAGTTCCCGATGCGAATTCCTGCAGTGCTAAGCGTCACCTGAGGTCAACACCATGATCCTTGCACGCACACAATCCGGTCAAAAGCAGCAAGCTGGGGGCTGTAACTCAGGGGCGGTAGCTATGGCATTCGAGAGCCAGCTATGTTGAGCCGGGGCATATTCAGGCTGAGTTTATTGATAATAAATATCATTTTTCCACATGCAATTCTTGATTTTGATCAGTAGGTCAATAACGCATTTATGAAGATATTAGTCACTGGTGGTTGCGGCTTTATTGGTTCGGCGCTTGTGCGTCATCTCATCAGGCAAACGCAAGATACAGTGGTCAATGTCGACGCATTGACCTATGCCGCCAATCCAGCAGCCTTGGCTGAATGTAGCGATTCCCCCCGTTACCACTTTGAGCATGCCAATATCTGTGATGGTGGCACCATGGCCCGCATCTTTGCAGCATATCAACCCGATGCCGTGATGCATCTGGCCGCAGAGAGCCACGTTGATCGCTCCATCACCGGCCCTGCCGATTTTATCCAGACCAATATCGTGGGAACCTATATGCTGCTGGAAGCGGCCCGCACTTACTGGAATGGGCTGGATGAGGCACGCAAGGCAGCATTTCGCTTCCATCATGTCTCCACCGATGAGGTATATGGGGACCTGCCTCACCCGGATGAATTGACTCCCGGCGCTCCTCTGCCGTTCTTTACCGAAAACACCTCGTATGCGCCGAGCAGTCCCTATTCTGCTTCCAAGGCATCGAGCGACCATCTGGTGCGCGCCTGGCACCGAACATACGGGCTGCCCGTACTGGTGACCAACTGCTCGAACAACTACGGGCCCTGGCAACATGCGGAGAAACTGATTCCACAAACGGTCGCCCACGCCCTGGCGGGCAAGCCGATCCCTCTTTATGGCCAGGGAGATCAGATCCGTGACTGGCTCTATGTGGAGGATCATGTCAGAGCGCTGTTGCTGGTGCTGATCAAGGGGCGGGTAGGAGAGACCTATAACATCGGGGGCCACAATGAGAAGCGCAATCTGGAGGTGGTGCAGACCATCTGTGATCTGCTGGACGAATTGGTGCCCTTGTCCCCATGTCCCCTTGAGGGAGAAGAGCCGGGGGGAAAGGTGAAAAGTTATCGGGATCTAATCACCCATGTGGCTGACAGGCCCGGCCATGACCGTCGTTACGCTATCGATGCGGGAAAAATAGCCACTGAATTGAAATGGCTGCCGCAGGAAAGTTTTGAGTCAGGATTGTATAAAACAGTACAATGGTATTTAGATAGCCCGCGGTGTTTGTAAAACTAACGCAATGAATATTGATAATATTCATTGCAATTATCCAAAGACATTTTAATCCCAATAGGCAATACTGATTTTTGATAAGTTTAGTATTGGAATCACTAATGCAGTGATAACTTGTTTAATTTGAGAGAACATATAGGAATTGTTATGCTGAATAATAAAACAGTATTAATCACAGGTGGTACGGGATCATTTGGTAAACAATTTATAAAAACTATCCTTGAGCGCTACCCCAAAGTTAAGCGTATTGTCATTTTTTCTCGAGATGAACTAAAGCAATCTGAATTACGTTTAAATTATCCGCAAAAAGATTATCCACAACTGCGCTTTTTCATTGGCGATGTACGTGATCGTAGTCGAATGGTTCAGGCGTGCGAAGGAATCGATGTCATTATTCATGCTGCAGCTATTAAACAAGTAGATACAGCTGAATATAACCCGACAGAGTGCATTCGCACTAACGTCGATGGTGCTGAAAATGTTATCCACGCTGCTTTGCAGTGTGGAGTAAAAGAAGTTGTAGCGTTGTCAACAGATAAAGCTTGTGCGCCGATCAATCTTTATGGAGCGACAAAGCTGACTTCTGACAAGTTGTTTACAGCAGCAAATAATATCAAAGGTTCGCGAAATATAAGATTCAGTGTAGTTCGCTATGGAAATGTAATGGGGTCTCGGGGTTCTGTAATCCCATTTTTCTTGAAAAAACGTGCTGAAGGTGTGTTGCCGATCACCCATGAAGAAATGACGCGTTTTAATATTTCACTGCAAGATGGTGTTAATATGGTGATGTATGCTCTGGAGCATCATCTCGGTGGTGAAATTTTTGTGCCAAAAATCCCATCGTATCGTATTTTAGATATAGCAACAGCAATATCTCCTGAATGCAAGACGAAGGTAGTTGGTATTCGTCCAGGAGAAAAACTGCATGAAGAAATGATTACAGATACCGATTCATTGAACACAATTGATTTGGGCCGCTATTACGCAATTTTACCTTCTGTGTCATTCAATCATACAGAAGAAGACTATATTAAGCATCATAATGCCGTAAAAGTACCGTTTGGTTTCAAATATAACTCAGGTACTAACACTGAGTGGGAGACCGTGGAGTCTCTGCGGGAATTGATAAAAACTCATGTAGATGCCAACTTTGAAGTGTGAGATAAAACGTGATTCCATACGGTAAACAAGAGATCACTCAGCAAGATATTGATGGCGTGGTTGCGGTGTTACAATCTGATTTTCTAACTCAGGGACCAAAAGTCCCTGAATTTGAAAAACATTTAACAACCCATACTGTCGCAGCTTATGCGTTGGCTGTAAATAGTGCTACTTCGGCACTACACATTGCCTGTTTGGCTTTGGGGCTTGGTCCTGGTGATGTTTTATGGACAAGTCCAGTTACTTTTGTTGCATCGGCTAATTGCGGTTTGTATTGTGGCGCCAAAGTCGATTTTGTAGATATAGATCCAGATACATATAATCTGTGTCCGAAGCAATTGGAGAAAAAGCTAATTGCAGCTAAAGCCAATGGTACCTTACCCAAGATAGTCGTTCCTGTTCATTTATGTGGCCAACCTTGCGACATGGTAGCGATTTCCCGTCTGGCAACTGAATATGGCTTTAAAGTTATCGAGGATGCATCACATGCTATCGGAGGTAGTTATTTAAACGAACCCATTGGTAATTGTCGATACAGCGACATTACAGTATTTAGTTTCCATCCGGTTAAAATTATCACTACTGCTGAAGGTGGCGCAGTGGTAACTAACCAAAAAGATTTAGCTGATAAAATGGCCTTGTTACGTAGCCATGGTATCACCCGTGATACAAGGCAGATGAAAGGCGAAAGTCATGGTGGTTGGTATTATCAACAGATTGATTTGGGCTTTAACTACCGAATGACCGAGTTACAAGCTGCATTAGGGATAACTCAAATACAACGCCTTGATGAATTTATCGCTGCTCGTCATCGCTTGGCTGACCGTTATAACAGACTTTTGAAGCGGTTACCGATAGTCTTACCATTTCAGTTAGAAAACACCCATTCTGGATTGCATCTTTACGTTATTCGTCTTCAACTTAATAATATTTCATTAACGCACCGAGAGGTTTTTGATGCGTTACGTGAAAATGGTATCGGGGTGAATGTTCATTACATACCTGTACATACACAGCCTTATTACGAAGACTTGGGATTCAAATCTGGTGATTTTCCTGAGGCAGAGCAATATTATCGTGAAGCTATTTCTTTGCCGATGTTCCACGGCATGACAGAAGAGCAGCAAGATAAAGTAGCACGCGTATTGTCTGATATATTGGAAGGGAAATAAATGAATATTGCCATCATCCCTGCCCGTGGTGGCAGTAAGCGTATTCCTAGGAAAAATATCAAACCATTTCATAGCAAGCCAATGATCGCATGGTCTATCTTAGCTGCTAAGAAGGCAGGTTGTTTTGAACGTATAATTGTTTCAACCGATGATGCAGAAATTGCTGCTGTTGCACTCGAATATGGTGCTGAAGTGCCATTTATTCGCCCGGCAGAGATTGCTAACGATTATGCCACTACTGGTGAGGTGATAAGCCATGCCATTAATTGGTTAATAAAGCAGCAAGGACAAATGCCGGAGAACGTATGCTGCCTCTATGCAACAGCACCTTTTGTTGAGCCTGATGATTTATGCCAGGGATTAGAATTGTTAACGTTCAACAATGAATGTCAGTTTGTCTTCAGTGCTACTCGCTTTTCGTTTCCGATTCAACGCGCTATCAAGCTTGATGAGTCGGGTTGGGTGAGTATGTTTCATCCCGAGTATCAACTAACTCGTTCCCAAGATCTGGAGGAAGCCTACCATGATGCGGGGCAATTTTATTGGGGAAAGGCTAATGCTTGGCTTAATAAATTACCTATATTTGCCGTGCATACACAGGTAGTTCTATTACCTAGCCACAGGGTGCAAGATATTGATACTCAGGATGATTGGCTGCGTGCCGAGAAGCTATTTACGCTAAGGTAATAGCCATGAAGTTTTTTATTCGCACCGATGCATCACGTTGGATAGGTTCCGGCCATGTAATGCGCTGCCTAGTGCTAGCCGATGGCTTAAAATCGGCAGGTCATCAGGTAACATTTATTTGTAGACCGCAAGATGGTGATTTGCTCGATTTGATTACTGCGCGTAACCATAATCTGCTTGCCTTGTCATCTCTGACAACTGCTATCAGACCTGAGCATGGTGCTGATTATTCTTCTTGGTTGCAAGTGCCATGGCAACAAGACGCTGCAGATGTATTAGCAAGTGTGGTATACGCTGACTGGCTGATAGTTGATCATTATGGAATTAATGCTCAGTGGGAACGGGAAATAAGGCTGTCGCTAAATTGTAAACTTTTGGCTATCGATGATTTGGTGCGCCCCCATGATGCTGATTTTATTCTGGATCAAACGCTTGACCGCACTCCAGAGGTCTATTTTGAGTGTTTTAATATATCAGAAAAGCAGCCTGTAGTATTAAGTGGAGTTGCATACGCATTGCTGTCTTCACAATTTGAAAAAATAAGAAATCAGGGGATACTGCGAGCCCCTATTAGTCGTCAGCCTAGGGTTTTACTCTCCTTTGGTGGTATTGATGAGCCAAATGTGACGCTAAGGGTACTTATGGCGTTAAGTGAGTTTAATGCTGTATTTACCGTGCTGTTAAGCCCTCGAGCACCACACTATCAAGCAGTTAAAACGTGGTGCGATGAGCATGTTAATGTTGTTCATCACGATTTTATACAAGATATGGCAATCTTGATGAGCGAGCACGATCTGGCCATCGGTGCTCCAGGGACAACCACTTGGGAGCGAGCCTGTCTGGGATTACCAAATATAGTAATTCCGATAGCAGCAAACCAACAGGCCATTTGCCAAGCATTGTTGGCGCATCAAGCAGCTTTATTAGTACAACAATCTGATATTGAAAGTAGATTAATCCCTGCACTGCATGACTTGTTAAATAATTATAAAAAATACGTAGATAATAATCTCGAGTTGTGTGATGGCAAGGGGGTGCAGCGAGTCATTAATACTATTATGGCTAATACAGAAATATCAGGTTTTAGGCTAAGACCGGTATCAATTGATGATACTCTACTGATTTATCAGTGGCAATCTGATCCAGTAACCAGACGTTATGCTCTCAATCCCAATCCCCCTAGTTGGGTAGAGCACAAAAGCTGGATGGAAAAAAAAATACAGCGCCAGCAAGATTATTTCTTTTTGATAATTAATGCTGAAAATAGCGAACCCTATGGTGCAGTTAGACTAGATGAACTAGATACTGACAATTATCTTATCTCAATTTTTGTTGCTCCTAACAAGCATGGTCAGGGTATTGGATTAACAGGTTTGAAATTACTTGATAGATGCCTACCAAGAATCAGGATTCATGCCACTGTACTGACCGAAAATATAGCATCGCAGCGCCTTTTTTCTAACGCTGGCTACCAGCAGGTAGCGCCAGATAAATTTATAAGAGAACCATTATGGACAAAATAATCAAGCCATTTATTACCATCAATGGCCGCAAGATTGGCCCTGGCTATCCACCATATATTATTGCGGAACTCTCCGCTAACCACAATGGCGATATCAATCGTGCTTTTGCGATCATGGAAGAGGCGAAAAAAGCGGGCGCGGATGCAATAAAACTCCAAACATATACCGCAGACACTATTACTCTTGAATGTGATAGTGAGGAATTTCAAATTCACGGTGGGCTATGGGATGGTAAAAATTTGTACCAACTCTACAAAGAGGCCCAAATGCCGTGGGAGTGGCATCAACCGTTGTTTGAGAAAGCCAAAGAGTTGGGGATCACCATCTTCAGTTCTCCTTTTGACTTTACTGCTGTTGATTTGTTGGAAGATCTTGACGCACCAGCCTACAAGATAGCGTCTTTTGAGTTGATAGATTTGCCATTGATAAAACGTGTGGCGCAAACAGGTAAGCCAATGATCATGTCTACCGGCATGGCCAATGAGGAAGAGATTACCGAAGCGATTGCTACTGCGCGGTCCAATGGTTGCCAAGAGTTGGTCGTGTTGCACTGTGTTAGCGGTTACCCTGCTCCGGCGGATCAATACAATCTGCGGACCATTGCCGATATGGCTGAGCGTTTTGATGTGCTATCTGGCTTGTCTGATCACACTATCGATAATGCCACCGCTGTGGCAGCGGTAGCATTGGGGGCTTGTTTAATCGAAAAGCATGTCACCATGGATAGAAATGGCGGAGGGGCTGATGATAGCTTCTCGCTCGAACCTCATGAGCTAGCCGCGTTATGTAAAGATGCTAAAACTGCCTGGTCAGCATTAGGTAGCGTAAATTATAATCGTACCGAAGCTGAAAAAGGCAATGTCAAATTTCGGCGATCTTTATATGCGATACGAGACATTAAAGCTGGGGATGTATTAAGTAATGAAAATGTGCGTAGCATTAGGCCCGGATTTGGTTTGGCGCCGAAGTATTTAGAGCAAGTACTTGGTAAAACGGCTATTGTTGATATTAAACGCGGAACTCCGTTATCATTTGAATTTATTTAAGAAGGTGGTGAAGCTTGTGCTTCACCCAATAAAATATGTCTCTAGCTAAAAGCTCCTTAGTTTATCTTATTTCAAATATTATCAATGCATTAATCCCATTTTTATTATTACCAATATTGACTCGGCTGCTTTCACCTGCTGAGTATGGTCAAGTAGCCATGTTTCAAACCTTAGTCGCCGGTTTGGTTGCATTCGTAGGTTTAAATGCGGTGGGTGCCGCTAATCGTAAATTTTATGATCATAACAACAGCCCACAAGAACTTAGTAAATATAATGGTGCTTGTTTACAAATACTGCTAGGCTCAAGTATAGCTCTATGTATTTTGTGCACATTATTTTCTGATTTTTTTGTTGAATTTTTGTCTATTCCTTCCAATTGGATTTACAGTGCTTTATTGTTTAGCGTTTTAAGCTTTGTAATAAACCTGCGCTTAGGGCAGTGGCAAGTTCGGAGTGAGGCTTTTAAATTTGGCGCAATGCAGATTAGCAATAGCCTATTTAATATGGGGCTATCACTGTTATTGGTGGTTACCTTGCATTATGGTGCTCAAGGAAGGGTTGATGCCCAGGTTATAGCGGCTGGTATATCTGCGGTCATTGCGATATATTTTCTGATTAAAGATAGATTAGTTAATCTACGTTGCCTACGCCTAGATTATATTAAACAAGCACTACAGTTTGGCATACCACTTATCCCCCATGTTTTTGGTTTTTTTCTTCTCTCCGCCGTTGATCGTTTTGTTATCAATCAAAGGTTAGGGCTTGGCCAAGCTGGTATATATATGGTTGCAGTTCAGTTGAGCATGGCATTGAATATTATATTTGATGCCATCAATAAAGCTTATGTTCCTTGGCTGTTTGATATTTTAAAGCGAAATAAACTAGCCGAAAAACGTAAGGTTGTTAAGTATACCTATCTCTATTTTATATTGCTACTACTGGCTGCTCCTATACCTTTCCTGATTGGACCTTGGATGTTAGTTCTAATTGCAGGTGAAGAGTACCGTGCAGCAGGGGACGTTATCGGCTGGCTCTGCCTTGGTCAAGTATTTGGTGGGATGTACTTGATGGTGACCAACTATATTTTCTATGTGAGAAAGACAGGAGCACTATCTGTTATTACTATCTCATCTGGTTTGTTAAATTTGTTACTGTTGATCGTGATGGTAGATGGATATGGCTTAATTGGTGCGGCATTGGCATTTGTGTTGTCAAAGTTGGTGCAGTTTGCGATGACTTGGTGGCTTTCTTATTCTGTTTTGGCTATGCCATGGCTAAAAAATAAAAGGGTGTAAAATGGATTTAGTTATTTGCAATACACCTTTTCAGGTGTTACAGATTCAAAACATGATTGATAAAGGAATTATTAATGAATTCGAGTTATTTTATTTTTCTTCAAAAAAAACTGATCAAATGAATTTTTATTTTGACTTATTAAAAAAAAGGGCATGTAAATCGACCTTTTATATAAGTAACAAGAAATTTCCATATCATATTTTGGATATGAGAAGGGTTTTTAAGGGGAGGAGGTATAGAAATATATATAGCGCATCGGTTGATAGTGTTTATACCCATAGTATTTTATCATTTTCTCATTTTTTAAATTTTTTCTCATTTGATGATGGCTCTGCAAATCTCATTGAAAACTCTGCTTATTATGTAGATCAAAGAAGTTGCTTAAAAAAGAACTTATTTAAGCTTCTTGGGTGTTGCTATGATTTGGAAAAAACAAAAATGGCAATTAATTGTCATTACACAATATATAAAAATCGAGAAAACATTGTTTCCAATAGAGTGGAGGTTGAATTCGAGTTTTTTTCGCGGAATAATATCGTTACAATCACAAATAAAAAGCCAGTGGCAAATGTATTGCTTGGTCCGGTATTTCATGAACTGTCACTAAGTAATTCAGATAAAAAAAGTTTAATTAAAAAATTATCTGCCCTTGTTAAGGGGGAAAATTGCTATTATATCCCTCATCCCAGAGAAACAGAATTTCACTTTGAATATGCCAAGTGTATTGAAGGGCTTGAAATAGCAGAAAGTAAAATATTGAGTTTATTAAATGAGTATGATTACATAAATGTTTATGGATTTAATAGTTCTGTGCAAATAAATCTTAGTTCGCATCATGATATTAGAAATATTCTATTGGATACAAGTTCGATGCTGAATGAATCTGCCTCCCATCCGAAGTAAATTGATATTCAAATTTAAAATGGGGGGGTAAAATGATAAATTTCCATAAACTAATGATTCAATTGACATTGGGTTCTATTTTATTGAAGGTTTTGACTGGAAGCCCAATCTTTATAATGGTTTCTTTTTTGTTTTCTAGTGTTTCTTTTGTGTTGTGCTTTTCTAGAGATATAAAAATACGAAATATTTTATTGTATATGTATTTATTCATGTTGCTGTATGTTATTGCTTTTGGCTTGTACCATGTTGAGTCAGATGATAAAAATTACTTCTTATATGTAATATATGTCACGTTAGCAATTCAAATTTCCTATATAATTAGGGAGTTTGATTTCTCTTATCAAGCTGCAAGATTTTTACTTACATTATCGCTTTGCTGGACAATATACCACATTCTGCATATAGGCTATAATCCTGATGCGTATAATAATCTTTTAGATGGTAGCCGAAATTATATAAGTGCACATCTAGTTATATTTTTAGCTTATTATTTGTTTGCTTGTAAAAAGGAAATGATAAATATTAATTTAATTTATCCTGCAACGGTAGTAGTCTGTTGCTTCTTCTTATTCGGTCGCAGTGGTATTGCTTTGTCAATATTTTTGTTTTTGCTTGCTGTTGCACAAAAAAATAAGGTGTATATAATCTCAATTGTGTTTGCAGGCATTATTATTGTGTATTTTTATCAAGATATATTGATAAGTCTTTTTGCTAATAGTAATTTTTCTCATGGAGTAGATTCTGAGCGAAGCATAATGTTGGCTGAATATATTTCGTCTATGACCGATTGGAAAGGTTTTTTATTTGGGGTTGATTTCAAGTCTTGTTGTGAAACAATAGTAGCATTCAAAATAAATCCTCATAACTCATTCATTAATATGCATTCAAGATTTGGTGTTTTCCCATTCATCATACTTTTCATTACTTACTTGTATATGCTTTATAAGCGAATCTTCTTTCGTAATTTGATGGTTAACATACTTGTTTTGGTTGTGTTCGCTAGGTATTTTGTTGATTCAATAGGTTTTTTTGGAATTATAGATTTTATTTTGCTTTCTCTTTTTAGTTATCTATTGCTAGGTGAAAAAAAATCTTGTGAAAAAGAAAGTTCTATTTCTTCTGTAAATCCATCAAAAATAGAGTGTTAAATGAATAAAAATGTAGTCATTGTAATACAGGATATAACAAAGGCAGGAGGAACTGAACGTGTGGCGACATTCATTTCCAATAGCCTTTCTAAATTAGGCTATCATATTACCTTGCTTTCCTTAGATGGGAAAGAGGGTCAACCATATTACTCTTTATCAGTAGATGTACGCTGCATTTTTTTAACGTCACCATCTTTGTTTTATTTAGTTGAGGAATTAAAACGTTATAAGGATGATACGATTATTTCAGTATCCATGGGGCGTTTATCATTTAAGTTATCACTGCTGCATTCCCTATTTAGGTTGAAAGGAAGGGTAATTTTAAGCGAGCACGTTGCATATGAAACCTCACCTTCGTGGATTCGTGCTTTAAAACGATTAAGCTATCATCTTGCCGATGAGTTGGTGTTATTGACACAACATGATCAATCCATTCTCGATGGAAAGGTCAAAGCCAATGTGAGTGTCATTTCCAACGCCAGTGCGTTTCCGGTGCAAGGAGTAGATAGCCTGGATAAAAAGAAAAAAATCGTCTTGGCGGTTGGTCGTCTCACCTATCAAAAAGCATTTGATCGTTTATTGCATATCTGGGCTGCTATCGACGACAAGAAGGGGTGGGAGCTGCGTATCATCGGAGATGGAGAGGATCGCAGCAAGTTGCAAAAGATTGTCGATGATCATGCTCTTGCTGATACAGTTTCCTTGCTCCCCGCCGCCAAGAACATTGACATTGAGTATGCCAATGCGAGCATTCTGGCGATGACCTCCCATTATGAAGGCCTTCCTCTGGTATTGATAGAATCGAAGTCTTTTGGATTGCCAGCGGTTGCATTTGATTGCAAGACTGGGCCAAGAGAAATTATCAGCGAAGGTGTTGATGGATTCCTGGTATTGGATGGTGACATGGAGGCATACAAGGACAAGTTGGTCTATTTAATGAACTCGGATGATGAACGAAGAAACATGCAGCTCGCAGCCTTGTCTGCAGCAGAACGCTATTCACCCGAGATCATTGTCAAACAGTGGATGAGGTTGATATAAATGCCATTTGAATCAGTGTCTATTATCATGCCCGCATATAATGTGGCAAGATATATAAGGCATAGTGTTGAATCTGTATTGTCACAATCATTTGGCGATTGGCGCCTCTATATTGTTGATGATGCATCAACAGATGACACAGCAAATGTTGTGGCAGATATCCATGATGATAGAATCGAATATATCCTGCTCAAGGATAATGGTGGTGTAGCCAATGCCCGCAATGTCGGCATTCAATCTGCCAAGGGCAAGTATATTGCTTTTCTAGATAGTGATGATCTCTGGGAAGCAAACAAACTGGAAAAACAGATATCTTTGCTGGAGCAAGGGTATGCTGTGGTGTGTGGCAATTACTCTACTTTTCTCTCTGATGACATTGATCGCCCCGTGGCAGTGCGAACCAGTCCGATGGAATTCAGCTACAAGGATATGCTGAACAGCAACCGGATCGGAAATCTGACGGGAATATATAACCGCGAACTGCTTGGCACATTTTACCAAGAGCGCTGTGGGCATGAAGATTACCTGATGTGGCTTGCAATAATGAAGGTTGCAAAAAAGGCTGCCTGCGTTCAAGACATCGTTGCTCGTTATAGATTGAGTTCAAACTCATTATCTGCAAATAAATTGACCGCAGCAAAATGGCAGTGGCATATCTATCGGCACAAGTTGTTGTTAAGTTTGCCAGATAGTTTGTATCATTGGCTCAGCTATGTCGTCATCGCGTTGAAAAAACGAATTCGCGAGTAGAATTAGAAAGTTATGTATTTATTTGACCTTTATTTCGATCTCTGGGGGTAACTTTGTCCTTTCAACGCCGTCACTCACGCTGGTATGAGCGTGTGTTATTCAGCCCTCCTGCCTTGTTCATCTTCGGGGCCTTGCTTGCGGTTTGCCTGCCTGCCATTGAGCGATGGGGCCTGGAATTTTGGCATCACCTCGATGCCGTCCGGATCAATACCCTGAGCGGTGCCTTTGTGGCGTTTCTGCTGACCGGGATTGTGCTGCATCGCTTCCTGCGCTATCCGGGCGCGAGTCCTGTGGCCTATATGATCCCGACTGTCACGACGCTCTACGGTACTTTGGTGGGGGTTCTCTTCTTCCTGCGGCTGCCTTACAGCCGCCAGGTATTGTTTGAGTCGTATCTGGTTGCCTTGCTTTGCTGCTGGCTCGCCTACTTCATCGGCCGCCGTTACCGGACCCCCAAATACGCCTTGCTACCCTTTGGGGACTATCAGGCCCTGACCCGGCACGAGTGTGTGCAGTGGCGTCTGCTGGACAAACCCGATCTCGGGGCCGTGCGTTATGACGCCGTGGTGGCAGATCTTCGGGATGAGAAGCTGGCGGGTGAGTGGGAGCGTTTCCTGGCGCGCTGCGCCCTGGCGCATATCCCCGTCTATCACATCAAGCAGATCAGCGAGACTCTGACCGGTCGGGTGAAGATCGACCATCTGCACGAAAACCAGCTCGGCTCCCTGTTGCCATCCCCAATCTATGCCTTCATCAAGCGGGGCATGGACATACTGGCTGCGTTGATCGCCATCCCGCTGTTCTCGCCGCTGATGCTGGTGACGGCAGTCTTGATCAAGCTGGAGAGCCCGGGCCCCGTGATGTTCCTGCAAAATCGGGTCGGCAAGGGCAACAAGGATTTTTGCATCTACAAGTTTCGCAGCATGTGCAAGGATTCGGAAAAAGCCGGCGCCCAGTTTGCTCAGGATGGCGACATGCGCGTCACCCGGGTGGGCAAGGTGATCCGCAAGCTGCGCATCGACGAGCTGCCCCAGTTCTTCAACGTCCTCAAGGGCGACATGAGTCTGATTGGACCGAGGCCGGAGCAGCGCACCTTCGTCGATCAGTTCGAACGGGAGATTCCTTTTTATATGTACCGTCATATCGTGCGGCCCGGGATCAGCGGTTGGGCGCAGGTGGTGCACGGTTATGCTGCCGATGCCGATGATACCCGCATCAAGATCGAGCACGATTTTTACTACATCAAGCACTTCTCCCTCTGGCTGGATGTGCTCATCGTGTTCAAGACCATCCGCACCATTCTGACCGGTTTTGGCGCGCGGTAATCCCGATGCGGATTTTGTTGCTCGGGGCTCGTGGCCAGTTGGGACGAGCCCTTTTTTCTGTCCTCTGCCGGGATTATCCCGATTGGCAGGTGACGCCCCTTGGCAGGGCGGATTGTGACATCACCGCCCCCCGTGCGCTGATTGGCGCCCTGGATCGCCATCAACCGGATGTGATCCTAAACGGGGCGGCCTATACGGCGGTCGACCTTGCACAGAGTCAGCCTGAGCTGGCAGAGCGCATCAATCATCAGGCGGTAGCATGGCTTGCCCGGGAAGCCTCTGACAGAGGGGCGCTGCTGGTGCATTTTTCCACCGATTATGTGTTCGATGGCAGTGGCAATACACCCTGGACGGAGGGGGATAAACCTGCGCCCCTCAATGTCTATGGCGCCAGCAAGCTGGCCGGCGAGCAGGCCATTCAGGGCCTGTGTCCCCATCATCTGATCATTCGTACCAGCTGGCTTTATGGCGGGGAGGGGCCGCACTTCGCTCGTACCATCTTGCGCCGTGCCAAAGAGGGCCAGTCCCTTGAGGTGGTGGCGGATCAATGGGGAGTGCCGACTCAGGTACACTGGCTGGCAACGTCCGTTCTCCTGGCGCTGGCGCATATCGTGAAGGCGCCAGACAAGGGCGGCCTCTATCATCTCTGCCCCGCAGGCGAGACGAGCTGGCATGGCTTTGCCTCGGCCCTGGTAGCGGAAGGTTGTCGGCTTGGTCTGCTGGCGTGGCCCGTTCCGATAAAACCCATTCCTTCGGCGAGCTGGCCCCAGGCGGCCCGTCGTCCGCTGAACTCCAGGCTCGATTGCCGATTGTTCTCCAGCGTTTTTGGCATCGCACTGCCGTCCTGGCAAGCGCAGATGACGGAGTGGCTGGCCAGCCAGGGGGCACAACCCGATGGGCCTGATGAACCGCCTCTCCCATAGCTCTCCTTCATTCAACCCAAGGTACGTCATGACCCAACGTAAAGGCATCATATTGGCCGGAGGATCTGCCACCCGGCTCTATCCAGCGACGCTGGCCATCAGCAAGCAACTGCTGCCGGTCTATGACAAGCCCATGATCTATTACCCCCTCTCAACCCTGATGCAGGCGGGTATCCGTGACATTCTCATCATCAGCACGCCGCTGGATCTGTCCCGCTTCGAGCTGTTGCTGGGGGATGGCAACCAATGGGGAATGCAATTCAGCTACGCGGTGCAGGAAGAGCCTGCCGGGTTGGCCCAGGCGCTGCTCATCGCCGAACCTTTTCTGGCCGGCAGCCCCTGTTGCCTCATCCTGGGGGACAACATCTTCTATGGCGCCGATCTTTCCCGCCAGTTGCTCCGCGCGAGTGCCAAGACGCAAGGCGCCACCCTGTTTGCTTATCATGTACAGGATCCCGAACGTTATGGGGTGTTGGGATTCGATGATTCGGGTCGAGTGCAGACGCTGATCGAAAAACCCGTCGAGCCCCCGAGTCACTATGCCGTCACAGGTATCTATTTTTATGACGGGCAAGCCAGCGCCAGAGCGCACCGTTTGCAACCTTCTGCCCGGGGAGAGCTGGAGATCACCGACCTCAATATGAGCTATCTCGGGGATGAGGCGCTGGAGGTCTGTCTGATGGGGCGAGGTTCTGCCTGGCTCGATACGGGGACGTACGACAGTCTGCAGGAGGCCAGTAGCTTCATTCAGACCCTGGAAAAGCGGCAAGGCCTCAAGGTGTCGGCGCCTGAGGAGATAGCCTGGCGTCTGGGCTGGATCTCGGACGAACAACTCGCCGCGTTGGCCGAGCCTCTGCTCAAGAGCGGTTATGGTGAGTATCTGTTACAGCTGTTGGCGCCAGCCTTGTCGCGGCCGGGTCAGCCCCCCTCGTCCTTTATCTGATGCGGCTTGAATGAACTGGCAATCCTCAGTCATCCTGGAGCCCATAGTGCTGCGCCCGGAATTTATCTGTGCCGGGCCAGTTCCCTTTTTGCTGTATTTGAAGGCGTTCAGATGAAATACCAATCCCTTGCCATTCCAGAGGTCAAACTGCTGATCCCCACTCGTCACAGTGACGAACGGGGCTTTTTCATGGAAACCCTGCGCCAGGATGAGTTTGAGCGACACTGCGGCGCCTACGCCCTGGTGCAGGACAACCACAGCCGCTCCTGGCAAGGGACGCTGCGTGGGCTCCATTATCAGCAGGAGAGGCCCCAGGGGAAACTGGTGAGGGCGGTGCGCGGTCGCGTCTTTGATGTAGCGGTGGATGTGCGTCCCGATTCGGCCTCATATGGCCAGTGGGTCGGCCAGCTCCTGTCAGAGGAAAACGATCACCAGATGTGGATCCCTCCGGGCTTTGCCCATGGCTTCTATGTGCTGAGCGAGGTCGCCGATCTCCTCTATCGATGCAGCGATTACTACCATCCCGCCGGGGAGCAGACCCTGCGCTGGGACTCCCCCGCCCTGGCCATCGATTGGCCTCTGCTGGCCGGGGTGGCGCTGCGTCTGTCCGCCAAGGATGCCAAGGCACCCTGCTTCTGCCACCCTGAATTAGGGTAAGTCCGTGTTCTTGTGGCACAATTGCCAGCTCAGAGTCAGAACCTTAATTTAATCAATCAGGTAATCCCATGGTGAAAATTGCCGTAGCGGGAACCGGCTATGTCGGCCTGTCCAATGCCGTGCTGCTTGCCCAGCACAACGAAGTGGTCGCTCTCGACCTGGTGGCAGAGAAAGTTGCGCTCATCAATCAGGGCAAGTCTCCCATCGCAGACAACGAGCTGGAGCACTATCTCGCCCACATCCCCCTCAATCTGACGGCGACCCTGGACAAGCATCAGGCTTATCAGGGGGCGGATTTCGTCATCATAGCGACGCCGACCGACTACGATGCCGACACCCACTACTTCAACACCCGCTCGGTGGAGGCGGTGATCCGGGATGTGATGGCCATCAATCCGACGGCCGTCATGGTGATCAAGTCCACCGTGCCCGTGGGCTACACCAAGGCGATACGCGAGGAGCTGGGGTGCGACAACCTCATCTTCTCTCCCGAGTTCTTGCGAGAGGGGCGGGCGCTTTATGACAACTTGCACCCCTCGCGCATCATAGTGGGTGAGCGTTCCGAGCGAGCCGAGCGTTTCGCCGCCCTCTTGCAAGGGGGAGCCATCAAGCAGGATGTGCCGCTGCTCTTGACCGACAGCACGGAAGCCGAAGCGATCAAGCTGTTTGCCAATACCTATCTCGCCATGCGGGTCGCCTATTTCAACGAGCTGGACACCTATGCCCAGACCCATGGCCTGGACAGTCGCCAGATCATCGAAGGGGTGGGGCTGGATCCACGGATCGGCACTCACTACAACAACCCCTCCTTCGGCTATGGCGGCTATTGCCTGCCCAAGGACACCAAGCAGCTGCTGGCCAACTACGACGATGTGCCCAACAACCTGGTGCGGGCCATCGTCGATGCCAACACCACCCGCAAGGACTTCATCGCCGACTCCATCATTCGTCGTCGCCCCAGGGTGGTCGGGGTCTATCGCCTGATCATGAAGTCGGGCTCAGACAACTTCCGCGCCTCCGCCATTCAGGGGGTGATGAAGCGCATCAAGGCCAAGGGCATAGAGGTGGTGGTGTTTGAACCTGCCCTCAAGGAGCAGAGCTTCTTCAACTCCCGGGTCATCACCGATCTGGCGGAGTTCAAGCAGATCTCCGATGTGATCCTCTCCAATCGCATGGCCAGCGAGCTGGCCGATGTGGCGGACAAGGTCTATACCCGCGATCTGTTTGGCAGCGACTAACCCGTGTACGGGGCGCCTGCAGACGCCCCATGCGCCGTCTTGAAGGACAGTGTTATGAAGTATCTGGTCACCGGCGCCGCCGGGTTCATCGGATTCCATCTGGTGCAGCGCCTGTGCGCTGACGGTCATGAGGTGGTCGGCATCGACAACCTCAACGACTACTACGAGGTGAGCCTCAAGGAGGCGCGCCTGGCCCGGCTTGCCCCCCTGGCGGGGTTTCGTTTCATCAGGCTGGATCTGGCCGATCGCCCCGGCATGGCCCGGCTGTTTGCCGAGCAGGGCTTCGATCGGGTGGTGCATCTGGCCGCCCAGGCCGGGGTGCGCTACTCCCTGGACAACCCGTTCGCCTACGCCGACAGCAACTTGGTGGGCCAGCTGACGGTGCTGGAAGGGTGTCGCCACCATGGGGTGGGGCATCTGGTCTATGCCTCTTCCAGCTCGGTGTACGGCCTCAATGACAAGATGCCGTTTGCCACCACGGACACAGTGGATCACCCCATCTCCCTCTATGCCGCCACCAAGAAGGCCAACGAGCTGATGGCTCACAGCTATGCCCATCTCTATGGCATTCCCACCACTGGCCTGCGCTTTTTCACCGTCTATGGCCCCTGGGGTCGCCCCGACATGGCGTTGTTCAAGTTTACCAGGGCGATCCTGGCGGGGGAACCCATCGATGTCTACAACCAGGGGCAGCTGTCCCGGGACTTCACCCATGTGGATGACATCGTCGAGGGGATAGTGAGGGTGGCGGATCAGGTACCGGAGGCCAGCCCGGGCTGGACCCCGAGCCAGGGGCGCACCGACATGAGCTCGGCGCCCTATCGCCTGTTCAACATCGGCAATGGCAGTCCGGTGCGGCTGCTGGACTTTATCGAGGCGCTGGAGCAGGCCATCGGCCAGCCCGCCATCAAGCACATGATGCCGATGCAGCCGGGCGACGTACATGCCACCTGGGCCGATACCCGGGGGCTGTTCGATGCCGTCGGTTACCAGCCGCAAATGACAGTGGCGGCGGGTGTGAAAACCTTTGTCGACTGGTATCGTGACTATTATCGGCAAGCCTGACCCCGACTGGCCCGTCGCGACCCTGGCGGCGGGCCCGTCCACCCAGTTTCCAATAAGAGAAATATAACAATATGAGCAATCAAGAACCTACCTTGACCCAGTCCCAGCCCGATCTGCCCCAAGGCTGGGTGCCGGCCAGATCCAGCGACGAGATCGACTTGCGCGAGCTGATCCTGACGCTCTGGCGCAGCAAGCTGCTGATCCTCTGCGTTGCCGGTCTGTTTGCGGCGGCTGGCATCGCCTATGCGCTGACGGCGCCCCAGGTGTGGGTCAGCCAAGCCGAGATCAAGCAGCCCACCCTCAAGGAGGTCGAGTCCCTTGAGCTTAACATCAACCAGTTGATGAATGCTCAGGTGCCGGTGAGTGCCTTCACCGCCTTCGAGAAGAAGGCGCTCTACCATGATTTCGTCAACAACTTCAACAGCTTCAACAACAAGCGTCAATTCTTGCTGGAGAGGGGCTATCTGGATGCCGAAGCGGCCAAGCACGACGTCACGGATAGCAAGGGCAAGCGGCTGCTGCTCAAGAAGATGGCCGAGGGGATAGATGCCAAGGCGCCGGACAAGCTGAAGGAGGATGTCGTCCTCTCCTTCGCCGCGGGCACGGCTGAGGAGGCCAAGGCGCGGCTGGAGCAGTACATCGCCTTCATCCAGAGCCTGGAGTCTGCCGCCAAGGGCAAGGAGCTGGACACCCTCTGGCGCAACCGCATCAAGACGCTGCAGAGTCAGTATGAGAGCGCCAGGGCCGATACCCTCAAGCAGCTGCAAGATGACATCCTGCGCACCGAATACAGCCTGCGCATCAGCCAGGCGGCGGGCATAGAGACGCCGGTGCAGAATTTGCAAAACAAGGACAGCTTCGCCATCGATCTGGGGTCACGGGCCCTGGCCGAGAAGCTCAAGGTGCTCAAGGAGATCAAGAACCCCGAGTTCATGAATCCGAACATCGGCGATCTGCGTCTGCAGCTGAGCAGCCTGCAGGCCATCCAGCTGGAGGCGCTGCCGTTCCACTCCTTCGCCTATCAGGCCTCGCCGAGCGAGCCCCTCTCTCGGGACAAACCCAAGCGTTCCCTGGTGGTGGTGCTGGCCACCCTGCTCGGCGGCATGCTGGGGATGGGCATAGTGCTGGTCCGTTTCGCCTTTCGCGAGCAAGGCGGCGCCAAGTAATCGAAGCTAGTGATGATACGAGGGGGCGCAAGCCTCCTTTTTTATTTTTGCGACAAAGGGTTATGCTGGGTGGATAGACAATCTCTGGGGACTGGCCGGATGCTGGAAAAAGGATTTTTTGGGCTCTTCGCGCTCTATCTGCTGCTGGGGATGCATTTTTTCATGCACAACCCGGGGGGGGCCGGGCTCTATCTGCCCTTCAACGCCTGGGGCTGGGTGTTTGCCAGCCTTGCCATCGGCGCCGGGCTCTGGCAAGTCACCCTGAACCAGCGTCTGGTCTGGTCACCGCTGCTGCTTTGGCTCTGGGTCGGCGGCTTGCTGTTGTTGCTGCCCATGGCCTACCCCGGCTTTGCGCTCAAGGATTATGCCATCCCCAGGCTGCTCGGGCTCTTTGCCGGCCTGCTGTTTCTCACCTGCCTCTATCAATGGCCGCCAGCGGGCCAGCGCCGCGAGCGTCTGCTCTATCTGGTGCTCGGCGCAGTCGCCATCGAGGCGCTGCTCGGCCTGGTCGAATACTATCTGCTGACCCCGGGCAACTGGCTCGGGTACGACACCCGGGCCAATCGCCCCTATGGCATCTTCCAGCAGCCCAACGTGATGGCGAGCTTCATGGCCACCGGTCTGGTGTTGGCTGGTTGGCTGGAGGGGGAGGGGAGGCTCGCCGGGCGCGGGTTGCGGGCCTTGCGCCAGGGTCTGCTGCTGGCCTGTCCCTTGCTGCTGGTGGTGCTGCAATCCCGGGTGGGGCAGCTCGGTGCCCTGCTGGGGCTGCTGCTCCTGCTGCCCATGTTGCGAGAGCGCAAGCTGGCGGCCAGGGTCCTGCTGCTGGTCGCCCTCGGTCTCCTGTTCGGGTTGGCATCCCAGTACCTGATTGCCGGGGCTAAGCGGGGGGTCGAGGTCTATCAGTCCGGCGGCATGCGCTCCGTCTACTGGCCTTATGCCATCAAACTCATCATGCACTCCCCCTGGACGGGATGGGGTTATGGCAGCTTCGAGTCCGTCTTTCTGCACCAATACATGGTCGACAAGGCATTGGCACCAGAGATGGTGCAGATCGAATACAACCTGGATCACCCCCATAACGAGTTTCTCTACTGGGCGGTGGAGGGGGGGATCGCCCCCATGCTGGGCATGCTGCTGATGGGGGCGGCCCTGCTGTGGCGTCTCGGCCAGAGTCGCTGGCGTCAGGGGCTGGCCCTGCTGGCCCTGGCCCTGCCTATACTGCTGCACAGCCAGACCGAATACCCCTTCTACCACGCCATCGTCCACTGGTGGGTGCTGCTGCTGATCATCTACCAGATCGACAGCGAGATAGAGGAGAAGGCCCCCAGCCCCGGCTGGCATCAGAGTGTCTATCGCCCCTGGCTGCTGCTGCGCTTTCTGGCCATCGGCATCCCCCTGCTGGTGGTGCCTTTCATGCTGACCGCCATCCACACCGCCTGGGTGGTGACCCAGTACGAGCGAGGAGGCTACAAGGAGCCGGCCCTGTTGCTGAAGGTGATCAACCCCATGGCCTGGCTCACCCGGGTCGAGTTCGACGTCAACTCGGTGCGGCTGGCGGTGGGGTTGCAGGGGGGCAACCGGCAGGAGCTGGCGGCCTATCTGTCCTGGGGGGAGGCGTTCGTGCGCCACACCCCCCGCGCCAACATCTACGCCAACATGATAGTGGCCCTCGAGGCCCTGGGGCGGCGCGAGGAGGCCGAGTCCCTGCGCCAGCAGGCCTTGGTGCTTTATCCGACCGATGCCCTGCTGCGGGGCAAGTCGGTCTCGGTGGCCAGGGCGCTGGAGAAGCGGGCCGCCCCGCCCGGCGCTTCACCGGCGCGCTCGCCCCTCAACATGGCGCCATAAGAAGCCTTTCCCTCGTCGCTGCCGCTGGCCCAATGCTGCTTGTTTCGCCAAGGCCATGGTCTTATCGCAAAATCGGGGTGCCGGGCTGGATCCCGGGAGCGGCCGCGATAAGATAGGGGCCAAATGCTAATGTCTTGTTTATAAAGGGAGTCTGCAATGGAGTTGGTATTAGGCCCATTAGAAGCCCGGGTGATTGGTTGCCTCATCGAGAAGGAGATCAGCACACCGGATCAATACCCCTTGTCCCTCAACGCCCTGGTCAACGCCTGCAACCAGAAGAGCAACAGAGATCCTGTGCTCGAGCTCGGCGAGCTGGAGATCCGCGCCGTGGTGGACGAGCTGGTCCGCAAGCGGCTGGTGGTCAACACCGCCGGTTTCAACGCCCGGGTGCCCCGTTATCAGCACAGGTTCTGCAACACCGAATTTGGCGATCTCAAGTTCAATGCCCAGGAGCTGGGAGTGGTCTGCGAGCTGCTGCTGCGCGGTCCCCAGACACCGGGTGAGCTGCGCTCGCGCACCAACCGGCTCTGCCAGTTCGACGATGTGACCCAGGTCGATGCCGTCCTGAACGGGCTCATCGAGCAGGGGCCCTATGTGGTCAAGCTGGCCCGCGAGCCCGGCAAACGCGAGTCCCGCTTCGCCCATCTGTTCAGCGGCGAGGTGACAGGTGCGGCCCTGGAGCAGGGGCTGGATGTCCGTGCCCAGCCCGAGGGGGCGACCCAGGGCTCCCCCCTCCATGAGCGCCTGAGCTCTCTGGAAGAGGAGGTGAGCCTGCTGCGGGATCAGGTGGCGGCCCTGACGGCGCGCCTGGATGCGCTCAGCGCCTGAGCCTGATCGCCTCTCTGGCGAGAGGACCATATGAGTTCTCTCGCCCCGCTCTGGCGGTCGGGCTGTTCCCGCCCTTGCGCCCCTCGGACGCCCCCCAGCTCCCGCTTGACCCGGCGCCGCGCCTTGGGGCCATTCCCATGCTGCCGACTCGAAGCGCAAGGCATTTAATTTGCGTTATTTCATGGTTAAGGGTCGAGCCGGCGGCGCTTTCCCGTTAAAATTCCGCTTTTGCTCCTTCGCGTGAGTCTTGATGTCTGCACCAACCTTGTCTCCAGATTGTTATGCCTTGCTCGGCGAGCTGCAGTTGCAGCGCGCCGCCAGTACCCGCTATCTGCAGGAACAGCTGCCGCTGGGTCAGGTATTGATCGACAGGTTGACGGCACTCCATGACCTTGGCCTCATTCGGCAGCGTGGCGAGCAGCTCTGGAGCCTGAGTGCCGAGGGCTGCCTGGCGTTGATTCTGGGGGTGCGCCAGGGACGCTGCCCCATGCCGGACTGGTCGCGGGTCTCCTCCCTCACCGGTCAGGATCCGGGTCAGGCCCTGGTGCGCTCCCTCTGCCTGGGTCGGGAGGGGGAGGTGCCCGGCTATGTCAATGGCGCCGATCTGCTGGCCCTGCTCGAGCTGCCCGAGGCCCAGGCCCTGCTGGCGGAGGCCAGTCCCCAGTGGCAGCGGCTGCTGCTCGACCACCTGGCCCTGCAGGCCAGCCTCGATGCCTCCCCCGGCCCCTGGCCCCTGGCCGGGGCGGCGCTCGCCCCCGAGCTGGCCACCGCCCATCGCCAGCTGGCCGCCCAGTGGCATTGGCTGTGCGAGGAGCAGGGGTCGGCGGCTCCCTTCACCGATCTGCCCGATGATCCCCATCACTGGCCCGAGCTGATGGCCCTGACCGCTGCCGGCGGTGATGCCCCCTTGGCGCAGAGCCTGATGAGCGCCCTCGGCCTGTGGCAGGGGCGCCATGGCAAGGGGCGTTATCCGGCGAACTTCCTGACCCTGCTCTGGCTCGGCTGGCTGCAACAGGCCGATCCCGAGCTGGCCAATGCCGAACGCAAGCAGTGGCAGAAAAGCCTAGGGCCGCAACAGGCCCTGTTGCAGGATCTCATCGCCCAGTGGGCGGGAGAGCGCCATGGCCAGGCGGTGGGACTGTTTGACACCCTGCAACTGCCCGCCGAGGAGCTGCACTGGGGCTACCTCTGGCTCGATCTCTGCGCCCTGGCCCGTCACGGCAGTCAGAGCCCTCAGGTGGCCATCCTGCACAAGTGGGACCTGGAGGCGCTGCTCGCCAGCGCGCCCCGCCATCGATTGATGGGCTTTTGCCTGGACTTGTTGCGCCAGCTGCTGGGCAAAAAGGCCCGGCTGGGGCCCCTCGATCGCCTGCCACCTGACCCGCAGGAGGGGGACGAGGAGGAGGACGAAGGCAAGGGGGCCGCATCGGCGAGCTGGCTCAACTGGCTGCAGGGACTGGGTCGCGCCAGCGGAGTGCGCAAGAACAAGGAGCAGCTGGTGTGGCTGCTCCATGCCGAGGGACCCGAGCTCGAGTGCAAGATCCAGAAGCAGAGCACCAAGGGGGAGTGGACCGCGGGACGCAGGGTCGATCCCGCCCTGCTCTCCAGCCAGTATGCGGCCCTGCTCGATGAGGCGGACTGGGCCCTGGTGCGGTTGCTGCCGCGCACCATGAACCGGCTGCCGGACGAGGTCTGGCCCGTGCTCGCCACCCATCCCCGCCTGCTCAATGCCAAGGGGCAGAAGCTGCAACTGGCCCTGAGCGCCCCCCTGTTGCAGATAGTGGCCGAGGGGGACGGCATGCGCGGCGTGCTCAGCCCGGCCCAGGCCGGCAAGGGGGCCCACATTGTGCCCCTGGCCCAGGACTTGTGGCAGCTGATGCTGACGCCGCCCGGTCTGCTGCCCCTGCTGCCCGCCCTGTCGGCGATCCCGCCCCTGCCGGGGGAGGGGCTCGCCACCTTGCAGCAGACCCTCAATGGCATCCAGGGCTTGCCCTGGCACAGCGAGGTGCCTGGGCTCGAGGGCAATGCCGAGCTAAAGCCCTGGCCCGGGTTGGCCTCGGTGGAGCTGGACTGGCAGGAGGGGCAGCTCGCGGTTCGCCTGGTCACCCGGCTCGATGATGTCTCCGCCCTGGCCCTTGGCAAGGGGGAGGCGGTGGTGCGCCAGGGGGTGAAGGAGTCCCTCTACTGGGCGCGGGATCTGGCCGAGGAGAAGCGGGAGGCACAGTGGCTGCGCAACCAGCTGCCCATGGACTTGCCCGGCACCGAATGGCTGCTGCAGGGGGAGCAGGCGCTCACTCTGGTCAATGCTCTGCCCGAACTGGTGGAGCGGCAGGTGCGCATCCACTGGCATCAGGACAGTGCCCGGCTCAAGAGCCTGGACGAGGCGGCCCTGAGCCTGCGCATCGAACGGCGCCAGGACTGGTTCCAGGTCGAGGGGGCCCTCAGCCTGGATGAGCACGAGGTGCTGGATCTGCGCCTCATCCTGCGCCAGCTCACCCCGGGTCAGCGCACCGTCCAGCTCGACGAGCAGACCAGTCTGGTGCTGAGCGACAAGCTGGTGGAGCGGCTCACCATGCTGGGGGCCATGCTCGACGAGGAGCAGAGGGTCAACACCCGGCTCGCCTATCCCCTGACCCGATTGCTCTCGGTGATCAGCACCCAGGGGGACAGCGCCTGGCAGGCGCTGCAGGCCGAGTGGCAGCAGGAGGTGGACTGCCCCCCCGAGCTGCTCACCCCGCTGCGGGATTATCAGAAGGAGGGGGTGCGCTGGCTGGCGACCCTGGCCCATCACGGCTTTGGCGCCTGCCTCGCCGATGACATGGGCCTTGGCAAGACGCTGCAGGCGCTCATCGTGCTGCGCATGCGTCAGCAGCTGGGCCCGGCCCTGGTGGTGGTGCCCAAGTCAGTGGTCACCAACTGGCAGGAGGAGGTGGCCCGTTTCGCCCCCGAGCTGGAGGTGATCACCTTCGAGCCCGGGGTGGATAGGGAGGGGCAGATTGCCAACGCCAGGGCGGGCCAGCTGGTGCTGGTCAACTACGGCATGCTGGGGGGCTTGGCCGCGGCGCTCAAGGGGCGTCACTGGGCAAGCATGGTGCTGGATGAAGCCCAGCAGATCAAGAATGCCGGCACCCAGCGTGCCAAGCTGCTGTTCCAGCTCGACGGCGATTTTCGCCTCGCCCTCTCCGGCACCCCCATAGAGAACCACCTGGGGGAGCTGTGGAGCCTGTTCACCTTTATCAACCCCGGCCTGCTCGGCAGCCTCGGGGAGTTCAAGCGCCGCTTTGGCAAGGCGGTGAAGGATCCCGAACACATGGCGCTGCTGCGGGCCGTGATCAGCCCCTTCATCCTGCGTCGCCTCAAGCAGCAGGTGCTGACCGAGCTGCCGGACAAGACGGAGATAGTGCACCACATCAGCCTCTCCGCCGAGGAGCGTCAACTCTACGAGGCGACCCGGCGCGAGGTGGTGCAGCAGGTGCAAAGTGCCGACGGCCGCGCCCTGATGCATGTGTTGAGCGGCCTGACCCGGCTGCGCCGGCTCTGCTGCTCTCCCTCCCTCATCATGCCGACCTGGGCCCATAGCAACAGCAAGCTGGACGAGGCCATGGCCCTGCTGGACGAGGCCATCGACGGCGGTCATCGGGTGCTGGTGTTCAGCCAGTTCGTCGACTTGCTCAGCCTGCTGCGGGATCGCATCGCCAAGCGGGGCTGGGATTACTGCTACCTGGACGGTGGCTGCTCCGCCAAGTCCCGTCAGGAGTCTATTCTGCGTTTTCGCAACGAGCCGGTGCCGCTGTTTCTGATCAGCCTGAAGGCGGGGGGGACAGGGCTCAACCTGACCCAGGCCGATACGGTGCTGCACCTGGATCCCTGGTGGAACCCGGCGGTGGAAGATCAGGCCAGCGATCGGGCCCACCGCATGGGGCAGACCCAGCCGGTGACCGTCTATCGCCTGGTGTGCGAGCAGACGGTGGAGGAGAAGATAGTGGCCCTGCACGACGAGAAGCGGGCCCTGGCCGATGGCTTGCTGAGCGGCCAGTCCGAGGTGAAGGGACTGGATGTGGAGAGCCTGCGCGCCCTCTTGATGGGGTGATGGCAAGGCCGTGCGGCCCCCGATGCCCTGCGCCCCCGGCGTGGCGGCAGCGGGGGCCGTTTTGCATCTGCTGCCTTGCCCGGCGCCAGCGGGTCGCGGCTCCCCAGGTGGGTGGCGATGACAGGAGGCTGACTCCTGACGCCACTGCCCGGCTCTGTTCACGTCTGCGCTTTCAGCAAGGGCGTTGTCCAGCCGCGGTAGCGAATGCTCACCGCCTCAGTCGAGGCGCTCGTACAGATAGAGATGGAGCCGCTCTATGAGGGGGCGCTCCCCTATCTTGCGATCCCGCCTCGGCTGGCGCAGCTTGGGGGGATAGTGGCCCAGGGGCTTGATGGCGGGGGAGGCGTCGGCGCACAGCAGCAGGGGGAGGCTCGCCTTGATCTGCTGCTTTCTCGGCTCCCTGTCCCGCCAGAGCAGGTTGATCATGGGGTGGGTCTTGACCGGACGCCGGATGCGCAGCTCGCTGTCGGCGGGCAGGCGGCGGATATCGTAGATCTCCTTGTCCACCATCTGCTGCCACTGCTCTGGATGGGAGAGGGCGGGCACATAGCGACGACTGCGCTCGAGCATGGCGATCACCTGCTCCCGGCTGAGGCGGCTGATGGTCTGCTTGTCTGCCCAGGTGAAGCCGAGGGAGTGGAGATCCCCCGCCAGCAGGGTGAGCTGACGGTAGATCTGCAAGGTGATGACCCCGGGCAGGGCGCCGTGGACCAGCTCGAACTTCTCGTCTCGGCCTCCCGCCTGCTGTACCAGCGCCTTGAAGGCCAGCTTGCAGCGGTTTATCTCTTCGATCAGCGGCTCAAGCAGGGGAGCGGCCTCGGCCGGCAGTCGCAGCCAGCCAGGCAGGCGCTGGGTGGATTTGGTCGAGCAGCCGGGGCGGGCGCCATGATGCCGATAGGCGGCGAGCGCGGCCTCCCGGGCCGCCTCTCCCTCGAGCAGCCCCACCTCTATCTGGCTGATGGGATCATGCTCTTGTCCCTGCAACACGGGAGGCAGGGGATAGACCTGAGCCTCCAGCAGGGGGAGGCGGACGATCCGGTTCGCCAGCTCGGCCAGCAGGCTCTCCAGCTCGCTCATCTGCTGGCGCAGGGCGGCTTGCGGGGTAAAGGTGGCCATGGTTCGACTCTCGGTAAAGGGGAAGAGGGCGCACTCGATGCGGCGCGCGTTTGCACTTAACTGTATAAATAGACAGTGGTTGGTGTCAACCCGAGTCGGGATCGGCCCAGTGCCGGGGTGGCCAGCCAGTGGCGTGCATCTGGGCTCAACCTCATGGGGATAGGGGGCATCTGCGCGGCCGTCACTGCGCTCTGCCCCTGGCGCCGCTTTGCGACACTGTGCAGGCGTCTTGTTACTTGCCTGGCGGGATTGCCAGCCTCAGGGGATGTCGGCGGGCTGTGGCCTGGGATGATGAAGCCCATCATGGTCAGCAAGGGGCGGTGCGGGCCGAGGGAGACAGGGATAAGCTGCGGGTCAAATGACACCGGCTTGGGCGAGCCCTGATATGTAATCAAATGGTACATTTGTTGATATTTGGCAACAGTTTACGATCAAGCTGGCAGCATGTTGGCGGCGCTCTGGGCACCCCCTATCCGGTCCGGATCGCGGCGGTTGCATAAGCGCCAATATAAAGTGCATAGTTAGCCCGGGGTCGGAGAGCACAATCTGCTGTTTGCGCCGAAATGGGCGGTCATATTTTTATTTACCATTTAAATTCAACTAGTTAAATTTAAATTCCGCCACGCTCTCGCTATTAGTTTTCCTAATGTGTTGTATCAAAATTCGTCAATTGAGACAGGGGGAGGCAGCTCCTAAGCTTGCGGCAACTAAATGAGAGGAGCCGCACCATGGCCAACATGACCTACACCCAAGCCGGTTACCAGCAGTCCAGCGAGCTGAACCTGGCGACTCGCGCCAAACAGACCTTCCTGACCTGGCTGGAACGCAGCCGCAGCCGTCGCCAGCTCTCCGAGCTGCCCGCCTATCTGCTCAAGGATATCGGCCTGAACGAAGCCGATCGCTATCAGGAAACCAGCAAGCCGTTCTGGCGTGGTTGATTGACCTGGCATGGATGCCTCGTTTCTCTCCTCGCTTGGACGGCCCCCGGCCAACCGGCTGCTCCCCTGAATCCTCCCTCGTTTCCTCCCTGCTCTGCCCCGCAGTCTGGTAACTGCATGCCTGTCATCTCCCCTTGCATTGTTATGCTAATGATTGAATTTGTTTAAAAAATTGTTTTTAAGGCAGGGTGCTGCCGTATAATCTGCGCCATCGACAGTGACAAGATGGTGAAACGGATGATCCCTCAACATGACTTCCTGGCGCTGAGTCGTCGCCACGAATGGCAGCTCGATCCCTTCTCTTTTTCCCTGGCCGATGGCGCCCTGGCGCAGGTGTGGGATACCGGGGTGATCTGCATCGAGCCGGCCGACGGCCTGCGCGCGGACCCTGGCAAGGAGATAGTGCTCTCCTGCGGCATTCATGGTAACGAGACGGCGCCCATCGAGCTGTGCAACCAGCTGCTTGGCAAGCTGCTCGGCGGGGAGCTGAGCGCCCGTCACCGGGTATTGTTCCTGTTTGGCAACCCGGCGGCCATGAACCTGGGGGGGCGGGAGGTCGAGGAGAACATGAACCGGCTGTTCAGCGGCGCCCACAGCAAGGGGGAGGGGCTGTGCAACCGGGAGCGGATCCGCGCCATGCGTCTCGAACAGTATGTGTCCCGCTTCTACACCGACTCAGGGGCCGAGCGGCTGCATTATGATCTGCACACCGCCATCCGCGGCTCCCGTCACGAGAAGTTCGCCGTCTACCCCTTCCCCCACGAACGCCCCTACAGCCAGGAGCAGATCCGCTTCCTCGGCGCCTGCGGGGTGCGTACCATCTTGCTCTCGAACGGCCCCACCACCACCTTCAGCTATTACAGCGCCCACCAGCATGGCGCCCATGGCTTCACGGTGGAGCTCGGCAAGGTGCGTCCCTTCGGCGAGAATGACATGACCCGCTTCATCGAGGCCAGACAGGCGTTGCAGGAGCTGGTCTGCGAAGAGCGTGTCCGGCTGGAACCCTGGCGACCGGAGGATTTCAACATCTTCACCATCGATCGGGTGATCAACAAGCGCACCGCGGATTTTCGCTTCCTGTTTGCCAGTGATGTCGACAATTTCACCGAATTTCCGCAAGGCTTCGTGCTGGCGGAAGATGGAGAACTGCGCCACGTGGTGGAGCAGGAGCGGGAGGCCGTGGTCTTCCCCAATGCCAATGTCGCCATCGGCCAGCGCACCGTGCTGCTGGTGGTGCCGACCCGGTTGTGGGATGCCTGATCCCCCGGGGGCGCTCCCCTTGGCGGGGAGCGGCCTTGCGGCCACATGATGCAAAAAGGAGCCGGGAGGGGCTCCTTTTTTGTTGGCCGTTCGTCAGACCAACTAGCTGCTTTTCAACCAAAATACAGAGGATATCGCTGGGGTTATTTGCTTTTGCCACATTGCGCTTTAGTTAACATCTTGTTTACATTTTAAGGGTCACCTCTGGTGGTGACGTAACCACGGCAAGGAGCCAGTTATGACCCATGTCGACATCCCTTTCCTTCGTTACCTCGATGAGGAAGGGCGCCCGGTCGCCACACTACCGACCTGGCTGGACAAGGAGCTGCTGCACACCTTCTACCGCAACATGGTGATGGTGCGCAGCTATGACAAGAAAGCCATCGCGCTGCAACGTACCGGCAAGCTGGGGACCTTCCCCTCCCACCTGGGGGCCGAGGCGGTCGGGATTGGCGTCGGTCTCGCCATGCAGGCCCAGGACGTCTATGTGCCTTACTACCGTGACATGCCGACCCTGTTCGTGCGCGGCGTGCCCATGGAAAAAAATCTCCAGTACTGGGGCGGCGATGAGCGGGGCAGCGTCTTCAACAAGCCAGACGGCACCCCCTCCGAAGATCTGCCCATCTGCGTGCCCATCGCGACACAGGTGACCCATGCCTGCGGGGTGGCGGCCGCCTTCAAGCTGCGCCATCAACCCAGGGTGGCCGTGGTCACCATCGGCGATGGCGGCACCTCCAAGGGGGACTTCCTCGAGGGGCTCAATTGCGCCGGCGTCTGGCACCTGCCCATGGTGATGGTGATCAACAACAACCAGTGGGCCATCTCGGTGCCGCGCAAGCTGCAATCGAGTGCGCCCACCTTGGCCCAGAAAGGCATTGGTGCCGGGGTGCCCAGCATCCAGGTCGATGGCAACGACGTGCTCGCCGTCTACGATGCCACCCTGACGGCGGTGGAGCGTGCTCGCGCCGGCAAGGGGCCCACCCTGATCGAGGCCATCAGCTACCGGCTCGGTGACCACACCACGGCGGACGATGCGACCCGCTATCGCGACGCCGCCGAAGTCGAAGCGGCCTGGGCGAAGGAGCCGGTCAAGCGGCTGCGTCAGTTCATGGTCGAGCGCGGCTGGTGGGACGAGTCCCGGGAGCAGGCCCTGCTGAGCGAGGCCGCCAGCCAGGTGGAGCAGGCGGTGGCCTCCTATGAGGCCATGACGGCCCAGCCGCCGGAATCGCTCATCGATTACCAGTTTGCCGCGCTGCCCCGGGATTATCTCGGCCAGCGCCAGCGCATCATCGACAAGGCCATGGCCAGGCAGGGAGGGCGATCTCATGAATAAGCCGAGGACACAGGCAGGCATCCCTCTGCTCGCCCTGGGTATGGACTCGTCGTCTCGCATCGAACTCGAAGAGGAGGCCTGCCATGAGTGACATGACCCTGCTCGAGGCAGTCAACCTGGCCCTGCATCACGAGATGGAGCACGACCCGGACGTGGTGGTGCTGGGGGAAGATGTGGGGGTCAACGGCGGCGTATTTCGTGCCACCGTCGGCCTGCGTGACAAATTTGGTTTCAAGCGGGTGATAGACACCCCCCTGGCGGAAGGCCTGATCGCCGGGGTGGCGGTCGGCATGGCGACCCAGGGACTCAAGCCGGTGGCCGAGTTCCAGTTTCAGGGGTTCGTCTTCCCCGGCATGGAGCAGATCGTCTGTCAGGCGGCGCGCATGCGCAATCGCACCCGGGGGCGCCTGAGCTGCCCCATCGTCTATCGCTCCCCCTATGGGGCCGGCATCCACTCGCCCGAACACCACAGCGAGAGCGTCGAGGCGCTATTTGCCCATATTCCCGGGTTGAGGGTGGTGATACCGTCAAGTCCCAAACGGGCTTATGGCCTGTTGCTGTCGGCCATCCGCTGCCCGGATCCCGTGATGTTCTTCGAGCCGGATCGCATCTATCGCGCCATGAAATCCGACGTGGTGGACGACGGTGTGGGCCTGCCGCTGGACGTCTGTTTTACCCTGCGATCCGGTCATGATCTGACGGTGGTGGCCTGGGGTGCTTGCCTCCTGGAGGTGATGAAGGCGAGCCAGATCCTCAGTGAGGAGGGTATCCAGTGCGAGGTGCTGGATCTGGCCACCATCAAGCCCCTGGACATGGCGAGCATCCTTGCCTCGGTACGCAAGACGGGTCGCTTGCTGGTGGTCCATGAGGCGTGCGGCAGCTTTGGGGTCGGCGCCGAGATAGTGGCCAGGGTCACGGAGGAGGCGCTCCCCAGTCTCAAGGCGCCCCCCAGGCGCCTGACCGGCGTCGATGCCGCCGTGCCTTATTACCGCAATGAGGAGCACTACCTCATCACGGAACAGGATATTGCCCAGGCGGCACACCAGCTGATGGAGAACAAATGGCGATGACATGTTTCACAGTGTGGCGCTCTGGCCGCCCGTCAACAAAGCGCCATGAGGGTGTTCAGCGTGTGGTGATGTCCCAGTGGATGGAGAACGGGTCATGAAATATTTCAAATTGCCGGATCTTGGCGAAGGACTGGCCGAGGCGGAGATCGTGGAGTGGAAGGTGGCCGCCGGTGATGAGGTCGAGGTGGATCAGGTGCTGCTCTCGGTGGAAACCGCCAAGGCGCTGGTGGATGTGCCTTCCCCGGTCAATGGTGTCATCGCCCGGCTCTGCGGCCAGGAGGGAGACATATTGCATATCGGCGCCCCCCTGGTGGAGTTTGAGGGTGGCGAGGACGACGGCACAGTGGTCGGCAAGGTGAGCAGCACTCAGCAGCACATGGAGGATCACTTTGTGGCCGGGGTGCTGGCGTCCGGCGGACAGCTGGTACAGGCGATGCCTGCGGTGCGTCTGCTGGCTCAGCAGCTGGGGGTGGAGATCAACAGCCTCAAGGGCAGCGGTGCCGGTGGTCTGGTGCTGGAGCAGGACGTGCAGCAGGCGTTCGAGGCCCAGCAAGGCAGCGGCAACGAATTTCTCAAGGGGGCGCGCCGGGCCATGGCCAAGGCAATGGAACACTCCCACCGCACCGTGGTGCCGGTCAGCATCACGGACGAGGTCGACCTGCGTGCCTGGCGAGCCGATGAAGATGTGACCGTGCGTCTCATCAAGGCCATCGGGGTCGCCTGCCGCGCCGAGCCTTCGATGAATGCCTGGTTCGATGGCGAGACCCTGTCACGGCGCCTGTTTGACGAGGTCAATGTGGCGATCGCGGTGGATTCGCGTCATGGGCTCTATGTCCCCGTGATGGAGAATGTGGTCGAGCGCGAGCCTGCCGACATTCGCCAGGGGCTGGATCGCATGATAGCGGACGTCAAGGCGCGGGCCGTGCCGAGGGAGATGCTGCAGGGAGCCACCATCACCCTCACCAATTTCGGTGCCATTGCCGGTCGCTATGCCAGCCCGATCGTGACCCCGCCTCAGGTCGCCATCATAGGGGCCGGCACCCTGTTCGAGAAGGTGGTGTTCGTGCAGGGAGAGGCGCGGCCGGTAAGGGCGCTGCCATTGTCGATGACGTTTGACCACAGGGCCTGCACCGGCGGTGAGGCGGCGCGCTTTCTCAAGGCGTTGGTGCAGGCGCTGGAGGCGGCGAGTTGCTAGTGGGTGTGCCCCGCGTTGGCGGGGCACAAATATGTTTGCGTAATGAGCAAAGCCACGTATAATCAATCGAGCTTGAAAAAGGCGATGTTTATGTCAATGAATACGATGTTTTGCATCTTTTCCTGTTGTTCATAAGTCACTCCCTCTTTCGAAGCTTTGTCCGCCTTTCAAGGCACGAGTAATTTTTGAATACAGGTTTATAGATATGTCTAACATGATCACCGGTACCGTTAAATTCTTCAACGAAACCAAAGGCTTCGGCTTCATCCAGCAAGAAAACGGCCCGGATGTGTTCGTACACTTCAGCGCCATTCAAGGTAACGGCTTCCGTACCCTGGCTGAAGGTCAGCGCGTACAGTTCTCCGTGACCCAAGGTCAGAAAGGCCCGCAGGCTGAGAACGTAACCGCTCTGTAATTGTTACAGAATTTAAGAAAGCCGTGGTGCCTCAGGTATCACGGCTTTTTGTTTGCCTGGCATCCAGGCGGCCGCCATGGTGTGGTTCGCCACGTTGGCGGGCGATGGAGGCAGCCGGTTCCAGGTTTTCTATAGTGCGATGGAGAGTGCGATGGAAAACAAGGTGTCTCCCGCCAGCTCGGGCGCGTCTCTCCCCATGTCATGGGGGATGAAGAGGAGAGCGATCGTTTGCGCGAGCCTGTGAAGAGAGGAGCCTGGTTGGCCGCAAGTCTGGTGCTCGTGACGGCCCAGGCTTCACCTTCATCACTCACTGCACCTGAACTCAGGGCACCTGAGCCGAGCACCGCCGCCAACCCTGATCTGGCTGGCGCCGAACAAGCCAGGATGACCTGCCTGCGCTTCGTCCATGTTCGCCTCGGCGTTGAGACAGACCCCATCAGCATCGAGATCCGCCCCGTACCCGCTCAGGTTGGGCAATGGTGGGTGGGCGGCAATGTAAAAGGACCCGAGGGTCCTTTGCTGTTTGCGTGCCATCTGCGCCAGGGGGCGCGTTGGGAGTTGCTCGACTTCGCGCTCTGGGTGGCTAAGCCGTCGGCTTGAGGGCGACCAGCAGGTGTTGCAGGTGTTCCACCATCGTCATGCCAAAGGGGGTCAGGTAACCGCCGTCGATGGCACTGATCAGGCCTTGGCTGTGCAGGCGTTGTGCCGCCTGGCACAGGGCATCGCTCATATCACTGCGTAACTTGATCCCCACGCTCATATTCGCCGGATCAAAGCAGGCCAGTATTTTCAGCTCGTGAACAAACTCTTCGGAAATCTGGTCGA
Source organism: Aeromonas sobria (assembly GCF_050266975.1). Taxonomy (GTDB): domain Bacteria; phylum Pseudomonadota; class Gammaproteobacteria; order Enterobacterales; family Aeromonadaceae; genus Aeromonas; species Aeromonas sobria_B. The sequence continues at coordinate 103,606 of NZ_JBKISU010000007.1, forward strand.
TCCCAATCATGGACAGGCTCCTTACGCTAATGATGTATGCAAATTAGCACTCCCCAGGGGAGTTTAGTGGGCGCTGGGTCAAACTATTGGCCATTACGGCAAGCGGGCAAGTTGAATGGCGTTTTTTCAAACAGCTGGCACAGATGAGCATTGTTCCACGCCGTGGTAGGATAGCGCCTCACCAGCCTGGTTCCATCATCTCCTTTCCAAGGTAGCCATCATGACCCGCATCACCCTGATCTCCTTGCTTCATCAGCTCGCCCCCCGCTTCCCCATCTATCCGGTGGCGCAACTCGTGCCGCTGATCCGGGACCATGAGGGGGAGGTGTGGTTGCCGCCTCTGGTCAGTGCGGATGTGTTGGCCCTGAAGGCGGTCATCCCCTCCCGGATGCTGCGCGAGCTCGCCTCGCTGGCCCCCGGCTGGTGCGAATTTGCCACGGGCGGCGGTGACACGCCCGAGCTGGACGCCCTGGCCAGCTATGACGAAGAGATGCAGGAGAACCTGCAGCTCTACTGGCGCCATCCCGCCAAGATCAATCACCCGATCACCGATAACCTGTTCGAGCTGCGCCGGGAGGTGGTGGACGAGGCCCATGGCGCCAAGCTGGCGGCGGCCTGGGAGCAGCAACAAGCGCTGAGACTGAGCCAGTTGATGGCGGCGGCCAAGGGAGGGGATCTGCTCTGTTTCGTCGAGGTCGAATCGGCTTACTGGCTGCGCCAGCGCCTGAGCGAGCAGGAAGGGGTGGAGGTGCTGACCCCGGCGCTGGCTGAGTAACTCCCCCGCCAGGCTCGGGTGGATGGGCAAGGTGCGAGGGGGACCGAGCCGCCAGGCGGCGGGATCCCCCCTGTCACTGGACAAGACAGCGGCAAGATGTGAACATGGCGCCCTTTATTGCGCGAGCGGCGCCGATCCGGGTCTTTGCTGTCCTCGATTGACTCACTGCCACGCCCACCAGTACCCACAAGAGGCTTGATCATGAGCTATGAACTGACCGATACCGAGCGCAATGCCGCGCTGCAACTGAATGCCGACTACCGCTTTGATCACTTCATCAGCAAGCTGGTCGAGCACGAAGAGCTGTTTGTCCTGACCGACGAGCACGGCGTCATGATGCTGACCACCGAAGACGAAGACTGCATCCCGGTCTGGCCGCACCCCGAATACGCCAAGGCGTGGGCCGAAGGGGAGTGGGCCGATTGCAAGCCCCAGTCCATCACCCTCAAGGTGTGGCTGGAGCGCTGGGTCGACGGCATGGAGCAAGATGAGCTGTGCGTCGCCGTGTTCCCGACCCCGGATCAGGAAGGCATAGTGCTCGAGCCCGCCGACGTGGCCGATGCCATCGCCCAGAAGCAGGCCAAGCGCGGCTGATTGCCCCGCTTCAGGTTGCAACGACAGACCCCGCCAGCAGGCGGGGTCTTTTGTTTTGCCGGTAGTGCAGATGCCCCGCAGGGGCGCCTCACTGGTGCTGATAGGTGGTATCGGTCAGGGTGACCGCCGGGAAGGCCTGGCCAGCCTTGATGGCGGCTTTCGTCTGCGCTTTTGCCTCCTGGTCAATCCAGAGCAGGCCGCCATAGCTGTAGCCGCTGTTGCCCCCGTCCAGGGGCCAGTAGAGCAGGTCGCTCTTGGGGGTGGCGGGTACCTTGGGCAGCTTTATCCAGCGCCAGGCCGCTTCCCGGGTGTAGGGCACCTGATAGGCGGGCACGAAACTGGCGAGGTCATAGAGGCGCTGCTGGATCTGCCGTGACAGCGCCGCCTTTTTGGCAAAATCGAATTCCTTGTCGTATTGCTCCACCAGGGCCATGATGGCGTCATCATCTATGTTCATGATGTTGTTGGTCTGGGGCTTGTTGGCATTGACTTTGTGGAAGAACTCCCAGTAGGCGGGATAGCGGCCGCCGCTCCAGGCCATCCAGGCACTCTGGTGTTTCTTCTCCAGCATGGATTTGAAACCGGCGGAGGCATCCATCAGGTTCAGCTCCAGATTGAGCCCCGCCTTCTTCGCCTCTTCCCGCAGCAGGGTGAGGCGCTGGGCATGCTCCGCCGTGGTGTAGGTGATGCTGAGGGAGAGGGGGCGACCCTGCCCGTTTTGCAATATGCCGTTGGGGCCCGCCTGGGTGAAGCCGGCCTTGGCGAAGTAGTCCCGTGCCAGCTTGGGATCGAACGGGCGCGCCCTGATCTCGGTATTGGTAAAGTCATCCTGGCCCGAGCCATAGCTGTGAAGGCGCTGATAATCTCCCCGCAGCAGGGTAGCGAGCATCTTGTCGAGATGGAGGGCGTGCTGGATGCCGAGCCGCACATTGCGATCCTTTAGCAGGGGATCGGCGGTATTGAGGTAGAGCCCCATGGGGGACTGCGGGGTCTGGTTGTAGAACCAGCGCCGCTCGATATAGCCCTTTTCAAACTCCGCCGTCCTGGTCTTGTCGTGCCACCAGTTGGGCATGACCAGGCCGAAGGTATCCAGCTCGCCGCGCAGGAAGTGCTGCCAGGCGATGTTCTGATCCCTGAGCACCTTGACGTCGATCCGATCCGGGTTGAAGCGGTGCTGGAAGTAGCGCTCCCCGTCTCCCCACCAATTCTTGACCCGTTTGAAGGTGATGGATTTGCCCTTCTTCACCTCGCCAATCTGATAGGGGCCGCTGACCGGCAGCACCTTCCAGTTGTACTCCTTGACCCAGTTGGCCGTCAGCTTGATGGCGTGGCTGGGGACGGGCGTAAAGGGCAGGGATTCCAGCAGGTCCTGCCGGCTCTTCTCGCTGCCGCTGGTGATGGCGAGGGTGCGCTCATCGAACTTGGTGACCTCGGTGATCTGGGTGCTGTAGTAGTTGTTGTACCAGGGGTCGCTTATCTCCTTGCTGCGCAGCATCTTGAGGGTGAACAGGAAATCATCGACGGTCACCGGCTTGCCGTCCGACCAGCGAGCCTTGGGGTTGAGGCGAAAATAGAGGGTCTTGTGATCGCTGCCGAAGGCCCACTGGTTTGCCAGCATCGGCATGGGGTTGCCGGTGAGGGGGTGGGTGCTGAGCAGCGGCAGATTGGTCTCCCTGACATAGCCGGCGAAGCCGCCGTTGGAGTCGGGCCCGTACAGCCGCAGGGTCAGGGGAAAACTGGTCATGAAGGTGTGAAAGGTGCCGCCTCGCCTGGCGGCCGGATCGGCATAGACGGGGTCGGTGTCGTTGCTCTCCCAGGCGAGATCGGGGGGCAGGGTGGCGCTCCAGCCAAAGGCGCTCCAGCAGAGGGGGAGCACCATGGCCGCGACCCGCATGGCTCGCGCTAAAGAGGGGATGACCGAGGGGGAATTGTGCAGCATGTCCTTGCTCTCCTGATGATGGGCGTCCTGCCGGGTCAACATGTGGGGCCCGAGTGGGCTTGGCCCATGATGGGAAGTTTCCCCATCGAGGTCAATGTTCGGCTTGTGCCTTGAACAACCTCATTTTTCCACCCAGCAGATGAACCACGAAGCCGAGCAGCACCAGGCCCGCCCCCAGCCACTGCAAGGTGGTGGGATGCTCGTCGAGCAGCAGGGCGGCGGCCACCATGCCGACGCAGGGCACCAGCAGGGAGAGCGGCGCCACCTGGGCAACCGGGTAGCGCATCAGCAGCCGTCCCCACAGGCCATAACCGAGCCAGGTGGCGACCAGGGAGAGGTAGAGCACGCACAAGATCCCCTGCCAGCTGATGTGGAGCAGGCTGCTGGCCATCAGCTCTGGCCCTTCGAACAGCCAGGAGAGGGCGAAAAACGGTAATATCGGTACCAGGCCGCCCCAGGCGATCAGGCTCGGCAAGGAGGTGTGATAGCGCAGGCCAATCTGGCGGTTGATGACGTTGCCAAGGCCCCAGCAGGCGGCGGCGCACAGGGTCAGCACGAAACCGAGCAGGGTCAGGTTGCCCTCGCCATGGGTGGCGATGAGATAGAGACCCGCTCCCGCCAGGGGCAGGGCCACCCAGTGGTGGGGCTGCCAGCGCTCCCCCAGCCAGATCATGGCGAACAGCAGGGTGAACACCACCTGGGATTGCAGCACCAGGGAGGCCATGCCCGCCGGCATGCCGAACTTCATGGCGCAAAACAGAAAGGCAAATTGTCCTAGGCTGATGGCGCCGCCATAGGCCAGCAGCCAGCGCCAGGGCATGGCGGGTCTGGGCACCAGCAAGACGGCGGGGAAGACCACGCCGACGAAGCGCAGCGCCCCCAGCAGCAGCGGCGGTATGCCCTCCAGCCCCCATTTGATGGCCACGAAGTTGAGCCCCCAGCAGAGAATGACCAGGGCGGCCAGACACTTGTCCTTGGTTTGCATTGGGTTTCCTTGTGCGAGATGGGGGCCTGGGGTGCCCGGGCGAGGGGATCAGGCCCCGAGCATAACCTCCAATGGGGGGCAGGCGTCAATCGGGAGCGGTTGCTGGATGGGGTGTTCGCTCCCGGCAAAGGGCCTCGAGGCCAGGGCGCTGATCAGGAGGCTGCGGGCTAAACTATTCGTATCGGCCCGAGTCGGCGGGCCATGCCGCGAGTGGAGGCTCCCAATGAGCGATCATGCCCTGTTACCCCATGGTGAGGATCTGCGCCGGGCGGTGCGCTGGCTGGCACAGGGGCACGCCAACGACCCCCATGCCATCGAGGAGGCCTGTCTGCGCTTCGATCTCTCCCCCCTCGATGGGGAGTTCCTGATGCGCCACTGGGCCAGGCCAGACAGGCATCCCGATGAGCCGATATGAGCCCGCAGGAGGCACCAGAGAGTGGCGCACGGGCGCCTTCGCTCGCAGGCGACGGCAGAGGTTCACACGAAGTTGGCGAGGTTGATGCCGTAGTCCTTGGGATCCACCGTACTCTCTATGCGCTCCTGGGTACCTGGCTTGGCCAGATCCAGCCACTGGATATCGAGATAGTGGCGCAGGCCGGCGTGATAGATCACCTTGACCAGCGGCTTGAGCGGTTGCTGCTCGTTGCGTTGCATGACGATGGCCAGCCGCTGGTTGGATAGCTGCACCAGAGTTCCCACCGGATAGACCCCCATGCATTTGATAAAGCGCGTCACCAGCCCCTCGTCGAAGTGGCTGGCGGCGCCCTTGAGCAGGATGCGAAACGCCTGGGTCGGCGGCATCCCCTGCTTGTAGACCCTGTCTGCCGTCACCGCATCGTAGACATCGACGATGGCGCTCATGCGGGTATAGAGGGAGAGCTGGTCCCCCTTGAGCCGGCGGGGGTAGCCTGAGCCGTCGAGCCGCTCGTGGTGGTTGGTGGCCACTTCCAGCATGGTGGGGGTGATGCCGCTGGTGGCGTTGAGGATGTCATGGCTGTGCACCACATGCTCGCGCATGATGGCGAACTCCTCATCGGTCAGCTTGCCCGGCTTGTTGAGCACCTCATTGGGGGTCATGATCTTGCCCACATCATGGAGCAGGCCCCCCAGGGTCAGCTCCTTGAGCACGCTGCGCGCCAGGCCGAGGTAGCGGCCGAAGTTGGCCAGCAGTATGGCCACGTTCATGGAGTGCTCCATCAGGTAGGCATCCTTGGCACGAATGCGGGCCAGGCAGAGCATGGCGTCGCCATGGCTGAACATGGTGTCCACCATCTCCTCGGCCACCGCCGCCAGGGGCGTGATATCGATGGGCTCCCCGGCCTTGAGGTGGCGGATGAACTTGCCTTGCAGCTCGCGGGCCTCCTGATACAGGCGGCGGATCTTGGGGGCGCGTCCCTCGTCATGAGCGCGGGGGAGCTGACCGGCCCGCACCGGGGGGCTGGCCTGGGATCTCGCTGGCGCCGGTCTGCTCGGGGCCTGGCTGCGATGGGGGTCGATACGCACCGTCAGCACGCCACGGGCCTTCAGGGTGGCTATCTGCTGCCGGGTGTGGATCAGGCCGCTCTGGGCTATCTCCAGGCCGGCACGCTGGCTGACGATGGCGACCACAAACATGCCGGGCGTGAGCGCGTCGACGGCGATGACGGGATGGGCGGAGGTTGAAGACATAGGGTACCGGCTTGCGTGATACTCGAAGCGAGATGGGCGCCAGTCTAGCACCCGGATCGGGCGCCATCACAGGCCCATGGGGCGTTATTGCTGGAGTTGTCACGCTTGGCCGATATAATGTCGCCCTTTTCCCGATGGCAATTGAGGTAGTGAATGCGGCTCGACAAGTTTCTGTGCGATTGTTCCGATTTGACCCGCTCTTTGGCAGGCAAGCTGATCCGGCAGGGTGAGGTGGTGGTGGACGGCATCGTGGTCAAGCAGCCCGCCTTTCACATCAACGAGCAGAGCCAGGTGGAATTTGACGGCGTCCTGCTGACCCTGAGCCAGGGCAATCGCTACTTCATGCTGCACAAGCCGGAAGGCTACGTCTGCTCCAACGAGGATCCGGATCACGCCACCGTGTTCCAGCTGCTGGACGAGCCGGCCATGGGCAAGCTCCATGTGGTGGGTCGCCTCGACCTCGACACCACGGGCCTGGTGCTGGTGACCGACGATGGCCAGTGGTCCCATCGCATCACCTCGCCCCGTCACGAGTGCGCCAAGACCTATCGGGTCTGGCTGGCCGACCCCGTGCATCCGGACGCCATCTCCCTGTTTGCCGACGGCGTCTTCCTGCGCAACGAGACCGACAAGACCCGCCCCGCCCAGCTCGAGCTGCTGGGGGAGTGCGAGGCGCGCCTCACCATCCACGAGGGCAAGTACCATCAGGTCAAGCGGATGTTTGCCTCCATCGGCAACAAGGTGGTGGGGCTGCATCGCGAGCAGATAGGCGCCCTGGCCCTGGACGAGACGCTGGCTCCCGGCGAATACCGCGAGCTGACCGCCGAGGAGATAGCCCTGTTCTGATGGATTGGGGCGAACGGATGCAACACGGCGGGGCCTGGCAGGCCCCGCCGTTTTTGCTGGTACTTGGGGCAGAGGCCTAATGGCTGCCACTCATGCCCAGCACCAGTATGGTGCCCAGGGTGGCGAGCAGGGCCCCGGCCCAGGCGGGCAGGCTGGGGCGCTGGCCCGAATGCCACCACAGCAGCGGCAGCAAGACCACAGGGGTGGTGGAGGAGAGGATGGCCACCATGCCCACATCCCCCTGGCGCAGGGCGACCAGGATGAGGGTCATGCCCAGGGCCATGGCCAGGAAACCGTTGACCCCTATCATGGCAAGGATGGGGCGGTTGATGGGGTTGAGCGGCATGGCGAGGGGCAGACGCAGCAGGCGCAGCACGCAGTGGGCCAGCAGGGCGCTGGCCATGCGCACCCCGGAGGCGCTGACGGGATCCACGGCGCCGCCCGTCATCACCGGCTTGGCGATGATGGCCCCCAGGCTCTGGCACAGGGCCGCGGTCAGGCCGAGCCCGATGCCGATGGCGATGGGGCCGCGCACCTGTTCCCAGTCGTGGGACTGGCCGCGGCGGCCAAACAGGATGGCCAGCATGACGCCGCCGAACACCAGCAGGGCGCCGACCAGGCGCCAGCCGGTCAGGGTTTCGTCAAACAGCCAGAGCCCGAGCAGGGCGGAAAAAAGCGCATGACAGGAGAAGAGCAGGCCGCTGCGCCTGGGGCCCATCCGGTTCATGCAGGCGAACAGGGCGGTATCGCCGATGAAGATGCCGATGAGGCCCGAGAGGATGAGCAGCGGCACGGCGCCTGCGTCGAGACTCTGCCAGCCGCCGGTCGCCAGGCTGGCGCCTCCCAGCATCAGGCTGACCAGGAACATGCGCCAGCGGCTGTAGGCAAAGGCACCCAGGTGGCGGGCCGGTTTGACCGAAATCAGGGCCGCGATCGCCCACAAACTGGCGGCGGCCAGTGCCAGCCATTCGTAACCCATAAAAACTCCCAAAAAAACAGCCCGCAGGACTCCCTCCGCGGGGCAAGCCCGATACAATACGGGGCGTTTTCGGGGATAACAAGGACGGCATCATGCATTCGTCATCAGGCGCGCCGTCGGCCTTCCCCTCCAGTTGGTTGTGCATTGTGAAAAGAGGTCAGTCGTATGTGTCACCCCCTTGCCCGCCCGGCGCCATGGCGCCGGGTCTCCTCCCTGTTGTGCGGCCTGTTGCTGGGCACCAGCCTCAGTCAGGACGCCCTCGCCGAGCCGCTGCCGCCCGGCCCGGCGCCGAGCGTGCCCCAGACCCTCACCAGGGGCAACGGGGCCGAACCTGAGTCTCTGGATCCGGCCCTGATCCGCAGCGGCTTTCCCGGGGAAGTGATCCTGACCGACCTGTTCGAGGGGCTGGTGAGCGAAGACGGAGAGGGCAAGATAGTGCCCGCCCAGGCGCTGAGGTGGGAGCAGAGCCAGGACGGCCTGGAATGGCGCTTCTTCCTGCGCCCCGATCTGCGCTGGTCCAACGGGGCGCCCCTCAAGGCCGAGGACTTCGTCTACGCCTGGCGTCGCCTGCTCGATCCCGCCCTGGCGTCTCCCTCGGCGGGCCTGCTGCTGGCCGCCGGGATCAACAATGCCGGCGCCATCTATGCCGGGGCCCTGGAGATGGAGAGCCTGGGGGTGATGGCCGAGGGGGATCAGACCCTCAAGGTGACCCTGGAGCGGCCCGTGCCCTATTTCTTGCGGCTCATCAGCCAGCGCCCCTTCGTGCCCGTTCCGCGGCAAGTGATTGCCGAATATGGCAAGGGCTGGACCCAACCCGGCCATCTGGTGAGCAACGGCGCCTACCGGCTCATGGCGTGGCGACCCCAGGAGCGGCTGGAGCTCGCACGCAATCCCGCCTACTGGAACGATGTCCACAGCCGGATAGACAGGGTCAGCTACCTGCCCCTTGCCTCCCAGCAGGCGGAGCGTCAGCGCTACGAGGCGGGGACGCTCCAGCTCAGCAATCGGGTCTCCCAGGAGTACTATGACAGCATCAGGAGCAGCCATCCCGAGCGGCTCTGGGGCCAGCCCCTGCTGGGTACCTATCTCTACAGTTTCAATCTGGGCAAGCCCGAGCTGCGGGACGTGCGGGTGCGCCAGGCCCTGAGCATGGCCGTCGATCGCCAGCGGCTGACCGAGGAGGTGAGCGGCCAGGGGGAGCTGCCCGCCTGGCGCCTGCTGCCGGACATGCCTGGCTATGCCGCCTCCCCTGACGAGCAGGCCAGTGCCGCCAGCCGTGAGGCCATGGCGGCTGGCTTGCTCAAGGCGGCGGGCATCGATGCGGCCCATCCGTTGCGGCTGACCCTCACCTATAACGACTCGGAACACCACAGACGCATGGCGCAGGCGGTGGCCGACATGTGGCGACCCCTGGGGGTCGAGGTTGATTTGAAGAGTCTGGAATGGGACGCCTATCAGACCGCCAAGGACAGCGGCGACTTCATGGTGGTGCGCTCCTTCCTGTTTGGGGATTACGTGGACCCTTCCGCCATGCTCAATGCCCTGCGTTGCCAGGATCCGCAAAACGAGAGCGGCTACTGCAACCCCCGCTATGATCAGTTGCTGGGGCAGGCCGCCGCCACCCTGGACGAGCAGCGCAGGGCGCACCTCTATCGGCAGGCGGAGGCACTGCTGGCCCAGGATGCCCCTGTCATCCCCCTCTATCACTACCATCAGACGCGGCTGATCGATCCCCGGCTGCGGGGTCTGCCCACCGCCAACCTCAAGGGGGCGATCGCCAGCAAGGATCTCTACTTCGCCGCTCCCCAGGGAGCCAACCAATGAGACTCGCCATCCTCTCCGATCTCCATGGCAGCCTGACCGCCTTCGACCGGGTCATGGACTGGCTCGCCCCCTGGCAGCCGGATCATCTGCTGCTGCTGGGGGACCTGCTCAACCACGGCCCGCGCAACCCGGTGCCGGCAGGCTATCAGCCAGCGGTGCTGGCCGAGCGCCTCAACGCCATGGCCAGCCGGATTTTGGCGGTGCGGGGCAACTGCGACTCGGAAGTGGATCAGATGCTGCTCGCGTTTCCCATGCTGGCGCCCTACAACCAGTTGCTGGTGGACGGGCGACGCTGGTTTATGAGCCACGGCCATCTCTATCGACCGGACGAGGTGCCCCTGCCCGGCGGCAGCCTCTATCTGAGCGGCCACACCCATCTGCCCGAACTGACCCGCAGCGGGGAGGGAGAAGCGGAGCGGATCCGGGTCAACCCGGGCTCAATCTGCTTCCCCAGGGGCGATCTGCCCGCCAGCCTGGTCTGCTATGAAGGGGGCGAGCTGAGCCTGCGGGCGGCGCAAGACGGTCGGGTGTTGCAGCGGCTGTCACTGGCTGGGGGCTAACACAGAAGGCGCCCGGCCCCCTGAGGGGGCGGGCGATACCCATGGCCGCCCATGGTCTGGGGAGTGAACAGCGGGGGGAGCCGGCAAGGGTGCCAAGGCACGGGAAACGGATAAACAGAGTGCGGGGCAGGCGCCGCCCCGGCGATCAGGCCTTGATGGCGGGGGAGCGGGTGCCGGAGCGGGTGTTGCCCTTGGCATCATAGGTGAGGGAGTTTCTGTCCCGCAGCTGGCTCAGGAAACCGGCGAGGCGGCGATTGGCGACCATGCTCAGCTCCAGCAGGCGGCCATTGATGTCATTTTGCTGCTGGCAGGCGGCCAGGCTGTCGCTGATCCGGGCCATGAGATCCGGCTGGCTGGCGAGCTGGGCAGGGAGATCCGGCTGCTGGACAAGAGTCTCGTCCAGCGCCTCTATGGCGCCAAGCAGCTGCTGCTTGCGCTGTGCCAGGGGAGGCAGCTCGAGGGCACGGCGCTGGGTGAGCAGGGCGAACTCTTCGGTCAGCAACGCCTGCATCTGGGCGAGCTGATCATGCTGTCGTTGCAGCAGCTCAGCCAGGTCCATCATCCCAGAGTTTTCTCCAGCTGGGCTTCCAGGCTGAACATCTTCTTGGCAACGGCCTGGCTGTTGACCTGGTATTCACCACTGGCCACGGCCCGCTTCAGGCTCTCCACTCGGCTCTCATTCCCGGTCGAGGCCGAGTTGAGGTTTTTCTGTACTTGTTGCAACTGTTGCGCCTCGCTGGTCAGGGAGACTGAATCGACCTTGACCTGGGGGGCACGGGCGTCTTGTCCGCCGCTGGTCGACTTGGCCACGCTGCTCTGGCTGTTACCGGTATTTTGTACCCGGTTACCCGCCAAGTTGTTGATACTGTTAATAGCCATCTTGGTTACCTTATTCGCTTTGCTGCCTGCTTACCCCGGTTATCGGTCTAACCTGCCGGAACTTTAGGGAAAATACCCAAAAAAATCCGTCAGAAGGTGACGATGACGGTGTCGACTGAGCTCACCTTGCCCTGAACCGTTTTGCCGGAACGGGTATTGATGAGCTTGATCATGTCGCCGAAGCTGCCGTCTTGCAAGGCGCGGGCCATGGTTTTGATCTGCATGCTGCTGTTTTCGGCGATGAGGGTGACCTGGTCTCCCTTGCACACCACGCAGATCTGGTTGAGGCGCACCGGCTGACCCGGCCTCAATTCCCGCTTGCTGCGGGTGCCGACCAGGGCCTCCAGATCTTGCACATAGTCCCCGCGGATCAGGGTCTGATCCTCATAGGCCTGGGCCAGCTGGTTACGACCGAGGATGTCTCCCTTGGCGATGGCTTCCACCACTGTGATGTAGGGTTTCTGGATGCTGACCCGCACCGGCAGATAGAGATCCCAGCCCGGCGCCTCGTGGCACTTGAGGTAGAGGGTGGTGTTGCGGCGGATCTCCATCCTGGCGGGCAGGCTGATCTCCAGATCCTGCTCGCAGGGACTGAGCTGCAGTCGCTCGTCTATGCTGGCGGCGCTGATCTGGGCCCGGGCATCGAGGGGGAGGGAGAGCTGATCGCGTACGAACTCTTCCGCCCGGGTCTGCAGTCCGGCATTGACGTCGCTGGCTCGAACAGAGCCGACCCCGCCAAGGAGCAAGGAGATGAGCAAAAGTCTGTTAATCATTTTCGTCCGCTGGTCGATAAGTGAATGACGTATATGACCAATGTTAACTATGCTTGCGCCAAGTCCGACCCTTGGGGTCGGCAATCCTCTGGCGCGAGCCAACATGGCACGTGCATCTCATGCATGAATAATGCCAGGCGTTTTTAGGGAGTGTGTATGGCCGGTATTCTGGACTCGGTAAACCAACGGACTCAACTGGTCGGGCAAAATCGCCTGGAGTTGCTGCTGTTTCGGCTCAATGGACGTCAAAGATTTGGCATCAACGTCTTCAAGGTGCGCGAGGTGTTGCAGTGCCCGCCCCTGACCGTCATGCCCAAGCTCAACTCCTGCATTCGTGGTGTGGCGCACATTCGCGGCCAGACCATCTCGGTGATCGATCTCAGCATGGCCATGGGCAAGCGTCCCATCGCCGATCTCTCCAAGTGCTTCATCATCATCTCGGAGTACAACCGCTCCATTCAGGGGTTCCTGGTCCATTCGGTCGAGCGGATCATCAACATGAACTGGGAGTCCATCCTGCCGCCACCCAAGGGGGCGGGGCGCATCAATTACATGACGGCAGTCACCGAGGTGGATGGCGAGCTGGTGGAGATCCTGGATGTGGAACGCATCCTCAACGAGATCTCTCCCGTCTCGACCGAGGTGAGTCAGGATCTGGTGCAGGCGAGCGTGGAGCACAACACCCAGGGGCGCCCCGTGCTGGTGGCCGACGACTCCTCGGTGGCGCGCAAGCAGGTGCAGCGGGCGCTGGATGCCATCGGCGTGCAGTGCGTGCTGGCCAAGGATGGTCGCGAGGCCCTCAACATGCTGCTGGAGATGGCCAAGCAGGGTCCCATCAAGGATCAGATAGCCCTGGTCATCTCGGACATAGAGATGCCGGAGATGGATGGCTACACCTTCACCGCCGAGATCCGCAACCATCCCAGCCTGAAGGATTTACATGTTATCCTGCACACCTCTCTCAGTGGTGTGTTCAACCAGGCCATGGTGCAGAAAGTCGGGGCGAACAATTTCATCGCCAAGTTTCAGCCCGATGAGCTGGCCAAGGCCGTTCAGGGCGCACTCTAAAACAAGAAGCGTGGATACATGAAGACACTGTCAGACGACTTATATAAGCAATTCAGCAGCTTTTTGGCGCTGCAGAGCGGAATTGTGCTGGGTGACAACAAGCAGTATCTGGTGAAGAGCCGCCTGTCCCCCTTGATGGCTCAGTTTGGCATCGAGAGTCTGTCTGAACTGGTGACCCGCGCCATGAACGTGCGTGAGCGGGAATTGAAGATGGCGGTGGTCGATGCCATGACCACCAACGAGACCCTCTGGTTCAGGGATGGCTATCCCTTCCAGCTGCTCACCGACAAGCTGTTTCCCGAGCTGGGCAAGAGCGGGCGGCCCATCAAGATCTGGTCGGCGGCGTCTTCCTCCGGCCAGGAGCCCTACTCCATCGCCATGACGGCGCTGGAGCAGCAGATGAAGCGGCCCGGCACCCTGCCCGGCGGCGTGCAGATCGTGGGGACGGATATCTCCACCACCATGCTCAACCAGTGCAAGGAGGGGGTCTACGACAGCCTGGCGCTGGCCCGGGGGCTCTCCCCCGAGCGCAAGAAGCTGTTTTTCGAACCCTGTGGCGACAACCGGATGCGGGTGACGGAGCGTGTCAGAAAATTGACCACGTTTCGCCCCTTGAATCTGCTGGAGAGCTACAGCCTGCTTGGCAAGTTCGACATCATCTTCTGTCGCAACGTGCTCATCTACTTCGCCCCCGAGGTGAAGTCGAAGATCCTCAACCAGTTCGCCGCCAGCCTGAATCCGGGCGGTTACCTGATGCTGGGGGCCTCGGAGTCCCTGGCCGGCCTCACCGACCGGTTCGAGATGATCCGCTGCAACCCGGGCATCGTGTACAAGGTCAAATAACCCCCTCACTTCCTCCTTTGGCACACCTCTTGCTAAGAATCCAGCAAGCAGGAGGTGTGCTATGGCAATTTCATTCGACAAGGCATTTGGTGTTCATCAATACACGTTGAGCGTGCGCGCCAAACGTGCGGAAGTGCTGTCCAGCAACATCGCAAACGCGGATACCCCGGGCTTCAAGGCCCGTGACATCAATTTCGCCGATGCCATGGCGCAGGCGCAGCAGCACCAGCAGGGGTTCAGTCTGGCCACCACCAGCGAGCGTCACTTCGCCTTGAACATGGATGCCCCTGGCGCCACCCAGTACCGCAACCCGCTCCAGCCCGATACCGGCGACGGCAATACCGTCGATCTGCAGCAGGAGCGCAGCGAATTTTTGCGCAACAGCCTCGAATACCAGACCTCGGTCGAATTCATGAACGGCAAGATAAGCGGCCTGCTCAAAGCCCTGAAAGGAGAGCAGTGATGCCGCTCGTCCATCCGCACATGAATCTTAACGCCAGCGGCCTCAAGGCCTTGCAAGGAGCACAGCAATGAGTTTGTTCAAGGTCTTCGACATCGCGGGCTCGGCCATGAGCGCCCAGTCGGTCCGGCTCAATACCGTGGCCAGCAACATGGCCAACGCCGACAGCGTCAGCTCCAGCGTGGAAGGAACTTACCACGCCAGGCGGCCAGTCTTTGCCGCCCAGCTCGATCAGGCCATGAGCGACAGCCAGGGCTCGGTCGGGGTCGAGGTGAAGGGCATCGTCGAGAGCAAGGCGCCGCTGCTCAAGGAGTTCAACCCCAACCACCCCATGGCGGACAAGGATGGCTTCATCTTCAAGCCCAACGTCAACATGGTGGAGGAGATGGCGGACATGATCAGTGCGTCTCGCAGTTACCAAACCAACGTCCAGATTGCCGATTCTGCCAAGCGCATGCTGCAGCAGACCCTCAATCTCGGCAAGTCCTGACAGGGGGCGGCAAGTAAATGGCAGATACCTATGACAGCGTGCTTGGCGTCAACCGAACGACGTCGAGCCAGACCACGTCCACCACGAGCACGACCCAGAAGAAAGAGCTGGATCAGGAGTCGTTCCTCAAGCTGCTCACCATGCAGCTCGCCTATCAGGATCCGTTCAAGCCGGTGGACAACGCCCAGATGTTGTCCCAGATGACCTCCATGTCCACCTCGGAGGGGATCAACAGCCTGTCGACCCAGATGGAGAGCCTCAACAGCCTGATGACCTCGAGCCAGGCGTTGCAGGCCTCGGCCCTGGTGGGGCAGGAGGTGTTGATCCCGTCCAATACCGGCTATCTGGAGAGCGGCGGTACCGTCAATGGGATGATCGCCACCGCAGACGGTGGCAGCAACATCAAGGTGACGGTGAAAGACGAGAGTGGCCAGGTGATCAAGGAGTTCGCCATCGAGGGGGATCATCAGGGCAACGTCGCCTTCAGCTGGGATGGCCTGGACAAGAACGGCAACCTGGCCAAGAGCGGCAAGTACCAGATTGAGGCCAGTGCCACCGTGGCGGGCAAGTCGGAGAGTCTGCCCGCCCTGGCCTACGCCCAGGTCGAGAGCGTCACCCTGGGCTCGGCCAGCTCACCCAGCACCCTCAAACTCAAGGGACTGGGAGGCATCTATCTGACCGATGTATTGGAAATCGCCGGTGCGGGCAACAAGTCGACCACCAACTCGACCACCAACGCGACCGATAACGCAGTGATCTAAGGAGAAAGACATGTCATTCAACAATGCCCTCAGCGGCGTCAATGCGGCTCAAAAAGACCTGAACGTCACCGCGAACAACATTGCCAACGTCAACACCATCGGTTTCAAGGAGTCCCGCGCCGAGTTTGCCGACGTCTATGCCAACTCCATCTTCGTCAACTCCAAGACCCAGGTGGGTAATGGCGTCGCGACCGGGGCCGTGGCGCAGCAGTTCCACCAGGGGGCGCTGCAATTTACCAACAACTCGCTGGATCTGGCCATCCAGGGCAACGGCTTCTTCGTCACCTCGGACGGGGTCAGCTCCCTCGACCGCACCTACACCCGTGCCGGCGCCTTCAAGCTCAACGAGAACAGCTACATGGTCAACAACTCCGGCAGCTATCTGCAGGGGTACGAGATCAACGCCGATGGTACCCCCAAGGCGGTCAGCCTCAACGCCACCAAACCCATCCAGATCCCGGATCGGGCCGGTGAGCCCAAGCCGACCACCCTGGTGGAGGCCAGCTTCAACCTGCCGGCGTCCACGACACCGATCGATGTGACCAACGTCCCGCTCGACACAACGAATTCTGATACCTACTCCTCTTCCACCTCTGTGGTTGTCTACGACTCCTTGGGCGAACCCCACACCATCACCCAGTATTTCGTCAAGGAGGGGGATACCAGCACGCCTCCGCAGGCGGTAACGCCCGCCTCCTGGCGCATGTACATGTACGAGGGGACCAACCCCATCGAGGTGGGTGGGGCTGCCTATGCGAGCCTGGCGTTTGGCTCCGATGGCAAGCTCACGACAGTGACCCCCGATCCCATCACGACGGAGGCGCTGGGGACCCCGGGGGCCGGGATCATCGGCAATGGGGCCGATCAGACCCAGACTTTCGAGTACCGCCTCGGTACCGTGACTCAGTACTCGTCGCCGTTTGAAGTCAATAAATTGACCCAGGATGGTTCGACCGTGGGTCGGCTGACCAAGGTGGAGATCACCGATGACGGCATCGTCTCCGCCACCTACAGCAACGCCACCACCGTCAAGGTGGCCATGGTGGCCATGGCCAAGTTCGCCAACCCCCAGGGGCTGACCCAGGTCGGTGATACCTCCTGGCGTGAATCTCTGCTCTCCGGAGACGGCCTGCCGGGCACCCCGAATTCGGGCACCTTCGGCTCCGTCAAGTCTTCGGCCCTGGAGCAGTCCAACGTGGACCTGACCTCGGAGCTGGTGGATCTCATCACCGCCCAGCGCAACTTCCAGGCGAACTCCCGTTCCCTGGAAGTCAACAGCTCGCTGCAGCAGACCATACTGCAGATCCGTTAATGGATGGTGGAGAGGGAACGACAAGGGGTGCTTCGGCGCCCTTTCTTTACATATCAATAAGTTAAGAATTTATTAACGCTGTTGGCACCTTAATTGCTTTCTTCCCGTCAGAGTCATCAGTTTGACGGAGGATCCCATGGATCACCTGCTTTATATCGCCATGTCCGGTGCCAAGGAGAACATGAACAGCCTGGCTGTGCGTGGCAACAACCTGGCCAACGCCAACACCACCGGCTTCAAGTCCGACTTCGAGCAGGCTCGCGCCATGCAGGCGTTCGGCGAAGGCTTGCCGACCCGGGTCTTCGCCATGACGGAGCGGCCGGGCCAGAACCTGCAGCACGGCATGCTGATGACCACGGGCCGGGATCTGGACGTGGCGGTAGACGGGCAGGGGTGGATCGCGGTGCAGGACGGCAAGGGGGGCGAGGCCTTCACCCGCATGGGCAACCTGGAGCTGAGCGCCACCGGCAATCTGCAGACCAGCACCGGCCTCAATGTGGTGGACGAGGCCGGCAGGCCCATCGTCTTGCCGCTGCCGCTGGAGAAGCTGGAAATCAACCGGGACGGCACCATCACGGGTCGCCCCGAGGGGGCCGCGCCCAACCTGCCGGAGGACTTTCAGCGCATCAAGCTGGTGCGTCCGGCCGCGGACGCGGTGGAGAAGGGGCAGGATGGCCTGTTTCGCCGCAAGGATGGCCAGCCGGAACCCGCTTCCGCCGAGGTGGGCCTGATTGCCGGCTCCCTCGAGGGGAGCAACGTCAATGTGGTCGACGAGATGACCAACCTCATTCGCTTGCAGCGTCAGTTCGAAACCCAGGTCAAGATGATGAAGACGGCCCAGGAGAACGACGAAGCCCAAACCCAACTGCTGCGTATCAGCTAATTAGGAGCCAGACATGAATCCTGCACTTTGGATAGGCAAGACGGGGCTGGATGCACAGCAGACCAACATCGCCGTCACCTCGAACAACCTCGCCAACGCCAGCACGGTGGGTTACAAGAAGTCCCGCGCCATCTTCGAAGACTTGCTCTATCAGAACATCAATCAGCCGGGGGGACGCTCCTCGGCGGATACCGAGCTGCCCTCCGGCCTGATGCTGGGGGCGGGGGCCAAGGTGGTCGCCACCCAGAAGAGCTTCAGCCAGGGCAATGTGCAGACCACGGACAACTCCCTGGACCTGATGATCAATGGCCGCGGCTTCTTCGAGGTGCAGCTGCCGGACGGCAGCAGCGCCTACACCCGCAACGGCCAGTTCACCCTCAATGACGAGGGCACCATCGTCACCCCGGGCAATGGCTACCCGCTGCAACCCGAGATCCTGATCCCCGAGAACGCCCAGAGCGTCACCATAGGGGAGGATGGTCAGGTCTCCATCCAGCTCAAGGGGGATGGCGCCTCCCAGGTGATAGGCCAGATCAACATCAGCGACTTCGTCAACGCCTCCGGCCTGCAACCCATGGGGGAGAACATGTTCCTCGAGACCCAGTCCAGCGGCGCCCCCATCGAAGGGGTGGCCGGGGCGGATGGCCTCGGGGTCATCAAGCAGGGGATGCTGGAAGTCTCCAACGTCAACGTCACCGAGGAGCTGGTCAACCTCATCCAGGCTCAGCGGGTCTACGAGATGAACTCCAAGGTGATCTCGGCGGTGGACTCCATGATGTCTTACCTGACCCAGCGGCTGTAACGGGAGTCTCATAGTGAAAACCATCTGGATGCTGAGTCTGCTGGCGCTGGGGGGCTGTACCAGCACCCTCAATACCGCCAAGCCGGACGACCCCGAGTTCGCCCCCGTCTATGGCGAGTCCGAGCCGGTGTCGGTGCGTCCGACCGGCGCCATCTTTCAGCCCGATCAGGTCAATGGCATCTATTCGGACATCAAGGCCCACAAGGTCGGCGACATCATCACCATAGAGTTGGCGGAATCCACCTCCGCCTCCAAGAAGGCCAACACCCAGACCGGCAAGGACAACGAGTTCAATCTGGATCCGGTGAGCCTGGGGGGCGTGCCCATCACGGCGGGCGCCTACAACATGTCAGCCTCCATCGGTCAGAACAGCGCGTTCAAGGGGCAGGCCAAGGCGGATCAGAGCAACAGCCTGCAGGGCAGCATCTCGGTCAGCGTGGCCAAGGTGCTCGCCAACGGCAACCTGGTGGTGCGCGGCGAGAAGTGGATCATGCTCAACAACGGCAACGAATACATCCGCATCACCGGCCTCATCCGCCCCGAAGATGTCACCTCGGACAACAGCGTCTCCTCCCAGAAGGTGGCCAATGCCCGCATCCACTACGGTGGTACCGGGGATCTGGCCAATACCCAGGAGCAGGGCTGGCTGACCAGCTTCTTCAATGGTCCCTGGTGGCCGCTCTAGTGCTAGGACTTCCCATGACACGACTCAGCGTATTGTGCCTGTGCTGCCTCTTCACCCTGTTGCCCCAGGCGGCCAGCGCCGCCCGCATCAAGGACATCAGCTCGGTGGAAGGGGTGCGCAGCAACCAGCTGCTGGGCTACGGCCTGGTAGTGGGCCTGCCCGGCACCGGTGAGAAGAACAACGCCTTCACCGAGCAGACCTTTCGCACCATGCTCAACAACTTCGGCATCAAGGTGCCGGACAACATCAAGCCCAAGATCAAGGACGTGGCGCCGGTGGCCATCCACGCCGACCTGCCCCCCTTCTCCAAGCCGGGCCAGACCATAGACGTGACCGTATCCGCCATCGGCGAGGCCAAGAGCCTGCGGGGCGGCACCCTGCTGCAGGCCTTCCTCAAGGGGCTCGATGGCCGGGTCTATGCGGTGGCCCAGGGCAGCCTGGTGGTCGGCGGCCTGGGGGCCGAGGGGGCGGATGGCTCCAAGGTGGTGATCAACACCCCGACCGTGGGCCGCATCGCCAATGGCGCCACCGTCGAGCGTGAGGTGCCCAACGCCTTCAGCCAGGGGGACACCATCACCTTCAACCTCAACCGATCCGACTTCACCACGGCGCGCCGGCTGGCGGAATCCATCAACAACCTGGTGGGACCCAACACGGCCCAGGCCCTGGATGCCACCTCGGTCAAGGTGTTCGCCCCGCGGGACCCCGGTCAACGGGTCGCCTACCTCGCCACCATAGAGAACCTGGAGGTGGATCCGGGTGCCGAGGCGGCCAAGATCATCGTCAATTCCCGCACCGGCACCATCGTCATCGGCAGCCAGGTCAGGCTCAAACCCGCGGCCATCAGCCACGGCGGCCTGACGGTGACCATCGCCGAGAACCAGCAGGTCTCGCAGCCCAACCCCCTGGCGGGCGGGGATACGGCGGTCACCAACAACTCCACCATCAATGTGCAGCAGGAAGACGGGCGCATGTTCAAGCTCGACACCGGCGCCACCCTGGATGATCTGGTGCGGGCGGTGAATCAGGTGGGCATAGCCCCGGGGGATCTGATGGCCATCCTCGAAGCCCTGCAACAGGCAGGAGCCATCGAGGGGCAGCTGGTCATTCTGTAAGTGGCACCGGGTTGACCCATGAGGGGCTCGACGCCCTGGGGCGGTAACGGACGGCGGTAACGGACAGGTGTCAGTCGGTCATATATTGGGCAAACAGGCAGGGTCCCCCGGCAAGGGGTTGCCACAGGCGGCAAAGAAGGTAGGCAAGATGGCGAATATCGACAATAAAGGCGTGGATCTGGGCATGGTGCAGGACATCCAGAACCTGGACAAGCTGCGCCAGATGAGCATGAGCAAGGAGGGCAAGCAACAGGCGCTCCAGTCGGCGGCCCGCCAGTTCGAGTCCATCTTCAGCCAGATGCTGTTCAAGGGGATGCGCGAGGCGAGCCAGTCCTTGACCGCGGACAACCCCTTCAGCAGCAGCTACACCCAGTTCTACGAGGGCATGCTCGACCAGCAGCGGGTGTCGGACATGTCCGGCAAGGGGGGACTGGGGCTGGCCGAGATGGTGGTCAAGCAGTTCTCCCCCGACAGCTTCAAGCATGAGGATGGTCGCGTCCTCAAGCTGCCCCAGCGCACCGAGCGGGTCTACAAGCCCTATGTGGCCCCGGCCCCCGGCGAACATGGTCTGATTGAAGCCTCCAAAGTTGGCAAGGATTTTGCTGAGAAAGAGATGAATACGACGGCCCAGCCCGAGCAGGCGGTTGGCAGGCGCGCCCGCAGCGTGCCTGCCATGGGGCCCAAAGCGGAGCAGGGCAGTCAGGCTGGCGGGGCCATCACCGC
Source organism: Aeromonas sobria (assembly GCF_050266975.1). GTDB lineage: Bacteria > Pseudomonadota > Gammaproteobacteria > Enterobacterales > Aeromonadaceae > Aeromonas > Aeromonas sobria_B. The sequence continues at coordinate 124,570 of NZ_JBKISU010000007.1, forward strand.
CTTCGAGTCACCGAGTGACTTCGTCAGCAAGCTGATGCCCCTGGCCAGGAAGGCCGCCGACAAGCTGGGACTGAGCCCGGCGGTGCTGGTGGCCCAGGCGGCCCTGGAGAGTGGCTGGGGCAAGCGGGTCATCAAGGATGGCGACGGCCAGATGAGCCATAACCTGTTTGGCATCAAGGCGGATCCGCGCTGGCAGGGGGACAAGGCGGTGGTCAGCACCCTGGAGTACGAACAAGGGGTGGCCTCGCGCCAGAAGGCGGCGTTTCGTTCCTACGAGTCGTTTGAAGAGAGCTTCAATGACTATGTCGACTTCCTGACTTCCGGGAGCCGTTACAAGGGCGCCCTGGCCAAGGTGGACAGTCCGGACCGTTATTTTGAAGCCCTGCAACAGGCTGGCTATGCCACCGACCCCCAATACGCCAGTAAATTGAAACAGGTATTGCGCAGTGGACCCATTGCCCAATACACAGAGACGGAGCTGTAAAGCATGGCAAGCGATCTGCTTGGGATAGGAACATCCGGGGTACTGGCGCATCAGAAGCTGCTGCAGACCACCAGCAACAACATAGTCAACGTCAACAGCCAGGGCTATGTGCGTGAACGCACCCTGATCTACACCAATTCCATCGGCTTTGGCACCGGCGAGAGCGTGAGCGAGCGGGTGATCAACCAGTATGCCCAGGGCGAACTGCGCCGGGATACCTCCGCCTTCAGCGCCTCCTCCATGCGCTTCGAACAGCTCTCCACCGTGGACAGCCTGCTGGGGGACACCAGCAACAGCGTCGGCACCGCCATCACCGCCTACTTCAAGGGATTCCATACCGCCAACGAGTCACCGGCGGATCTGGGATCGCGCAACAGCACCCTCACCGAACTCACCAGCATGGTGAATCGCTTCCACACCCTCTCGTCCCAGTTCGACAAGCAGAGCGACGTCATCAACGATCGCATCGACGACGAGACCCAGCAGGTCAACAGCCTGCTCAATAACATCAACGAGATCAACAAGGCCATAGTGCGCACCCAGGGCACGGCGGAGGAGAGTCTGACGCTCTACGATCAGCGCGACGACGCCATCGCCCAGCTCGCCGCCAAGATGGACATCCGTACCGTCACTCAGCCCAACGGCAGCGTGCTGGTCAACATGAGCACGGGCCACTCCCTGGTGCTCGATGGTTCGGTGGCCCAGTTCAGCGTGATCCCCGGGGATCCCGACTCCCGGGACAAGGCGCTGCAGCTCAACCTGGGCAAGAACCAGACCAAGATAGACAGCAAGACCCTGGGGGGCGGCCTGGGCGGCCTGTTCGCCGCCCGCAGCGATCTGGAGCCCACCAAGCGCGAGCTGGGTCAGCTGGCGGTCGCCCTGGGGGATGCCATGAACCAGCAGAACCGACTGGGGATGGATCTCGACAACGAGCTGGGGGGGGATCTCTTCTCCCTGCCCGGCAGCGAAGGCCTGCCCTATGGCAAGAACAGCGGCACGGGGGCGGCCACGGTCGGCTTCATGCCCGGCAAGGGCAGCGAGGTGACCGCCCTCGACTACGAGGTGAGCTTCAGCAGCGCCACCGACTTTGAGGTGTTCGCCATTGGTGTCGATGGCAAGCGCACCTCGGTCGCCACCGGCAACACAGTGCCCGTCAGCGGCTTCGAGGTGCCGGGGCACGGTCTCTCCCTGGACCTCTCCGGCACCCCGGCTGCGGGGGACAAGATCCTGCTGCAGCCGACCAAGCAGGCGGCCGCGGGCCTGGAGAAGCTGATCAACCGCGCCGAGGATCTGGCGCTGGCCTCCCCGCTCAAGGCCGACAAGAACAGCCAAAACCTGGGTTCGGCCACCATCGCCCTCGGCGCCATCGGCAACACGGGGGCGGGCTCGGGCTTTGCCAGCAACAACCTGGACCCGAATGCACCGCAGGTGATCAAGATAGACGACAGCGGCAACTACGAAGTCTATGGCAGCGACGGCACCACCCTGATCGGGGTGGCCCCCGCCAGCAGCAAGGGGCAGAACCTGATGGCCGCCCTCGAGAACCCCCTCGGCGGTCCCAAGGTCTATGGGGATCCCGGCAACGACCCCGGCTACGAATTCAGCATCACGGGCCAGGTTGCCGCCAATGACAGCTTCACTCTGAGCTACAACCAGAACGGTTTCTCCGACAACGCCAACGGCCTGGCCCTGGCCGAGCTGCAGAACAAGGATCTGGTGCGCAAGAGCAGCAGCGCCGCCAGCGGCAATGACAAGATGACCCTCAACGAGGCCTACAACGGGCTGGTGGTCGGTCTGGGCAACAAGACCAGTCAGGCCAATACCGAGATGCTGGCCAACAAGGGCAAGCTGGAGCAGAGCAGTGCAATTTTCGAGAGCGTCTCCGGGGTCAGCCTGGACGAGGAGGCGGGCAATCTCATCCGCTTCCAGCAGGCCTATGCCGCCTCGGCCCAGGTGGTGAGCACCGCCAAAACCATCTTCGACACCCTGCTGTCATCCGTGAGGTAAGTCATGCGTATCACCACCAACATGATGTACAACCGGGGGCTCTCCTCCCTGAGCGCGGCGGCGGAGCGGCAAAATACCGCCTACGAGCAGCTCTACTCCGGTGACAAGTTCAAGACGGCGGGGGAAGACCCCTCCGGCATGGGCCAGAAGATGGCGCTGACCAAGGAGATCGATCTGTTCCAGCAGTACAGCGTCAACGGCAGCCTGCTGGAGAACAGCCTGGGCCATGAGGAGACCATACTCACCTCCATCAACGAGGCCATGCTCAGCGCCCAGACCCTGATGCAAAAATCCAACGATTCCGCCCTGAGCCAGGCGGATCGGGAGTCCGTGGCCAAGGAGCTGGAAGGGTTGCAGCAGCAGATGTTCGATCTGATGAACAGCCGGAACTCCCAGGGGGAGTACATCTTCGGCGGCAACCAGAGCAAGAACCAGCCGTTCGTGAAGGACGTCGACGGCAACTATGCGTTCCAGGGGGACACGGGCCAGCGGGAGATCCAGGTCTCCCCCACGGTGCGCATCCCCGCCAACGACTCGGGTCAGGATCTGTTCGAGATTGTGCCGACCCGGCGCAGCGCCAGCGCCGACACGGCCAACATCCAGGTCGAGGTGAGCGATCAGGGCCAGTTCGACAACTTCTACCGCACCGGCTACGACAGCGCCCTGACCAGCAACAAGTACACGGTCACCACGGTGGCGGGGGCGCCGGACAGCTACCAGATCACGGATCCGGGCGGCAATGTGCTGCAAAATGGCGACTATGTGGCGGGGGGAGAGATCAACTTCAACGGCCTCACCCTCAGCCTGGATCAGGCGGCAGGCACGGTGCAGGAGTTCTCCCTCGACAAGCCGACCAATGACAACATACTCAACGGCATTTCCGACTTCATCGGCGCCCTGCGCGACCCCAACCTCTCCAATGAGGACTTTCAACTGCGGGCGCAAGATGCCCAGGTGCACCTCGGCAATGCCCGCCAGCGGGTGGACATGGGAATAGGCAGCCTGGGGGGGCGGATGAACAGCCTGGAGCAGGTGATGAGCTCCAACACCGGGCTCGACACCCTCAACCAGCAGGCCAGGGCCAAGGTCTCGGAGATCGACCTCTATGAGGTGATCTCGACCCTCTCCAAGGAGAACGCCGCCATGAGCGCCTCCCAGCAGGCGTTCAGCAATATCAGCAAGCTGACCCTGTTTGACTACATCCGCTGACGTCCGGCCAGGCCGAGTTGTAAGGGATTGTTAATAAAGGCTCATATCGTTTGACTCCACATCGGCTCTGGCCGACCATTGTCGAGCAGGCCGGTGCATGACACCGGCCTGCTTGTTCGCAGCATCTCGTTAGGCGAGGCTCCTGCATAAACACAGGCCACTGATCTCACGACGTCGAGAGACGCCCAGGATCAGGACAGTTTTCATCGGATTAAGGTGTCAACCCAAGTGGCTTCCGGCATGCCGGATACGTTATGCAGTGCTAAAGCTGGCACGTGGGGATGGTGACACGCCGAACGGCGTCATTTCCTGCCGATATCTCGTCCATCAATTGCTGTTTTCTTGTCTGCCCATCCCGCGAGGGGATAGCCCGGTGCGCCGGGATCACAGAGGCTCATTCGTGATGAAGAAAACACACCTGTTACTGAACCGCCATCAACTGCTCGATCTGCCGAGCCTGGAAGCCTGGCTCGACAACGAGCTGGCCCCGGATGCGCGGGCCGATCAACTGCTCGCCCTGCGCCAGGAAGAGCTCAACTGCCTGTTCGACACCCTGGGCCCGAGAAGCGCCCGCCTGCTCTCCATGCTCGCCACCCGCTGCGGTGCCCGGCTGCTGCTGCGCCTGCACCCGAGCGTGCTGGCCCTGGCGCAGGCGGGGGTGGCGCGCCGGGATCTGCTGGCCATGGTGCGCAGCCTCGGCAAGCGGGAGCGCGCCACCCTGATGGCGAACCTGCCCCAGGCGGTGGCGACCCAGCTCGAGGGGCTGCTGCGCTGGCCGAGCGAGTCGGTGGGGGCCCATATGCGCCATGACTTCTTCACCCTCAAGGGGGAGGAGTCCATCGCCCGCGCCCGGCAGCGCACCCATGACGCCTGGGACAATGCAGAGGTGTTTCAGGATATCTATGTGGTGGACGAGGCGGGGCGGCTGCTCGGCACCCTCTCCCTCAAGGCGCTGCTGGTGGCCGATCCCCAGCAGAGGGTCGGCGAGCTGATGGAGTCCGATCTCATCCGCCTCGACGCTCGCATGGATCAGGAGCTGGCGGCCCGCATGCTGGTGGAGCGGGATCTGCTCTCCCTGCCGGTGGAGTCCGGCGGCCGCCTGCTCGGCATCTTTCACCTGGACGATGCCGCCGACATCCTGGAGCTGGAATCCACCGAGGATGCCGAGCTGCAGGGGGGCTCGTCTCCCCTCGAAATCCCCTATCTGCACGCCACCCCCTGGCAGCTGTGGCGCAAGCGCATCGCCTGGCTGCTGATCCTGTTCGTGGCCGAGGCCTACACGGGCACAGTGCTGCGGGCGTTCGAGGAGCAGCTGGAGGCGGCCATCGCCCTGGCCTTCTTTATTCCGCTCCTGATCGGCACCGGCGGCAACAGCGGCACCCAGATCACCACCACCCTGGTGCGGGCCATGGCGGTGGGGGAGGTCTCCCTGCGCAACCTCGGCACAGTGCTGCGCAAGGAGATCTCCACCGCCATGCTGGTGTCGGCGGCCATCGCCCTGGCGGCCTGGGTACGGGCCTGGAGCCTGGGGGTCGGCATGGAGGTGGGCCTGGTGGTGACCCTGACCATCATCGCCATCGTGCTGTGGAGCGCCATCGTCGCCTCCATCATCCCCTTGCTGCTGCGCCGCTTGCGGATGGATCCGGCCGTGGTGTCGGCCCCCTTCATCTCCACTCTGGTGGATGGCACCGGCCTCATCATCTACTTCGAGATAGCCAAGCTGATCCTGCCCGAGCTCAACTGACGGACGGCAAGAAACGACACAAGGCAGCCCGAGGGCTGCCTTGTGTCGTCATGGCCGCGCGTCAGACGAGCTGAAAGTCGAGCTGCCAGCCCTGCTCGGCGCAATAGGCCTGCTCCTTTTCCAGGTTCTGCATCAGCAGGCGATTCTCCTCGCACCAGGGGCCGGGCAGGGTGAGGGTGAGGCTCTCTCCCCGGGCCCTGGCCTGCCAGGGGGGCAGCAGCCCATCGAGGCGCCTGTGGTTGGCGGCCACCGCCAGGCGCAGGATGCGGATGCAGCGCAGCACCGATTGCTCGTCGTGGTTGGGCAGGGGGGGCAGCTCCCCCAGCTTGAGGGACTTGCGATGGAAACGGACCAGGGCCGCCAGCAGGCTCTGATCGTCCTGGTTGAAGCCGGGCAGATCGGTGTTGGCCAGGATGTAGGCCGAGTGGCGATGGATGCCACCGTAGTTGATGGCCAGACCTATCTCGTGCAGCTGGGCGGCCCAGCGCAAGATGGCGCGGTAGGGATCGGCTTCGAGCTGCCAGTCAGGGGCCAGCAGATCGAACAGGGCGAGGGCGCTGGCCTCGACCCGGGCCGCCTGGCGGCCATCGATGCGGTAGTGGCTGGCGAGGGCGAGGGCGGTGCGCTCGCGAATGTCGTGGTGCTGCAACCGCTCCTCGAACTCGTAGAGCAACCCCTCGCGCAGGGCGCCATCGGAGTAATCCATCCGCGCGATGGGCAAGGCGTCGAACAGGGCGGTCAATATGGCGACGGCGGCGACGAACACCTCCTGGCGCTCGGTGGGCAGGCCATCGAACTTGAGGGCGCTCACCTTCTTGTGGCCGAGGATGCGCCCGCTCAGGCGCGCCAGCGCCTCCCGGGTGATGCCCCCCTCGGTCAGCCCCTCCTGCACCAGGACGTCATGGACGGTGCGAATGGAGCCCGAGCTGCCGAGGCAGCTCTGCCACCCCAGGTCGCGGTACTGCTCCCGCACCGGATCGAGCTGGTGGCGGGCCGCCAGCACGGCCGCCTCGAACTGGGACGGCCCTATCTTGCCGGCGGGAAAGAACTGCTGGGTGAAGCTGACACACCCCATCTTGCGGCTGGTGAGGGCCAGGGGGGAGAAGCCCTCGCCGATGACCAGCTCGGTGCTGCCGCCGCCGATGTCCACCACCAGCACCCGTCCCTCCAGGTGCTGGGTGTGGGCCACCCCCTGGTAGATGAGGCGCGCCTCCTCCTGGCCGCTGATCACCTCGATGGGATGGCGCAGCAGTTGCGTCGCCCGGGCGACGAACTCCCGGGCATTGCTGGCCCGGCGCAGGGTATAGGTGCCGGCGATGCGGATCTGATCCGGGCGTATGTTGCACAAGCGCTCGGCGAACAGGGCGAGGCAGTCCAGCCCCCGCTCCATGGCCTCGGGGGACATGTTGCGCGCCTCGTCCATTCCCTCCGCCAGCCTGACCCGTTCCTTGATCCGGTCGATGATCTGCATGCGCCCGTCGGTGAGACGGGCGATCACCATATGAAAACTGTTGGAGCCGAGATCGACGGCGGCGTAGAGGCTAGTGTCCATTAGGGTCTGACTCGATGCGTTTGAGGTAGTCGTAGATGGCGACCTGGGAGCGGATCTTGCGGCGATTGCCCCGCTTCACGTACTCGTTCTGCTGCTCGGCATCGATCACCCGCGCCTTGCAGGTGTCGCTCAGTTGCAGATCGAGAATGTCGAGGATGCGCTGCTTGAGGCGCTCGTCATAGATGGGGGTGGCCACCTCGATGCGGCCGTCGATGTTGCGGCTCATCCAGTCGGCGCTGGAGATGTAGAGCTGCACATTGCCCTTGTTGTGAAACACCATGACCCGCGGGTGCTCGAGGAAGCGGTCTATGATGCTGATCACCTTGATGTTGTCACTGAGACCCGGCACCCCGGGACGCAGGGCGCACATGCCGCGCACTATCATCTGGATGGGCACCCCGGCCTGACCGGCGGCATAGAGGCGGTTGATGAGATCCCTGTCCACCAGGTTGTTGATCTTGAGGGTGATGCCGCTGGGCTGGCCCGCCTTGGCGTTGACCAGCTCGTTGTCAATCAACCGGTAGAGCTGACGGCGGCAGTTGATGGGGGAGACCAGTAGATGATTGAACTTGTAACGCCGATAGGGGTACTCGATGTACTCGAACACCCCCTCCACCTCGGCGGTGATGTCGGGGTTGCGGGTCAGCAGGGAGAAGTCGGTGTAGATCTTGGCGGTCTTCTCGTTGAAGTTGCCGGTGCCGATATGGGCGTAGCGCACCGCCTCGCCATTTTCGTGGCGGGTGATAAGGCAGAGCTTGGAGTGGATCTTGAGGCTGGGCACCCCGAACACCACCTTGACCCCGGCATCGGTGAGGATGTTGGCCCAGTCGATGTTGGCCGCCTCGTCGAAGCGGGCCCGCAGCTCCACCACCACGGTCACCTTCTTGCCGTTGTTGGCGGCATCGATCAGGGAGTGAATGATGCGCGACTTCTTGGCGACCCGGTAGATATTGATGCGAATGGCGCTCACCGCCGGGTCGAACGCCGCCTGGCGCACCAGCTCGGTGAAGTGGTGGAACTTGTGATAGGGGTAGTAGAGCAGTATGTCCTGCCTGGCGATGGCATCGAAGGCGTTGACGAAGCCGTCAAAGTCGCGGCATTCGAGGGCCGGCAGCTTGGGGTTTTCCAGATAGTCCCGGCCCACATTGGGGAAGCCGATGAAATCCTTGAAGTTGTGATAGCGCCCCCCGGACATGATGGCGTCGTAGGAGCTGATCTGCAGCTTGAGCTTGAGGAAGCTTATCATGGCCGCCGGCATCTCCCGCTCGTAGACGAAGCGCACCGGCATGGCGGTGAGCCGCTGCTTCAAGCCATCACTCATCTTGTCCACCAGGCTGAGGTCGAGCTGGTCTGAGAGGTCATACTCCGCATCCCGGGTCAGCTTGACCGCGTAGGCGGCTATCTCGTCGTAGTCGAAAAACCCCTTGAACAGGTCGTCCAGACAGAAGCGGATGATGTTGTCGAGGATGATGATCTGTTTCTTGCGGCGGGTACCCTCGGCGGGCAGCTGCACGAAACGGGGCAGATCGTTGGTGGGCACCTCCACCAGGGCGTACTGGATCACCTGGCCATGCTTCTTCATCTCCACCGCCAGGTAGGTGTACTCGTCCTTGAGAAACTTGACCGGGTTGACCTCCTTGTTGAGGAGGATGGGGATCAGGTGGCGCTGCACCTTCTCCCGGAAGAAGACCCGCAGCCACTGCTGTATGGATGCGGAGAGCTGGCCCTCGTTGACCAGGAAGATGTTGTGGCGGGCCAGGGCGATCAGCAACTCCTTGTAGGTGTTGTCGAACGCCTCCCCCAGGGCCATCACCTTCTGCTGGATGGCCCGCAGCAACACCTTGGCGTCGTCATCACCGCCGTGCACCTCGTTGATGAGAATGCGGCGCTTCACCTCCGAGACCCGCACCTTGAAAAACTCGTCCTGGTTGGAAGAGAAAATGCCGAGAAAACGGATCCGCTCGATGAGCGGCACCGTCTTGTCCATCGCCTCCTGCAATACCCTCTCGTTGAAAGAGAGCCAACTCAGTTCTTTCTCTTCATACAACTTGTCGGTGCTCATCTATGCCTCTGCTTATCCCATCCCATGGGCGAATGGGCCTCATTAGATGACGTTTTTGTGACAATTTAATGACGACCCCATCAATCTTCCGCGTCTTGATCGATGTCGACCACCAGGTCGTCCGAGAGGGACTCCAGGGATTCGATCAGGGTAGAGAGTGCGAGACCCTGGGGCAGGGAGATCAGGGTATGGGCATAGAAGAGGGGGGCGCCCGAGTGGGGGGCGGCCTCGCAGCCCGTGGTCAGGTCGATGACGTTGGCCCCGAGCTGGCGCAATATGCTCGCCACCTCGTGGACTATGCCGGGTCTGTCGTTGCCGGTGACCGTCAGCATCAGCTGGCGCTCCGGCTCGGCGCCGAGCACCCCTTCGGCGAAGCTCACCTTGAGCCCGTCCAACAGGGAGAGGGCCTCGCACAGGGGGCGATAGTGACTCTCGTCCACGCCGACCTGGAGGATGCCGGCAAACTGGCCGGCCAGCTCGCTCATGGAACTGGCCAGCCAGTTGCCCCCCTGGGCGTTGATGAGGGAGGCCAGCTCTTCCACTATGCCGGGTCTGTCCGTACCGATGACGGTGACTACCAATTGCTTTTGCATCCTGCTCTCCTTGTGTGTGAGTCCATGTCATTGTGCCTGCCGTTGCTGGCCAGATGAACCCCCTGGCGGGGGCAAAACCGAAATTCTTCTGCCTCCCGCGCGCCCCTGCGCCACGAGCATGAGGGATAGGGGTTGCCGCGCCGGGTTGTGGTAATATTATGCCCCTCTTTCTGACTGTCGGATTGTTCCATCCATGAATGCCCTGCTGTTGCCCGGCCTGCTCCTGCTGGCCCTGGTTCTTGTCCTGCTGATCTGGCGTGCCCGCCGTGCCAGGGTCGTCTCCTGCACCCTGCAAGAGACGCTCATGTCCCCCGACCGCCACCGTGAATTCGATGCGCTGCAGACCCTGTTGCAGGGGGAGGTCAGGCTGTTCACCCATGTCCGGCTCAAGGATGTGCTGCAACCCGGCAAGGGGGTCGGCAAGGGCAAGTGGCAAAAGCAGCTGCAGGCCATGGGGGACAGGCAGTTTGATTATCTGCTCTGCCATCCCGAGGATCTCTCCCTGCTCTGCGCCCTGGAGCGACTGGCGCCGGGGCAGGGCAAGCGTCGGCCGGGCCGGGATCGCTGGTTGATGGCCCTGTGCGAGCGCGCCGACCTGCCGCTGCTGGTGCTGGAAGGGGGCGAGCAGGGGGATCTGGAGGAGCTCAAGGAGAGGGTGCTGGCCCTGCTGGCCGAGGAGGAAGAGGCTTCCCTGGAGACCCTGACTTTCCCCAGGGGCGAGCGGCGCGAGCCCACCTTCGATCCCGATGCCCTGGCATCCGTCGAGCTGGAGGAGACCCCCAGGGCCGGGGCGCGCGAGGAGCGACCGTCACCGCGGGCCGCCGGGCGAGCCAGGGACAAGCGCCACGAGCGGACGGAGCAGGCGCCGGGCCCGCAAGAGGGGCCCGCGCACCGACCAGCCAGTGCCGCGCCACTCGCCTCGCAAGAGGAGGCGCCCCTGACCCGCTTCAGCGCCCTGCCCGGGGAAGAGGAGGAGGCGGCCGAACCGCTGCTCGAGCCCAATGCCTGTCCCCGCTGCACCGCCCCCCTGCAGGCGCGCGAGGCGCGCAAGGGCCCCTATGCCGGCAAGCAGTTTCTGACCTGCACCCGTTTTCCCGAGTGCCGCTACGCGAGTCTCAAACAGACGCTGGATTGATGAGGCCGGATCACAGAAAAGGGTCTGATTGAATACTATTGTTGCGACTATGCTTGCCAGGACACACTCTGGCGCGACAGTTTTTGACAAGGCGCCGGAATTTTGGCAGTTTGTGCGCCTTGTGACCATGGCTCCCCTGGCAGGGCATGGACGGGTATAACAAAAACACATGGTCGAGAGGGAAAGTTATGATGGCAATGGGTGTGCTGATAGTGGATTCGGATGTCGCCAGACGCCAGCAGCTGGGCACAGTGCTCTCCTTCATGGGGCTGCCCTGGCAGGAGGTGGCACCCGCGGATCTGGACATGGCCATCGAGGCGTCGAGCCCCCTGCAAGGGGTGCTGATAGGCGAGCTGGCGGATCGTCCCCTGAGCACGCTGCTCGAGCAGTATCCTCGCACCCCCTTCGTCTCCCTGATCGAGACCGAGCTGCCCAACAGCAACTTCATCGGCGTGGCCGAGGCGCCCTTCTCCTACGAATCCCTGACTCGGCACCTGCACTTCTGCCAGGCGTTCGTCTCCCTGCATCCCAGACAGCAGACCCATGACAAGGGGCAGACGCTGCTGCGCCTGCTGGTGGGCAAGGGCAAGGGGATCCAGGAGGTGCGCCGCCTCATCGGCCAGGTGGCCCAGACGGATGCCAACGTGCTGATCCTCGGCGAGTCCGGCACCGGCAAGGAGGTGGTGGCCCGCGCCATCCATGAACTCTCCGGCCGTGCCGACGGCCCCTTCGTGCCCATCAACTGCGGCGCCATCCCGGCCGAGCTGCTCGAGAGCGAGCTGTTTGGCCACGAGAAGGGGGCCTTCACCGGCGCCATCGCGGCGCGGCGCGGTCGCTTCGAGCTGGCCCAGGGCGGCACCCTCTTCCTCGACGAGATAGGGGACATGCCGATGCCGATGCAGGTCAAGCTGCTGCGGGTACTGCAGGAGCGGCTGTTCGACAGGGTCGGTGGCGGCAAGCCGATCCAGGCGGATGTGCGCATCATAGCGGCCACCCACCGGGATCTGGAGGCCATGATCCGCACCCAGGAGTTTCGCGAGGATCTCTACTATCGCCTCAACGTCTTCCCCATAGAGACGCCGCCGCTGCGGGATCGGGTCGATGACATCCCGCTGCTGCTGCAAGAGCTGCTCAATCGCCACTCGGAGCAGCACCAGGGCTTCATTCGCCTGACCCAGCGCGCCATGGAATCCCTGATGCAGTACCCCTGGCCCGGCAACGTGCGCGAGCTCTCCAACCTGCTCGAGCGCCTGCTGATCCTCTATCCCCAGCAGATAGTGGATGTCGCCGATCTGCCGAGCCGCTACCGCCTGCTGCCCTGCGAACCGCGGGATGCGCGCCTGACCGAGATGGATGAGCGCGATGCCCTGGCCGCCGTGTTCCAGGATCCGCCGGAGCTGGTGACCGGCGCATCGGGGGGCAACCTGATGCAGCTTCCCCAGGAGGGGGTCAATCTCAAGGAGATGCTGGCCGACCTCGAGGTGGAGCTGATCCGCCAGGCCCTGGAGTCCCAGGAGGGGGTGGTGGCCCGGGCTGCCGATCTGCTCGGCATGCGTCGCACAACCCTGGTGGAGAAGATGAAAAAATATGGCATGAGCAAGGAGGCCTAGGGTCAATCCCTTGACGCCACGTTTTTAACTTCATGATTTATATCAGATAAATCAAATGGCATAGAACTTGAATAACCTGATCGCATTCTTTGTTTGAGGTCAGGTTTATGACGAGCCAGCAGCAAGACAACCCGGTCCAGTCCCACGAAGTCAGTCAGCTCTATGCCATCTTCACGGCATTGCCGACCGGGGTGCTCCTGCTCGATGGTCAGGGGATCATCACCCGGGCGAATCCCGCCGCCCATGCCCTGCTCGGCGAGCCCCTGGAGGGGATGAGCTGGCGCGCCATCATCGGCCGCTGCTTCGAGCCACGGGCCGACGATGGTCACGAGATCTCCCTGCGAGATGGCCGCCGGGTGCAGCTCTCGACCCAGCCGCTGCCGGATCAGCCCGGCCAGCTGGTGTTTCTCACCGACCTCACCGAGACCCGTCGTCTGCAAGACAGGGTCAACCACATGAAGCGCCTCTCGGCCCTTGGCAACATGGCGGCCTCCCTGGCCCACCAGATCCGCACCCCCCTGTCGGCGGCCATGCTCTATGGCGCCAACCTGGCCAACCGCACCCTGAAACCCGAGTCCCGCATCCTGTTCCAGCAGAAGCTGATGGCCAGGCTGCAGGATCTGGAGAAGCAGATAGGCGATATCTTGCTGTTTGCCCGCAGCGGCGAGAGCCAGGTGGTGGCCCCCCTCTCGGTCCAGGGGCTGCTGGCCGAGGTGCAGGCCGGCGCCGAGGCCTTCTGCGAACAACAGGGTTGCCGCCTGCACATGGAGGCGCCCGAGCCGGATCTCTGCCTGCTGGCCAACAGCAGCGCCCTGGCGGGTGCCATCAACAACCTGATCGCCAACGGTGCCCAGGCGGGCGCCGACTCCCTCATGGTCAGCGCGGTGCGCTGCGACAACCGGGTCGAGCTGAGGGTGATAGACAACGGCAAGGGCATGAGCCATCAGCAGCTGGCCCAGATCTTCGAGCCCTTCTTCACCACCCGCAGCCAGGGCACCGGCCTTGGGCTGGCGGTGGTGCAGTCCGTGGTGCGCGCCCACCAGGGGGAGGTCAGCGTGGCCTCCGTCCCCGGTGACGGCAGTTGCTTCACCCTCTCGTTTCCCTTGCATCAACAGCCGCTGCAACTTGGAGGTGTCGCATGACCCAGGCCCGTATCCTGGTGGTGGAAGACGATGCCGGTCTGCGCGAGGCGCTGATCGATACCCTGATGCTCGGGGGTTACCAGTGCCGCGAGGCCGAGAGCGGCGAGCGGGCCCTGCTCGCCCTGTCGCGCCAGCCCTTCGACATGGTGATCTCCGACATCCAGATGGGGGGCATGGATGGCCTGACCCTGCTGGGCAACATCCGCCAGGCCTACCCCCAGATCCCCGTGTTGCTGATGACGGCCCATGCCAACATAGATGGCGCCGTGCGCGCCATGCGGGAAGGGGCCATCGACTATCTGGCCAAGCCCTTCTCCCCCGAGGTGCTGCTCAATCAGGTGAGCCGCTATGTGCCGGCGCAGCGGGTGGAGAAGCGGGCCGTGGTCTATGGAGATCCCCGCAGCGCCGAACTGTTCCAGCTGGCGACCCGGGTCGCCCGCAGCGAGGCCACCGTGATGGTGACCGGACCGAGTGGTACCGGCAAGGAGGTGCTGGCCCGCTATATCCATGACAACTCCCCCCGCAGCGAGCAGGCCTTCGTGGCCATCAACTGCGCCGCCATCCCGGAAAACATGCTGGAGGCGACCCTGTTCGGCTACGAGAAGGGGGCCTTCACCGGCGCCGTTCAGGGCTGTCCTGGCAAGTTCGAGCAGGCCCAGGGGGGCACGCTGCTGCTCGATGAGGTCACCGAGATGGATCTCTCCTTGCAGGCCAAGCTGCTGCGGGTGCTGCAGGAGAAAGAGGTGGAGCGGCTTGGCAGCCGCAAGATGATCCCCCTGGACGTGCGGGTCATCGCCACCAGCAACCGGGATCTGCACAAGGCGGTGCAGGAGGGGCGTTTTCGCGAGGATCTCTACTACCGGCTCAACGTCTTCCCCCTGCGCTGGCGTGCCCTGCGCGAGCGCCCCGGCGACATCCTGCCCCTGGCCGAGCACCTGCTGGCGCTCCATGCCCAGCAGCAGGGCATGCCGACCCCCAGGCTGTCAGCCCAGGCGGCGGCCCGCTTGCTGGCACACCCCTGGCCCGGCAACGTGCGCGAACTGGACAACGTGGTGCAGCGGGCCCTGATCCTCTCCACCGAGGGGGAGATAGGCGCCGCCCAGCTGATCCTGGAGCCTGGCGCCGAGGAGGCCTTCTCGGCCCTGGCGGGGGAGCCAGGGGAGGGGCCGCAGGGCGTCGCAGCCGAACCCGAGCGCCCCTTGTGCGGCGATCGGCTCGGCAGCGAGCTCAAGCAGCAGGAGCACCAGATCATCCTGGATACCCTCCATGACTGCAACGGCAGTCGCAAGGCGGTGGCCGAGCGTCTTGGCATCAGCCCGCGCACCCTGCGCTACAAGTTGGCACAGATGCGCGAGGCCGGGATCCCGCTGCCCGTCTGAGTCGTCGCCCCTCCTCGCGCCCGCCGCCATGGCCTTGGTCGGCGGGCTCGATTATCATGGCCCTTTGTCATCGCGCCCATGAGGGCACAGAGGGGCCTATGATCCGCCGCCAAAAACTCACCAATCTGCTCAATACGCTGCTCGAACCCCACGCCATCAAGGACTACTGTCCCAATGGCCTGCAGGTCGAGGGCCGCGACGAGATCCGCAAGATAGTCACAGGGGTCACCGCCAGCCAGGCGCTGCTCGACGCCGCCGTGGCCCAGGGGGCCGACGCCATCCTGGTGCACCATGGTTACTTCTGGAAGGGGGAATCCGAGGTGATCACCGGCATGAAGCAGCGCCGCCTGAAGACCCTGCTCAGCCACGACATCAACCTGTTTGCCTATCACCTCCCCCTGGATGTTCACCCCGAACTGGGCAACAACGCCCAGCTCGCCCGCCTGCTGGACATCCAGGTGCGCCGCGGCCTGGAGCCCTGGGACAAGAAGAGCGTCGCCATGGTCGGCAAGCTGGCCGAGCCCATGAGCGGGGAGGCCCTGGCGGCCAGGATAGGGGAGCGGCTGGGACGCACGCCGCTGCACTGTGGCGAGAGCGGCCCTGCCCTCATCGAGACAGTGGCCTGGTGTACCGGGGGTGGCCAGAGCTATATCACCCTGGCTGCCGAGCAGGGCATAGATGCCTTCATCTCGGGGGAGGCCTCGGAGCAGACCATACACACGGCCCGCGAGATGGGGATGCACTTCTTCGCCGCCGGTCATCATGCGACCGAACGCTACGGGGTCAAGGCGTTGGGGGAGTGGCTGGCCGCCGAGCACGGACTCGAGGTCATCTTCGTCGACATCGACAATCCGGTCTAAAAAAATACCAGGGTAGATATCTACCCTGGTTCTTCGCAGCAGCCATACAGGCAAAAAGGGATGAGGTGTTGTCGAGCCGCGCTCTGTCTCATGGCCTGCATTGTTGCTTGGTTGTTAATTTTGTTGCAACCCCTTTGTCGCGGCTCCGGCGAGGCCTGGGGGTGATAAGTGCGCGATTGTAGAGCCCGATCACACTTTTGCCATCCCGTGCGCGTCGCCCTCTTGGGGACGATTTGACTCCCTTGTTCGCCGATAGCGATGTATGTTCTATTTGGGTACCACATTGCAGGAGGCAAGATGACACTGTTGGACGAGGCGGTTCTGGCCCAGTTGGCCGAAGACATTGGCGAAGAGATGATGCCCGTGGTGATCGAGGTATTCATCGAGGAGGTGGGGGAGCAATTGGCCCAGCTGCCACCCCTGTTCGAACAGGCCCAGTGGCACTCCCTGGGGCGGCTCGCCCACAGCCTCAAATCCTCCTGCGCCAGCTATGGCGCCCGCCAGAGTCTGCAACAGGTGATCGCCCTGGAGCAGGCCTGCAAGCGCCAGGATAGCGCCGAGAGCGGCCTGCTCATCGGCCAGTTGCAGCAATCCCTGCCCCAGGTTTTCACCCAGTTGCACGACTACTGCCGTCCCCCGGCCTGAGCCGGCATCGCCACCCAACACCTTGTTTGGGCTTGCCTGTGGCGACGGCACAAGTCGTCAGGGATGGCTTCGCCAGGGGATCATCTGGTTCGGGCTTGCCTGTGGCGATGGCACATAGTCATCAGTGATGGCGGCGCCAGGGGATCACCTGGTTTTGGGCCGTCTGTGGTGGTGACACGCCGTGATCAGTGATGGCTGCGCCAGGGGAGCACCTGGTTCGGGCTTGCCTGTGGCGATGGCACATAGTCGTCAGTGATGGCGGCGCCAGGGGATCACCTGGTTTTGGGCCGCCTGTGGTGGTGACACGCCGTGATCAGTGATGGCTGCGCCAATGGATGGCCTTGTCCAGGGCCGCCTTCAGCCTGGCCCTGTCGTGGCGATGGGGCAGGGCGGTTTCCCCCAGATCGGCCGTCATCAGCAGGCCATCGAGCGCCGCCGGGTAGTGGCCCTCGGGGCCTATGATGGCGTCGATGCGGCCGCGGCCAATCTGCTGCTCCAGCCAGCGCCACTGGGTCATCAGATCCATCTGGCCGGCGGGACCCGGCTCGGCCACCAGATTGGTGATGAACACCAGGCGAGCCCGGCTCTGGCCGATGGCCTGGGCGATCTCCTCCAGCAGCAGGGGGGGCATGATGGAGGTGAGGAAGCTGCCCGGGCCCAGGATGATCATCTCGGCCTCGGCAATGGCCTGCACCGCCTCCCGGGTCGCCGTGACCCTGGGACTGAGGGAGAGGGAGAGGGGCGGGCTCTCCAGCTGGTCGATGGAGACCTCCCCCAGGATCCGGTTGCCGCAGGCGGTGCTGGCACAGAGGTCGGTGGGGAACTCGGACATGGGGAGCAGCTGGGTCTCTATCTTCAGCATGTTGCTGATGAGGCGAATGGCGTCGAGGGGACGCA
Source organism: Aeromonas sobria (assembly GCF_050266975.1). Classification (GTDB taxonomy): domain Bacteria; phylum Pseudomonadota; class Gammaproteobacteria; order Enterobacterales; family Aeromonadaceae; genus Aeromonas; species Aeromonas sobria_B. Next base: position 141,889 of record NZ_JBKISU010000007.1, read on the forward strand.
CCGACAGGTTGTCCAGCGCCAGCAGGATCAGGTTGCCGAGGTTGTGCCCGGCCAGTTCGCCCCGGCCGGCGAAGCGGTGTTCGAACAGCATGCTGCCGATGCTGGGTTCGGTCACCAGCTGGTTGAGGCAGTTGCGCATATCTCCCCAGGCGATGCAGGCCTGGCTCTGGCGCAGTCGGCCGGTGGAGCCGCCATCGTCCGTGGTGGTCACTATGCCGGTGAGGCGGGCACCCAGGAAGGAGAGGGAGGAGAGCACCCGCCCCAGGCCATGGCCGCCGCCGATGGCCACCACCCGTTGGAAGTCATTGATATTTTTCTGCCACATAAGTGTCCCCGTGCAGGCTCATGATGGGCCTCATGTTGTTGTTCTCCCTGACACAATCCATAAGGATGCGCGGGATTTTTTGCAAAGGGTATGACTTTTGCTTGGTTGCTGCACCTGATTTTCTTGCCCAGGGCGGGGAAGGCGTGGACTCGTCACAGTCTGGCGGGCTCCCCGATATCATGACCGCCTCATCGACCAATGAGACTCAACAGGAGATAGCAGTGAACTTTCTGACGGCTCACTCCCTCGCAGCCAGCTCGGCCCTCGCCTGCCGCGAGGTGTGCGAGCGCCTCGAGGACCTGGCTCCCGCGGCCCTGCCATCCCTGCTGATCGTCTACTTTACCCAGGCCCACGATGCCGGCGTCCTGCGTCAGGCCTTGACCGGGCGCTATCCCCATGCCCGCCTCATCGGTTGCAGCTCCTGCCACGGGGTGCAGACCCAGGCCGGTTATCACAGCGCCCAGGGCTGGGGGCTGGCGGTGGCGGCCCTGTTCGATGAGAAGGGGTGCTACGGGGTGGCCGGGGGGCTGGGGGAGGCGGTCGACATGCGGGCCCTGCTGCACGGCGCCATGGCCGAGGCGGGGCGCCCCGGCGAGCTGCCGGCCATGGTGCTGCTGCACGCGAGCCCGGGCCGGGAGGAGGGGCTGCTCGCGGCCATCGAGGACGAGTTCGGTTGCCGGGTGCCCGTGGTGGGGGGATCGGCTGCAGATGACGCCATCCGTGGCGACTGGCAACTCTGCTGGCAGGGGGGGGAGGGGCGAGAGGGGGTGGTGCTGGCCCTGCTCTATCCCGACTGCGAGCTGGCGTTTCAGTTCCACTCCGGCTATCTGGCCACCGCCCATCATGGCCTGGTGACCGCGTGCGACGGGCGCGAGGTGCTGACCATAGATGGCGAGCCGGCCGCCTGGGTCTATGCCAGCTGGCGCGGCCTGGCCCCCTTTCCGGTGGGGCCCATCCTGGCCCAGAGCACCCTGGCCCCCCTGGCGCGCCAGCGGGGCACCCTGGACGGGGTGCCCTATTACAAGCTCTCCCATCCCGAGGCCGTCACGGCCCGGGGCGGCCTGCGGCTCTTCACCGCCATCGAACCGGGGGAGCGGTTGATATTGATGCATGGCAGCGCCGAGGGGCTGCTGGCCCGCAGCCTGGCGGCGCACATAGAGCCCGGCTACGGTGGCTGCGGCGCCGTGCGTCCCCTGGGGGCCCTGCTCATCTTCTGCGCCGGATCCAGGCTCGCCCTGGGGGAGCGGATCCAGGAGGTTGGCAGCCTGCTCGAGGCGCAGCTGGGGGCCATCCCCTTCATCACCCCCTTCACCTTCGGCGAGCAGGGGCGGCTGCCCCATGGGGAGCTGGCCCATGGCAACCTCATGGTCTCCGCCGTGGTGCTGCTGGGAGGCGTCGATGCATCCTGAGACGGGCAGTGACAGCAAGGCGCTGGAGGCACTGAACGACAAGCTGCAAGCCACCCTGGTGGAGCTGGTTCATTGCCGTGCCCGGGAGGCCCAGTACCGTCAGGAGTCCCAGACCCTGCTGGCCGGCCTCGGCGCCCTGGCCGATGCCCGCACCTTGGAGCAGGTGCTGCTGAGCCTGATCCGTAGCCTGCAGCCCTTCATCGGCTTCGAGCAGGCGGATGTCCTGAGCTGGGAGGCGGGGGCCGGCGTCACCCATTTGAGCACAGAACCAGCCGAGTGCGGCCAGGGCTGGCGGCACTCCCCCCTCTTCGCCCGCGCCCTGGCGGGGGAGACCCTGGTCGTCTATGACCCGGCCCAGCTGCCCGAATTCGCCGGGCTGGCGGGCAAGCCGGGCTGGGCCAGCCTGATGCTGACCGGCCTGCATGCCCCGGGCTTTACCGGCATACTGCTCTGCCGCCACTCGGTCAGGGGCGGGCTGGATCTGCAGAGCAAGGCGGCGCTGGCCCGCTGCCAGCCCCTCATCTCCCAGGCCCTGGTCAACATCGCCTATCGGGCCCGGCTCCAGCAGCAGGTGGCGCTCAAGACCCGGGAGCTGCAGGCGAGCGAGCGCCGGTTTCGCCGCTTTGCCGCCATGGCCTCGGACTGGTTCTGGGAAACCGATGGCGAGCACAGGCTCAGTTATGTCTCTGCCCCCGGCTATGAGGGAGGCGTCATGACCATGGAGACGGGTCGCAGCCTCTACGAGGTAACCCATGAGCGGGAAGGGGAGCAGTGGGAGAAGTACCGCCGCCTGGTGGAGGGGCGCCAAGCCATCCGCGCCGAGCGGGTGCGCATCAATGCCGGGGGCCTGGTGCGCTGGATGGAGGTGAACGCCGAGCCCCTGTTCGACAGGCAGGGCCATTTTTGCGGTTACAGCGGCACGGCGCGCGACATAGGGCGCCAGATAAGGCGCGAGCAGGAGCTGGCCAAGGCGCGGGATCAGGCCGAGGCCGCCAACCGGGCCAAGTCCCAGTTCCTGGCCATGATGACCCACGAGATCCGCTCCCCCATGAACGCCGTGATGGGCATGCTGGATCTGCTGCAGCACGAGGGGATGGCCCCGGCCCAGCAGACCCTGCTGGATCATGCCGCCCACTCGGCCCGGCTGCTGCAGACCATCATAGATGACGTGCTCGACTTCTCGAAGATAGAGGCCCACAGCCTGGCGCTGCACTGCGAGCGATTCGCGCTCCACCCCCTCAGCCAGGCCATCATGGAACCCTGGCAGGATCAGGCCAGGGAGAAGGGGCTCACCTTGACCTGCGAGCTGGATGAGGCGCTGCCCGAGGCCCTGTTCGCCGATCCAGTGCGCCTGTCCCAGATCATCAACAACCTGCTCGGCAATGCCCTCAAGTTCACCGAGCAGGGGGGCGTGGTGCTCAAGATGGGCTGGCGGGATGAGTGCCTGCAGATCGAGGTGCAGGACACGGGCATCGGCATCGCCGAGGCGGATCAGGCCCGGCTGTTTGAGCCCTTCACCCAGGTCGACAGCTCGGCCACTCGCCACCGCGCCGGCACCGGCCTTGGCCTGAGCATCAGCAAGCGGCTGGTCGCCCTGATGGGGGGCGAGCTTTGTCTCACCAGCCGGCTCGGTGCCGGCAGCCGCTTCTGGTTCTCCCTGCCCGGTCTGGGCCTGCCCTGCGAGAGCGAGGCGAGGGCGGCCCCGCCCAGCAACGCCTTGCGGCCCCTGGACGTGCTGGTGGTGGAAGACAGCCCCATCAATCAGCTGGTGGTCTCCCTCATGCTGCAAAAGCTGGTGAGCCGGGTGCGGATCGCCGGCAATGGCCTGGAGGCGCTGGCCCAGGTGGCGGAGCTGGCGCCGGATCTCATCCTGATGGACATGCGGATGCCGCAGATGGATGGGCTGGAGGCGACCCGCTTGCTGCGCGAGCTCGGTTACCGCATGCCCATAGTGGCGCTGACCGCCAATGCCATGGCCGAGGACAGGGCCTGCTGTCTGGCCACAGGCATGACGGATTTTCTGGCCAAGCCCATCAGCCTCGCCCGGCTGCGCGACTGCCTGCAACGGCACTGTTGAATGTCATGGCGTCGTCATGGTGAGGGGGCAGAGTGGACGGGGATGGGACGCGTGGGTGAATGGCAGGCAAAAAAAATGGTCAACTGGGTAGTTGACCAATTCTTCAGCAAATACTGAAGAGAGCACGGGATAAATCGGGTTGTATAAAGCTATATGAAAAATACGTGCCAACTTTTCTATGCCGAGCCATGGGCAGCGATAGCAGGCTCCAGCTGAACATTCACTGTGGGCACCCTGTCGGTGCCTGAATGAAAAATTTGCAAATTGCGAATGCGCCCTTTTCATTATGAGATTTTTCGCATTTTGCAAATGGTCTCGTCGGACGCCTTCTCCCCCTCTGCCAGCTCTTCTTGTCGGCGCTTAATCCAGCCGGCAGTGTTCCCTGCGGTCTGGCTTCTACCGCCCCTCAGCGGGCAATCAAGCGGCGGAGGGAATTGCTCCCGGCGGTCTGGCTTCTATCGCCCTTCAGTGAGCGGCCAAACGACGGAGGGAGTGTTCCCGGCGGTCTGGCTTCTATCGCCCTTCAGTGAGCGGCCAAACGACGGAGGGAGTGTTCCCGGTGGCCTCGCTTCTATCGTCCCTCAGCGGGCAATCAAGCGGCGGAGGGAAATGCTCCCGGCGGCCTCGCTGCTATCGTCCGTCAGCGGGCAATCAAGCGGCGGAGGGAAATGCTCTCCCGGTGGCCTCGCTTCTATCGTCCGTCAGCGGGCGATCAAGCGACGGAGGGAAATGCTCCAGACGGCCTGGCCCTTGTTCTGTCAATGCGCTTCCCGTCAGCGCGCGATCAAGCGGCGGAGGGAAATGCTCCAGACGGCCTGGCCCTTGTTCTGTCAGTGCGCTTCCCGTCAGCGGGCGATCAAGCGGCGGAGGGAAATGCTCCAGACGGCCTGGCCCTTGTTCTGTCGGTGAGCTTCCCGTCAGCGGGCGATCAAGCGGCGGAGGGAAATGCTCTCCCGGTGGCCTCGCTTCTATCGTCCCTCAGCGGGCGATCAAGGGGCGGAGGGAAATGCTCCCGGTGGCCTCGCTGATAGCGTCCGTCAGCCCCTCAGCGGGCAATCAAACGGCGAAGGAACTGCCTGGCGGCCTCGCTGTTCTGCTTGGCGATCAGCATCTGCTTCTCGTAGATGGGCATGGGCAGTATCTCCAGCCAGCGCTGGCACAGCCAGGTGGCGTCCTCGAACTGCTTGTCCGGGTAGAGCTCATCGAGCTCCGGATATTGCTCGAATACCTCTCGCAGCCGGTCGGCCAGCAGATCGTCGCTGAAATCGCTGTGAATGCTGGGCCAGTTGGGCAGGGGTTCCACCTCGGCGCGGCACAGGCCAAGGGCGTCTGTGGTCATGCTGTGGATGCAGAAGCGATCCAGCCCGAGCACAGTGACCCCCAGCAGGCCGTCATTGAGGGTGTAGAAGTCGGTCACCTTGACCCGGGTGCCGACCGGGAGTATGCGCCCGGCGGTGCCTGTCGAGGTCGCCTCTTCCATCACTATGCCAAAGCCTCGCTCTTGTTCGAAGGACTCCTTGAGCATCTGCAGGTGGCGCGGCTCGAACAGTCGCAGTGGCAGCTTGCCGCCCGGCAGTATGTGGGACGGCAAAGGGAACAGTGCCAGTTGGGTGTTTTTCATGTTCCGCCCTCCATTGAGTCATTGCGAAATATGACAATGCAGTGACTGTGCCAGAGCATGAAAAAAGCCACCTTGTGAAGTGAACCCCATTTATTGGACACATTAGTTGGCGGATGACATGGCCTGAGTTCGGTACTGTACCGGGCTCAGGCCGTTTAGTTTTGCTTTGATCCGCTCGTGGTTGTAGTAGTGGATGTATTCATCCACCGCACGCTTCAACTGCTCTGTATCTTCGTACTCTTCGTTGAACCAGCATTCGCTCTTCAGCAGCCCAAAGAAGTTCTCTACCACCGCATTGTCCAGGCAGTTCCCTTTGCGTGACATGCTTTGCTTCACCTCCCTTGACGATAATCGCGTCTGATAGCTCGCCATCTGATATTGCCAGCCTTGATCCGAGTGCAGCACCGGCGCATCTCCTGGTTGTAATCTTGCCAGGGCCTCATCCAGCATCTTGTCCACCAACTGCATCCTCTGGTGCGTTGCCATCTGCCAGGCGATGATCTCGCTGTTATAGAGGTCCAGCACCGGCGACAGGTACAGCTTCTGCCCTTTGAGATTGAACTCCGTCACATCGGTGACCCATTTCTGGTTCGGGGCATCGGCGTGAAAATCACGCTGCAAGAGGTTCGGGGCGATATGGCCGTACGTCCCCTTGTACGACCGATATTTCTTGCGGCGCAGGTTAGAGGCAAGGTCCTGTTTTCGCATGAGTTTAC